>NZ_JBITBX010000008.1:0-346266 GCF_044452725.1 Actinoplanes sp. NPDC051859 | reverse complement strand
TCCACGGCTTGCTCACACCCAGCCGAACGAGACCGATCTTCACATCGACGCGCTGATCAACATCGATTCAGCAGATCGTGTTAGCAGCTCTAAGGTGACGCACGTCCCACCATCGAGCCATATGGGTATTCCGTGGTCGCCACGTGGTCGCAGACACCCCACCACGAGGCAACCCGCCGCGACACGAAGCGACATCAGAAAGAACTCTTGACCTGCTAAAACATCGCCCAGCAGCGTAGGATGTGAACTCTGCGCTGGACTCATAACCCAGAGGTCGCAGGTTTAAATCCTGTCACCGCTACAAAGTATTTGCAGGTCAGAGACCCGGCCCCCGAATCGGGAAGCCGGGTTTTTGATCTCTATGTGCGCACTGTGGTAGCAAACGAAAGAACACGGGGCGCGCCGGGGCGGCGGCAGGCGACACCATCACGCCGAATTCTCTCTCCGGGAGTGACTCGCGTCACCTTGGATGCCCGCGCTCTAGAGGGGTTGACGGCGCGACGGTCTCGTTCCGAGAGATCCACGCGGCGCCGAGCCGGGCACCTGAAGCCGACAACACTGAGCTCCTTTCTCTGCTTACGCCAGTAGCTTCGAATAATGCCTCCGACCGCCACATTGGTGGCCGTGCTATGCAAATGTCCGCTTGAATCGTCAACGGGAGCGTTAAGGTTTCGGACCGATCGAGAGCACCATTCCGGGGCTAATGATCAAATCCCGGCTCAGCGTGACTGCTGGACCCGTCTGCCGTGCGAGGCAGAGGGCGCCAATTGTCGTTGAGTTTTGGCACAACCGAGATCTCGCCTATTTCGATGATCGCGAGTTTGGGCTCCACCCTCAGCGATTCCCGCTTACGCGTACTCGGCCAGCCTCACAATTTTACGCATGGTGACGGCTGGGTGAGGCGGGACACGCCTTGTCTGCGGCAGATGAGCATGTCGTGGCCGACGAGGCCTGGCCTCAATCCTGCAAAGACTGCAATAACTGTTGCATTGATACTCTGGATGTCATCACATTCGCGAAGGCGTACCGAACATCCGGATACGCATCTAGGAACCTGGACAGTTCCGGCTCTCCCCAGATCGCAAAATCTTGAATTCCTATCCTTTTTCCTTCGGCATGCAGGAAGGCGTAAATGGAGTCTATCCCGTTAGCATTTGGGGCGGAAGGGAGTGAGACATTGCTAGCAATAATAAGATAATCAGGACGTCCCGCTTTCCTCCGCGAATAGGACTCCACTCTCTCAAGCTCACGTACGATCTGGCGATGCAGCCACTTACCTGCTGATTCGCCGACTATTGTTGCGGGCTTGAAGATCGCCTGCATCGCAACGTGTCCTTGCCAGGGGTTATCTCTGGTTGGATAGGACTCCAGGCGACCCCGAAAGGCGGCGTCCCATGCAAGGCGGCCCGGGAGCCCGAGCTCAGTCGCCCTACCCATCACTAGAACAGCAATGGCTTGACATAGTTTTTCGAAATTTTCGTGCCCAAGTGCATTTAGGTCGTAATGTGTCCGGATGCTGGCAACTTGATTGGCTGTAAGTTGGCGCCGGGGCCCAGCAATCTGTCGCCTTTTCCAGATCAGCAGCTCGTCGACCGAATAGGCGGATACGTGGTCATCTACCGGCTTATGATGGACTCCGCAAAGCAGCAGAAGATTTTCCTCTTCATCGACTAACGAAGAAGGATAGCTCGGGTCGTAGCGTGGACCTTTGGGTGAACCTGATCTTATATGCGCAATCTCTGCTACTACAGTCAGCATGCCGCGGTCCTCGAAAACCAGACCCTCAACGCATCCCGGATATGCGCAATGGTTGGCTCGGCCGAAAAGGAGCTTCAGTGTCTTGTCAGAGTATGAACGCGCCACAGGGGCGAGAATACCTGCAGGCAAGCTCTTGTGGTCATGATCAAATCGCACTGATCTCGGCGAAACGGATACCCGTTCAGCGGCGCCTGCGAGCCAGCCGCAGGCCGCAGCCCTCGGTCGAGGCCGACCCGACCTGGCAGGACGTGGCCGGCGCCACCTCAGGACGGACCTGCGGCTGCGGTTGATATAGCAGGACGCTGCGGGGTGGCTGGCCAGAGACGTTTGCACGATGTTCGATCGAAGTCGACACTATGGGTTCCCGCGGAGGCGGCTCCGGCGCCCTCGTCCTGCACCGCCCTGACCAAGACGCCGCCACCCTGGAACTCGTTGCCGTGCTCGGCGACCGGGGAGCCTGGGCCGAGGCAGTGGCGGAGCGCACCATGCTGCACACCCTGCAAGGCAACTGTCCCTCCCCGATCGGCGCGCTCGCCCGCACCGAACCCGACGGACGCCCTTCATCTTCGCGCACGGGTCGACGGCCGCGACGGCAAAGACGTTCTCGACGTACACGAGTGGCACGCCGACCGCGGTGACGCTCGGCACCTCAGTCGCGGCTGCCCTTCTGCGTCAAGGCTCCCGCGAACTGCTCGGCTAGCCCTCTCGGACGAGCTCTCGGGTTGTTAGTGAACGAAACGGGCTCACGCGATCGATAGGTTGTACTTCCGACCGCAGGCTGGGTGGCCGTTCGTCGTGGCTCGGACCTTTTAGCTGCTGGCGGCCAGGAATTGCACAGTTCCGCAGGTGCCGCTGGTACGCCACGCATCATCTGCATCCAAGGTTCTGACGGTTTCGGATGAGAGCCCCACCACGACCTCGGACTTGAGGGTCCGCAATGCCGCAACCGGAGCCGGGAAGTACCCGGCGGCCGCCGGGAACGGTGTGGTGGCCGGCCACATGCAGTCGCCTACGAGTCGCCGGTAGTTGAGATCACCCTTGAGCAGCACGAGCGATGCCATTCCGAGCATCTTGGTCAGGTCGGTGGGCGCGCGGTGGAACGAGTACGGCGCGCTGTAGAACCAGTGCGTCCTGACGTCGAGCCGGCCTTGGCGCATGGCGGTCCAGAGCCGGGCGGCGATGTCGGCCGCCGCTCCAGGGGTGCTTGCGAGTCGTCGTAGGCAGGCGGTGAGGTCGGTGGTGGTGGCGTCAGATACGTAGTACGGCGAGGGTTTGAGGTGTACTTCTACGACGGTGCGATCGTCCTGTTCGAGAAGGTGGTCGATCAGGATGAGGTCGGCCAGCAATTCCCGGCCAGCGTTGTCCGCGATCACAGTAATGCGCTGGGGACCGGAGTGCAGGAGGGCTAGGACGGCGGTGGTGTCGTCGGCGATCAGGCCGGCGGCGTCTTTGTGTTTTCCGGAGGCGGCTTCGACGCCGATGCGGAATCCCAGGTCTGCGCGGTTGCCCCACAGCGCCGCCAGCAGGAGTGCCTCGGTGCGCTTCTCGGGCGGGAGGTCATGCAGGTGCTCGAGTGCGGCGAGCTCGGGTTCGAGGGTGGGGTCGTGTAGTTCGGCGTTCTTGAGGTGGGCGAATGGGTCGACCCAGTACCACGGGCCGGGCGTGTAGAAGTCGACGGCGTCGAGGAGTCGGCGGTAGAAGTAGCTTTCCGCCCAGAGGAACGGCGCTTGAGACCACGGCTGGCCGAAATGGTCGGCTCCCCAGACGGCCCATGTGGCGCTGTCCGGTGCGTCACTATCGAGGGGTCGCATGACCGCGCCGACTGCTTCGACTTTCAGCGCATCGAGAGCGTGATGTTGGGCTGGGCCGTAGGGATGCGCGGCACGGATCCGTTCGATCAGGGCGGGGTGTCGTTCGCGCATGACACCGCGCGCGAAGGATCCGGGCTCCCCGAAGATCAGCGGTGCTACGTCGGGCTCGGTGGTGATACCGGGGGTGCGGGCGGCACCCGGGCCCGTGGGCAGCAGGGGCGTGGTCATGGAGAGGTTTCAGCCTTTCTCGGTAGGGTCGCCGACGGTGACCATGGTGGCTCCTGAAGCGGAAGCCGACAGGATGCGGTCGGTGTCGGCGGTGTAAGCAGCGCATTGTAGGGAGGCGGCGATGCGGACCTCGGCGTCTTGGCGTTGCCGAATGAGCGACCATGCGCGGATGGTGCCGTCTGCTGCGGCGGAGACGAGTTGGTCAGCCTGTCGGGCGAAGCCGAGCATGAGCGGGCGGCCGGTGTGTCCGGCGAGCGTGACGTGGGGCTTGGCTTCGTTAGTGAGGGTGTGGATGTGGATGGTGCCCGATCCGTACCCGATGGCGGCCCGTTCACCGGTGGCGTCGACGGCGACGGCACGGACCCAGGTGCCCGGGTTGCTGAACTCGGTGATCTGCCGGTTGATGTCGGCGTCCCAGAGCTGGGCGGTGCCGTCGCCGCCGCCGCTGAGAAGGTGGTTGCCGGCGTCGCTGAAGGCCAGGGATCGGATGCGTTCGCCGTGGTGCGTAGCGCGGGTCCAGAGCAGGCGACCGGACGGTAGGTCCCACAAATGGAGGTTGCCGCGGGTGCCGGCGGCGAGGAGCGTCCCGGTGCGGTTGACCGCCACGGCCCAGGTGCGTCCCTGTTGCGGGTCGAGGTGTAAGGACCATCGGTCGTCGGTCAGGGACCAGACCCGCACGGTGCCGTCGCCGCATGCCGCAGCAAGGAAATCTCCGCCAGCGGCGAGTGACCACACCCTGCCTGCTCCGGCAACGATGGTGCGGTCTGTCTGAGCTGCGCTGTCTCGGACCTCGATGAGGCCGTCTCCCTTGCCAAGCAGGGACAATTGGCCCTGTTGGGCGAAGGCGGCAGACCAGATGGTGTTACTTCCGGGGGCGAGCACCGTCGGCGGGTCTTGGGTTGTGTGGTCCCAGGTACGGAGGCTGCCGTCTTCGCATCCGGCGACGATGGTGCCTGCGGTGGTGCGGGCGAGAGCCCGGATCCAGTCGACCTCCGGCAGCGAAGGCCGATTGTCGATGGTCGTGCCGGCGGAATAGGCGCGCAGCGTGGCGTCTTCTCCGGCGGTGACGAGTAGGTCGCCGCCGGGCGAAACGGTAACGGCGCGCAGTCGGGTTGGTTGCCGCGGGATCTGTCGCATCGGGCTTAGACGTCGATCGGCGACGTTCCACAGCTTGGCGCCGCCGTCGCCGGATCCAGAGGCGAGTACCGGAGCCTCGGCCGCGAACGCGACCGCACGGATCCAGTCGCGGTGCGCGGCGACTTCGTCGGTGAGCTGCCCAGTGTCCAAGTCGTAGAGGCGGAGGTATTCGTCTTCGCCGGCGGCAGCAATCATGGACTTGTCGTCGCTAATGGCGACCGACCAGACCGGGCAGCCTGGGGTCTGCATGCTTCGGATGAGACCGAGCCGGTCGACGTCCCACACACGGATTTGGCCGTCCTCGCCGCCGGAGACGAGCAGTCGTCCCGTGCGTGCGAAGGCGAGGGAACGGATCCGACGGGTGTGGCCGACAAGGAACCCGGTGGTCATGTCGGTGCGGGTGTCCCAGAGTCGGATCACGGCGTCGTCGCCAGCGGAGGCGACCAGGAGGCCATCGGGAGAGATCGCTACAGCAAACACCCAGCCGGTGTGCCCTGCGTATACACGCCGCCGGGTCGGGTCCGGGTGCCACGTACGGACCGAGCTATCTTCGCCACCGGAAACGATCGTGGCCTCGTGGACGGCCACGGCGGTGACGGCCCCTACGTGCCCGCTGTGTTCGCTTGCTGCGGCAGGCTCTCGGCAAACCCACCCGATGATGAAGTCGTTCGGATCATCAGCGAGCCGCCGCAGTTGCTGAGCTGCAGGAGAGTCCGCTGCGGTGTGCAGCAAGCGGACCAGCAGGGTCGCCGCGATGTCTTGGCGACGGGTGAGCCCGCCGAGGAGGAAGCCAGCGCCGGTGAGGGCCAGTGCGGAGGTTACTGCCGCCCGAGCGGTGTCGGATTCGCCGGTTAGCCGGGTGAGGCAGCTGTGGAGGACGGCCTGATCGGCGACGAGAGCGTCGGGGCCGCACAGCAAAGCCTTGGTGATCAAGTAGTCAGGACGTGCCAAAAGGTCGACCAGTTCAGTGAGCATGCCGGCTTCGCGCAGATGATACGGAAGGTGTCGCCAGAGATAAGTCTGCCCTGGATCGAGCGCTGCCCAGTCCCCGCCCGCAGGCCTATACGCATCGAGTAGCGACTGGTGCAACGAGGTCCAGTCCGCGTCGATGAGATGGCGAAGGTAGGCCCGAAAAACATCGTGCAGCACGATCACGTCTTGGTCGGCACGGTAGGCGCTGAGCAGGGAACGGTCGGTTAGCAGGCGGCAGAATTGTCGAACGGTGGAACGGTGCCAGCCGTACGCCCCAGCCCACCAGGTCGCCACGACCGACAGGGGAACGGCCGTAGCGGCCGGGAAGATCGCGAGGGACAGATACCGCTCGCGTAGCCTTGGAGCGCCAGGAACCGTGAGGTTGTCATCGAGGCTCGCGAGACTGGAGGACAGGGCCTGACCGATCGCCGCACGCCGCTGTAGCGAATCCCAGACGTCCAGGGCATGCGGTCCGCCGATGCGCAGCGTGTTGCTTGCCTCGAGGACCGCTTCGTCCTGCGCGGCGCCAGCGGCGATCTCCTGGCCGACGTTGGCTCCCACGATGCTGGCCAGGAGCGGCCAGCCTCCACACAGGTCCGCGAGGTACGAGGCGTGTGCGGAATCCAGCCCGGCCACAGCACGGCTGAGCAGTTCTCGGATTTGCGGAGGTGACATCGGTCCGAGGCGGTAAGCGCTGGTCCGCGCGGGGCAGACCCGCAGATTGCGGGTGGTGATCAATCGGACGCAGTTCGGCCCGCCGAACAGTAGCGGACTTAGGTCGGCAGCGGACCACACGTTGTCGATCACGATCAGCGCTCGCCGCTCACCGAGGACTCTGGCTAGGTGGAAGCCGGCCTGCTCGGGATTGGCGAGTGCTGGGCGGGCCTCGCCTAGGTGGACGCAGAGGTCACCGATTAGTTGCACCACGCGTGCGGGGGTGCAGTGCTCGCCGGTTTCCACCCAGAGAATTTCGGTGAACAGTTGCCTCACGCGCCGGTCGTGGCTGACCTGCGTGGAGAGGGTGCTCTTGCCGAAGCCGCCGGGGCCCCAGACGGCGACGGACGTAGCTGGCTGCGCCGTGACCGCTTCGGCGAGCAGCGCCACCACGTCATCGACGTCGGCGCGGTGGACCATGTCAGGCTCCTCGGGCGGAACAAGCAGGACCATCGGTGACGGAATTTCCGAGATCGCACCATCGGTGTCCTGCTGCGGGCTGGATCGGTCTAGCTGCAAGTCTCTATCCGAGCGGTCGGCGAGGTAGTCCTCAAATCGCTGTCGGATGTCGGGCGTGGAGTCGGCGAGAGTCTGGTCGAGAAGTCCCTGCGAGAACGGCGTCATCGTGACGCGCTCTAGTTCCCAGTTGGCGACCGTTCGATGGGTCACGCCGAGTTTCTCGGCAAACCCTCGCTTGGTCTGCCGCTGGGCGCGTCGAAGTGCCAGCACCTCCCGCCCGGTCCACCTATACACCCCGCCCATGAAACCTCCCGCCAACCGACGCGAACTCACAGTATCCGCGGCATTTCCACCCTGGTATCCACTGCTTCCCGCCCGGCTCGTCGCCTGTGCTGAGGGTTCCAGGGATGCTGAGACCAGCATTACATCGACCATGATCACGATCATGGTCGGGGGTTCACCTGTTCAGTCCCAAAGCGGCGCCGAAGCGGCGGGAACCTCCGCAGGTGTTCGCTCGCGAACGGTCCCAGCAGGAGACGGATGCTTGTTCTGAGGCGTTCCGAACCGGCTGGGGCACCACGGTACGTCGACGGAAGTCGCCGCAGATGGATCTGCCCGCTCGTCGTGACTGCGATCGAAGGCGTCGCGGCGAGCGGGTTCACTCCGCCTCGTGCAAAGACAGAGCCAAGGAGAGCTAATGCGTCCCCGACCCGAGCGGACATCGTGCATTGCGCCGGCCTCCGGCAGCGCTCCAGGGCTACGTCCCAGCGCGGATAGGGGTATGTCGACCCGATCTCGCAGCCGTGAATGGGAGCCACGCCGTTCGGATATGGGCCGGTATCGCGACTGCGGGAAGTGACTGCCGTGACGGTATTAACCCACCTCCCGCTCCAGCCGAGCCTCGACTGCTCAGTTTGCAAGTGCCCCTGGCCGTGTGCGCTGGCCAAAGCCGAGCTGCGCGAAGAGTTCTGCGGCAACAGAACAAGCCTCACGTCCTACCTGACCGCCTACATGCAGAGCGCCTACCGGGAAGCCGTCGCCGACCATCAGTGGGGTGTCGCTGACAACCTCTACGAACGCTTTCTCGGCTGGGTGCGGAGCAATCCGGAAAAGGGAGTCCGATGATGAGCAGCGCCGAGGTGATCCACGCAGGGCGGCATCGTCTCAAGGACGTGCGAGCGGTTCTGGACCAGCGGATCCCGGGTGCCCATCTCCCTCGCATGCTCAAGCAGCGAGCGATTGGAGTGGCCCGTGTGCTGCCAATCGGCGCAGCGCTGGACGAGCACCTGAGCCTTGACAAGCTGAAACGGCTCGCCGCAGGTATACGAAGAATCGGCGAAGACCTCGAGTAGACACCTACCCGATAGCGCTTCAGAGTTTAGGCGACGCGCTAGGCCTCAATCCGTAAGTATGTGCCCGTCCTTCCGTACACCTGTGCCCGCCTCCTAACCAACTCGCGATCCGCGCCGCGAGGCGGCCCTTCAAGGCGACGCCATATACATCTCGCGTCCGCGCTGACCCCCACCTGCGAGACCGTCCTGGTCCCACAAAGAAGACGCCCGTTCACCACTCCGCCAAGGAGAGAAGGATCCCTATGACTACTACTCGAGAAGATGACCCCGCCGCCCTGCGCGCCGCCATGGTCGCGTCCTTGCGTGCCCAGGACGTGCTCCACTGTGAGCGGGTGGCTGCCGCGCTGGCGACGGTGCCGCGGCACGAGTTCGCGCCGGGTGAGCCGTTGCGGAAGGCATACGACACCCACACCACTCTGGTGCCGGTCCGTGCCGCGGACGGCACCGAGCTGAGCGTGGTGTCCGCCTCGCACATCCAGGCGATCATGCTGGAACAGGCCCGGATCGAGCCGGGCATGCGTGTGCTGGAAATCGGCTCCAGCGGCTACAACGCGGCGCTGATCGCGGAGATGGTCGGCCCGTCCGGACAGGTCACCACCGTCGACATCGACCCGATCGTGATCGACCGGGCCCGGACCTGCCTCGCCGCCACCGGCTATGAACGGGTCAACGTCGTGCACGCCGACGCCGACGCCGGGGTTCCCGCGCACGCCCCGTACGACCGGATCATCGTCACCGTCGGCGCCTGGGACATCCCACCGGCCTGGCCCGACCAGCTGTCCGACACGGGCCGGATCGTGCTGCCGCTGCGCTTCGCCGGGATCTCCCGGCTGATCGCGTTCGACCGCACCGGCGACTTCCTGACCGCCGCCGACTACCGGCTCGGCGCGTTCGTGGCGATGCAGGGCGACGGGCAGACCAGCGAAAAGCTCGTCACGATCACCGACGACATCGGCCTCTACCTCGACCCGCAGCACACCCCGTCGCTCGATGTGCCCGCGCTGCGGGAGGCGCTGCACGGCCCGCGCATCGACTTGTGGGCCGACACCGAGTTCGACATGCCCGACGAGCTGGCCTTATTCCTGCTGACCAACGGCGGGGAGCAGATGGTGATGCTGCACGCCGCGCAGCAGGCCATCGACGACGGCCTGGTCGAGCCCCCCGTGCGGCACGGCATGCCGGCCCTGGTGCGCGGCGGCAGCTTCGCCTACCGCCTCAAACGCGACAGCGCCGACTTCGGCAGCAAGTACGAGGCAGGTGTCCGCGCGCACGGCCCCGACGCCGCAGCCGTCGGCGACGAGTTCCTGACGTTGGTGCGCCGCTGGGGCGGCGAGTACTTCCGGCGCAACGCCGCCGTCATCCAGTACCACCCGACCGGTGCGGCCGGCGCCGTCCCGGCCGGCTGGAAGACGGTGAAGCGGCACGGAACCCTCACGGTCACCTGGCCCTGACCATCAGCGTCCGGCCCACCACCCCCGGTGGTCCGGCGGATCCACCCCACCCCCATTAGGAGGACATCATGACCGCACCCACCGTCCTGCCCCGTAGCGCTGTCCCGGCGGCACCGGTCGACGACCTGCCGTCGACGTCGGGCATCGAGGAACTCGACATCACGTTCGTCGAGGCCGGCGACTCCGTGCAGCGCATCTTCAAGATGACCAACGACAACTGCGGCTCCACCTGCCAGTCGGCCTGCACCACCTGCTGACACGGCGCTAGCCGTAGCAGCCGCGCCCGGGTCGGTTTGCCGGCCGGCCCGGGCGCGGCCCCTTACCGCGCACCCGATGTGACAGGAGGAGTTCCGTGTACCGCAGCCTGGACGACGCGCTGTTGCTGCGCGCCGCGGTCTGCCACCCGGCCCAGTTTGACGGCTGGCCGGACCTGACCAGTGCGGACGCCGCGACTTCGTGGCGGGGGTGGCTGAAGCGCATGCTGACGGTGCCCGAGTTCGCGCAGGCGCTGACGCTGGCAAGCCCCGCCCTGATGTGCCGGGTCCGCGCGACGCTGACCGGCGAGCAAGAGGGCCGCGACGACCGCCGGGTGGTGCTGTCGGTCCTGCGCTATCTGCTGCGCGCCACCGGCCGCGCCACGCCGCACGGCCTGTTCGCCGGTATCGCCCCGGCCACCGTGGGCGGGTCCGGCATGGTGCGGATCGGCGCCGCGCACCGGCCGGTCGCCCGCATCCGGACCCCCTGGCTCACGGCGGTCGTCGACCGGCTGGAAGCCGACCCGCAGATCCGCGCGCACCTGACGGTGCGCGCCAACGACCTGCTCCGCGTGCGCGGCGGCGAGATCGTGTTGGCACACCGCGCCAGCACCCTCGCGGACGGCGCCCCCGTGCATGTCCGCATCCGGGCCACCGACGCCGTCCGCACCGCGCTGGCCACCGCAGCGACACCCGTGAGCTGGGCACGCCTGACGGCGAAGGTCGCCGACGCGTGCGGGGCCGGCACGGACGCCGCGGACCGGCTCCTAACCCGCCTGCTGGAGCAACGGCTGCTGCTATCGGCGCTGCGGACCCCGGCGACCGCGACCGACCCGCTCGGCGCCCTGCTGGCCGTCCTCGCACACCTCCCAACCAACGGTCCCGAAGAAGCGGTGCCCGCGAGCGAGAACCCGCTCATCAACGCGCTGCGCCAGGTCGCCGCCGTCAAACGGCGCCACGACCGGGCTGCGACCGCTGCGGACGCCGCCAGCGAGCGCGGCCAGCTCGCCGCGCTCGCCGCCACCATCTCGCCGGAGCCGCCGCTCGGCGTCGACCTGCTCCTGGACGCCGACCTGGTCGTCCCGGCGACGGTCACCGCGGAGGCGAGCCGGGCCGCGGCCGCGTTGACCCGCCTCTCCGCTGCCCGGACGGGATGGGCAGGTTGGCACCGCCGGTTCCTCGAACGGTTCGGCCCGCACGCCCTGGTCCCGGTCCTCGACGCGGTCGATCCCGAACTCGGCCTCGGCTACCCGACCGGATACGCCGGGAGCCCGCCGGCCGCGGACCCGCCGGTCACCGGCCGGGACCGGGCCCTGCTCGCCCTCGCGCAGCGTGCTGCCCTGACCGGGCAGCGGGAGATCGTCCTGGACGACGGCATGCTCACCGCGCTGACCGGCGAGCCACCCACGGCGGTCGCGGCGACCACAGAGCTGACCGTCCGCGTCCACGCGTCCACCATGACCGACATCGAGGACGGCCGGTTCACCCTGTCGCTGGTCCGGGTGTCACGGAATGCGGGCACGAGCACCGGACGGCTCCTCGATCTGCTGGAACCCACAGCCCGGCTGCGGATGGCCGACGCCTACACACATGGCACGCCGTTGACCGCCGACCGCGCGCTGCTGTGCCAGCTGTCCGCGCCGACCCGGTACGCGATCAGCATGGACGTCGCCCGCGCCCCGAAAACCCTGCCCTACGTACTCGCCCTGGGCGAGTACGGCGGCGACAACGGCGAGGGGCAGATCGCGGTGGACGACATCGCCGTCACCGCCGACCCCGACCGCCTCTACCTGATCAGCCTGTCGACGAGGCGGCCGGTGCAGCCCGTGCCGCTGACCGCCGTCGACCCGGACCAGCAGATGCTGCCCCTGGCCCGGTTCCTCGCCGAAGCCAACACCGCGCACGCCGCCCCCTGCCTCCCGTTCGACTGGGGGCCCGCCGCGCACGATCTACCGTTCCTGCCCGCCGTGCGCTACGGCCGCACGGTCCTCGCCGAGGCCCGGTGGCGGCTCACTCCCGGCGACCTGGTCGCAGACTCGGGCGACGTGCACGCCTGGCAGGACCAGCTCGCGTGCTGGCGCAAGACCACCGGATGCCCGGCCGCGGTGTCGGTGGGCAGCGGCGACCAACGCCTGAACCTCGACCTCGACGAACCCTCCCACCAGGCCCTGCTGAAGGACTACCTGCGCCGCTACGGTCCGGCAGTGCTCCGGACGGCACCGCCCCCGGCGGGCTGGATCAACGACCGGGCGCACGAGATCGTCATTCCCCTGGCCGCCACCGCCGTCCCCGTACCGGCGCCGCGCCTACCCGCGCAGGTCGTGGACGTCCGCGTCCACGGCGTGCTGCCCGGCACCGGGCACAGCCTCATCAAGGTCTACACCGCCTATGAACGGCAGGACCGCATCCTCACCCACCACCTGCCCGACCTCCTCGACGAGATCCCCGAGGCGACGTGGTGGTTCCAGCGCTACCACGACCCCGACCCGCACCTGCGGCTACGCATCGCCGGCGCCGACACCTTCGACATCGGCAGGTGGGCGCAGCAACTACGCGCCGACGGCCTGGCCAGCCGGGTCGTCCTGGACACCGACTTCGGCGAGATCAGCCGCTTCGGCGGCCCGCACGCCTACCCGGCCGCCGAAGCCCTGTTCGTCGCGGACTCCGCCGCCGTCCTCGCCCAGACCGTCGCCGCTAGCGGTCGGGGCGCTGTGCCTCGGCAGGCGTGGACCGCCGCCAGCCTGCTCGACCTCGCCACCGCGTTCCTTGGCGACCCCGACACTGCCCGGCGGTGGCTGCTCCAGCACGTCCGACTGGGCCAGGCGCCGCCCGCGCGGGCGGTCTACGACCAGGCCGTCCGGCTCGCCGACCCCGACCGGACCCTCATGGCCGCCGTCGCGGACGGGCCAGCGGTTCTCGCCTCATGGCAGCACAGGGCCACTGCCCTCGCCGCGTACCGCGCCGCGCTGTCCGCCGCCGGCGTCGACCCGGCGGCTCTGCTGCCCGACCTGCTGCACCTGCACCACACCCGCGTCGCCGGACCCGACCGCGACGCCGAACACGTGTGCCTGCACCTCGCCCGCGCCGCCGCGCAGAGCTGGCACGCCCGAACCGGGAGCCGACCATGACCCAAACCCTCACCGCTCTAGCGGACTCCGGCGCCGTCCTGGAGCACGCTGCCCGACAGCTCACCGATCCGGCAGTCGTCCGCCCGTCCCCGGATGGCCGCATCGGCCCGCAGTCCCTCGCGGGCGGCGCCGCCGGCATCGCGCTACTGCACCTCGAACGCGCCGCGGCCGGGACCGGCGACGACGCCACCGCCCGCACCTGGGTCCGCGCCGCCGCCGCGGGACCGGTCAGTGCCGGCCCTAACGCGAACCTGTTCCACGGCGCTCCGACCCTCGCCTTGATGCTGCACACCGCCGCCGGCGTCCTCGGCGGCTACCAGCACACCTTCGCCGCGGTCGACGAGCGGACCACCGCCCTGACCCGGGACCGGCTCGCCGCCGCGCACGACCGCATCGACCGCGGTCTGCCGCTGCCGATGCGCGAGTTCGACCTCGTCCACGGCCTGACCGGCCTCGGCGTCTACCACCTACGCGCCCACCCCGACCAGCCGATCACCCGCGACGTCCTCGCCTACCTCGTCCGCCTCACCGAACCCCTCACCGGGCCCGACGCGCGCGTCGACTGGGCAGGTCGGCCGCCGTGGTGGCTGGACTCCGGCCTCGCCGGCATGCCGAACCCGCAGTTCCCGCACGGGCACGGCAACCTCGGCGTCGCCCACGGCATCAGCGCCGTCATCGCCCTGCTCGCCCTGTCCGTTCTCGGCGGCCACGAACCGCCCGGCGCCCGCGACGCCCTGACCCGGCTGTGCGCCTGGACCGACCTCTACCACCGGCACGACCACACCGGGCCGTGGTGGCCCGGCTGGATCACCGACCACTGCCGGCCTGAGCGGCAGCGGCCGTCCTGGTGCTACGGCACCGCCGGCACCGCCCGCGCCCACCACCTCGCCGGCCTCGCCCTCAATGACCCCGCCCGGCAGCACCAGGCCGAGACCGCCATGCTGGCCGCCCTGCGCCACCGCACCGGGCTTACCGGCATCGGTCTGTGCCACGGCATCGCCGGCCTGCTGCAAGCCGCTTGGCGCACCGCTACCACCAGCCGCCACCCGGCCATGGCCGTGCAGCTCCGCGCCGAGCTACTCGCCCTGACCAGCGACCTCGCCCGCCAGCTCGGCACCGAAGCGTCCGGCTCACCGGAGTTCATGGACGGCGCCGCCGGGGCCGCCCTCGCGCTGCACACCTTCCACGCCGACGCTTGCGTCACCGGCTGGGACGCCTTCCTGCTGCTCTCCTGACCGGACGGAGAACCCCGTGACCTGGTCGCAGATCACCCTCTACTTCCCCGACCCGGCCCGCGCCGAACCCGCCGCGGTCGCCCACGTCGTCCCGCTGCTGACCGCAGCCGAACACCGCCGGCTCATCGCCGCCTGGTTCGTGGTCCGCAAAGGCCACCAATGGCGCCTGCGGTACCTGCCCACCCGCGGACGCGACGCCGGCACCTGGCTGCTCGCTCGCCTCACCGCCGTACGCCGGGCCGGGCACCTCACCGCCGCCCGCCCATCGATCTACGAACCCGAGATCTACGCGTTCGGCGGCCCGACCGCGATGGCCATCGCGCACCGGCTCTGGCACCTCGACAGCCGCCACCTACTCACCGCCCCTACCGACACGGCAACCGGCGGACGCCGCCGCGAGTTGTCGATCGTGCTGTGCACCGCGCTGATGCGCGCCGCCGGTCTCGACTGGTACGAACAAGGCGACGTGTGGGCCCGCACCGCCGAGCACCGCGACCCCGCCGACCCGGCCCACGTCGACACCCTCCAGGAAGCCGTGCACCGGCTCCTCGCCGTCGACCCGGACAGCCTGACCCACGCCGGAGCGCCGCTGGCCGCCGCCCGCGCCTGGCTCGACGCCTACACCGCCGCCGGCGCCGCGCTCGGCCGCCTGCACCACCGCGCCGAGCTGACCCGCGGCCTGCGCGAGGTGATCACTCACCACGTCGTCTTCACCTGGAACCGGCGCGGCATCCCCGAGGCCGATCAGGCCGCCCTCGCCGCCGCCGCCCAGACCGTCATCTTCGGCCCCCAAGCTGCCGCGACCGCCGGGGTGGAAAGCCGATGAACCCCACGATCGCCCGACGGTTCCCGCTGATCGCCCGCCCCCGGCCCGCCTGTACACCGCTGCCGCAACGCGTCGCCGCGCTGCGCGCCCAGGCCGCAGACGTCTCCCGCAGCGGCGACATCGCCGCGGCAACCGCCGTGTTCAACCTGGCGGCATTGCTGGCCTCCGACTGCGGGCTACCGGACCTCGCCCGCCAGTGGTGCCACCGCCTCGCCCGCACCACCCTCGCGCAGCGCCACGACGGCCGCTACGCCCTCGAACCGATCGTGAACCTCGCCCGCCTGCACACCCGCGCCGGCAACGGTACGACCGCCTGGACGCTGCTCGAAACCCTGTACCACGCCGTCACCGACCGCACCGACATCACCATCGACGGCATCGACATCCCCACCACCGACCTCACCACCACCTCAGAGGCGCACCACGAACTCCGCGCCTGGCTGTGGACCGTCCTGCTGTCCACCGGCGCGCACGCCCTCGCCGCCGCCGAACGCTGGGACGACGCCTTCCACCGCCTCGCACAGCACCGCGGCATCGGCCACCGCATGCTCGACGGCAGGCAGATCGCCGTCATCACCCACCTCACCGCAGGCCGCCACGACCCAGCACGGACACTCGTGCAGACAACCCGAGCGGGGGAACCGTGGGAGGCCGTCGTGACCCGCGGTCTTCACCTGCTGTGCACCAGCACCATCAGCCGCACCGAGGCCCACGAAGTCTGCGCCCTCTACCTCACGCTCGATCCCCACCCGGCCCACACCGTCTTCCGGACACGCCTCGGACTCACCCTCGTCGACGCACTCAACGGACACCACGACGCCGCTGCCACCCGGCTCACCGCCGACCTCATCCACCACGCACTCCAGGACGGATATGCCGCTCGGGACGTCCTGGCCCATCCCGCGAGCCGCAGCGTTGCCTCCGCCCAGAACCTGCGCCGACTCACCGGGCTGCTCGACTCCTGCGGCCTGGACCGCGGGGAACTGCCCAAGGCCCACCTAGCGCCACTCGCCGCGGCCCTCGATGCGGCCGAACAGGTCCTATCGCCCCGGCCGGGCTCACTGCCACGATGACGCCGCTTCGCCGCCAGCACGGCAACACCTGTCGGCGTACGCCTAGGAGTGCAGAGCCGCGTACGCGCCGAGGTACACAGCGACCATTGACGTGGGTACGCCGGCAAGCGCAGGCCCGGAACGCCCGTCGACTACGTTAAGTCACCATTCCGGGGGTGCAGCGGTGTACGGATCTGCCGATGAGAGTGCTCAAAACCTGGACGCCATGCATCTATATGAAAATGCCATTGATCATTTACCGTCTTCGACGGCATCCCCGCCAGGGAGAGGTCGGGCGTTTATCCATTTTTCGACAAACTCGCGACCAGACTCCGATAGGCCATATGACTGAAGGACTCTTAGCTCCGGGTTCGATGGGTCTCCGACCACCAAATCTCCGGTCGCTTCTACCGGTTCGAGTAAGCCATCGCGGAGCAGGTAGGTGATCATAAACTTCTGGCCATAGGCCAACTGGATGCTTGCGTCGCTCGGATTGAGCGCGAAGTATTCGAGAATGTGCTGTTCAATTCCTCCGTATTTATTGTTAACTAGGCGCAAGTTGGCTTTGTACTGCTGAAGCGCCTTGCGGTCCAGCTTGCGCGGATTGGCAGCTTTCACTTTTCGATCATGACAGCTTGAGCAGAGAACGATCATGTTTTCGAACTCATGTTCTTTATTTTCTGCCCAGTCCACTATGTGCTCGATTTGCAGCGGCTCGACGGCGCGGCAGGTAGGGATGGCGCATCTATGTCCAGCTTCAACCATCAGTGCGCGCTCAAGATCCGCAGGAATAGCAGGTCGTCCTTGGGCCATACCTGCATCATATGACCTACCTTGCTCGCGTCTCAGAAATCTTCCAACGTTATGACGTCGGATGCCGCCTGGCCGACACCTTGTTACGTGAGGAATCCCACAAAATATCGGCCGTACTCATCTAATAGGTCTGCCGCGGATCGGGCGCGGCCGCGCTTCGACGAGCGGGCATTCGCCGGTCAACGGCACGACGTACTGCCGCTTGGGGCGCGGCGAGTGCGTGCTGCCGGGGGCGCGTTGCACAGAGGCTACCCGTGTTCCCAGCAGCGGGTATAGAGCTCGGGAATACGGAACATCGACAACGGACCCTCGGCAGTCTCGACCACTATCCGCTCGAGGAAGCCCAGCCGCTCCAGTAAGCGGACCTGCTCACTGATCGCGCCCTCGTCCGGTTGAAAGAACGACTCGACATCGGCGAGAGTGAAGGTGGCTCGCTTACCTGCACGGCAATTCAGTACGAACGAAGTTCCGACCTTGAAATCGTTCACAACCTCGGAGAAGCTCAACTCTGACACGTCGGTCATGGCACGAGCGATTGCGTCGGCCGTGAATAAGGGTAGCGCGTCGACGTTCGCGGATTGCCGGGCTGAGTAGTCCCGAGCTAGATGCAGTAAGAGGACGGCCAGGCGGGGTGACACATCGCCGTTGCCGTTGCGCACAGAGTCGACAAGCCACCGATCGATCGGACGGCCCTCGACTTCGGCGGGAAAGAGCACACCGAGCGCCGGGCGGGTCTCGAATCCCCCGTCGGGGAGTTTCAGTCGATCAGCCACCCAGGCGAGCGATTCGTTAGCGAGCACCCGTCTCACCAGCACCTGCAGCCAGTCCTCTTCCGACCATTCGAGCATGAGCCTGCGAGACACAAGCTTGTTCTTCTCCTGGATGTCGTAAAGCTCAAACAAATCGGTTCGAAGAAGAACAACAAGGGCGATGCTGTTCAGCAGGGTGATTCGCCCCTCTACCTGCAAGAGGCCCTGCACAGCTGACTCTTGCCGGACACGGTCGTATTTGAAAAGTTCGTCGATCCTGTCGAACAACACCACCGCCTGGCGGTCGGTCTTCCCCAGCAGGCTATCCAGCTCAATCAAGAAAGATTCGACATCGACCGTAGCCGTCCTCCGACGCCCCAGATCGGGCAACTGCGTCTGTAGATTGACAGGTCCCACCGCAAAGCTCAGCGTCGTCCCGCCAAATAGGCGCGCGGCGCGCCTCAAAGTTCGTCTGACTCGGCCCATGGGACGGTTAGGTAGCCCGACCGCGGCACGTAACTCCGCGGCCTGCAAACGCAGCGCTTTAGGAGCGGATGGGGGCACCGCAGCGGCTGCC
Source organism: Actinoplanes sp. NPDC051859 (assembly GCF_044452725.1). Taxonomy (NCBI): domain Bacteria; kingdom Bacillati; phylum Actinomycetota; class Actinomycetes; order Micromonosporales; family Micromonosporaceae; genus Actinoplanes; species Actinoplanes sp. NPDC051859. The sequence continues at coordinate 327,750 of NZ_JBITBX010000008.1, read as the reverse complement.
ACTGCCGCAACCACGACGAGCCAGGCGGCTCTCAAGGTGTCAGTATCCTGAGTTTCCGTCCCGGCGATCTTCAGTAGCAGATCGGTAGGGTTTGCCACAGCGAACAGGTCAACGTCGTCCCTGCCTACAGATAGCTTGCGAAAGATCGCGCTCTTGCCCGAACCGCGGTCGCCGACGACGACTGACCGGCGCTGATCAAGGATCAACTCAAGATTCTGTCGTGGCACGAAGCTTGCCTCAAGGAGGTCGTCGCGTTCCGCTTCCTCGGTCCCGAACCGTAGGTCGGCAAGCCGGAATGGAGACTCGCGCAATCGCCGAGCCACAATAGTCAGCCCAACGAGGTCATGCAGGACTGCGACAAAATCGCTATCAACTACCACGAGGCTGTTGTTGCACAGACTCGAGATTTCCTCCCTCGCGAGCCCTGACCATGTCACGAGTGCAGCAATACTCTCGCGGCCTCCCACCAACGCAAGCCTCTCAAGCAGTGATTGCGCCGACTCGGCGTCCGGCATGGCGCCGATTACGGACGTCACGTACTGCTCTATCAGTTGCTCGACCGGCGCCTGAGATAGATCGGAAAGGTCGAGCTTTACCAAGATCCGGAGCATGAGGGGCAATCCGTCGCTGCGTCGGACGGCATGCTCAATTTGCGAATCGGTTGCATCGGGAATGATCTGGCGCATTAAGACGGCAGCCTCGTCAAAGCTAAGGCTCCCGAGTTCGAAATGATCAAACCCATCGAGGCCTTGCCGGGCTCCGGCCTTCCTGGTACTCACCACTATCTGCCAGCCAGGAAGTGCTTTGCTGATTTCCTCTATGGCCGAGACTGTGCCCATAGGATCCGCTGCGGCGTCCACTTCATCGAGGATGAGCACAGGCCGCGTCAGGTGGACCTCGGCACGCTGCAGGACCTCTACAACCTCGGAAACGGACACCACGCCGGCAGAGGACTGCACGATTCGTCCAGTGACAAGCACATCTTTCGGGGAGGAGTTGCCGACGGCGCTCAGCACCCGGCCGCCGAGCTGTCCCGGCAGGCGCATACCCCCAACGGGAACGTAGAAGGAGGAACGGCCTCTCTGCCGCAACTCGTCCTGGAGCATGTACATCAAGGTCGTCTTGCCGGATCCAGGCGAGCCCAGCACCAGCACACGGGCGGGGACCTTCTTCTCCAGGAGCGCGAAGATCTCCGAGACTTCACGACGCCGGACAGGTAGCCAATCGGAAGGTAGCCAATCGGTCATAGTTCCCACGGTAACGGACTGAGACCTCCCCCCATGGACTCCAGCATGACGCCTCTGCTTTGACGTGCCAGGTCAACGTCAAGGACCCCGTTCACAAGAAGCGGATCGGGCACGTCCTGCACGAAGGGGCTGATCTCTCAGCCCGTCGTACGCGTAAGGGGAAAACGGTGCTCGCTGTCCGTGGCAGCGAGCGCGTGCTGGGAAAGCTAATCCGGAGTAGAGCCATGTTTGCAGGCGGTCGGCCACGCACTCATTTGCCGCGATCCGAACGCCTTCTCGCGTCCGCTAACTACTCATCGTGAGTGGCGGAGGTCGGCCGCCATGCGGCGTCCCGACCGCCTGGCGTCTCCGCGGACCTCTGCGCCTTTGGCGTACCCGCCCCAATGACACGGCGGGATCGTCATGTGGGCAGCAAGGATCGGCTCGCCGGGCCGAAGATTCCGGCCGTCGAGCGGTCAATAGGTATGAGTTATCGCCCCGAGACACCGCTTGGGTCTCGGGCTACGGGCGGTTCTTGGTCGGGGCTATTCGGTGGCGGGCAGCTTCGCGAGGTAGCCGTCGAGCTGTGCGACGAGGGCGTCGGTGGACGCGCCATCGGTGACGGCGGTCCTGATGTCGGTGAGCAGGTCACGCACCTGAGCGCGGGTCTTGCGTTCGGCGTCCTCGGCCATCGCGTCGCTGATGGCGAGGAACCCGTCGAATGCAGCGGAGGCGCGTTGCAGGAACTCGGCGCGCAGCGTGGCGCTGACCTGCATACCGCCATGTTCCCCGAACGCGGTCGCGGCGGCCTTCCGGAACCACTCCGGGTCGGTCTCCGTGCCCGGTAAGGGCTGTTCGCCGCGCAGCCACGCCAGGAAGTCCGGCCCCTCGACGGTCAGCCCCGGCATGAGGTCGATCCGGTCGCCTTCACGCGGGGCCAGCAGCGCCTCCGGCGGCACCTGTAACGCCAACGCGAGCAGCAGCAGCTCTTCCACGCTGACGGCCTGCTGGCGTCGTCCGGCTTCCAGGTTGCGCAGGATGTTCGCCGTCAGCTTGGTCGCGCCGAGCGCGGCGAGCTGCTCGGCGAGTTGCAGCGCGCTCCACCCCGCCAGCCGCCGGCACTCCTTGAGCCGGGCGATCAGCACGTCCGCCGGGCTCACCGGCGCGGCGCGGCGCCCCAAGCTGTCGTTTGTCATGACGACAGTTTTCTCCAACGCTTGACAAAACGCAAGTGCGTCTCGCAAAGTCTCTCACCGCAACGACGAAACGACTGGTCAAGGCTATGCCGTCACGACAAAGGAGCTTGAGATGCACGCCGAAAACTTGTGGACCCACGACGAGACCGCCGCTTACCTGAAGCTGGCGCCGCAGACGCTGTACTACCTGAACCACAAGGGCAAAGGACCCGCGCGGCACAAGGTCGGCCGGTACTGCCGGTACGACCCGGCCGAGGTCAAGCGCTGGATCCGCGCCCGGAAGGTGGACGGCTGGGCCGCCCCCTGGTAACCCGGGCCGCCGCACCCCCCATTCCACCTCGCTCCGCCCTTCCCGCCCCCGCCCGCCCCTTGATGTGAATCGACGGTGATTCCTCGTGTCCGACTGCTCTTCGTTCCGGCTGTACTACCTCGACGACTCCGGCGCCCACCACACCGGCTATAGCACCTTCACCTGGCTGCAATTCGACTCGTGTCAATGGGACATCGCCCAGCTCAGCTGGCTACGCCACCGCGAACACCTGCACCAGCGCTACGGCATCCCACCCGACGCCGTGCTGCACGCCACCGACCTCGACGGCAGCCGCCCGGCCGCCACCGCGATCCCGGGCTTCGACCGCGCCCGCCACGGCGCCGCGGTCATCCACGACAGCCTGAAAACCATCGCCCGGCTACCCGGCCTGAGCGTCGGCACCGTCTACCGCCGTCACCGCCCGTACCTGGTCGGCGGCACCAAACACGCCCTCTACTCCGCTCTGGTGCGCTACCTCGACAACGACCTACGTGCGTACGGCGCTCGCGGGATGATCTTCCTCGACGGCGACCGAGACCCCACTGCCGTCACTGCGCACCAAACCCTCGCCGGCGTCGCCGACCGCAGACTCATCGAGGAACCCCAAGCTCGCAGGGCCGAACACGACCAATGGGTGCAGATGGCTGATCTCGCTGCGTGGAGCGCCTATCAGGGCTTGGCCAGGCGGTCCAGCAAGCAGCACGCCTGGCACTGGTACCCGCAGCTGTTCGGTGCGTTGGACCGCCACGGCGGCCCCATCGAACTTTGATGCGGACCCCGCGAGCTCGTCCAAGCGCACAAAAGCGGAAGGGGCTGTTCCCTAACCGACAGTGGAGCCTGGCCTGCCTGTGCCCTAGCCCAGCGATGTTCGACGGGAGGGTTAGGAAGCATGCGAAAGATCTTGACGAAGGTGCAGTTCCGTTACGCCTTGGCCGACCCGGGCACTGGGCAAGGCCGCCGGGCAGCTAAGCACCCGCGCGGGGGCGCGGGACCTCTCGCCCGGAGCTGTTAGCTCTGCACACCAGCCAGGCTCCCGGCAGATCGGCACACCTATACCCGTCGAAATTCACCATTGCTCACCGTACGACGAGACGGAAAGGACTAGCCCCATGGCCCGCAATAGTCTCGAACCGGTCGGTACCTCCGGCACCGCCGAGCCGTCTCGGGATCGCGCGAGCGTGGCGCCGTTCCCGGCGCTTTCCTCAATCGTCGATGACACGCTTGCCGCAGGGCATCACGTGGGAGGTGCGGATTTCCGTATGGCTGCGTCTGTGGTTCAGGCCCGCCACTTGCACCAGAACACCCTCGCCCCCGCGGGCAGAGCGGACGCAATCCCTTGCTCGCCGACTGGACCGCGGAGCCTGCTGCACAGCTCCGGCATAGCCACAGGACCCGAACGCAACCCAGGTCCAGACGCCTTGCGGTCGCGCCCGGCCACGCTGCCGCTGGTCGACTTGCGCGCGCCCAATACCGGCGTAGGGCGGTATTGCGCGGTGACGCCGATTGACGACCGCAGACGCCTCGCGGACCGCAACCCGCTGCGCATCCTGGGCTGGGGTCCCGGCACACCGGTCACAGTTTCCGCCGAGCCGCAGGCCGGGATCATTGCCGTCAGCCTCGGAGGTGATGAGACCGTTGACCGGCAAGGCCGCTTGAGATTGATCGCAGAGGTCCGGCACGGCTGCCGCCTCGCTACCGGTGACCGGTTGTTCGTGGTCGCGTATCCCGCCGAAGCCGTCCTCGTGATCTATCTGTGGAGCGCTGTCTCGGCGATGACGAGCGCCTACCACGGCATCCTGACCGACCAGGTGCAGCAATGACCGTCAGCCATTCGGCGAGCGCCGCTGAGGTCGACGCCGCGCGGCTGCTACTCGACCGGCTGGGCGTCTCCGCCGAGCAACTCCTCGACGCCACTCACGACGACACCGCCGTGCCAACCTTCGGCGAATACATCCCTCAAGTGGCCGCGGCAGTCAGCGCCGGCACCCGGCGGGTGTATCAAAGCTATTGGAACCGGATCCAGCACGAATGGAGCAGCCGACGCCTGCACGAACCCTCGGCCACCGACATCGCCCAACTCGCCGAACAGGCCAAGACATCGGTGGTCGTGCGTGCCAACGCCCGTGGCGGGCACCTTGCCGCCGAACACACCATCTCCGCCCTACGCTGCCTCTACCGGCACGCCATCGCTGACAATCTCCTGCCCGAACACCGCAACACCGCCCTGCGCGTCGCCAAACCCCGCCGGCTCGCCAGCGCCCGCCGTGCTCTGCTCGACACCCAGCTCGCCGCTATTAACCACATCGCCACCACCACCGGCAACGACCGCGACCTCGACGGCCTGCTGGTTCGCCTGCACGTGGAAACCGCCTGCCGTCGTGGCGGCGCGCTTGCCCTGCGACCGATCGACCTCGACCCCGAGCAATCCCTCATCCGGTTGCGAGAGAAGGGCGAAACCGACCGCTGGCAACCGGTCTCGCCGACCGTGATGCGCTACCTACGGCAGCACCATCAGCACCGGCACCAGGGCAACACCGATCTGCGCGCGCCGTTATTGCGGTACCGCAACGGCAAGCCCATCACATACCGACGGTACGACCACCTCTGGGCACGGCTCGGCGAGCACCTGCCCTGGGTGGCCGCGCAACAGGTCTCCACCCACTGGCTCCGACACACCACCCTGACCTGGGTCGAACGCCACTTCGGCTACGCCGTCGCCCGCGCCTACGCCGGCCACAACGACCGCACCGACTTCGGCGTCACCGCCACCTACGTCCGCGCCGACCTCTACGAAGTCGTCGTCGCCCTCAGCGCCCTCACTGGCGAGGTGCATCCGCTGACGACGTAGCGACCCACCGTGCCTTCCCGCGAGCATCTTGAGGCAAAGCCAAGGCAGGCCGGGCGCGGGCCACAGTAGGCGGCGCCGAGGCGGGGGCCGGAAACCGGCGACGCCCTCTCGGCTCCGGCCCGCCCGCCTCAGCCCATGGAGAGCGTCTCGCTGTCGTCGGCAAGAGGATGCGGTTCCCCGGTCAGCGCGGCGACCGCGGCTGCCACCTCAGCCAGGCTGGCCTTGATGTACGTGGTGGTCGTGCCCCCATCTCCACCACCTGGACTGTGCCCGGCGAACGCACGCGCTACCGCATACCCGAACGTTCGCTCCACCCACGTGATCACGGTATGCCGCAACCAATGCGCGCTGATCCCTTGTGTCACCACCCACGGCAGATGCTCACCAATCCGAACCCACAAGCCGTCGTAGCGCCGATACGTAATCGGCTTTCCGCTCGCGTAGCGCAGCAACTGTGCGTCACTGCGTGAATTGCCATGACCGCGTTCATCCCAGTGCGCCACCAGGTGCCGCATCAAGGTCGGGGAGACCGGTTGCCAACGCATCGTCCCACCCTTTTCCCGGAGCAACACCAAGAAGTGCTTCTCATCCAGGTCGCGACGCCGCAGGCTCAAGGCGCCGCCACGGCGGCACCCGGTCTCGGTATGAAACCGCAGCAACAATGTATCCAATGCCGGATCATTCCCGGTCGTCGCCGCCACCTCGTTGATCTCCGCCAGCCGGGCATCCGACAACGCATGCCGCGCGCTTTCCTGGCGCTTGGGTTTGGGCACCTTCGCCGCCGGATTCTCCGCCTGGCTCAGAAGGTTGTTGTCCACCGCCCGCCGATACAAGCAGCGCATCGCCGAGACGTAGTTCTCCTCCGCGCCAGCGCCACCGCGTCCGTTACGGCGGATCGTGCGCCCGGCGCGTAGCTGCTTACCGAGCTGGGCGATCTCCAGTGGGGTGGGCTCATCCAGGCGGCGTGAACCCCACTGTTCGACCACCCGATTCCAGTACGAGCCGTACGCCTTCAACGTGCCCGGCGTTGTCGCTGCCGCGACCTGCGGCACGAACTCCGCGAACGTCGGCACCGGCGGCCGCGCCGCGACCGCCCCAGCTACCAGATCGTCCGGAGACAACCCCAGCTTGGCGAGCAGAAGCAGCGCGGCATCGACCTCGGGGCGGCTCCCGCCGACGACCTCGGTACTCATGCGTCACCGCCGAACGCCTCGGCATGGGCACGACCGATCGTGGCGTCGAGTGCTGCCGAGGGATGGACGACCAAGCGTTCCGTGGCCGGGTCGGCGACCAGCAACACCCGCGAGCCCTGCGTCAGGCCACACCAACGACGCATCGCGACCCGAACCTGCAGCCGGCCCTTGCGGTCGATCTGCGACTCGCCATCAGCGTCGGCGGTAACCACCACCAAGCGCGCCTGCACCCGTACGGCCAACCGTGTATCCGGATCCCACGGCAGGACGTGAACCACGCTGTGCACGGTGACCCGGCCCCGGTCCTCGACCGCCACCATGGCGTACACCGACGACCGCTCACGGACCGTCGCGAGACGAGCGAGCGCAACCTTGCGCAGACCCGGCCCAGCGGCAGGACGTGAACGTGCAGGCCCGGACCAGGCTGGCAGAACCAGAGGAGTGACAACATCGGCGGTCACGTCAACCACCCCAGACGGGATGGCAGTGAAGACTGCGAAAACGATGTTGGGAGATAGGGCTCGTGTTCGCTGCCGCACGTGACTGACCCAAGAAGATCAGACTCTCTGGCGGCGCGAGCCGCGTGTTCAAGTACCGTGTAATACGTGGTACCCGTACCACCGTTTGGTGTCCGAGGGGGGACTTGAACCCCCACGTCCGATAAAGGACACTAGCACCTCAAGCTAGCGCGTCTGCCATTCCGCCACCCGGACCTGCTCGCACGACCGCTACCAGGCCGATCACGGTGGCATCCGTGATCGTTGTGCCCTGGCGGGCCGCACAGGAGAGAACTTTACACGGCCCTCCGCGCCCCTCGCACCCACCCCTCCGCCTCGTGTCGCTGCCTAGTCGTCCGTTGGCGCTGGCTTGGGGTTGACCTCGCCGTTTGGCCGGGTCGCCCGAGACGTGAGGCGTCCGTAGCGGGTCGAGCCGAGCGCGTCGGCGACGCCGTTGCGGCGCGGCGGGTGGGCTTTGGTGGGTGCGTGCGCTGTCGCTCTCCGGTTCGCCTTCGATTGATCGCGGGGGCGGGATGTGGTGAGGCGGCCGCGGAGCCTGAAGCGCGTTATGGGGAAAAGTCCGGAACGTCAACGTTACTCACACGGGACCGGTGTGCTGCTTCGGTCGAGGGTCGAGGGTCGAGGGCCCGGCGTTCCGAGCCGGACGCGGGGTTGACGCGGCGCGGTGCCCTGGGGGTGCGATGGGGCGGGAGGTTTCTGGCGTGTCCCGCGCCGACCATCAGCCTCAAAGCTGTATCGCGTTCTTGTTTAAGATTCTCATTGACAACAACAAGTTTCTTAACAACAGTAGAACACGTTGCAGTGCGGAAGCCGTCCGAGGAGGACCGATGTCCCTGCCCCTCAGTCGTCGCCAGGTTCTTGCGGGCGCCGCCGCTGTCGGTACCGGTATGGCGGTGGGGCCAGCCGTTCTCGGGCGTGCTGTACGGGCCGCCGCTCAGCAGTACGACGCGGTCGTGATCGGGTGTGGTGCTGCCGGGATGACGGCCGCGCTGCGACTGGCCGCGCAGGGCTTCAGTGTCGTAGTGGTGGAGAAGGCGCCGACGTTCGGGGGGTCGGCGGCACGGTCCGGCGCCGGGATCTGGATTCCCAACAACGAGATCATTCTTCAGGCGGGGGTGCCGGACACGCCCGCGAAGGCTGCCACCTATCTGGCGGCGGTGGTCGACGGGGATGTGCCGACTGCGAAGCAGCAGGCGTTTCTCGACAACGGGCCGGCCATGATCTCGTTCGTCATGGCACACAGCCCGCTGCGGTTCCGGTGGATGGACGGCTACTCCGACTACTATCCTGAGCTGTCCGGCGGGATGCCGCAGGGGCGGTCGATCGAGCCGGACCTGTTTGACGGCAAGCTGCTGGGCGAGGAGCTGACGCGCCTCAATCCGGCCTACATGCCGACGCCCGCCGGTGTTTCCGTGTTCAGTGCCGATTACAAGTGGCTGGTGCTCTCCCTGGTCAATGCCCGCGGGTTGGCTACGTCCCTGGAATGCGTAGCGCGCTACGCGAATGCCGTCCTGCATGGACAGACGCCGCTCACCATGGGGCAGGCGCTGGCGGCGGGGCTGCGGGCCGGGTTGCTGCGCGCCGGCGTACCCGTGTGGTTGAACACGCCGTTCGAGGACTTCCAGTTCGATGCGAACGGTCGGGTGACCGGCGTTGTCGTCAAGCGCAACGGCGTCTCGACGGTGATCGGGGCGAATCAGGGGGTCGTCGTCGCGGCCGGCGGGTTCGAACACAACCTGGCGATGCGGCTGACCTATCAGCAGCAGCCGATCGGGACCGAGTGGACCGTCGGGGCCAAGGAGAACACCGGGGACGGCATCGCGGCTGGCCTGCGGGCCGGTGCCGCCTCCGACTTCCTCGAGGACTCGTGGTGGGGGCCGGCGATTCCGCTGCCGGAGGAGCCCTATTTCTGCCTGGCCGAGCGCACGCTGCCCGGCAGTCTGATGGTCAACAGCGCCGGTGTGCGGTTCGTCAACGAGGCGGCGCCGTACAGCGACGTCGTGCACGTCATGTACGAGAAGAACGGGATCACGCCGGACATCCCCGCCTGGCTGATCTTCGACCAGAACTACCGCAACCGCTATCTGTTCGGCGACATCGCGCCGATGCTGCCGTTCCCCGACTCCTGGTACGCCGCCGGCGCCGTCTTCCGCGCCCCCACTCTCGGCGGCCTGGCCGAGAAGATCGGTGTGCCGGCGAGCGCCCTCACGGGTACGGTCTCCCGGTTCAACGGCTTCGCGCGCACCGGGCGCGACACCGAGTTCCGCCGAGGCGACAGCGTGTACGACCACTACTACACGGACCCCGCGGTCCGGCCGAACTCCTGTCTCGCACCGCTGTGGCTGCCGCCGTACTACGCCTGCAAGATCGTTCCGGGGGATCTCGGGACGAAGGGCGGGTTGCGGACCGACGCCCGAGCCCGGGTGTTGCATGCGAACGGCCCGGTCATTCCCGGTCTTTATGCGGCGGGGAACTCCAGCGCCGCGGTGATGGGACACAGCTACGCCGGTGCGGGTTCCACCATCGGTCCCGCGATGACCTTCGGTTACATCGCTGCCAACGACATCGCCAACGGCGCCTGATCCAGCTCGCCCGCCGCTTCGATCACCACGACAGACCGGAACCCCTCGACAACCGGAAGACGCACGCCTTCCGGGCGGACAACCCTGCCCGAGGAGAGCCGGTCGTGCCCCACGGAGCGCAGCCGTGTCCGAAGAAGCCGAAGAGCGCACGGCCGCACGGGAAAATGGGCTGGAGATCCGCCTGCGACGGGGAAGGAACACCCCATGTACCAGCACCCCGCGCCGCGGGCGGTCTCGCGGCGCACCCTTTTCCGAGGCGGAGCCGCGGCGGCTGTGGCCGGCGCGCTGTCCCCGCTCGCCCGGGCCTCCGCGGCCGGGGCGACCCTTGCCCACGACGACCATGTGCCAGCGCTGGTCATCGGCAGCGGTTACGGCGGCGCGGTCGCTGCACTGCGGTTGACCCAGGCCGGGATCCCGACCTGCATCGTCGAGATGGGCATGAACTGGAATACGCCCGCCTCGGACGGCGCCGTCTTCTGTAACATGCTGCGCCCGGATCGGCGCTCCTACTGGCTGCGCACTTCGACCGACCAGCCCCTCGGCTACTTCCTCGGCATTCCGGCGAACAAGGCGATCGAGAGGTACACCGGAGTGCTGGATTCCGAGCACTTCGCCGGGATCCGCGTCTACCAGGGCCGGGGGCTGGGCGGCGGCTCGCTGGTCAACGGCGGCATGGCTGTCCAGCCGCGGCGGGAGTACTTCGAGGAAGTGCTGCCGTCGGTGGACGCGAACGCCATGTACAGCACCTATTTCCCGCGCGCCAACGCCGCGCTGGGCGTGAACTACATCGATCCCGCGTGGTTCGAGGCCGCGGAGTGTTACAAGTATGCCCGGCTCAGTCGCAACCAGGCCAACGCCTCCGGGTACCGGACGACCTTCGTGCCTAACGTGTACGACTTCACGTACATGGCGCGGGAGCAGGCCGGCACGGTGCCACGGTCAGCCCTGGCTAGTGAAGTCATCTACGGCAACAACTACGGCAAACGTACGCTGGACAAGACGTATCTCGCCGCGTCGGCCGCGACCGGCCGGCTGACCGTGACCACGCAGCACGTCGTGACGGCTGTGGCCCCGGCAGCAGCCGGCGGCTATGCGGTGACGATGACCCAGATCGGCACCGGGGGAGAAGCGGTGGCGACAAAGATCGTCCGTGCCGACCGGGTGTTCTTCGCGGCCGGCAGTGTCGGCACGAGCAAGCTCCTGGTCGCGATGAAGGCGGGCGGCGCGCTGGCCGGCCTGCCCGACACGGTGGGGCAGGGCTGGGGCAACAACGGCAATGTGATGGTGGCCCGGGCCAATCACGTCTGGAACACCACCGGACCGTTGCAGGCGGGCATGCCGGCCATGGGCATCGACAACTGGACCGATCCGGCCGGGCCGGTGTTCGCCGAGATCGCGCCGTTCCCGACCGGGGTCGAACTGTGGGTCAGCCTGTACCTGGCCATCACCAGGAATCCGAACCGGGCGACGTTCGTCTTCGACAGCGGCGCCGGGACGGTGGGCCTGAACTGGCAGACCGCGCAGAACCAGCCGGCCATCGACGCGGCGAAGCGCGTCTTCGACAAGATCAACACCCGGCAGGGCACCATGTACCGGCGGGACCTGTTCGGCCAGAACAAGATCTGGGGCGACGACTTCACCTACCACCCGCTCGGCGGCTGCATCCTGAACCAGGCGACCGACAATTACGGCCGGCTACCCGGTTTTCCGGGGTTGTATGTCATCGACGGCTCGCTGATTCCCGGCAACATCGGTGTCAATCCGTTCGTCACCATCACGGCACTGGCCGAGCGCAACATCGAGCAGATTCTCACCACGGACCTCTCGTGACATAAATTCACGAAACACCCGACCGGCGGCGATGCATCCGGGCAGGATCAGGCTCGACTGTTCCCTGCGCGCCTGAGGACGTACGAAATGATCATGATGGGCCGCCGTTTCGCCGGGCTGACCGCCTTGATCATGGTCGCGGGGCTGCTCGTGGCGCCGCCGGGCGCCGCGGCGGCACCCCTGCCTCAGACGCCGCTGATGCAGGCGCCAGTGACGCCGGCGAGCACGGCGGACACCTCGCTGAGCGGTCTGCAGGTGGTCGTCAACAACGGCGGGGCGCTCGCGCCGGCGTTCAACACCAACGCGCACTTCTACCAGCTCGTCAACTGGACAGGTTCGGCCACCATCAAGCCCACGGCCACGGATCCGAATGCGACGCTCGCCGTCACGCTCAACGGCGCCCCGCAGAGCATCGCCGGCAACGGCAACGTGGTCCTGTCGTTGAGTCGCGGGCGCAACGAGGTCGTCGTTACCGTCACCGGCACGGACGCCTCGACCGAGGACTATCACGTCGCCATCTGGAACGGAGTGGCCCCGTCCCCGGAGGTCGTCAGCGTGACCAGCTCTGCGACCCCGGTGTCCGGCGGCGGCGTGGTGACCCTGCTGCTGCGCGACGGCTATCCGCCGCCCGGCGTCTGCCAGACCCAGGCCTGGGTGGGCACTGCCCAGGCGGCCCAGATGCTCGGTGGCAACATCGACAACGACACCGGACTGACCCAGTACCTCATTTTCCCGGCCGCGTCGCCGAACTACGACACCGGCCGCGTCGACATTTCGATGACGTTCACCTGCGGCAGCGCCAGCAGCACCCTCGTCGTTCCGGGAGCTGTGAACTACACCGACAACTACGAGATCACCCAGGTCGATGTGCCCACCCCGCTCACCCTCGCGTCGAAGATCATGGTCCGGGGCACCGGCATCGGTCTGGGCTCGCAGGTCGGCTTCTTCGTCGTCAAGCCGGACGGCACGGATGCCCTGCCCTTCATGGCGGTGGGATATGGCGGCCCGTCCGGGACCCCGTACTTCCACCCCTTCGGCGTCAGCCAGCAGGCACTCGCCGGATCCGGCCCACGCAAGCTGATCGCGGCCCTGTGCACGCAGGGCGGCGGCTACACCTATGACGCGTCCTACTGCACCACGAAGTGGTCCCGGAACGTCGACTGGGTCGCCCCCGCCCCGAGCAACATCTCGTTTTCACCCGTCTACGGCAGCGTCACCGGCGGCACGAAGATCCGGGTCAAGGGCAAATTCCTGTACTCCGGCGGCCACAACCTCACCGTCAAGTTCGGTGACGTGACAGTGCCGAACCAGGACATCACCCCGGTCATGGGCGAGATCGCCGAAGGCCAGTTCAACGACCTCGAGGCGTACGCCCAGGCCTGGGACACCGTCGAATTCGTCGCGCCCGCGGTGTCCGCGCCCGGACCGGTCAAACTCACCTTCACCAACCCCTGGGGGAGCACCGAGGCGCCCGGCACCTACACGTACGTCGCCCGCCCGGCCATCACCTCGCTCACGCCGAGCAGCGCGGCGAACTCCGGTGGCTCCACGATCACCATCCTGGGCACGAACTTCGGCACCACCGGCAAGCCCACCGTCATCATCAACGGCGTCAAATCCCCGTCCGTGATCCGGGTCAGCGCCACCAAGCTGACCGCCGTCGTCCCGCTCGCGCAGAACACCACCGGTCCCGTCGACGTCCAGGTCGGCTCCGGGCAAGGCGGCGGTATCTCGGACCCGGCCGCGTTGACCCTGACGGCGCCCGGCGCCGCACCGACCGTCTCCACCGTCAACCCCAGCACCGCGGGAGTCGGCGACGAGGTGACGCTGACGGGCACCAACTTCGGGGCCGCGCTCACTCCCGGCGTCGCCGTCGACGGTGTCTGGGCGCGGGTGACCGCGTCGACCGCCACCTCGGTGACCTTCGAGGTGCCCGTCCTGTCCGACCTGACCGGCGTCAAGACCGTCCAGGTCGGCGCCACGACCGGGCTGCTCAGCAAACCCAACGCGCTGACCGTACGGCCGGCGACCGGCATCAGCCAGGTCACACCCGCGATCGTCCCCTCGTACGCGACGGGCAACGCCGCGCGGATCACCCTCAACGGCGGCGGCTTCGGCACGACCGGCACGGTGAAGGTCGGCAACGCCGCGGCGGCGCCCTACACCGCGACGTCGGACGGGACCGTCATCAGCAATGTGGTCGTACCGACGACGGTGGCCGGTCAGCTCGCCATCACCGTCACGCCGACCGGCGCGGCCGCACCGATCAAGGGCAGCGTGCGGGTCAGCCCGCCGGCGATCACCTACGTCGGCCCGGACCCGTACAACATCCTCTACATCGACCCGCGCCTGGCGATCGTGCCGAACGGCCTGCTGCTCGACATCCCGGCCATGGGCGGCGCTTCCGTCCGGGTCCAGGGTTCGAATTTCGGCACCGCCGGCGTAGTCAAGGTCGGTAACACCACGGCCACCGTGACCTCATGGACCGACACCGCCATCATCTTCACCGCCCCGGCCCACGCCGCGGGCAACGCCTCGGTCACCGTCACACCCACCGGCTCGACGCTGAACGCCACCCGGGCCGTGGCGCTGCGCTACGTCGGCGACGCCCCGATCCCGGCCATCACGAGCGTCCGGTCCGTCAACGACCTCGGCCACGCCGCCCGCTACCAGTTCGACCCGGACGCCGACGTCGACGGCTCGTTCCGCATCACCGGCGCGAACCTGGCCGGCACCGACCCCAGCGCCACCCGGGTCATCGTCTCCAACAACGCCACCACCGACCTCAAGACCGTCGTCCCTACGAACGTCACCGCGAACGCCGTCACCTTCGACGCGCCGCGCACGTTCGGCGCCGGCGGTTGGAAGTGGGTCACCGTCGTCACCGACGTCGGCACCACCAACCTGAACTACGGCATCGAATACCTGGCCGCGGGCACGTCGCTGCAGGTGAGCCCGCTCTACGGCCTGTGCCTGAAGACCAGCCAGCCCGCCAGCGGTAACCTCACCCACACCCCGGCCACCGTCACGATGTCGTCCACGCCGGGCGCGTTCGGCAACGCCGGCACGGTCACCGTCGACGGCACCACCGTGCCCACCACGAACTACACCGCCGGGCAGGTCGACATCGACTTCGCCGGACTCGGCAGCGACCTGACCAACCCGTGGGGACCCAAGACCATCGTGGTCACCCCGACGGACACCACGAAACCCGCGCAGCGGTTCGGCTTCGGCTGCGCCGTACCCGTGACCGCGACGACCACCGTCAACGGTGCCACCAGCGACCTCACGGTGGCGGCCGGCACGCCGTTCACGATGGGACACACCACCACCGGCTTCATCGGACCCAACGCCTTCACGGTCCCGGCCGACGGCTACGAGTACGTCACCAAGGAGCGCTACGACGCCACCGGCTTCACCCGCAACGTGGTCGGCGGCATCCCGCAGGCCGCCGGCGACTACATGATCCGGGTGTCCCGCGGCCGCGCCACCTACACCGCCAACCGGTACGTGTGGCTGAACGATCCCGCGCCGGTCCGCGTCACCATCACCGGCACGCCGCTCACGCTCACCGCCACCTCGGCCCGGGGCGGGACGTTCGCCTACCGGGGCCAGCTGAACAATCCGGCCGACATCTCGTACACCGCGAGCTCCGTACCCGACCCGATCACCGCCGTCGAGTGGGAATTCCGCAACTCCTCCTGCTCCGCCGACCCCAATGCCTGGCAGCCTGGCCTGCCCAAGAACGTGGCGTACTCGGTGGTCTCCTGCGGCGGTGACGGCACCAGCGTCGTCTCCTGGGAGGTCCGCGTGCGGTCCTTCGAGATGAAGACCACCAACACCGACCGGTCGGTCTTCTACGAGGCCACCCGGGTGCCGGTGCAGATCACCATCACACCCAAGCCGCTGACCGCCGGCGCCGCCCGCGCCGACCGGGTCTACGACGGCACGACAGACGTCCAGGTCAGCGCCTTCACCCTGACCGGCGCGGTCGAGGGCGACGATGTGAAACTCAGCGCCCCGCAGAACGCCGCGTCGTTCGCCGACGCCGCTCCGGGCGTCAGCAAGCCGGTCACCTTGAGCAACGACCTCACTCTGGCGGGCGGAGACCAGAGCAACTACACCCTGTCCAACCCGCGGCCGGCCATCGTCGGCACGATCACCAAAGCCGACGCCACGCTCGGCCTGACCCTGGACAAGCGGTCCGTGCTGCTCACCCAGAACCCGACGGTCACGGTCACGACCACGATCAAGGACACGCGTACGGGCAACGCCCCGAACAACAACGCCGCCCTCGCCCCGGTCGTGCTGACCTCCCTGACCCCGTCCGTCTGCACGGTGTCCGGCACCACGGTCACCCCGATCGCCGGCGGCACCTGCACCATCACCGGCACCCAGGCCGCCTCGGCCAACTACACCGCGGCCAAGTCCCTCACCGACCCGGAGAGCGCAACGGAGACGGTGTCATTCGTCGTCTACCCGGCGCAGCGCACCCTGGCCGTCATCGCCGACGACCTGCAGATCGGCGAAGGCGAGCCCCTCGTCCCGAGCGCCCAGTTCACCGGCCTGTTCGACGGCGACTCGATCGGCAACCTCACTTACACCTACTTCAGCGGCAACAACCAGCTCCAGAACGCACCCACCACCCAGGGCACCTACCGGGTGGTCCCGTCCGGCGGCACGCTCACGGCCGTCGACGCCATGGCCTACAGCAACCCCAACAATTTTCAGTACGTCGAAGGCACGCTGGTCATCACCCCAGCGGCGCCCACCATCACCCGGGTATCCCCAGCCTCTGGCGTCATCGCCGGCAACACCCTGGTCACCATCACCGGCACCCGCCTCGACGGCGTCACAGCCGTCCGGATCGGCACCGTGACCCTGCGCAAACCCGATTTCGAGGCCAGTGAGGACGGCACCACCCTGACCTTCCGTACGCCCGCCGTCTCCACCGCCACGGCAGCGTCCATCACCCTGGTCGCCGGCACCGCCCAGGCGGAAGATGTCTTCACCTACGTCCCGCCGCCCGTGGTCACCCCGGCGCCCTCGCCATCCCCGTCGCCTTCTCCGAACAACCCCAACCCTGCGCCCACCAACCCGACGCCGACGCCGACTCCCACGCCCACGCTGACACCGACTCCTACCCCGACGCCAACCCCGACGCCAACCCCGTCGCCGTCCCCGACCGCCCCGCCGACCACGGGACCCACCACACCCGCACCGACGCCGAGCGGTCCCGTACGGATCAACCTCGCCCTCGACCTCAAGACCGACGCCAAGCTCGTCGGCGCCGAGGCGACCCTGACCGGCGGCGGCCTCGCCCCCGCCTCGACCTACCGGCTGACCATGAACTCGACCCCGGTTGTCATCGCCACCGGTGTCACCAACTCCTCGGGCGGCTTCCGCGCCTCGGTCGTCATGCCACCCAAGGCTTGCGTACTGGGCGGCCTCCACCAGCTGATCCTCACCGGCACCGCGCCCGACGGCACCACGGTGCGCGACAGCAACTGGGTCGTGCTCAGCGACTCGTGCGTAGCCAAGACCGGCGCGGGTCCGCGGCCGACGAAGCGGACGGTCGAACTGCGGTCGTTCATCTTCCCGTACCAGTCAGCGGCCTTGAACCTGACGGCCAAGCGCAGCCTCCGCGCCTCGGCCAGCGCCATGCGCGGCGCCAAGGGTGTGGTGATCACGGGATACACCCAGACCACCAAGACATCCAAGTCGGCCCGCGCGGCCAACCGGAAGCTGGCCCTGCAACGCGCCAACGCGGTCCGCGCCTACCTGCGGGTGCTCGGCGTCAAGATCTCGATCAGGACGGTCGGTGCGGGCGGCATCAACCCGGTCAACATCAAACAGCAGAAGTACAACCGGCGCGTGGTCATGTCGGTCCGTTACTGACCCGCCATGACGGCACCGTCCGCTACGACCCCCGCGACCCGGTCACGCGGCGCTATCACCGGATGGTCATCGTGGACATACTGTCCGCGCTTCCGCACATCCTGCTCGCCGCGATGTTCCCCTACTTGCCCCATGATCGGCCGCAGATATGCGGGTCGGTACCGCCCGGTGCGTCCGACAAGTGGGCGGTTTCGGCGGGCTGAGGCGGTCTACTCGGTGATGCCGCTGACCGCGCCGAAGAGGCGGCGGGCTTGGTCAGCGCGGAGGGCCACGAAGGTGCCGGTGGCGGTGACCAGGAGGGTGTCCGGGGCCGCGGCGGTGGCGACGGTGCCGGTCGCGGTCACCTTGCGACCGTCGATGGCGGTCACCTCGGCGGTCAGGCGCAGGGGGGTCTCCAGCGGCACCGGGGTGCGGTACACGGTGTCGAGTCGGACCGTCATTCCCGGGTGGCCGGAGGCGCTCACCGCGTACCCGAGCATCTGGTCCAACAGCATCGCGCTGACTCCGCCGTGTACATAGCTCGGCGGTCCCTCAAAGGCAAGCCCGAGCGTGCACGTCCCCACCGTCAGCCCGCCCTCCTGAACAATCTGCAGTGGCGGAGCAAAAGCACTACCGGCCCCGGTCACCGGGTTGTGCATCCGGATCCCGTCGAGGAAGTCATCAGCGCGCGGCGTAGCGGGCCGGTGGCGTCGCTCGGTGGCGAGCAGAGCAGCCGCAGCGCGGACATGGACCGCCGCCCGGTCAAGATCCTCAGCCGACACCTCGGTGGCCGCCGCCAGATCGACGAGGTTCCGCAGCTCGTCGCCCAGGTCGCTGATGGCTCGGCGCCGTTCCTGTTGGGGATCCGGCTGCCCATCCCTGGACCGCTTAGCGCGAGGCACCACCGCGTCCTGGTGCCAGGCCGCTGACGGGTGGTGACCGGTCGGCCGGTCGCCGTTGCTTTCGGTCACCGTGTGTCCTCCACCGTGAGACGTGCTGACTTGAGTTCTACTCTGGCCGGTCGCGAAGAGCAGGAATGAACCTAGTGAAGCTGGTCACAGTGCTATAACCTGTTCTAGTTCTGTGCGAGAGCTGCCTGCCAAGGAGGATGCGATGCCGAAGGTCAGTGTCTCGGCCGATGCCGCGGCCGAACCGCAGAAGGTCTGGGAACTGTTGCTGGACCTGCCGCGGGCCGCCGAGTGGAACACGATGCACGAGGGCTTCACCGGTGACATTCCGTCGGTGCTGAGCGCGGGCGCCACCTACAAGCAGAAGGTCAAGCTGATGGGCATGCCCGCCGAGATGGCGTGGCGGGTGGCGACCTTGGAAGATGCGCGGCGGCTCGAGCTGGCCGGGGACGGGCCGATGGGGGTGAAGGCGAAGAGCATCTTCCTCGTCGAGGCGGGTGCCGGTGGCGGGTCGCGGATCACGTACGAAATGGAGTTCATCGGGCCGGCGCTGGCCGGACCCATGGCGGGCATGCTCGAGAAGCAGGCCGGAACGGCCGCGAAGCAGTCGCTGGCCAAGTTGACCGCCCTGCTGGGCTGATCCGTCCATACGCGGCGCCGGGATGAGGGTCCCGGCGCCGCGGTGCGTCCGTCACGAGAAGGCGCGCAACGCGACCGACGGGGAAGGCGTGGGGATAAGCGCACTATGCCGCGGCGCCGGGAGGAGCTCAGCTCAGAAGCAGGCGGGTCGCCAGTTCGAGGTGGGTCACCACGTCGTTCGCTGAGGCTCGTCGGGTCACCCAGGCGACCAGGTTGGACAGCCACACGTCGCCGATGATGCGGGCTTTGGCGCGGTCGTCGGCGGTGGGTTCGCCGTCGTGCATAGCGTTGGTGAGCATGTCTTCCATGAGCTGCGCGACGGCGTTGACCTCGGCGCTGGCGGACGGGTCGGCGAACATGAAGGCGCGGGTCATCGCTTCGGTGAGCAGCGGCTCGCGTTGCATGACCCGGGTCATGCGGGTGAGGACGTGCAGGGTCCGTTCGTGCGGGGTGTCGCCCGGGATCGGCTTGCGGTCCAGCTTTTCCTGGATCATCTCGAACTCGAGGACCAGGGCGGACACCAGCAGGTGGATCTTGGAGGGGAAGTAGCGGTACAGGGTGCCGAGCGCTACTTCGGCTCGCTCGGCGACCGTGCGCATCTGGACCGCGTCGTAGCCGCCTTTGGAGGCCAGTGCCAGGGTGGCTTCCAGGATGCGGCGGCGGCGATCTCGCTGGGCGGCGGAGCCCTGGGCGGCTTCCACGCCGGCGAGTGCGCTGCGGCCGGCGCCGTTACTGGTATTCGTTCTCGACGCTGCCATGCTGACCTTCCGCGGTGGATCTGGTGGCGGCCGGTGGCCGCGTTGTAGGTCCTACCAGCGTACCAACGGGTGGCTAGTGGACTTCGGACCCGGTGTGTGGCGTGGCAATACTGAAACGTGTTCTAATCCTTTTGTGGGTCCCGACTTCGCATTGGATGACGCGCAACAGGCCATCGTTCGCTTGGCCGATGAGGTGCTGGCCGACGACGTGGACAACCCGGAGCGGCTGGGTAAGTCCCTCGCGCAGGCAGGATTGCTCACCCTCGCGGTCCCGGAGGCGCTCGGTGGCGCGGGGCTTGGTGTGCTGGAGACCAGCCTGGTGCTCGCCGAGCTTGCCCGGCGAGCGGCCGCAGTCCCGGCCACGTCCACGCTCGGTCTCGGTGTGCTGCCAGTGGCTCGGTGGGGCAGTCCCGAGCACCAGCGCGACCTCCTGGCCGGAGTCGGGGAGGGGCGGGTGCTCACCGCCGCGCTCGCCGAGCCGGGTGATCCGCTGCCGGACACGCCGCGCACCACCGCGACGTCGGGTTGGCGAGTCACCGGCACCAAGACCGGCGTGACCGATGCCGAGCAGGCCTACCGCATCCTCGTCCCAGTGCGCCGGCACACCGGCGGGACCGCGGTCGCGCTGATCGATCCGGGCGCGAAAGGCGTCACCGTGCGGCGCACGGCCACGTCGGCCGGGACTTCCGAATTTACGGTACGGATGGACGGGGTCGCCGCCGAACCGCTCGGCCCCGAAGCCGACCACCGCTGCGTCGCCGACCTGCATCGCTTCGCCGTTGCCGCTGCGTGTGCCGCAGGTGACGGGGCGCTGGCCGGGGCGCTGGCGCTGACCGCCGAGCACCTTCGCACCCGGCACCAGTTTGGCCGCCCTCTCGCCACCTTCCAAGCCGTCGCCCAGCAGATCGCCGACGTGTACGTCACCTCCCGCACCCTCCATCTAGCCGTTCTCTCCGCATGCTGGCGCCTCGACGCCCGACATCAAAGGGCCGCCAGCCGAGAAGGCGCCGGGCGGGAAGAGGCCGCCGGGCGGGAAGGCGTGGGGCGGAGAGGAGCGGGGCGGGAGGACACGAGGTGGGAAGAAGTCGCCGGGCGGAAAGACATCGCGCGGGAAGAGCTAGCCAGCCCGCGAAATGCGACGCGGGGAAAAGGGCAGGGAGAAAGCAGCCCGGAGCGTGACGAGGTGGAGCGGCGAGCGGATGACGACCTGTGGGTGGCGGCGTACTGGCTGACCAGCGAAGCCCTACCCGCCGTGCGCTCGTGTCACCACCTGCACGGCGGGTTAGGGCTGGCTGTCGACTATCCGCTGCACCGCTACAGCGCCCTGTTGCGTGACCTGGCCCGCCGGCTCGGCGGCGCCGAACACTGCCTGCACCGGCTGGGAGGGCGCGTTGTTCATCGACCTGACTGAGGAGCAGAAGGCGCTGCGCGAGCGGCTGCGGGCGTACCTGCAAACGGTCGTGACGGCAGAGCAGCGGCTCGTGCTGCGGCAGGAGCGGCACGGACCGGTGCATCGCGAGGTGGTGGCCCGGCTGGGTCGGGATGGCTGGCTGGGTCTCGGGTTTCCCGAGCGGTACGGCGGCAGCGGCGACGATCCGATGGCGCAGCAGATCTTCGTGAACGAGGCGGCCCGGGCTGACGTGCCGCTGCCCGCGGTCACGTTGCAGACCGTGGCGCCGACGTTGCTGGCGTTCGGCACGGAGGCGCAGAAGGACTTCTTTCTGCCGCGGATCCTGGCCGGCGAGGTTCATTTTGCGATCGGCTACACCGAGCCGGAGGCCGGGACCGACCTGGCCGCGCTGCGGACCCGGGCTGTGCGTGACGGCGACGGCTATCTGGTCAACGGTCAGAAGACGTTCACCACGGGCGCTCACGATGCCGAATACCTGTGGCTGGCCTGCCGGACGGACCCCGATGCACCCCGACACAAGGGCCTGTCCGTCCTCATCGTCGATACCAGCGACCCGGGCTACTCGTGGACGCCAATCATCACGTGTGACGGCGCGCATCACGTGAATGCGGTCTACCTCAGCGATGTGCGGGTCCCGGAGGCCATGCGGGTCGGGCCGGAGAACGGCGGCTGGCGGCTGCTGACCACCCAGCTCAACCACGAGCGGGTCATGCTGGGTCCGGCTGGGCGGGTGGGCGCGCTCTGGGCGCGGGTGCAGGCTTGGGCTACCGAGAAGCCAGGGGTACGCGACCAGCCCGACGTGCGGCGCGCGCTTGCTCGGGCGTACGCATGCCTGCGGGTCAATGAATTGTTGAACTGGCAGGTGGCGGGCAGCGAGCCGGCGGGGGTGGCCGACGCCTCGGCGACCAAGGTGTTCTCGTCGGAATGGGTGCTGCGCATCGGCCAGGAGCTGGAGGAAGCGGTCGGCCGGCACGGTGATCCGTCCGATCCGCAGACCGCTGCGTTGGTGTCGTGGCTGGACTTGCAGGCGAAACGCAATCTGGTGCTGACCTTCGGCGGTGGCGTCAACGAGATCCAACGCGAACTCATCGCGACGGCGGGTCTGGGGTTGCCGCGAGTACCGAGACAGGTGGGCTGATGGACGACGCGATCACGACGGCTGCGCGACGTATTGCCGGGGCGGGGGAGTCGCCGCCGCGCCTGGCCCGGGATCCGGTGAATCTGCCGACTGTTCGCGGCTGGCTGGAGGCGATCGGCGACACCAATCCGGTGTATGAGCGTGACAGCCTCGCCCCGCCGGCGATGGTGCAGGTGTGGACGATGCCCGGGTTGCGGCCCGCCGATCCGGGCCCCGCCGATCCGTTGCGGGCGATGTCCGCGGCGCTGGACGATGCCGGTTTCACCTCGGTGGTCGCCACGAACTGCGATCAGAGCTACCACCGCTATCTGCGCGACGGGGAGCAGCTTTCGGTGCGCAGCAGGCTGACCGACGTGACCGGCCCCAAACGAACGGCGCTCGGTGAAGGTTGGTTTGTCACGACCGAGAGCACCTGGTTTGTGGCGGACGAGCCGGTGGCGAGCATGCGCTTTCGGGTGCTCAAGTTCCGTCCCGGTGACCCGCCACCACCCCCGCCTCAGCCGGGCACGCCGCTGCGGCCCACGGTCAGCGCCGACACCGCGTTCTTCTGGGCGGGAACCGCGGCCGGGGAGCTGCGGATTCAGCGCTGCGGCGAGTGCGGCACGGTGCGGCATCCGCCCGGGCCGGCCTGCCCGGAATGCGGCGCGACCAAGCCCGAGTATGTGGTTGCGGCGGGCACCGGCCACATTCACAGCTTTGTGGTGCACCGGCATCCGCCGTTGCCCGGCCGGCGCATGCCCGTGGTGGTCGCGCTGGTCGACCTTGCCGAGGGGGTCCGGATGGTCGGCGAGCTGCGGGGGGTCGAGCCCGACGAGGTGCGGATCGGCGATCCGGTGCGGGTCGCCTTCGACCGGCTCGACGACGAGATCACCCTGCCGATCTGGCGGCCCGGCGGCGCCGCGGAGACGTCGCTGCCGCCCTGGGAGCTGGCCGTGACCCCGACCGTTGTCATCAGTACGGCCTTGGCGACCCGTGACTTCCAGGACGTCCATCACGACCGGGATGCGGCAATCCAGCGCGGAGGTAAGGACATCTTCCTCAACATCCTCACCACCACCGGGCTGGTGCAGCGCTACGTGACCGACTGGGCCGGGCCGGATGCCCGACTGCGCGGGATGGCGATCCGGCTCGGTGCGCCGTGCCACGCGAACGACACGCTCACTTTCACGGGGCAAGCCACCGCGCCGGTGAGCGGCGAACGGGTGGTGTCCGTGAGCGGGCGTACCGCGTCGGGTGAGCATGTCAGCGCCACGGTTCGGGTGGCGTCGTGCTAGCCCGGGCGGCGGCTATCGCCGGGATCGGGGCCACCGAGTTCTCCAAGGATTCCGGCCGCACTGAGCTGCGGCTCGCCGTCGAGGCGGTCCGCGCTGCGCTGGACGATGCCGGGCTGCGGTCGAGCGACGTCGACGGCCTGGTGACGTTCACGATGGACGAGAACGCCGAGATCGCGGTCGCCCGGGAGATCGGCGCGGGCGAGCTCACCTTCCTCAGCCGGATCGGGTACGGCGGGGGAGCGGCCTGCGCGGTCGTGCAGCAAGCCGTGCTTGCCGTGACAGCCGGAATCGCCGAGACGGTGGTCTGTTACCGGGCGCTCAATGAGCGGTCGGGCCGCCGATTCGGACAGGCGACCTCGCCTCCCGGCCTCGATGCCGGCTGGCACTATCCGATGGGGCTCGCCACCCCGGCCGCGATGGTCGCCCTGGTGGCTCAGCGCTACCTGCACGACTACGGCGCCAGCACGGACGACTTCGGGCGGGTTGCGGTGGCAGCCCGCCGGTATGCCGCGACGAATCCCCACGCCTGGTTTCACGGCCGGCCGATCACCCTGGACGACCACCGCAACTCCCGGCCCATCGCCGATCCGCTGCGACTGCTCGACTGTTGTCAGGAGAGTGACGGTGCGGTGGCGCTGGTCGTGACAACCGCTGAGCGAGCCCGGGACCTGCGGCAGCCACCCGCGGTGGTGTGCGCGGCCGCCCAGGGCAGCGGGCCCGACCAGTACGTGATGACCAGATACTACCGCTCACCGCTCGCGGCACTGCCGGAGATGGGTGTGGTCGGGCGACAGCTGTGGGCGCAGTCCGGTTTCGCGCCGGACGACGTGCGCACGGCCGTGCTGTACGACCACTTCACGCCGTACGTGCTGATGCAGTTGGAGGAGCTGGGCTTCTGTGGGCGGGGGGAGGCGCGGCATGTCGTCGCCGAGGAGCGGCTGCCGATCAACACGCACGGTGGGCAGTTGGGGGAGGCGTACATTCACGGCATGAACGGCATTGCCGAGGCAGTTCGTCAGGTTCGCGGCAGTGCCGTCAACCAGATCCCGGGCGACGGTCCGGTGCTGGTCACCGCCGGCACCGGCGTCCCGACCAGCGGGCTGATCCTCGCCGCCTGACCCGGGCGCGTCAGCTGGCGTCCGCTGTGGCGCGCCGCAGCCGGAATGCGATGCCGGCAGCCGTCGCGGAGAGCAGGCCGAGGATCGTGAACACGATGACCGCGATGATCGCCAGGCGCTGAGTGGACTGTTGCGCGTCTCCGAATACCTGGTTGCGCTCGTCGGCCTTGCGCTGCTCCGCCAGAGTCGCGGCCTGGTCGGCGGCTTCGGCGGCGATGATCAGGCGGGACTCGGCGGCGGCCAGGGCCGGGGGCACTGTCGGCGCGTCGGTGCCGCGGGCGTGCGTACGGCCGAGCTCGGTGAGGCACACCCGCCGGAATTCCTCGACCGCGGCGATGAGCGCGTCCCGTTCGGGCGCGATGGTGCCCGGCCGCACGGGGGCCAGATCGGCGAGGACGGTCTTGGAGGTCAGCTCGATCAGCTCCGTCGCCGTCGCCCGGTTCGGTCCCTTGGCGGTCGGCGCCGTGAGGGCCTGGCGGCGCATGGCGTCGGTGTAGTCCTGGACGTCCAGCGCGATGGTGCGCTGCGCCGCCGGCACTGCGGTCAAGGTCCGCGTGTCTGGCTCGTTCGCACCGATCATCGACACGGCGGCGGCTGCGACGGACAGCGACAGGGCAGCGGTGAGCGCGAAGCCGATGACGGCAGGTCCCAGCTTTCTCGGCATTGATCCCTCACGGTGCGACGGTGGTCCACGGGGCGCGAACAGCCGCCTGTTCGGCGGGGACGACCGGGGATCTGAGCGGCCTTGACGGTTCCTGACCGACCGCTGAGGCGGGCTTGAGGTTAGGAGCGCGCGAGGTCCAGGGCAGCAAGGTAGCCGAAGGTCATTGCGGGTCCCAGCGTGGCGCCCGCGCCGGCATAGCTGCGGCCCATCACCGCGGCGGAGGCGTTGCCCGCGGCATAGAGGCCGGGGATCGGCGTGCCGTCCTCGCGGAGCACCCGAGCATGCTCGTCGGTGCGCAGGCCGCCTTTGGTGCCGAGGTCGCCGGGCACCACCTGGAATGCGTAGAAGGGTGGCTTGCTGATCGGCCCCAGGCACGGGTTGGGCTTGTTCCGCGGGTCGCCGTAGTAGCGGTCGTACGCCGAGTCGCCGCGGCCGAAGTCGTCGTCGTGGCCCGTGGCGGCGAACCCGTTGAAGCGGTCGACGGTGGCGGACAGGGCGGGAGTCGGCACGCCGATCCGATCGGCCAGCTCGGCCAGGGTGGTCGCGCGGTGGGCCACGCCTGCGGTGAACCAGCGTCGGGGCAGCGGGGCGCGGGGACCGTACCCGGCGAAGAGGTAGCGGTTTCGGTAGACCTGGTCAGTGATCAGCCAGGTGGGTGCGTGGCGCGGTGTAGCGAACATGGCGTGTACGGCATCGACGTACGGCGCGGATTCGTTGCCGAAGCGGCGACCGGTGCCGTCGATGAGGATGCAGCGCGGCAGGTTGCGTTCGGCGAGGCAGAAGTAGGGTCCGCCGGTCAGCGGCAGGGTCGGCCCCCACCACGCCTCGTCCATGAGGTCCAGGGCGGCGCCGAGGCGGTGGCCGGCCGTGATGCCGTCGCCGGTGTTGCCGGGCGCGCCGGTGCTCCAACCCACCCCGACCGGTTGGTGTTTGCGGCGCAGCTCCGCGTGGTGTTCGAAGCCGCCACTGCCCACGACGACCCCGCGGCGGGCGCGCAGTCGTTCGGGATGGGTCGCAGTCCCGGCGAGGACCCCGGCGACGCGGCCCTGCACCACGATCAGCTCCTGCAGCGGAACGCCGAGCAGGACCGGCACTCCGGCCGCGCGCAATCCGGCGCGGAGTCCGCCGGCGAGCGCTTGGCCCATGGTGAGCCGGTGGCGGTGCCTGACGCTCGCGGTCAGCCCGGAGGCGGTGAGTCGGGCCGCTGTCCACACCGCACGCGGGTGCCGCGCGCCGAGCGACAGCCACCGGTAATCCGCAGCGGTCACCGCGAAGCCGGCCGGCGCGGCCCGGTACGGCGGGGCGAGCGTGTCCGCGTCGAACCCGAGAAGCCGGGTGTCCAGCGGGCGCGGCTCGACGGTGCGTCCACCGGGCAGCCCGCCGGGTGCCTCGGGGTAGTAGTCCGGGTAGCCCGGCACCCAGGCGAAGTCGAGGGGTGTGTGCTCGCGGACCAGGTCGAGGACGTCGGGACCGTGCTGGAGGAACGCGTCGCGCCGAGCTTCGGCTACCTCCGGACCGGCGACGTGGGCCAGGTACCGGCGGGCGGCCGCGTCGTCGTCCACCACGCCGGCCGCGCGGAGGACGGCATTGCCGGGCAGCCACAGGGCGCCGCCGGAACGGGCCGCGGAGCCGCCGTACACCTCGGCCTTCTCGACGACAGCCACGCTCAGACCGTGCCGCGCTGCGGTGAGCGCGGCGGTCATTCCGGCCGCGCCGCAGCCGACGACCACGACGTCGAATTCCTCCACCGTCAGCCCCACTAGAACAGGTTATAGTTATCGCCGCGAGGAAGCCATCGAGACAGGGAACTCTGCCCATGACCGAGGCGTGGCACGAGTCGGCCGATGTGGTGGTCGTCGGATTCGGGGCGGCCGGGTCCTGCGCCGCGATCGAGGCTGCCGAGGCGGGTGCGCGCGTGCTCGTGCTGGACCGCTTCACCGGCGGCGGCGCCACCGCCATCTCCGGCGGCGTCGTCTACGCCGGCGGCGGCACCCGGCAGCAACGGCAAGCCGGGATCACGGACACCGTCGAAGCGATGCACGACTACCTGCAGCAAGAGGTGGCCGACGCGGTCACGGCGCAAACCCTGCGCCGCTTCTGCGCGCAGAGTGCCGCGATGCTGTCCTGGCTGGAGAACCATGGCGTGCCCTTCGACCACAGCCTCTGCCCGGACAAGACCTCCTATCCGACCGATCGGCACTACCTCTACTACTCGGGCAGCGAGCTGTCCTTTGCCCACGCGGCCGCGCCAGCGCCGCGCGGGCACCGCACGCATGCCCCGGGCGCGTCGGGCCGGGAACTCCATGCCCGACTCGTCACGGCCGCCCGGCAGGCTGGGGTGACCCTCCAGATCCAGACCCGCGCCGAGCGACTGCTGACCGGTCCGGACGGGACGGTCCTCGGCGTCGAATGCCGCACACTGCGCGGAGCGCCGGGCTGGGTTCGCTTCGGGCACCGGGTGCTGCACCGGTGGTCGGTCAAACCCGGCGTGTACGTCCCCGCACTCGGCCGGGTCCTGCACCGGCCGGTGGCGTGGCTGGAACGCCGCTACTCCCGCGTGGTGCGCATCAGCGCTCGCCGGGGCGTCGTCCTCGCCGCGGGTGGCTTCGTCTTCGACCGGGCGCTGCTGCGCGAGCACGCTCCAAACCATCGTGGCGGTCTGCGGCTGGGCACACCCGGCGACAACGGCTCGGGCATCCGGCTCGGCGTCGCCGCGGGCGCCGCCACCGGGAACCTTGACCGGGTCAGCCTGTGGCGCTTCCTGACTCCGCCAGCCGCGCTGACCGGCGCCCTGCTGGTGGACTCCACCGGACGGCGGGTCTGCGACGAGTCACGCTACGGCGCTGCGATCGGTGACGCCGTGTTGCGTTGCCCGGAGCGCAAGGCCTGGCTGCTGGCCGACGCAGCGCTGATCGCCGAGGCCCGCCGGCAGTTTCGCAGCCAGGCCACCTGGTTCCAGGCGATCCAGGCCTGGGTGCTGCTCGGGCCGGGCCGCAGCACCGCACCGACGCTCGACCGGGTGGCCCACAACGCCGGCGTGGACCCGGCCGGGCTGGCTGCCACCCTGTCCGCCCACAACGACGCCGCGCACGCCGGGCGGCCCGATCCCGCCGGCAAGCCCGCCGCCGCGGTCCGGATCCTCGGCGAGCCACCCTGGTCGCTCATCGACGTTTCCATCCGCCCTCGGCTCGCCGTGCCCGCGCCGATGCTCACCCTCGGCGGCCTCAGGGTCGACGAGGAAACCGGCCATGTTCTGCGGGCGGACGGCAGTCGCATCCCGGGCCTGTACGCGGCCGGGCGTACCGCCGTCGGTATCTGCTCCCACAACTACGTCAGCGGTCTGTCGCTGGCCGACTGCGTCTTCTCCGGGCGGCGCGCGGGCCGGAGTGCGGCGGCCGGGGATCGAGGAGGTCTGCATGCTCACCGAGGCTGAGCGCCGTACGCTCGCCGACCGGCTGTACGCCGCGGAACGCGACCGGGCGCCTGTCCCACCCCTGATCCACGACCATCCGGAGTTGACGGCGGCAGACGCGTACGAAATCCAGTTGGCGAATGTGCGCCGGCGCGGTGAGGCCGTGGTGGGCCACAAGGTGGGCCTGTCGTCGGCGGCCATGCAGGCGATGATGGGCGTCGCCGAGCCGGATTACGGCCACCTGCTGGCCGGCATGCGGTTGTCCGAGTCGGAGCCTGCCTGGGCGTCACGGTACTGCTATCCGCGCGTCGAGATCGAGGTGGCGTTCCTGCTCGGTGCGGACCTGCCGGGGCAGGACTGCACTGAGGACGATGTGCTTGCGGCCACCGCGGCGGTGGCGCCATCCATCGAGCTGATCGACAGTCGGATAGAAGACTGGAAGATCAGCATCGCGGACACGATCGCCGACAACGCCTCGTCGGCCGGCTTCGTGGTGGGCGCGGCCCGCGTGGATCCGCGCGACATCGATCTGCTCGGCATCGACGCGGTGCTGTGTCGCGGCGACGCGGAGGTGGCGCACGGCCGCTCGGATGCCGTGCTGGGTAACCCGGTGACCGCGGTGGCCTGGTTGGCGCGCACGGTTGCCGGTTTCGGGGTTCGGCTGCGGGCCGGGCATCTCGTGCTGCCGGGCGCCTGCGCCCGGGCGGTGGACGTCCACCCGGGCGACCGGTTCCGGGCGGTTTTCGCGGGCCTCGGCGAGGTTCGCCTGCGCTTCGCGGAGGTGTCGGATGGCTGAGCTCACCGCGGCTGTCGTCGGGTCCGGCAACATCGGCACGGACCTGCTGTGCAAGTTGCTGCGTTCGCCGCTGATCGACCCGCGCTGGATGGTGGGCATCGACCCGGACAGCCCGGGTCTTCGGCGGGCCGCCGACTCGGGCGTGGCCGTCAGCGCGGATGGCGCTGACTGGCTGCTGGCCCAGGATCCGCTGCCCGACCTGGTATTCGAGGCCACGTCGGCGGCCGTGCACCGCGCCAACGCCCCACGGTACGCCGCGGCGGGGATCCGGGCGATCGACCTGACGCCGGCGGGGGTCGGGCCGTTCGTCGTGCCGGAAGTCAACCTGCGCGCCCACCTCGACGCGCCCAACCTCAACCTGATCACCTGCGGCGGCCAGGCGACCATCCCGATGGTGGCGGCGGTCTCCCGGGTCACCCCGGTCGCGTACGCCGAGATCGTCGCGACCGTGGCGTCCCGCTCGGCCGGACCGGGCACCCGCGCCAACATCGACGAGTTCACCCGTACCACCAGCCGAGCCCTGGAGACCGTCGGCGGTGCGGCGCGCGGCAAGGCGATCATCGTCCTGAATCCGGCCGAACCACCATTGATCATGCGAGACACGATCTTCTGTGCCATCGACCCGGCTGCCGACGTCGACGCGGTGACCGCCTCGATCGTTTCGATGGTCGCCGACGTGGCCCGGTACGTCCCCGGGTATCGGCTGCTCAACGAACCACAATTCGACCCGCCTTCCCGGGCGACCGCCGGGCTCGCCCGGGTGGCGATCTTCGCGGAGATCGCCGGGGCTGGGGACCACCTGCCCGAGTACGCCGGGAATCTCGACATCATGACCGCTGCCGCGACCCGGGTGGGCGAGGAGCTCGCCCGGGCTGCCGTGCCCGCGTAGGAGACCGTATGCGCCCCTTTTCCGCGGACCTCGACGTCCGGATCACCGACTCCGCGCTGCGTGACGGCTCGCACGCCAAACGCCACCAGTTCACCGCCGAGGAAGTGGCCGCCGTGGTCGCCGCCCTGGACGCCGCCGGTGTTCCGGTGATCGAGGTGACTCACGGCGACGGGCTGGGCGGCTCGTCGTTCACCTACGGCCTGAGTCGTACCCCCGAACAGGAGCTGATCTCGACGGCCGTGCGCGCCGCCACCCGCGCGAAGATCGCGTTCCTGATGCTGCCCGGCGTCGGCGTCGTCGACGACATCCGTGCGGCTGCCGGCAACGGCGCGAGTGTGTGCCGGATCGCGACTCATTGCACCGAGGCCGACATTGCCGTGCAGCATTTCGGGCTGGCCCGCGAGCGTGGCCTGGAGACCGTCGGCTTCCTGATGATGGCCCACTCCCAGCCGCCGGAGGCCCTCGCGATGCAGGCCCGCATCATGGCCGACGCGGGTTGTCAGTGCGTGTATGTGGTCGACTCCGCCGGCGCCCTCGTCCTCGACCAGGTCGGTGACCGGGTCGCCGCGCTCGTCGCGGAGCTGGGCGACGACGCACAGGTCGGCTTCCACGGCCACGAAAATCTGGGCCTCGGTGTGGCGAACTCGGTGCTGGCCGTCCGGGCCGGTGCGACCCAGATCGACGGGAGCACCCGCCGGTTCGGGGCGGGCGCCGGCAACACGCCGGTGGAGGCGTTCGTGGGTGTCTGCGACAAGCTGGGCATCCGTACGGGGGTGGACTTCTTCGCCATCGTGGACGCGGCCGAGGACGTGGTGCGCCCGGCCATGCTGGACGAGTGCAAGCTGGACCGGCTCGCGCTGACCATGGGCTACGCCGGGGTGTACTCCAGCTTCCTCACGCACGCGTTCATGCTGTCGCAGCGGTACGGGGTTTCCGGCGCCGCGATTCTGGTGCGGGCGGGGGAGCGACGGCTGGTCGGCGGCCAGGAGGACCAGCTGATCGACATCGCCGTCCAGCTCCGGCAGGAGGCGGGTCAGTCGTAGTCGACGACGATCCGTTCGCTGCGGGCTACCGCCTGGCACGCCAGGATGTAGCCCTCGGCGAAGTCCTCCTCCTCGAGGACCTCGTTGTGCAGCATCTCGACCTTGCCGGCGGTGAGTCGAGTGGCGCAGGTGCCGCAGTTGCCCTGGCGGCAGGAGAACGGTGGGTTGAGCCCGGCCTCGATGAGCAGGTCGAGCAGCCGGGTGCCCGCCGGCCAGTGCAGCTCGTGGGTCTGTCCGTCCAGCCGGACCTCTGCGGTCGCGTCCGCTGTCACGACGACCACCGAGTCGAAGCGTTCCACGTGGACGCGCTCCTCGAGGACTCCGGCGTACTGCAGGGCCCGGCGGGCGACGACGACGAACGGATCCGGGCCGCAGACGAACGCCTCCCGGTCGGCATAAGGCCGCAGGAGCTCGCCGAGGCTGTCGTCGCGGGGCGCCCCACGCGTGTCATCGAGCCAGTGGATGACCGTGAGCCGGTCCTGGTGCCGTGCGGTCAGGTCGGCCAGCTCGGTGGCGAAGATGACCGAGCCGGCGTCCCGGTTGGCGTAGAGCAGGGTCAGCCGGCCCTGGCCGTGGGCGAGGACCGACTTGATGATCCCCATCACCGGGGTGATCCCACTGCCGCCGGCGAGCAGGAGCAGGTCGTCATCGAGGGAAGTCGGCGTGAACTCTCCGGCGGGGGGCATCAGCTCGAGCGTCGCGCCGGGACGGACATGGTCGCAGATCCAGTTCGATGCCTGCCCGTCCCGGACCCGCTTCACCGTGATCTTCAGGTCGGTGTCGGTGTGCGGCGAGCTGGACAGCGAGTAGCACCGGGCGAGGCCACCGTTTCCGTCTGGCACGCGCACGGTGAGATATTGTCCGGGCTGGTAGCCGAACGCGTCAGCCAGCGCGGGCGGCACCGACAACACCAGGGAATGCGCGTCCGGCGTCTCGGCGATGACGTCCGCGACGTGCAGCCGGTGGAACATCACGCCACCTCCAGGCGGCCCTCGCGGGCCGCGCGGTCGATGCTGTCTCGCAGGTCAGGGCAGGTCGGAACGAGCGCTCGGGGTCGTCCGGCGGCGTCCGCGGCGGCCAGCGTGGCGCAGTCGCGTCCGGCCCGGACGGTCCACTGCACGCTGGTCTGCTGCGGGCTGCGCTTGCCGGCCCGGACGCAAGCGCCGCAGCGCCAACAGGCGACGTCGGCGAGACCACCTTCCAGGTACGCCCGGCGCTCGGCGACCACGTCGGCCCGGGTCATCCCTGCGCCGCCGTGCCGGCCTGCTGGCGCAGGTTCTCGGCCACCTCGGCCTCCCAGGTCTCGATCGCGCGGGTGGTGTCGACCTCGAACTCGTATCGGGCCACCATGTCGTCGGACACGTCCTCGACGTCCACGTAGAACTGTTCGTACCAGCGGCGCAGCTGGTAGACCGGGCCGTCCTCGACGCACAGCAGCGGGTTGTCGATGCGGCTCTTGTGCTGCCAGATCTCCACGTCCTGCTGAAAGCCCACCCCGATGCTGCGGGCGAACTTGGCCGCCGCCTTGTCTGCCTGGGCGGCGGTCAGGCCGGGCAGCCGTTTGACGATGAGACCCCACTGCAGCACGAACGAGTTGGCCGTGACCGGGTAGTGGCAGTTGATCAGTACGGACTCGACGTCGATGCCGTGATAGTCCAGGTAGAGGTAGTCGATCATGTAGGACGGCCCGTAGTAGGCGGCCTCCGAGCGCAGGTTGCCGCCACCGGTCTGACTTGCCCCGACTGCCACGTCCGGCCGGGGCCGGGTGGTGAGGAACTGTGCTGCCACGTGGCCCTCCAGGACGTTCTTGAAGAACGTCGGGAACGCGAAGTGGATGTAGAAGAAGTGCGCCATGTCGACGACGTTGTCGATGATCTCTCGGCAGTTCGCGTTCTCGATGTGCAGCGAGTCCCAGGTCCAGTTGCTCCACTGGTCGTCGAACGCGGCGTCGATCCGGGGAATGGTGACCTCGGCGGGCGGCGGATTGCCCTGCGGGTCGTTCCAGACGAACAACTGGCGGTTCTGTTCCAGCGTGAGCCACGTGCGGGTGCGGGCGCGAGGCGGGACGCGGTGGGCGTACGGCACGGCGTCGCACCGGCCGTCACCGCGCCAGCGCCAGTCGTGGAACGGGCAGGCGACGGTGTCGCCCTTGATCGTGCCCATGGTGAGGTCGCCGCCCATGTGCCGGCAGTAGCCGTCGAGCACGCTGAGCTTGCCGCTGGAGTCGGCGAACACCACCAGCTTGGTGCCGAACGCCTCGACGGCGTGCGGCTTGCCGTCCCGGAAGGACTCGGCGAGTCCCAGGCAGTGCCACCCGCGCGCGTATCTCGTCGGCAGTGCGCCGGCGTCGATGGTCCGTGCTGTCTCGCCGTTGCGCATAGCCGCTCCCCACTCGATGGAACGCGTGACAGATGCCGCGGCCCGAACCGTCGCCGCAAAGTACCGTGGCCGGAAAGCTAGAACGTGTTCTAGTATAGGGACGACGAGTTCGTCGGCCAACCCGCAGGAGGGATCCCCATGGAGGCAAGCGCCGGCGCGGCGGTACTGACCGCGGTGCGCGACCTGCTGCCCGCGCTGCGTGAGCGGGCTCAGGAGACGGAAGACCGCCGGGCACTGCCCGCCGAGACCGTCAAAGCCCTCGCCGAGACCGGGTTCTTCCGGCTGCTGCAACCCGAACGGTTCGGCGGGTACGAAGCCCACCCGCTCACCTTCCTCACCGGCGTCCGCGAGCTGGCCGGGGCCTGCGGCTCCACCGGCTGGGTCGCCTCGGTGATCGGCGTGCACAACTGGCAGCTCGCCCTGTTCCCCGACCAGGCGCAGCAAGACGTCTGGGGCGACGACACCAGCACCCGGATGTCCTCTTCCTACGCACCGACCGGCAAGATTCTGCGGGTCGACGGCGGCTACCGGGTCAACGGCCGCTGGAGTTTCTCCTCCGGCAGCGACCACGCCGGCTGGGCGTTGCTCGGCGGCATCGTGCCGCCCGGCGACGACGACACCCCCGCCGACTTCAAAACGTTTCTCGTACCCGCGACCGACTACACCGTCGAGGACGTGTGGCACACCGTCGGCCTGCGCGGCACCGGCAGCAACGACGTGGTGGTGTCCGACGCGTTCGTCCCGGAACACCGGTCGCTGAGCTTCAACGACACGGCCCGCTGCCTGTGCCCGGGCCAGGAGCAGAACCCCGGCCCGCTTTACAAGATTCCGTACGCGTCGATCTTCTCCTACGCCATCACCACCCCGATCATCGGCATGGCCTACGGCGCGTACGACGCCCACGTCACCTACCTGCGGGACCGGGTCCGTGCCTCCTACGTGGGCGTGAAAGCCGCCGAAGACCCGCATTCCCAGGTGCGCGTGGCAAACGCCGCCGCAGACCTGGACGCAGCCTGGCTCGCCCTGCAATCGGACATGCGCGAATTGATGGAGCTGACCACCGCCGGCACGAAGCTGCCGATGCGGCTGCGCCTGCGCACCCGTCGCGACCAGGTCCGCGGCACCGAGCTGGCCATCGGCGCCGTCGACCGCCTCTTCGAGAACTCCGGCGGCCGGGCGCTCGCCACCGGCACCCCCATCCAACGGTTCTGGCGCGACGCGCACGCCGGCCGGGTGCACGCGATCAACGACCCCGAGCGGGCCCTGACCCTGTTCGGTCGCGGCGAGTTCGGCCTGCCGATCACCGACGCGATGATTTGAGGGGCACATGACGACCAGCGCACACGCTGCAGGCCTCCATTACCACCGCGCCGGGCCGTCCGGCGGCACCCCGGTCGTGCTCCTGCACGGCGGCGGGCCCGGGGCTTCGGCAGAGAGCAACTTCGGGCGTACGCTGCCCGTCTTCGCGCAGCGTTTCGACACGCTCGCCGTCGACCAGCCCGGGTACGGCGGCTCCGCAACCGCGCCGATCAAAGGGCAGTACTTCACCGCCTCAGCCGATGCGTTGGCCGGCCTGCTCGACGAACTCGGGATCGAACGGGTAGACCTCATCGGCAATTCGCTCGGCGGGGGCACGGCAGTGCGGTTCGCGTTGAACTACCCACAACGAGCCGGGCGGCTACTGCTGATGGGGCCGGGCGGGCTGAGTCTCAACGTGTTCGCCGCCGACCCGACCGAGGGCGTGAAGCGGCTGTCCGCATTCGGCGCCGGACCCAGCCGGGAAAAGATGGCGGCCTTCCTGCGTACCCTCGTCTTCGATCCGAAGCTGATCACCGATGAACTGATCGACGAACGCTTCCGGGCCGCCGCCGATCCGGCGGGAATGCGCGCCATGGGCGCGTCCTTCACCGACCCGGAGTTCTTCGAGGAAGGGCTGCTCTGGCGCGACGCCCACCGGCTGCGCCACGACGTGCTGCTGGTGTGGGGCCGCGAAGACCGGGTCAACCCGCTCGACGGCGCCCTGGTGGCGCTCAAGCTGATCCGCCGCGCCCGACTGCACGTCTTCGGCGGCTGCGGCCACTGGGCGCACCTGGAGAAGTTCGACGAATTCAACCGCCTCGCGTTCGACTTCCTGGAAGGTGGCACCCCGTGAGTCTCGTACGATCCCTCGGATATCTGCGCGTCGAGGCCACCGACGTCAGCGCCTGGCGAGAGTTCGGCGTCGGCGTGCTCGGCATGACGGACGGCCGCGGCCCCGACCCGAACAGCGCCTACCTGCGCATGGACGACCTCGCCGCCCGCATCGTCGTCGTGCCCGGCGAGCGCGACCGGCTCACCTCCACCGGCTGGGAGGTCGCCGACCCGGCCGCCCTGACCAAGCTCACCGCGATCCTCGAAGAGGCCGGCGCAGCGGTCAAACCGGCCTCCGCCGACGAGATCGCCGACCGCCGCGTCGCCCACCTCGTCGAGGTCGACGACCCCTTCGGCAACCGCCTCGAGTTCTTCTGCGGCGCCGAACTGGGCCACAAGCCCGCCCTCAGCGCGTACGGGACGAAATTCGTCACCGGCGAGCAGGGCATGGGCCACGCGGTCCTTCCCGCCACCGACGACGCGGCGGCCCTGCGCTTCTACACCGAGGTCCTCGGCTTCCGACTGCGTGA
This sequence comes from Actinoplanes sp. NPDC051859, assembly GCF_044452725.1. Lineage (NCBI taxonomy): Bacteria > Bacillati > Actinomycetota > Actinomycetes > Micromonosporales > Micromonosporaceae > Actinoplanes > Actinoplanes sp. NPDC051859. The sequence goes on along the minus strand of NZ_JBITBX010000008.1, from coordinate 291,081 downwards.
CTCCATGCGCCTCGTCCCCGAACACATCGGACTGCCGCCCACCGACCAGCCGCTCTGGATGCGCTTCCTCGGCTGCGGCCCGCGCCACCACAGCATTGCCCTCGCCCCGCTGCCCGCGCCCAGCGGCATGATCCACCTGATGATCGAGACCGAAACCATCGACGACGTCGGCCGTGCCCTGGACCGCTGCGCCAAACGCCGCGCCCCGATCATCTCCTCCCTCGGCCGGCACGCCAACGACAACATGATTTCGTTCTACGTCCGCACCCCCGGCGGCTTCGACATCGAATACGGCTGGGGCGGCGCCGTCGTGGACGACGCCACCTGGGTCGCCCGCCAGACCACCGCCCACAGCGTGTGGGGTCACCGCTTCGCGCCGGGCGCGCAGTGACCGCCACCCCCGACGCGATGGCTGACGTGGACGCCCGGCTCTTCCGCCGGGCGTTCGGCCACTTCTGCACCGGCGTCGTCGTCATCACCACGACCGACACGGATGGACCGGCCGGCTTCTCCTGCCAGGCTTTCGCCCCGCTGTCCCTGGACCCGCCGCTGGTGCTGTTCTGCCCCCAGGCCGGCTCAGCCACCTGGCGCCGCATCCAGACCACCGGCCTGTTCGCCGTCAACGTCCTGGCCGTCGAACACCGCGACCTGTCCCGCGTCTTCGGCACCCGCGGCACCGACAAGTACGCCGGCGTCGGCTGGTTGCCGTCCCCGGCCGGCGCACCGATCCTGACCGGCGCGCTGACCTGGGCCGAATGCGAGGTCGAGGCCGTCCACCCGGGCGGCGACCACGCCATCGTGGTGGGCCGGGTGACCGCGCTGGGGGAGTGCCGCGACGGGGCGCCGCTGCTGTTCTACCGGGGGCGTTACACGGGGACGGCGGCGGTGTCGCCGTACGAGTCGCCCGAGGTGGTCGACACGCTGCTCGCCTGGCCCCGGCACGACGATTGGATCTGATCTGCTGGCAGCAGCATCTCAGCGCTGACAGCGGACAGATCTTGCCGAGGCAGTCGACAGGTAGCGGCCGGGAGGCGCTGCCACCTCAGCGGCGATGTCGGACGCTCGCGGGGACGACTCGGGTAGTGCCGCAGGCGGCTGATCTCCCTCAAGCGACGGTGGGCATAATCGATATGTGCCAATCACCGAGCATGGGGGCGAATCGGGTGAGATTCGACGGATTCATCTCATACAGCCATGCCGCGGACGGACGGCTTGCGCCGGCGGTACAGCGCGGCCTGCACCGTCTGGCGAAGCCGTGGCACCGCCGTCGGGCGCTGTGGATCTTCCGCGACCAGACCGGCCTGTCCGTAACTCCCGCCTTGTGGTCGGCGATCCAGGAGGCCCTCGACGGCTCCCGGCATTTCGTTCTGCTCGCCTCGCCGGCGGCCGCCCGCTCTCCGTGGGTGAATCGGGAAATCGATCACTGGCTGGCTACTAAGTCGGCCGACCGGATCCTGCCCGTGGTCACCGAAGGGCACTGGCGGTGGGACGCTGCTCAGGGTGACTTCACCGAGGACTCCACTGCCGTACCGGACCAGCTGCGCGGCGTGTTCGCCGAGGAACCGTTGTTCCTCGACCTGCGCTGGGCCCGCGACGACCAACACTTGACGTTGCAACACTCGCGGTTTCGCGACGCCATCGCTCAGCTTGCCGCCCCCATGCACGGCATCAGCAAGGACGACCTGGAGGGCGAAGACGTCCGCCAGCATCGCCGGACCCGTCGGCTGCGCTCCGGAGCGGTCGCCGCGCTGGCCCTGCTCACCGCCGTGGCGCTGCTGTCCAGCACCCTCGCGGTGCGCAACGCCGACCGGGCCACTGTCTCGGCCTCCGAGGCCCGCCGCCAGCAACAGGCCGCTGATCAGCAGCGTGGCACCGCCCAGCAGGCCACGGCGGAGGCGCAGCGCCAACAAGCGAGTGCGACGGAGCAGCAGGCCAGGGCGCGGGATGCCGCCGCCGAGACCGAGCGGCAGCAGAAACGCTCTCGCGACCTCCAGGCCACCGCCGACCGTGCCGCAGTCGATGCCCGGCGCCATCAGGAGCAAGCGCGGCGAGCGAAGGCGGACTCTGGAGAGCAGCAGAAGCTGGCCGACCGGCAGCGTGCATTGGCTGAGCAACAGGAAGCGGTGGCGAAGGATCAGCGCCGTCTGGCCCAGCAGGCGACCCGGGAGAACAAGCGCCAGCAGATCATCGCGGCCGAGCAGCAACGCCTCGCCGAGGAGGCCGCCGTCGAGACCGGCCGGCAGAAGGCCATCGCGAGGCAGCAGCAGGTCTGGGCCGAGCAGGCCACGGCAGAGGCCCGGCGGCAGGAGGCCGTCGCCCGCGCCCAGGAGAAGCGTGCCCAGCAGGCTGCCGAGGAAGCCCGCCGGCAGAAGGAGAGTGCTGCACGGCAGGAGCAGATCGCGGTGAGCCGGCGTCTGATCAACGAGGCGAAGATGACGATGAAGAGCGAACCCGGTAAGGCTCTCCACCTGGGCCTTGCTGCACGAAGCATCCAGCCCGGCGAAGAGACGAACCGCGAACTCGCGGCGCTCATCACCTCGACGCATCACGCCGGCGTGATCAACGCGGTGTATTACGCCGACTTCGGTGTGAACGGGGTCCTCACGACCGTCAACGACGACTACACCGTGTCGTTCTGGAACGTGGCCGACCGGGCTCATCCGGTCCGGATTGCCCACCTGGACAGTGGACAGTTCGGCGGTGAGCCGGTCTTCAGCGCGGATCGCCGAACACTGGCCCTTGTGGATCTCGACGCCGACGGTGAGATTGTCTTCTTCGATGTGTCGAACCCTGCTCGCCCGGTCCGCGTCGGATCGATGCCTGCACCGAGCGTGTCAAGGTTCCAGTTCAGTCAGGACGGCAAGACGCTCGTCCTGTCCACCCTTCGACAGTCCTGGCAGCTCTGGGACGTGACGGATCTTGCCCGGCCGCGATGGCTCAGCGAACGACCGATGGAGGGGTACTTCCTGACGATCGCACCCGACGGCAGAACCGTGGTGACCCAGGATCAACCGGCGACCGTCTGGAGCATCGCCGACCGCGCGAATCCGGCCAGAATTGCCACTTTGGACACGCGCTGGCTGGGAGCTCTCGCCTTCAGTCCCCGGCAGGCCGTCCTCGCCACCAATGACTTCGGGGCACACCTGGTGCTCTGGGATCTGAGCAATCCACGTGTGCCACGCAAGATCATCAGTTTCGGGCAGGATGTCAACACCCTGAGGTTCAGTGTCGATGGTGGGGCCATCGCCACTACCGACTCCGTCGGTATGACCACGTTATGGGACGTCTCTGATCCTCTGCATTCCTTCCGGACGGCAGAACTGCCGGACGACACCGGAACCTTCGAGCTGGCGTTCAGCCCGGACGGGCGTACCCTCGTCACCATCGGGGACAACAGGATCGCAGCGGTGCGTAATGTGGCGACCTATGGTGAGCCTACCCTGCTGGGCCAGGCCGAACAGGAAGGGCAGGACAGCCGGTTCGCGGCGCTGGCTCCGGACGGGCGCAGTCTGATGACCGCGTATTCGGACGGCACCGCCACCATCTGGGACATGGCGGATCCCGCCAGTCCCCGACCGCGAACGAGCCTGCGACTACGACCGGATTCCCTGTCCGTGGCGGCGGTCGCCCCGAACGGCACCATCGTCGCCTCGGTGCCGGACGATCCGGTCTTCGCTGGCGTGGCACTGACGGACATCTCTGATCCGGACCGGCCGGCGGACCTCGCCCACCTGCCGGTCAGCCCGATCGTCGGCGTCATGAACGGTGGAGAGCTCGCCTTCAGCCCGGACGGTCGCACACTCGCCGCGGCCGAGGAGGGGGTGATGGTGTGGGATCTGACCGACCCACGTCGTCCCCGCCAGCTCAGCTTCTTCAACGGGAGGAGTGGGGGTGCAGATTTCCCCTACACGTCGGCCATCGCATTCAGCCCAGACGGACATCGCTTGGCCGTCGGCAATGGAAAGGTCATCAGCCTCTGGGACTTGAGCGACCTCGAGGAGCCGGTGCGCACGGTTGGCTGGGAGGGGGACGTCGGTGTTATCAAGGCGCTTGCCTTCAGTCCCGATGGAAAGCTCCTCGCGGCCGGCGGTGGTGACGACAAAGCATCTCTGTGGAGTGTTGCCGACAGTACGCCACCCCGGCGGCTCTCCAAGATGACCGGTCACAGCCTCCCCGTGTCCTCGGTCGTTTTCGCGCCTGACGGTCGTTCCCTGCTGACCACCTCCATCGATGGGGACACTCTCGTCTGGGACGTCGGCCTGCCGGCCAACCCGATCCGGCTAGTCGCGCTGCGCCGTACCAGCCACACACCACCGTGGATATTGTTCGATCCGCTCGGGCGCCCGCTGGACCGCGCGGTCTACACGTCAATGTCGCTGCTGTTCGATCGCGACGGGCGTCTTCTCCTGACTGGCACCGGTCGCGATCTCGGCCGTACCTGGGTACTTGTGTGGAACTTCTCGGACCTGACCGACCTGGTAGCAGACCCAGTCCGACATGCCTGCGCCATCTCGGGTGGCGGCTTCACCCCGGACGAGTGGTCCGCCTCTCTTCCGGGTCTGCCCTACCAGCGGAGCTGCCCTTCCTGACTAGGGTGTTGTCGCTCAGGACGATAGGACGTGCGCTGACAGCCGGGCAATGTGGCTGGCCGGGGTGCCGAAGAGCTGATGCGAGGACCAGGCCCGGCGGACGTACAGGTGCGCGTCGTGTTCCCAGGTGATGGCGATGCCGCCGTGCATCTGGACCATCTCGGCGGCGTTGGCCTGCAGGGTTTCCGAGCACGTCACCTTGGCGACCGCGGCCCGGTCCGGGGCCTCGGCCGCTCCGGACACCAGGGCGTCGATCGCGGCGTACGAGGCGGAGCGGGCCGCTTCCAGCCGTACGTGTGCCTCGGAAAGCCGGTGCTGCAGCGCCTGGAACGTGCCGATCGGGCGGCCGAACTGCTCACGGATCTGCACGTAGTCGACGGTGACCAGAAGCGCTTGCGCGGCCGCGCCGACCTGCTCGGCGCTGAGGGCCACGCACGCCAGGTCGCGGAGGTCGTCGAGCGGCACCGTGCCGAGGTGCCGGGCGGGCGCGTCCGCGAGGCGGAGCTCGCCGAGGCGGCGGGTGGGGTCGAGCGGAGTGAGGTCGTGGCGGGTGACGCCGGGTGCGGTGCCGTCCACTTCGTAGAGTTCGGTGCCGACCGGAACCAGGAACGTGTCGGCTGTGGCGAGGTCGAGGACCGGGGCGATGCGGCCGGTGAGCAGGTTGCCAGCCACGGTCGTGGTGGCGGCGGCGGTGTCCCACGCCAGCGTGGCGATGCGCTCGCCGGTGCACATGGTGGGGAGCAGCCGGGCGCAGGCCTCGGTGGATCCGGCGCGGAGCAGCGCTTGGGCGGCCCAGAAGGTGCCGAGCATCGGGCTCGGGGTGAGCCTGCGGCCCAGTTCTTCGAGCACGATGCAGGTTTCGGCGAGTCCAGCGCCGGAGCCGCCGTACGCCTCGGGCACGGCGAGACCCGCGACGCCGATTTCCTTGCACAGCCGGGCCCACAGGCCGGTGTCGTAGCCGGCGGCGGTGCCGGTCGCCGACCGAGTCGACGTGGTGGCGAGCAGGCTGCGCAGGGCGTCGCGTAGGGCCTGGCGTTCTTCGGTCAGTTCCATGGCTACCTCGTCAGGTCTGCCAGCACCCGGGCTCGGTGCTGGGCGGGTGTTCCCCAGGCCTGGGTGAGGACCTGGACCTTGGTCAGCCAGCGGTGCAGCCCATGCTCGCGGGTATAGCCGATGGCGCCGTGCACTTGGAGTGCCGCTCGGGCAGCGCGGTGAGCGGCGTCGCCGCAGGCAACCTTGGCCGCGGAGACGTCCCGCGGCAGGCTGGTCACCGCGGCCGCATGCAGCAGGGGTCGGGCGAACTCCAGACCGACCGCGACGTCGGCGAGCCGGTGCTGGACCGCTTGGAACCGGCCGATCGGTCGACCGAACTGTGTCCGGGTCCTCGCATACGACACAGCTTCCTCGAGCAAGGCCCGGCCCGCTCCGAGCAACTGGGCCGCCACGACGAGCACGCCCAGGTCCATCGCGCGGGCGATGGCAACGGCCGTCTCGGGTCCGGAGTCGAGGACGTCGCCGGCGATCACCTCGAACAGCTGCCGGGTGGGGTCGATCGAGACGTGTTCGTCGCCGGCGCGGCACAGGCGAACGGTGTCGGTGCCGGCCCACAGCAGCAGGTCCGCGGGACCGGCCGCGTAAGGCAGCCAGGGCGGCGCTGCCAGGGTCGCACGGAGTTGCCCGGCGGCCAGTTCCGGGAGCCATTTCTCGCCGCCGATGTCGGCGAGCAGCGTCGGGACCACTGCCAGCGTTTCGGCCAGGGGGCCGGGAACCGCGTGGTGGCCCAGTTCCTCGAAGGCGACGACGAGATCGGTCGAGTCGGCACCCGAGCCGCCCCAGCGCTCCGGCACCGCGAGCCCGGTCACGCCGGCATCCCGCAGCCGTGCCCAGTCGCCAGCCGCGTCGTGCAGGACAGCCGCGAAACCGGCCTGCTCCGCCGAGAGTGCCAGCCTCATCGCGTCACCTCGCGGGGCAGACCCAGCATGCGTTCCGCGACGATGCCGCGGTGGATCTCGTTGGTGCCCGCATAGATGGGACCGGCCAACGCGAACAGATATCCGTCGGTCCACACCTCGTCCGTCTCGGCCTGCGCACCCAACACCTCCAGCGCCGTCTCGTGCAGGGCCACATCTAGCTCCGACCAGAACAGCTTGGTGGCGCTCGCGGCGTACGGCCCCGGGTCCGCGTCCAGCGCGGCGAAGGTGTGCATGCGGTAGGCCTGCGCGCCGATCCACGCGTCCACGACCCGGTCCCGCAGCGCCGCGTCGGCCCGATCGCTGTCCCGCCACAACGCCACCAGCCGGTCGGCGGCAGCGAGGAATCGGCCGGGACTACGCAGGGTCTGCCCGCGTTCGTGGCCCGCCGTGCTCATCGCGACCCGCCAGCCGTCGCCAGGCTCGCCGATCACGTCCACGTCCGACACGAACACGTCGTCGAGGAAGATTTCCGCGAAGCCCGGATCGCCGTCCAGCTGCCGGATCGGCCGGACGGTCACACCGGGCGCCCGCAGGTCGAACATCAGGCAGGTGAGGCCGCGGTGCCGCGGCGCGTCGCCGGTGCGGAACAGGCCGAAGGCCCGGTCGGCCACGGTCGCCCGGGAACTCCAGGTCTTCTGCCCGGAGAGCAACCACCCTCCTTCGGTACGCCGCCCGCGCGCCTTCAGTGCGGCCAGGTCGCTGCCTGCCTCGGGCTCGGACCAGGCCTGTGCCCACACCTCGTCCGCCCGGGCCATCGGCGGCAGGATCCGGTGTCGCTGCTCCTCGGTGCCGTGCCGCAGCAGGGTCGGGGCGAGCAGAAACAGGCCGTTCTGGCCGATCCGCACCGGGCTGCCGGCCGCGTGATATTCCTCTTCGAACAGCAGGGCGTGCAACGGCGGCACCGCGCGTCCGCCGTACTCGACGGGCCACGACACGACGGCGAGCCCCGCATCGTGCAGCTCGCGTTCCCAGGCCCGGTGTGCCGCGTTGCCGGCGGGCGTGTCCACGCTGGGAAGCCGGTCAGCCGGGACGTGCGCAGCCAGCCAGGCACGCACCTCGTCGCGGAAACGTTGTGCGTCCGCGGGAAGCTCCAGGTTCACGTGGCGGCCCGCTTCATCGCGGCCGGATCCAGCCCGGCCAGCGAGTCCTCGCTGACCTCGACGTTGTGCGCGTGCGCCAGGTGGTGCAGGCCGAAGACCGACTCCATCCCGGCGCGCATACCCATCTGGTCCTCGCACTGGTTGATCGCGCGTTTGGCGAGGGCGAGACCGAACGCCGGCATGCCGGCGATCCGTTCGGCGAGGGCCAGCGTGGTCTGCTCCAGCTCGGCGCGGGGCACCACCCGATTGACCATGCCGATTTCGTACGCCCGCAGCGCCCCGAACCGCTCGCCGGTGAACAGCACCTCGCGCGCAAACCGAGGCCCGAGCACCCAGGGATGGGCAAAGTATTCGACCCCGGGGATCCCCATGCGGAGCACCGGATCGGCGAAGAACGCGTCATCGGCCGCCACGATCAGGTCACACACCCAGGCCAGCATGAGGCCGCCCGCGACACACGCGCCCTGCACCTGGGCGACGACCGGTTTCGGCATCTCCCGCCAGCGCCGGCACATGCCGAGGTAGACCTCCTGCTCGCGGGAGTACCGCCGGTCCGCCCCGGATTTCGTCGTGTGGTCCCACCAGAGCGTGGCCTGCCGCGGAAATGCGGTGTCGACGTCGCGTTCCGGGGTGCCGATGTCGTGCCCCGCCGAGAAATGGTCACCGGAGCCAGCCAGCACGATCACTTTGACGCCGTCGTCGTCCACAGCCCGGGTGAACGCCGCGTCGAGGGCGTACGTCATGGCCGAGTTCTGCGCGTTGCGATAGCGGGGACGGTTCATGGTGACCAGGGCGATCGCGCCCCGGCGCTCGTAGCAGACCTCGTCGGTCATCCAGCGATCTCCTCCCGGAGCAGATACTTGAGGACCTTGCCCGAGGCGTTGTGCGGCAGGTCGGTGCGGATCTCGACCGTGCGCGGCACCTTGTACGCGGCGAGCCGTTCCCGGCAGAAGTCGAGCACCTGAGCGGGCGACACCCGGTATCCCGGCCGTGGCACGACGAAGGCCTTGCCCACTTCCCCCTGCCGCAGGTCGAGCACGCCGAGCACCGCGGATTCGGCGACGCCGGGCAGCTCGGCCAGCACCCGTTCGACCTCGGCCGGGTACACGTTGAAACCACCGCAGATGTACATGTCCTTGAGCCGGTCGGTGATGGTGAGGTAGCCGCGGTCGTCGAGCTGGCCGATGTCGCCGGTGTGCAGCCAGCCGTCGATGTCGATCGCCGTGCTGGTGGCCTTCGGATCGTCCAGGTAGCCGAGCATGACGGTCGGGCCGCGAAGCAACACCTCGCCGCCGGGCTCACTGATCGCCACCTCGATGCCGGGCACGGCTCGTCCGCACGTCAACGCCACCGTCTGCACGTCATCGCCGGGCCGGCACATCGTGGCAACGACCGCCTCGGTCAGCCCGTACGCGGTCAGCACCGTGGTGATCCCCAGCTCCGTGCGCATGCGCTCGATGAGCACGGGTGGCACGGTGGCCGCCCCGGTCACGGCGAGCCGGAGCGTGGCCAGGTCGCGCCGGGACCGGTCCGGGTCGTCGAGCAGGCTGATGTAGAGGGTCGGCGGTCCCGGCAGCACGGTGATGCGTTCGGCGGCGATCAGTGCTGCTGCCCGGCTGGGGTCGAAGACCGCCATCGGGACCACCGTGGCCCCGCTGAGCAGACAGGCGAGGAGTCCCGCTTTGAGGCCGAAGCTGTGGAAGAACGGGTTGACGACCAGGTAGCGGTCGTCGGCGCCGAGCCCACCGGTCTGCGCCCAGGTGGCTGCGACGCCCAGCGACTGCCGGTGTGCGCTCATCGCGCCCTTGCTGCGTCCGGTGGTGCCCGAGGTGAACAGGATGTCGCTGACTTCGTCCGGGCTGACGGCTGCGGCCCGGGCATCGGCCCGCTCCGCGGGCACCTCGCGGGCGGCGTGCAGGAAGTCTGTCCACTCCAGCACGTTCGGTTCGGGCGGCGCCGAAACGCCGGTGGGGATGCGGACGACAAGGCGGGGGAGCGCCAGTCCGGCGCGGCCCGCGGCTTCCTGCAGGGCGGCCAGCCGGTCCACGCCGAGGAACGGGCCGGTGACGACCAGGCCGGCGGCGCCGCTGCGGTCCAGCACGTCCAACGCCTCGACGCCGGTGTAGCGGGTGTTCACCGGTACGAGGGTGGCCCCGGCATAGCTTGCGCCCAATGCTGCCAGCACCCAGTGCTGGGTGTTGGGTGCCCACACGGCTAGCCGGTCGCCGGGCCGCAGGCCCTCGGCGATGAACGCGCGGGCGACGAGGCGGACCTGGTCGAGCAGCTCGACGAAGCTCAGTCGGGTCATCCCCGGCTCCACGAGGGCCGGCGCTGCCCCGAACGTCCGGGCCACCTGCACCAGGGCCGCCGGAATGGTCGACTCCACGGTGCCCTCCCCGATCTCCTGGCGGGACTCACTGGATAGCAACCAAGCTGGATAGCAAACCAAGCAAGTGCTTGGTAGGGTGACCCTACCCGTGACCCCGGAGGTGGCGCCAGTGGACGGTGACGAGGAGTTCCGGCGCGAGGTTCGGGCCTGGCTCACGGCCAATGTGACGGACGAGCTCCGCGGCGTCGGCGGCGCCGGCCGGGAGAACGAGGCCTATCCGCAGCGCCTCGAGTTCACGCGGCGGCTCGCCGCCGCCGGTTGGACCACGCTGGCCTGGCCGGAGGAGCACGGCGGCCGCGGCGCGTCGCTGGAGCGCCAAATCATCTTCCACGAGGAGTACGCCCGCTCCGGCGCTCCGTCGCGCGTGGACCACATCGGCACCACGATGGTCGGCCCCACCCTGATGGCACTCGGCACGAGTGCGCAGCGGGACCGGTTCCTGCCCGGCATCGCCGCCGTCGACGAGCTGTGGTGTCAGGGCTACTCCGAGCCTGGCGCGGGTTCCGACCTGGCCGGCGTCACCACTCGCGCGTCTCTCGACGGCGACCAGTGGCGGATCACCGGCCAGAAGGTGTGGACGTCACTCGCGCAGGTCGCCGACTGGTGCTTCGTCCTGGCCCGCACCGTGCCGGTCGCCGAGAACGGCGCCCGGCACGCCGGGCTCTCCTACCTGCTGGTGCCGATGCGCGGGCCGGGCGTCACGGTACGCCCGATCCAGCAGATCACCGGCGACAGCGAATTCAACGAGGTCTTCTTCGACGACGCCCGCACCGACCGCGACCTGGTGGTCGGCGAGCCCGGCCAGGGCTGGAAGGTGGCGATGGCTACGCTGGGCTTCGAGCGGGGCGCGGCCACGGTCGGCCAACAGATCGGCTTCCAGCAGGACCTTGACGACCTCATCCAGCTCTCCCGGCGCACCGGCGCGGCCGACGACCCGGTGCTGCGCGAGAAACTCACCCGCTCCTGGATCGACTTGAACGTGCTGCGCGCACACACCCTGCGTGCCCTCAGCGAACCAGCCACTATCGGCACTGCTTCGGTCATCAAGCTGCTCTGGTCCCGGTGGCGGCAAGGACTCGGCGAGCTCGCCATGGCAACGCTCGGCCCCGCCGGAACAGCCGCCGAACCCGGTGACCCGGAAGTCGAGCGCTGGTGGCGGCTCTTCCTCTTCAGCCGCGCCGACACCATCTACGGCGGCTCCAACGAGATCCAGCGCGGCATCGTGGCAGAACGGGTGCTCGGACTGCCCCGGCAGAATCGCCGATGAACCCGGCGGACGCCGCCGCGACGAAGCCTGCGGCAACCCCGCCCGCCGGGCATAAGCTGCTGGCCGGCAAGGTCGCCGTCATCACCGCTGCCGCCGGCACGGGGATCGGCGCGGCGGTGGCCCACCGATGCTTGGCCGAGGGCGCCACGGTGGTGCTGAGCGACAGCCACGAACGCCGGCTCGGCGAGGCCCGCGAGGAGCTGGACACTACCTACCCGAACCGGGTGTGGGCGGTGCCCTGCGACGTCACTGACGAGTCCGCCGTGCAATCGTTGATCACCGCAGCGGTGGAGCACTGCGGACGTATCGACGTCATGGTGAACAACGCGGGGCTCGGTGGCGCCCGGCCAGTGCCCGACATGACCGACGAGGAATGGCAGCGCATCGTCGACGTCACACTCACCGGCACGTTTCGCTGCACTCGCGCGGCTCTGCGCCAAATGATCGCCCAGGGTGGCGGCGGGACAGTGGTGAACAACGCCTCGGTGCTGGGCTGGCGGGCACAGGCCGGGCAGGCGCACTACGCCGCCGCGAAAGCCGGGGTGATGGCGTTCACCCGGTGCGCGGCGCTGGACGTGGCCTCGTACGGAATCCGGGTCAATGCCGTGGCACCCAGCCTCGCCGCCCACCCCTTCCTGACCAAGGTGATGCCGGAAGCGGAACTGGCCGGCCTCGCCCAGCGCGAGGCGTTCGGCCGGGCCGCGCAGCCCTGGGAGGTCGCCACCGTGGTGGCGTTCCTCGCCAGCGATTACGCCTCCTACCTCACCGGCGAGGTCATCTCCGTCAGCAGCCAACACCCCTGAGCGCCTTGTCGCTCCACCTCGAGATCGGCGGTGCCTCGATGCCAGCCAGGGTCGGTTGAGCGCGACTGGCGTGCCCACGTGGCAGCTGTCGATTGCAGGTAAACGCGCAATCGTCAGCTGGTCGCCCATGTCTCGAGGAGGAGTTTCCCGGCCGCAGCAGGAAGACTCGGATTACTCGCTAGTTCCCATCGGGTCTGCGGATCCGGATGGGATGCGAGCTCGATCAGGAGGTCCGCTGGCGTAGCCGGATTGCCCGCGACAGCAGCCGCCGTGTGCGGATGCCTGAGGCAGATGGTCAGCGCCGCGGGCGGTGCCGCTTCGTGCACCGCGACGTCGAGGAGGGCGTCCGCCGAGCAGATCGGATCCGTCATGCAGCGACGGAGCAGCACTCATCGTCGGCCAGGATCTGTGCGACATCGCGGCGTTCTGACGCGTGCTCACCCAGCGCCAGGCGCACTTCGGTGTCAGGCCAGGAAGCGAGCCGCGCCAGCAGGTCCACCGGTGCGTCGATGCGATCGATGGCGGCGAGGAGCGCCCATGGATCATCGTTCGGAATCCGTTCCACGGCGAGGTTGCCCGATTCGATCAGGGCGACCAGGATGTCCCGGTTCCCGCTTCCGGCAATCCTGTCGAACTGTGCGGGGCTGAGGCGCTGTTCCCGCGCCACTACCCGAGACAACTCGGGATCGGACGTCGCCACAAGAGCATCGATGTGCTCGGGAAGGAGCGCAGGGTTGCCAGCTAAGGCGAGCAGGATCGGCGAGGCGGACAGCGGCACTCCTGATTACTCGTGTGAACGTCGAATTTGCAGCATGGCGTATTCGCGGCGTAGGCCATGCACGCATGAGGAGGGTGAACCAGGCTATCACCGGGGCCGCCGAACGCACTTCCTCGCCATCCGGATGGACATCGCCTGGCGTACTGGTGCTGCGGTCGGGCGTCCCCACGCTCAACGACTTTCCGACGACGGTGGGTCCAGCTGGAGGCGGCACGCTGAGTAGGCCTATGCGCTGTTGGAGGGCAACCCCCGAAAAATGTCGTGAGCGATCATGCGGAGTAAAGCGAGCTGGTAAAGATTGGCCCGGGGTGACGTCGACCGGTTCCGTCGTCGTGCGAGTCAGAGCATGTCATCGTGGTCTACACCCACTGGGAACCCGGAGGCCAGGTGATGGTTTCGAGGTCGGGATGGTCGCGCAGCGCTGCCATGAGGGTTGGAGAGCCACTGACCTTGGAGGCCCACAGGTCCCAGTCGGTCCATACGAACCATGACCGGTCGGCGGGCCAAATATTGCTCGGGCTGGCCTGGAATGCCTTCGAGCCGACGAGTTCCTGAATGGCGGCGAGCGGACCTCGGAACAAAGTCGGACGGTCGTATTCGTTCGCTGGCACTGAACCGTAGAAGGCAAAGCATGACGTGTCCGGTCCGACGCCGGACGCACGCGCCAACGCGTCGACCAACGCCGACAGGCTTGCCTCGTCAAGAGACCCCTCCGTCGGCGGGGTGATGTTCACCGGCCAGCTTGCTGTCGGGAACCAGCGGTTACACGGAGGCACCTCCGGACCAACATTTCTCATCTTCCGCGTCGTCCACGGCCTGCATCCGTACCATCAGAGGATTATGACGCCGTCTCCGTTCGTCAGCCGGCCACGGCCTCGAGGTTGGTCAGGGCGGTGCGCTCATTGAGCGCGGTCACAGCCGCTCGATGATGCTTGCTGTCGCCATCGCGCCGCCTGCGCACATCGTGATCAGGGCGGTGCCGGTTCCGGAGCGTTCCAGTTCGTGCAGGGCGGTGACGAGCAGTCGGGAGCCGGTGCTGCCGACCGGGTGGCCGAGGGCGATCGCTCCGCCGTTGACGTTCACCCGGTCCTCGTCGACGCGGTGGACGCCCATCCAGGACAGTGCGACGCTGGCGAAGGCTTCGTTCACCTCGAAGCGGTCGACGTCGTCGATCTTCATGCCGCTGCGGGCCAGCACGCGTTCGGTGGCCGCGATCGGCCCGTCTAGGTGGTAGTACGGTTCGGCGCCGACCAGTGCCTGGGCGACGAACCGGGCGCGCGGAGTGAGCCCCAGGCTGCGGGCCCGGTCGACATCCATCAGCAGGAGGGCGGCGGCGCCGTCGGAGATCTGCGAGGAGGTGCCCGCGGTGTGCCGCCCGTGGTCAAGGACCGGCTTGAGTCCGGAGAGCCCGTCGAAAGTGGTGTCGCGTAACCCTTGGTCGCGCTCGACGGTTCCCCCGCCGGGGACGGCAACGGGCACTACCTCGCGGTCGTAACGACCCTCCCGCCAGGCGCGAGCTGCGTTGGCCTGCGACCGTACGCCGAAGTGGTCCAGGTCTGCGCGGGTGAGCCCGCGTCGCGTCGCGATGCGTTCCGCGGCCTCGTATTGGTTGGGCAGGTCGATGGACCACGAGTCGGGGCGTGGCATGCCCGCGTCGGTGCCGAGGTTGGACCGCAGCGGCACGCGGCTCATCGACTCGACCCCGCAGGCCACGCCGACCTCGATGGCGTCCGCGGCGATCAGGCCGGCGATGAGGTGCGCGGCCTGTTGCGCCGAGCCGCATTGCGCGTCGACGGTGAGGCAACCCGCGCCGTACGGCAGCCCGGCGTGCAGCCAGGCGGTGCGGGTGATGTTGTTGGACTGCTCACCGCCCTGGGTGACGCAACCTCCGGCGACCTGTTCGACCAGGCCGGGATCCACGCCGGTCCGGTCCAGCACGGCTCGCTGGGCTGCACCGAGCAGTTCGGCGGCGTGCAGGCCGGACAGCCAGCCTCCGCGGCGTCCGATTGGCGTTCGGACGGCACCGACGATCACCGGAACACCCACGGCGTTCTCCCCACTGCTCCGCAAAGTTAGAACGTGTTCTAACATAGCAGTCGCGGAGGTATACCACGGGAGACCTCGACGTGTTTCAATCTGGTGAAACCTGTTGCTGGAGGAGGAGCCGTGGCCGAGCCTCGCATCCCCGAGGGTTTCGACTTCACCGATCCACAGATCTACGTCGGCGGCATACCGCATGCGGAGTTCGCGGAGATGCGGCGGACCGCGCCGGTCTGGTGGATTCCGCAGGAGCGGGGGAGTGCCGGCTTCGACGACGACGGCTACTGGGCCGTCACCCGGCACGCGGACGTCATGGCCGTCTCCCGCGACAGCGACACCTATTCAAGCTGGGAGAACACCGCCATCGTCCGGTTCCAGCCGGACCTGCCCCGCGAACGCATCGACATGCAGCGCCTCGTTTTGCTCAACATGGATCCACCTCAACACACCAAGCAGCGAGCCGTCGTCGCCCGCGGATTCACCCCCCGCGCGATCAACAACCTGCGGACCGCGCTAGCCACCCGCGCCGAGCGGATCGTCCGGGAGGCCGGCGGTGCCGACTCCGGTGACTTCGTCGACCAGGTCGCCTGCGAGCTGCCGTTGCAGGCCATCGCCGAGTTGCTGGGCGTGCCCCAGGAAGACCGGCGTAACGTTTTCGACTGGTCGAACGCGATGATCGGCTACGACGACCCGGAATACAGCGGCGGCGCCGACGCGATGGAGCCGGCGATGGAACTCCTCGCGTACTCGATGAAGATGGCCGAGGAACGGCAGACCTGCCCCCGCGACGACATCGTCACCACCCTGGTGAAGGCGCAGATCGACGGCGAGCATCTGTCGACAGACGAGTTCGGCTTCTTCGTGCTGCTGTTGGCAGTGGCGGGCAACGAGACGACCCGCAACGCGATCTCGCACGGCATCCTGGCCATGCTCGAGCACCCCGACCAGTGGGAGCTGTTCAAGGCCGAGCGTCCGCGCACCGCAGTGGACGAGATCGTCCGGTGGGGCACGCCGGTCAACGTCTTCCAGCGCACCGCGCTGCGCGACGTCGAGCTCGGCGGCCAGCAGATCAAAGCCGGCCAGCGGCTGGCCCTGTTCTACGGCTCGGCAAACT
Source organism: Actinoplanes sp. NPDC051859 (assembly GCF_044452725.1). NCBI lineage: Bacteria > Bacillati > Actinomycetota > Actinomycetes > Micromonosporales > Micromonosporaceae > Actinoplanes > Actinoplanes sp. NPDC051859. The sequence goes on along the minus strand of NZ_JBITBX010000008.1, from coordinate 275,028 downwards.
TCGATGAGGAGATCTTCACCGATCCGCAGCGGTTCGACATCATGCGCAGCCCGAACCCGCACCTTGGATTCGGCGGCAGCGGCGCGCACTTCTGCCTGGGCGCCAACCTGGCCCGGCTGGAGATCGACCTCATCTTCAACGCGATCGCCGACCACATGCCGGACATCAGCCTCGCCGGCCCGCCGCAACGGCTGCGCTCCGGCTGGCTCAACAGCATCAAGCACCTGCCGGTCCGCTACCGCTGACCGTCCGGTTCGGTCGCCACCAGCCACATCGAGAAGAACTGCGAGCCCCCACCGTACGCGTGTCCGAGGGCGGTGCGCGCCCCAGCAACCTGGTGCGCGCCCGCCCGGCCCATCACCTGCATGGCTGCCTCGGCGAAACGCAGCAGCCCGGACGCGCCGATCGGGTTGGAGCACAGCACGCCCCCGGACGGGTTGACCGGCAGCCGGCCACCGATCCGCGTCTCACCCGCCTCGGTCAGCTTCCAGCCCTGCCCGCTCTCGGCGAAGCCCAGGTTCTCCAACCACATCGGCTCGAACCAGCTGAAGGGCACATACAGTTCGGCGACATCCACCTCGTTCAGCGGATCGGTGATGCCTGCCGCCGCCCACAATGCCTGCGCTGCCTCGGCTCCTGCCCGCGGATTGACGTGGTCCTTGCCCGCAAAGAACGTGGGCTCGGTGCGCATCGAGGTGGCCCGGATCCACGCCACCGGACGCTGGCTCGCCTCCGCCGCCGCCTGATCGCCGAGCACGATCGCACAGGCACCATCCGAGGAGGGGCAGGTCTCGTCGTACCGCACCGGGTCCCAGAGCATCGTGGAGGACCGCACCGATTCCAGGGTGATGTCCGGTTGCCGCAGATGCGCGTACGGATTCAACGCCCCGTTGCGCCGATCCTTGACCGCGACCAGCGCCCCGACGTGCTCCGGAGCCGAAGCCCGCCGGATGTACGCCCGGATGTGCGGCGCGAAGTAGCCACCCGCCCCGGCCCCGATCGGCGCGCTGAACGGCGGCTGGATCGACAGCGCCCACATGGCGTTCGATTCGGACTGCTTTTCGAACGCCACGGCGAGCACCCGGCGGTGCACGCCCGCTCGGATCAGGCTGGTCGCCACGTTAGCGGTCGCACCGCCCACCGACCCGGCCGTGTGCACCCGCAGCAGCGGCCGCCCGGCTGCCCCGAGCGCATCGGCGAGGAACAGCTCCGGCATCATCACGCCTTCGAACAGGTCCGGGGCCTTGCCCAGCACCACCGCGTCGATCTGCGACCAGTCGGTGCTCGCATCCGCCAGCGCGCGGTCGATCGCCTCCCGACACAAACCCGCCATCGACACGTCAGTGCGCCGGGTGCGGTGGTGGGTCTGCCCGGTACCCAGTACGGCCGCCCGTCTCATCGTTCCGCCTCCAGCACGCAGACCAAGTTTTGTTGCAGCGCCGGGCCGCTCGTGGCGTGCGCGACCGCCCGTCCCGCCGCACCGGACATCACCTGAGTGGCCGCCGACCCGATCCGGGTCAGCCCTGCTGAGAACATCGCGTTGCCGCACAGCGCGCCGCCGGACGGGTTGACCCGCACCTGATCGCTGAGCCGTAACGCGTGCCGCAGCAGCAGTTCCTGATGGGTGAACGGCGCATGGAGCTCGGCCACGTCCACGTCGCCGTCCAGGCCGGCGGCCTCGGCCGCTGCCGACGCTGACGGCACCGAGGTCAGGTCCCGTTCGCCGAGCCCTTGCGTGTCGATCCGGTGCGCGACGCCGGTGATCCAGGCGGGTCGCTCCCGCAGCTGCCGCGCGTGATCACCCGCCGCGAGGACCAGAGCGGCTGCGCCGTCGGACACCGGCGGGCAATCGTGCAACCGCAACGGATCCGCCACGTACGGCTCGGCCAGCAGCCGATCGACGGTGGTGTGTCCGCGCACCTGAGCGAAGGGGTTGGTGTCCGCGTCGGCCCGGCTGCGCACCGCGACCTCGGCCATCTCCCGCTCACCGAACATTCCGGCATCGAGGGCCAGGCGGGCCTGCAGCGCGGCCACGCTCACCGCGTCGGGCCACAGCGGCGCCACCGCGTACGGGTCGAGTTGCAGCGCAAGCACGCGGCGCAGCAGGCCGGCCGAGGACTTGCCGAAGCCGTACACCAGCGCGGTTTCCGCCTCGCCGGCCAGGATCTTCACGTACGCCTCGTAGAAGGCCCAGGCGGCATCCATCTCCACGTGCGACTCGCAGATCGGCGGGAATGCGCCGATAGCGTCGACCGCGTTGACGAAGGAGAACGCCCGCCCAGCAAGATAGTCGGAGGAGCCCGAACACCAGAAGTCCACCGCTCGACGGTCCAGGCCGGCGCCGGCCAAGGCCGCCCGCAGGACCGGCACCAGCGTCTCGACACCGCTGGTCGTGCCCGCCTCGGCCCGGCAGGGTGCCTGGGCGAAGCCGACGACGGCGACGGCGCTCACAAGTGGTCCGCAAAGGTGTCGTAGGTGGCGTCCGCTTCGCCGGTCGGCGCGAAATGCGCGATGTTCTCCGGCGTGGTGGACCATTTCTCGCGTTCCCGCCACACCGCCGCCACCCGCATCCCCATCCGAACCTCCTCAGGCGCACATCCGACGATCAGGTGCGGCAGCGGGATGTCGGCGCCGTCCAGCAGCACCTGCGCCACGACGTACGGCGGGTCGAGGCGCTGGCCGGGGAATGGCACGTTGACCACGCAGAAGGTGGTGACCGTGCCGCGGTCGGCCACCGCCACCTCCTCGTCCGGCGACACTCCGTCCGCGGGGCAGACCCGGGGCGGGACGTACACCTTGTGGCAGACCGGGCACCGCTGGCCGAGCAGCCGGCCGTCGGCCAGAGCTCGCAGATACCGGCTCTCCTCGACCGAGGTGGTGTGCCGATAGCCGAGCCGGATCGGTGTGGTCACCATGGTCACGGGTTCGGCGTCCGGCTCAGCTGGCTCGCTGGGCCCGCTCTCGCCCGGCTCGAAGCACTCGATGTCCTGGATCCGGCCCGTGGTGGTGGCGGCCCAGCGGATGCGGACCCGCATGCCGGTGCGCATCCGGTCCGGTGTGCCCGCGTCCACCGCGTGCAGCAGGCTGGTGTCAGCGCCGTCGAGGCGGATCAGCGCCCAGCCGAAGGGGTGGGCCAGCGGCTGCCCCGCCAGCGGCCGGTGCATCCAGGTCCAGCTGACGACGGTGCCGGTGGGTTGCACCTCGACGAGCTGGGTCACCGGGGCATGGGTCGCCGGATCGTATTCCAGCGGCGGGACGTGGACTCGGCCGTCGCAGGTGCGGCTGCCAACCACGCGGCGATCGCGCAGCCCGGTCAGGAACTGGCCCAGAACCGGGCCGAGTGAGCGGGTGTAGTCGAAGGCGATGTTCATCGCGGCGGACAGCGGCGGGGCTTCGGCGATATCCACGAGATCCAGTGAAACACGTTGCAGTAGAGCCGGGCAAGGTCGCTCAATCACGGCCTTTCTATTGCTAGAACGAGTTATAGAATTCCCCCATGACGACTATCGGACTGTGGGGAATCGCGGCAGAGTCGGCGCAGCGGGCGGCCGTCGTCGACACCGACGGCCGCACCGTGACCTACGGCGAGCTGGCTGCCGACGCCAACCGGATCGCGCGCGGACTTCGTGACCTGGGACTGGAGCCCGGCGACACGGTGGCGCTGCTGCTGCCCAACAGCGCGGACATGCTCACCGTCTACTTCGCGGCGATGCAGACCGGCCTGTATGTCGTGCCGTTGAACTGGCACCTGACCGCGGCGGAGATCGCGTACATCCTGCGCGACAGCGGTGCCCGGGTTTTCGTCGCCCACGAACGCTTCGCCGAGGCGGCAACCGCTGCGGCCCGCGAAGCGAGTGTGCCTGCCGAGGGGCGCCTCGCGGTGGGCAGGGTCGCTGGCTTTCGGCCGCTCGCCCAGGTGGGCTCGGGTGGCTCCGGTCGCCCCGGTGCTCGCACGGCGGGCACGCTCATGGTCTACACCTCGGGGACCTCGGGTCGCCCGAAGGGCGTGCGCCGGCCGCTCACCGGCGCCGACCCGGACGCCGTACCCGCGACCTCGACCTGGTTCTTCGGTCTGTTCGGCCTCGAGCCGTTCGACGGTCACGTGCATCTGTGCTGCTCGCCGCTCTATCACACGGCGGTGATGAACTTTGCCGTCATCTCGATCCAGCTGGGCCACACCGTGGTGGTGATGGACCGTTGGGGAGCCGAGGAAGCGCTGCGGCTCATCGAACGGCATCGGGTCACCCACAGCCACATGGTGCCGACTCAGTTCGGGCGGTTCCTGGCCCTGCCGGAGAAGGTTCGCACCGGCTACGACCTGTCCTCGATGCGCGTGATGATTCACGGTGCTGCGCCCTGTTCGCCGCAGGTCAAGCGGCAGATGCTGGATTGGTGGGGCCCCGTCGTGGTCGAGTATTACGCCGCGTCCGAGGGCGGGGGAGCCCTGATCACCGCCGCCGAATGGCGCGAGCGACCCGGCTCGGTCGGCCGCGCCTGGCCCGGCTCCCGCATCCGGGTGCTGGACACCACGGGCAACGACATGCCGGTCGGCGAGCCCGGCCAGGTCTACCTGCAGATGGGAGACGCCAGGTTCGAGTACCTCGGTGACGAAAAGAAGACCCGCGAATCCTGGCACGGCAGCATGTTCACGGTCGGCGACATCGGCTTCCTCGACGCCGAGGGTTACCTCTTCCTCTGTGACCGCAAGAGCGACGTCGTGATCTCGGGCGGCGTGAACATCTATCCCGCCGAGATCGAGGGGGAGCTGGCCGCTCACCCGGCCGTTGCCGACGTCGCCGTCTTCGGCGTGCCGCACGACGAGTGGGGTGAGGAGCTCAAGGCCGTCGTACAGCCGGAGCTGGGCGTGGCCGCCGGGCCGGAGTTGACCGCCGAGCTGCTTGCCTACCTGTCCGGGCGGCTCGCCAGCTTCAAGATCCCGCGCAGTGTCGATTACACCGACGAGCTCCCGCGCGATCCGAACGGCAAGCTGTACAAACGGCTGCTGCGCGAGCCTTACTGGGCGGGACGCGACCGCGCCATCTAGGTGAGCAGCTCAAACCCTATGTAGCGAAAATTGCAGACCCTATGTAGCGTACGCGGGCATGACGGCTTCCCTCCGGATGACCACAGCCCTGGCCGAGGTGCTGCAGGCCTTCCTCGTCGACCCTGATGACGAGCGGTACGGCCTCGACATCATGCAGGCGACCGGCCTGCCCAGCGGCACCATCTACCCGATCCTGACCCGGCTGCAGCGGGCCGGCTGGCTGGCGGCGCACTGGGAGGAGATCGACCCGGTGGCGGCGGGCCGGCCCGCTCGGCGCTGGTACCGGCTCACCCCCGAGGGCCTCACTGCGGCCCGCCTCTCGCTCGCCGAGTATCGGCAGCGGCACTCGCCCGCCGGTGCGCTCACCAAGCGGAGGCCGACATGGGCGTCCTGAACTGGTTTGTCGAGGTTCTGCTGCGCGTGGCCGCCCGGCGGTGGCCCGCCGACGTCCGCGATGACATGTCCCGGGAATGGGCGGCTGAGCTCCTGATGCTGCGGCAGCGCCGCGGCACCGCAGGACGTCGCCTGTCGTACGCCTTCAGCCTGGCGGCCACGCCGTTGACCTTCGACGAGAACGGTGAGCCGCGGAGCCGCTGGGAGCGGCTGCGTCCCGGGCCGGTGTGGCGCTCGATCGGCCGGCTCATGGCTGTCTGCGTGTTCGGCGTCGGCGCGTCGATGGTCCTGTCCGAGGTGATCAGCGACGCTGTCGATCCTGATTACTACTCGCCAGCCAGTCGGCTGCTGTCGGCCGTTCTGGTGGCGATGATCATGACGGTTTACACCGTCGCAGGGGGCCGGTGGGCCGGATCGGGCGGCGGCCACGCACCCGGACCGGCCGGCAGCCTGGGGGTCGCGGCCACGGCGGTCGGGGCGCTGAGCTTGGTGCTCTGGCCCCTCCTCCTCTTCAGAAGCGGCTATCTCGACATGGGCGGGATGACGATGATGGCCGCGAGCTGGATCGTGGCGACGTTCGTGCTGGTGGTGGCGGTCGTGCGGGCGGTGAGTGCCGGCCGGACCGTCCGGGCTTGGGTCGTCGCTGCGTTCGCCGCGCCGGTGATATCGATGCTGCCCATGCTGGTGCAGGTCCTCCGCGATCCACCGAGTGCGGACAACGATTACGTCATCACCGAGGCACTCGGGGACGCCACGCTCCTGCTGCTGCCGTGGACGGTATGCGCGGTCGCCTTCGGCTGGGCGGTCGCGAGGCGCTGGCGAGAACCGGCGGTGGAGGTCGCCACCCCGACGCCAGCCACGCCCACGCCAGCCACGCCCACGCCAGCCACGGCGACGTCACCTGCCAGTCCGGTTCGCTGGTCGCGGGTGACGGCGGAACGCCTCCTGCTCGGCTCGCTCGCCGCCGTCTCGGCGGTCGCGTGGACGCTGAGCATGACGGTGCTGCAACCGCTGAGCGAGCCCGAGCACCTGCCGGACGCTACGGCGGAGAACAACACCTACTGGGCTCGGGAGTTGCGCTGGGACTCACTGATCGCGTTGATCCTCGTGCTGCTGGTGTACGTGCGCGGCGACCGGCGTGGCACCCGGGCCGTGCTGCTCGGCGGCGGCGTCTGGTTCGTGGCCGACCTCGGCGTGGACCGGCTGAACCTGTCCTCCGGCTCCGTGCCACTGGCGATCGGCGCAGTGGTCGCTGCCCTCGCCTGGTGCGCGTTCGCGGGAACCATCCCGTTGGTGCCCCGGCCCGGCACGCTCTTCACCGGGGCGCTCATCGCGGCCGTCCTCGCCGGTGTGGCAACGATGACCGAGTCGCCGTACGACACGGAGCCGGAGCTGAATCCGTCGAGTGCCGGGGTCGGCGCTCTGCTGGCGGTGGTCGCCGTCGTCGCGGCGGTGCGCGCAGCCGGGACGGTCACCCGACTCCGTGTCGCAGTAGCTGTGCCGGTCGCGGTGGTCGCGGGTGCCGTGCCGGTTCTCATCCGCTTCACCTGGCAACAGCCCAGCGGCGACCGCTTCTTGGCGATTCTGACCTTCACTGTCGCGCTGGCTTTCGCGGTCGTCGTGCTCTCCGGGCCGCGCCCACGCGGATTGCGAGGCTGGTTGTACTACCCGGCCGCGCTCACCGTCACCGCTATCGCCATCCCGGTGGTCTGGGCGCCGCTTGCCTGGGTCTCGATCGTCCTGCCGGTCAGTTCGCTCTTCACCGCCTTGGCGGGCAATCCGCCGGTGCACGGTGCTGACACGGATGTCGTGTACGCCCTCCTGGCTGTCCCGGTCGCCGTCGTCCTCGGCCGGCTGCTGCGCAGGTTGCCGCCGGACCGGCCGCTGCGCGACGCACGACAGGCGGGTTCGACGAGGCCCGAACCGAGGCGATCCCGTCCGATCCTGAACCCGCCCGACCCGGCCTGATCGCGATCGTGGCTGTCTAGTGCCCCTGGAAGTGCGGGGTACGTTTCTCCGCGAAGGCGCGCGGGCCCTCCTTGGCGTCGGCACTCATGAAGACCGCCGTACCGATGTCGGACTCGACGGTGAAGGCCTCGTTTTCGGGCATGCCCTCGGTTTCGCGCATCGTCCGCAGAATGGCCCGGATCGCCACCGGGCCATTCGCGGCGATGGTCGTCGCCAACTCCAGGGCCTTGTCGAGGGCCTGCCCGTCGGGCACGACGTGCCCGATCAAACCGATGCGGTGGGCCTCCTCGGCGGTCAGGTGTCGGCCGGTCAGCAGCAGGTCCGCCGCGATGGTGTACGGGAGTTGCCGCGGCAACCGCACCGCCGATCCACCGAGCGGGAACAGCCCCCAGCGTGCCTCGGAGACGCCGAAGCGGGCGCTCGCGCCGGCCACCCGGACGTCGGTGGCTTGCAGGATCTCGGTGCCGCCGGCGACGGCGGGGCCCTCGACAGCGGCGATCAGTGGCTTGGTGAGCCGGCGTCCCTTCAACAGCGCATCGATGCGGGACAGGTCGGTGCCGTTCGTCCGGAAGCCGTCGCCGGGATGGTCGCGGGTCATTGCCTTGAGATCGGCGCCCGCGCAGAACGCGCCACCCGCACCGGTGAGGACGGCGACCCGCAGTTCGGGGTCCTCATCCACCCGGTCCCAGGCGTCGCGCATGATCGCCATCATCTCCGCGGACAACGCGTTGCGGGCGGATGGCCGGTTCATCGTCACGATGAGCACCGGGCCGCGCTGTTCCACAAGGGCATGGGGTTGCTCTGGCACGCCCGTCTCCTCACCGCCTGCGAATTCTCCGACCTTGCAAGCGGACAATAACACGTTCTAGTTTCGAGGGATGGCGGCCAATATAGCGGATCTGTTCGAACACGCGGTCGACGCCTTCGGCGACCGCATCGCCGTAGCCTGTGGCGACCGATCGGTGTCCTTCGCGGACCTCGAAGCCGATGCCAACCGACTGGCGCACTTCCTCGCCTCCCGTGGCGTCGGCGCGGGCGACCACGTCGGCCTCTACGCGGGCAACTCGATCGACGCCGTGGCGGCCATGCTCGCCGTCTACAAGCTCCGGGCCGCGGTCGTGAACATCAACTACCGGTACGTCGAGAACGAGTTGCAGTTTCTCTTCGCCGACGCTGACCTCACCGCGCTGATTCACGACCGCAAGTACGCCCCCCGCGTCGCCAACGTGCGGCCCGCCACCAGCGGCCTGCACACCGTCGTTGCGCTCCCCGACGGCTCGGATGCGGACCTGGCCGCCGCCGGAAGCATGCCGTACGCCGACGCCCTGGCCGCCGGTGAACCGATTCGCGACTTCCCGGAACGCTCCGGCGACGATCTCTACCTGCTCTATACCGGCGGCACCACCGGCTATCCGAAGGGCGTGATCTGGCGCCACGCCGACGTGTGGCGGGTGCTCGGCGGCGGCGTCGACTTCATGTCCGGCATCCCGCTCGAGGACGAATGGGCGCAGTCTCGCCGTGGCGTGGAAACCGGGGGGATGGTCCGCCTCTGCCTCGCCCCGCTCATCCACGGCAACGCGCAATGGGCTGCGCTCGCTGCCCTCTTCGGCGGCGACACGGTGGTGGTGCTGCACCACTTCGACGCTGCTGCCGCCTGGCAGGCGATCGCCCGGCACAAGGTCAACGTCGTGGTGCTCATCGGCGACGCGATGGCGCGCCCGATGATCGAGGCCTATTCCGCCGGCGGCTACGACGGCTCCTCGCTCTTCGCAATCTCCTCCAGCGCGGCGCTGTTCTCCCCGGTGGTCAAACGTCAGTTCCTCGAACTGCTCCCGGACGTGCTCATCACCGACGCGATCGGCTCCTCCGAAACCGGCTTCGCCGGCATGGGCGTGGTCGCCGAGATCGAAGGCGGTGCCGTCGACGGCCCCCGCTTCACCCCCGGTCCCAACACCATCGTCATCGACGAATACGGCAAACCCGCCGACGTGGGCGTCATCGGCCGACTGGCCCGCGGCGGCTACCTGCCGCTGGGCTACCACAAGGACCCGGAGAAGACCGCCACGCTGCTGACCGAGGTGGACGGCAAGCGCTACGCCGTACCCGGAGACCTCGCTCGTCTCGAGCCCGACGGCACCATCACCCTGTTGGGCCGCGGCAACACCTGCGTCAACACCGGCGGCGAAAAGGTGTTCCCCGAGGAAGTCGAGGGCGCGCTCAAAGCCCACCCCGGCGTCTTCGACGCCCTGGTCATCGGCATCCCCGACGACCGGCTCGGCCAACGCGTCGCTGCGCTGGTGCAGACCCGGCCCGGCCAGCGACCCGACCTCGCCGACCTCGACCAGCATCTCCGTCAGCGGATCGCCGGCTACAAGGTGCCGCGCGAGCTGTGGTGGGTCGACGAGATCACCCGTACGCTCAGCGGCAAAGCCGACTACCGCTGGGCGCAACGGTACGCACAAAGTCACACCGGCGAGGCCGTGACCCATGCGGACTGAGCTGTGCGACCGCCTCGGCATCGACTACCCGATCCTCGCCTTCAGCCCCTCCGAGCACGTGGTAGCCGCGGTCAGCCGCGCGGGTGGTCTCGGTGTCCTGGGTTGCGTCCGCTTCAACGACGCAGCCGACCTCGACGCCACCCTGTCCTGGCTGGACGCGGCAACTGCCGGCCGCCCGTACGGCGTGGACGTGGTCATGCCCGGCACCGAACCGGCTGAAGGTGCCCCCGCCGACCTCGACCGACTCATCCCGCCCGGCCACCGCGACTTCGTGGAACGGACACTGCTGCGGCTCGGCGTACCCCCGCTCGCCGCCGCGTCGTCGCACCCCGGCGTTCTCGGGTGGTTGCATTCGGTGGCGCGTACCCATGTCGACGTGGCCCTGTCCCACCCGGTCCGGCTGATCGCCAACGCGCTCGGCCCGCCGCCGCCCGACGTGATCGCCCGAGCTCATGACCACGGCCTCGTCGTGGCTGCCTTGGCGGGCCGGGCCACGCACGCCCGCAGTCACGTTGCTGCCGGGGTCGACCTCGTCATCGCGCAGGGCGCCGAAGCGGGCGGCCACACCGGCGAAATCGGCAGCATGGTGCTGATTCCCGAGATCGTCGACGCGGTCGGGGACCAGGCCCCGGTCTGCGCGGCCGGCGGCATCGGCAGCGGTCGGCAGATCGCGGCCGCCCTCGCCCTCGGTGCCTCCGGGGTGTGGACGGGCTCCATCTGGCTCGGCACCGAGGAGTACCGCAGCGCGCCCGCTCTGCGCGAAGCATTGCTGCGCGCCGGATCGGGCGACACGGTCCGCAGCCGGATCTACTCCGGCAAACCGGCCCGCCTGCTCCGTAACCGCTGGACTGACGCCTGGGCGACGGACGAAGCGCCGGCGCCATTGCCGATGCCGCTGCAGAACCTTCTCGTGGCAGACGCGCACTCCCGCCTGATGGACGCCGGCGATCCGAGCGTCGTACCGATGCCCGTGGGGCAGATCGTGGGCCGGATGAACGAGGTCCGTCCGGTCGCCGACGTGCTGGCCGAACTGGTCACCGAGACCGACGAAGCCCTGGCCCGCCTGCGCAAGATCGCCTGAACCGTTACCGTTCCTGCGTGACCCCCACCGATGTCGAGGCTGTCGAAGACCTCGTGCGTGCCTTCTTCGCCGCATTCGTGTCCGGGCCGGACTCCACGGCCCGCGTCGACACCCTCCGCGAGATCCTGCACCCGCGGGCCGTCATCTTCGCGAGCGGTAGCCCGGACCCGACCGTCTACGACGTGGACAGTTTCATCGAACCCCGCCGCGCTCTGCTCGCCGGCGATCGCCTGTCCGACTTCCGGGAGTGGGCGCTACCCGGCCGTACCGAGGTCTTCGACGGCATCGCCCAGCACTGCTGCCCCTACGAGAAGTCCGGCGTCCTGGACGGCGAGTCGTTCACCGGCCGGGGGACGAAGACGTTCCAGTTCGTCCGGACCGGCGCGGGCTGGCGGATCAGTGCCGTGGCCTGGGTCGATCTGCCGTCCTGAACTGCGCGGGGCACGGCTGCTGCCATGCCCCGCCGGATGGTCGGCCTCAGATGCCGCGGTCGGGGGCGCTCATGTCGCCCGTTGCGGGTGTGCCCTCGGCGAGCCCGTACTGCAGATACACGGAGCCCTTCGGACTGGCTGCCGGCGGCTGCAGGAGGGTGAGATTGGCCGGGACGACGCCGCCGTCGAACACCTTCTTGCCGACGCCGAGCACGATCGGGTGCAGCCAGAGGTCGATGCGGTCGAAGAGCCGCTCGCGCAGCAGTGTCTGCACGAGATCCAGGCTGCCGACGACCTTGATGTTCTCGTGCCGGTCGCGAATCTCCCGCACCGCGGCGGCCAGGTCCGGACCCAGGTGGGTCGACCCGGCCCAGGAGAGCTCAGGCTTGCCCCGCGACGCGACATACTTGGGGATTCGGTTGAAGAGCGTCGCGATCTCGTTGTCCTCGCCGCCCTCCTGATGCGGCCAGTAGCCGGCGAAGATGTCGTAGGTGCGCCGGCCGAGCAGGAGGGCATCCGTGCCCTCGTAGGCGGCAGTGATCTGCGCACCGGCGACCTCGTCGATCAGCGGCGCCTGCCACCCGCCGAACGGGAATCCCGCAGGATCCTCGTCGGGACCGCCGGGCGCCTGCCCGACCAGGTCGAGGGTCGCGAACAGCTCGAGGTGGATCAGTCCCATGGCGTACTCCCGATGCGTCGGTTGTCTCGGTCAAAAGGTTAGACCGGCGACCGCCCGCGAACTCATCGCTCGACCGGAAACCGTGTGCGGGGCGGGTGGCCGGCCACCTGCCCCGCACAGTTGAGGGGGTCAGGGAGCGGTGGTGAAGATCGCTACCGAGTTGGCGCCGACCGTCAGGTCGTGGCCGGTGTCGAAGGAGGTGGTCAGCTTGCCGGCCGGGACCGGGAAGCCGGTCGTGGGGTCGGTCGGGGCGTTGCCTTCGGTGTAGGCGTACTTGTTCAGGGTGATCGTGCCGGTCTGCGCGGTGACGGTGACCTTGGCGTTGGTGCTGTTGCGGTTGACCAGCACGAAGGTCCAGCCGCCGCCCGGCAGCTTGGCCTTCAGCACGCGCACGCCAGTCGGCTGCGGTGGGGCGAACATCTCGGTGCCGGCCGGCAGGTAGCGGCAGAGCAGGCTCCAAGTGTAGAACCACGGCCGCAGGGTCTTCGGCTCCAGGGGCTTGGTGTGGTCCCACATGCCGCACTGGGTTTCCGGGGCGTATCCGTCGAGGCACCAGGCCATGGCGCCGTCGACGCCGGCGCGGGCTTCCTGGACGGCGAGGTCGGCCATGCGGACGCCGTGGGGGTAGTCGCGGGTGAAGGAGTAGTCCTTGTCGGGGTCGTTGCCCGGGGCCTTCATGCCGGTCTCGCCGAGGATGACGGTGCCACCACCGTTGGCCTTCTTCAGCTGTTTGACGGCCTCGGTCAGGGTGGCCTCGGGGTATTCGGGCGGGGTGCCGGGGATGTCGACCTCGTGCACGTAGAAGTGGGCTTCGCTCTGCGCGACCTCACGGTCCAGGGCGGACTGCAGCCACCAGTCGTTGACCTTCGAGCCGCCCGGGTAGGTCCAGCCGGCGGAGTGGGACTCGGTCTTGGTCAGGTCGTTCATCGGATCCGTGGTGCTGCCGGAATCGGTGAACAGGGTGACCGCTGAGACGGCGCGTTCGATGCCGCGGGCGGGCGGCATCGTGAGGCGCAGGAACTTGGTGCCGTCCGGGAAGGCCCGCGGGGAGACGTCCACGCGGTACCAGGGGTTGGTGGCGTGGGTCTTGACCGGTGCGGTCTGCTGCACGTCGACGTTCGTCCAGGAAGTGCCGTTCTTCGACGCCTGGAACGTCCAGTGGGTGCCGGTCGCGTCGGGGGTGCGGTAGAAGCGGGCCGAGAAGCCCGTCATTCCCGCCTTCTTCCACACGAGGTTCTGTTCGGTGTTCGCGGCTTCGACCGGCACCGACTGGAGGCCGAGGTCGCCGTCCTGGGCGGCGATGCCGGCCTGGGCGGTGTCCGGTCCGCCGATCAGGTCCGGGGAGAGCCCGGCGCGGACGAACGCCGTGCGCAGGTTTGCGGTGGCGGTGCGCCAGTCCGCGTACTTGAGGCCCTTGTCGTTGTTCGGCTCGTTGATGCCGTTGTAGCGGACGACGTTGCCGAGGCCCTTGTCCTTGAACTTGCGCATCAGGTCGGCCTGCAGCGTGGCGGCCTCGGGGGAGACGTAGAAGTCCCGGCTGTTCACACCCCACATGCCGGTCACCACGTTGGTGCCCTGCTCCTGGTAGTGCGCGATGATGCGGAACACGTTCTGCATCTGCGGGGTCTTCCAGTTGTAGGTTCCGACGGTGCCGGAGGGGTTGAACCACGGCCGGTTGATCATGATCCGAACCAGGCCGGGGCTGATGAAGTCCGTGCGCTGCGTCAGCTTGGCGAAGTCGTCGTCGGGCCACTGGACCGGCTCGTCGTCGTCGGCGCCGCGGTAGAGCGGGTCCTGGTTGTAGCCGAGGCCGAGCCAGGTGCTGCCGACGGCATCCTCGACCGGAGCGGCGTGGGTCGGCGCGGTCGGCGCTGCCGCCAGGGTGCCGGCGAGGGCTACCACGGCCGCCGGCACGCCGAGGGCACGCCGGGCGGTGAATCTCTTACGCATGCGGGAGTCTCCTGCGGAGTAAGGAAAAGGGGCAAGGGCAGGAAACCGGTTTCGGATCAGGACTGTACGCGGGAACTGTCAGCATTCGGTAAGGGGTGATCCAATTCGGACGTAAGCAGGACCACCGCGCGACCGCTGAGGCGTCCATTGGTGAGCTTCTTGTAGGCCTTTTCGGTCTGGTCGAATGTGAACTCCTCGACGATGTTCTCGATCAGACCCGCCTGTGCCAGCGCAATGACCTCCTGCGCATCGGCGATAGAGCCACCTTGGAATGTGAATACCTCGCCATCGCGGGGGAGTGTGGAGAACCATGGTGTCGCCAGCCGCCCGCCCGCCGACCCGATCAGGCCGTACGCGCCGCCCGCCCGTACCGCCGCGAGGCCTGTCGCGATGGTCTCGTCAGTGCCGACGAAGTCGAGCACCGCATCCGCGCCGAAGCCGCCAACCAACTGCCGCAAGCTCCGGCGAGTCTGGTCGTCCACGCCGGGCAGCGGCACGGTTCCGTACGACTCGGCAAGCGCAAGACGATCCGGAGCTGGATCGACGGCGACGATGCGTGCCGCGGTCAGCTGCCGCAGGAATTGCAGCGCGAAGGCGCCCAGCCCGCCGGCGCCGAGCACGACGACAGTCCCACCCGACATGATTCGGGGCAGGGCGCGTCGGACCGCGTGATAGGCCGTAGCGCCCGCGTCGGTGAGGGGCCCGGCATGTCGCGGGTGGAGGCTGCCCAGCGGCAGCAGGGCACGCCGGTCGGCCAGGACGTAATCGGCGAGGCCGCCGTCGCGTCCGTATCCCCGGCCGGCAAGTCCCAGGACGCAGCTGTTGTCGAGTCCTCGGACGCAGTGCCAGCAGGTGCCGCAGGAAGTGGCGGCGGCCAGCGCGACCGGATCGCCTTCGCTGACGTCGCGGACGCCGGGACCGCGTGCGGCGACCCAGCCGGCTGTCTCGTGGCCCAGCGTGAACGGCATTGCCCAGCCCAGTTTCTCGCCCGGGCCCTGCGGCATCCGGGCCATGGTCAGATCAGACCGGCACAGTCCGCAGCCAGCGACTCGCACTAGCACCTGACCTGCGCCCGGCGCCGGCACCGGCACGGTTTCTGCCTGCGGTGGCTTGCTCCAGTCGATCATTCTGAACGCCCGCATCGTCTGCGTCATCCGCTCAGACTGAAACACGTTCCATTCATGGTCAAGCCGTGCAACAACGCTCGTTGACCGAATATTAGAACGCGTTCTAGCATGGGCTGTGCTTACTCAGCCGTTCGCCGACGCGATCCTCGAGGCGGAGCAGATCATCGCCACGGCCCCCCATGTGCAGGGCGAACAGGACCTGGCCGAGGGGTATGACTACCTCGCCGGCAGCATCCGTGCCGCAGTGCAGATGGCCTGGGCCTACGACCGCGACTTTCCCTACTTCGTCCGATCCACCGGCCCCTACACCAAGCTGGGTCTGGACAACCCCGACACGTTGTACTTCCACGCCTGGCTCCGCGACGACGCCGAATACCTGGTGACCGGCCGCCGGGGGAGCACCGCGGACCTCAGCTTCCAGATCCTCGACGGCGACTACACCCCGCTCGACGTGCCGGACAGCCTCGCCGCCTTCGACGACCGGGAGCTCGAATGCGACGCCGATGGCTCGTTCCGCATCCGCTTCGGCCCCGACTGCACCGGCCGCAACGCGTTTGCCCTCGCGCCGGGCTCCGCCATGCTCGTGGTGCGGGAGGTTTTCAGCGACTGGGCCACCGAGCAGCCGGGCATGCTGCGCATCGAACGCGTCGACCGGATCGGCCAGGCGCCACCGCAGCTCAGCCAGCGAGCCCTCGCCAAACGGTACGGCGTCGCCGGCAAGATCCTCATCAGCCGGCTGAAGACCTTCCACGCCTTCGCCGAGCGCTTCTACCTCGGGCTGCCGGTGAACACCCTCACCCCACCCCGCCTCACGCCCGGCGGTCTGGCTACGCAGTATTCCTCGGTCGGCCACTATCAGCTCGCCGACGACCAGGCGATGGTGGTCACCGTCCCGGCGTCGGGCGCGCCCTACCAGGGCATCCAGCTCGGCAGCATGTGGTACGTCTCGCTGGACTACATCCACCACCAGACCAGCCTCACCGTCCCGCAGGCGCGGATCGACCCGGACCGCCTGATTCGGTACGTCATCAGCGAACGCGACCCCGGCGTGCCCAACTGGCTCGAATGCACTGGACACCGCCGCGGGTACGTGCAACTGCGCTGGCAACGGGTGTCTCGCGCGCTCACTGCCGCGGACGGGCCGCAGGTGGACATCGTCGACGTTGCCGATCTGCCGAAAGTCCTGCCGCACCACGAGCCGATCGAGCTGGCGGCCTACCGGAAACGGATTGCCGCCCGCCAGGCCGCCGTCGCCGCCCGGATGCTGGGGTGAACTGCTGATGCTGACCGACAAGGTTGTCCTGGTCTCCGGCGTAGGACCCGGCCTCGGCCAGGCCGTCGCCGTCCGCGCCGCCCAATCCGGCGCCGACGTGGTGCTGGCCGCCCGCACCGAATCCCTGCTCGACGAGGTCGCCGGCAAGGTGACAGCCGCGGGCCGCCGGGCGCTGGTCGTGCCCACCGATCTGCTCGACGAAGCCGCCACCCGGCGACTCTGCGACGCGGCACTGGCCGAGTTCGGCCGGGTCGACGCGCTCGTGCACAACGCCTTCGCGATGCCGCCGATGCGCAGCCTGGGCAAGGTGGACCTGGTCGATCTGCGGGACAGTTTCGAGATCAACGTGCTCGCCGCGCTGCGGCTCACCCGGCTCCTCACCGATGCCCTGGTGGCGGTGGGCGGCTGCGTGGTGATGGTGAACTCGGCGGTGCTGCGGCATTCGCGGCGGCCGTTCGGGCCGTACAAGTTGGCCAAGGCCGGGCTGCTCGCCGTCGCGCAGAACCTGGCGAGCGAGCTCGGCCCGCGTGGCGTCCGCGTCAACTCGGTCGCACCAGGCTGGATCTGGGCCGACAGCCTGCGCGCCTGGTTCGACTTCCAGGCCGCCGAGCGTGGTGTGCCACCCCAGCAGATCTACGACGAGATCGCGGCCACCACGGACCTGCGGCGCCTGCCGACGCCGGAGGAGGTCGCCGATGCCGTGCTCTACCTCGCCTCCGACCTCGCCCGCGGCATCACCGGCCAATGCCTCGACGTCAACTGCGGCGAATTCCACCACTGAACGTCAGGGGACACCGCATGCAGACCACGCGCACCGACGTGGGCACGGTCGAGGACCTGCACGCCTCAGCCACCCGCCTCACCGGCCTGGACGACTTCGGCGCCGACGACTACCTCGACGGGCTGCGGGTGCTGCTGTCCGCGTACGCAAAGGAAAGCGACCTGACCCCGGACGGCAGCAAGGTGACCCGGACGCTGGTGCGCGGAGGCCTGATCTCCCGGCTCCTGGCGCAGGTGGCGTGGCAGCAGTATCCAGCGCACGCCGACATCGCCGTGCCGCAGCCGATCTTCGTCACCGGTCTGCCCCGCACCGGCACCACCGCCCTGCACCGGCTGCTCACCGCCGACCCGGCCCACCAGGGACTCGAGCTGTGGCTCGCCGATGCGCCGCAGCCCCGGCCGCCGCGTGCCACGTGGAACGACCATCCGGTCTACGCCGCCCTCCACGCCGGATACGGCCGCCAGCACGAGGCCGACCCCGAGTTTCTGGGCATGCACTACTCCGCCGCCGACCAGGTCGACGAATGCTGGCGGTTGCTGTGCCAGTCGATGATGTCGGTGTCCTACGAATGCCTGGCCCGCATCCCCTCCTACTCGGCCTGGCTGGCCGAGCAGGACTGGACGGCCGCCTACCGCAGGCACCGCCGCAACCTGCAACTCATCGGCCTGAACGACCCGGGCCGGCGTTGGGTCCTGAAGAACCCGAGCCACCTGTTCGCCCTCGACGCCCTGCTCGCCGTCTATCCGGATGCGGTGGTGATCCAGACCCATCGAGCCCCGCGTACGGCGATCGCGTCAGTATGCAGTCTCAACGCCCGCGTTGCGCGGGGCTGGTCCACGCGCTTCGCCGGACCGGCGATCGGCCGGGCCCAGCTCGCCCTGTGGTCGCGCGGGGTGCGCCAGTTCCGCGCCGATCGGGCGCGGCATGCCGCTGCGCAGTTCGTCGATGTCGACTACGAGGACTTCGTGGCCGATCCGCTCGGCACGGTGGCGGGCATCTACACCACGCTGGGCCTGCCGCTGACCGCCGAAACACGGGCTGCCATGGCTGGCTTGCACGCCGAGAGCCGCTCGGGCCTGCGGCGGCCGGCCCACCGCTACGAACTGGCCGACTTCGGCCTCACCGGCACTCAGGTGGACGCCGCCTTCGAGGGCTAGCGAGCGCCTATCCGGTCAGCCAGCAACCACGTCAAGCAACGTGCGGCGGCAAGACAGACGTCGCCGCCGGAGCATGGCTTACCGTATCGGGCGATGGACACGTGGGAGAGTGCAGAAGCAGCCGGGCCCTTTGATCGGTGGATGACTCCTCTACGGGAAATGCGGTGGCGGCCCCGTGCGGGACCGATCGACGGGCCGGTCGCGAAGCTCGGCGGGCAGCCGTTCTGGCTGGACGAGCCGTTCTGACCGGTCAGCTGAGCGGGCCGATGATGTGGTCGGCGAAGCGGCGGATCGCGTCCTGTTTGACGGTTAGCGGGGCCTCCGGGCCGGAGCCTTTGACCATCCAGGGCATGACGATGGCGTCGGTGACGCCGGCGTCGGCTTGGCGGCGGAAGCCGTCGAGGCCGGGGGCGTCGATGCAGACGGCTTGGATTTCGAACGGCTCGTCGGCGCGGCCGTAGTCGGCGCGTAGCTCGGCCAGGCGGGTGACGATGCTGCGCAGGTCTTCGAGGCGAATCATCGCTGACGTCCAGCCGTCGCTGACGCGGGCGGCGCGGCGCAGGGCCGGCTCGGTGTGGCCGCCGACGTAGATCGGGACGGGTGCGGTGGGGGCGGGGCTCATCTGGAGGCGGCCGAAGTCGAAGTGTTTGCCGTGGTATTCGACCATGCCGCCGCCGAGGATCAGCCGGAGCACCTCGATGGCTTCGTCGGAGCGGCCGGCCCGTTCGGCGAAGGGTGTGCCGCACCATTGGGCTTCTTCCGGGTTCCAGCCGAGGCCGACGCCGAGGCCGAAGCGGTTGCCGGTCAGGGCGGCGACGGAGCCGATCTGGCGGGCGAGGAGCACCGGGTGGCGTGGGCCGAGCTTGAGAACCTGGGTGTAGAAGCGGATTCGCTCGGTGACGGCGCCGAGGGCTGCCGCGAGGACCATCGGGTCGGCCCACGGTGTTTCGCCGGTCCAGAAGCGGCTGCCGTCCGGGGTGTACGGGTATTTCGCACCCACCTGTTCGGCGAAGAAGATGGAGTCGGGCAGGGCGATGGCGGAGAAGCCGCATTCCTCGGCGGTGCGGGCGAGTGCGGCCAGCTGATCGAGGGGGTTCAGTGCGATGCCGAGGGTGAATTTCATTCGAAAACTGTAACGCGTTCTACCGGCGATCGTAAGGCTTCGCCGAGCTGCCGCAGCTGGGCGGTGGCGCCGCCGACACTGAACTCGTGCATTTTGGCGGCCTCGAAATAGCGGTGCAGCGCATAGTCCAGGTCGATGCCGACGCCGCCGTGGACGTGGACGGCGGTATGCAGCACGCGATGTCCGGCCTCGGCCGCCCAGAACCCGGCCGTGGCGACTTCGGCATCGGCCGGCAGGTTCTCGGAGAGCCGCCAAGCTGCCTGCCACAGCGTGACCCGCAGGGCTTCGACATCGATGTGGGCGTCGGCGAGCCGTTGCGCGACCGCCTGGAACGCCCCGATCGGCCGCTCGAACTGCACCCGGCTTCGGGCGTACTCGGCGGTCAGTTCCAGGGCGCGTTCCACGACACCCAACTGCATTCCACCCACCCCGACCGTGGCGTACGCGGCCAGCCACGGCACCGCCGCCGGGTCCGCGATCAGCCGCTCAGCGGGCACAGTGACGTCGCTGAGCAGCACCTGGCCGGCGCCGGTGTCGCCGCCCACCCGTTGGCCTTCGACGAGCACGCCGGGATCGTCGGGCCGGACCAGGAAAACGCCGGCGTCCGGCACGGGCACGAGCAGCAGCGCCGCAACGGTGGCGGCCGGCACGGCGGGAATCGTGCCGGACACCCGCCCCGCGTCGACAGACAGGGAACCGTTCGCCACGGTGAGGACGAGCTCGCCGCGGCTCGCCGGCACAGCCCACTCGGCTACCTGGTCCTCGGTGCCGAAGCGGGCGAGTGCGCTGGCTGCCAGCACGATCGACGGCAGGTACGGCACGCCGGATGCGGCTCGGCCCAACTCGGTGAGGATCGCGCACTGTTCGATGAGGCCGTACCCTTCGCCGCCCGCCGCTTTGGGCAGTGCGGCGGCGAGCACGCCAGCCTCGGCGAGGGCCGGCCACAGCGGGCGCCCGGAGGTGGCGAGGTCTCTGGTCAGGGCGGCCAGGTCCCGTGCCTCTTCGGTGAGGGAGAAGTCCATGCTCAGCACCTCTATCGGCGGACGGGCAGGCCGAGCGGGCCCGCGGCGATGATGTCGCGCTGCACCTCGTTGGTGCCGCCGCCGAAGGTGAGGATCAGCGAGGAGCGGTGCAGGCGCTCCACCTGACCCTGCAGCAGCGCGCCGGGTGATCCGGTCCGGACCGTGGCGGCCGGACCGAACACTTCCATGAGCAGGCGGTACGCCTCGACGGCCAGTTCGGTGCCGTACACCTTGCCGGCGGAGGCTCCTGCCGCGGCGAGCGCGCCGTCGGACCCGGCCGCCGTGCGCCAGTTGAAGAGCTTCAACACCTCGGTTTTCGCGTGCACTCGGGCGAGGTGCAGCCGTACCCACTCCTGGTCGATCACCCGGCGGCCGTCGGGCAGGCGGGTCTGGGCGGCCCAGTCGGCGACGTCGCGCAAGGTCCGGCGCAGCGGAGCCGCCGACGTGAGCGCGACCCGCTCGTGGTTGAGCTGGTCGGTGATCAGCCGCCAGCCTTCGTTCTCGACGCCGACCAGGGCGGATGTCGGCACGCGGACGTCGGCGTAATAGGTCGCGCTGGTGGTGGGGCCAGCCAGGGTGCGGACCGGCGTCCAGGAGAAGCCGGGTGCGTCGGTCGGCACGATGAGGATGGACAGACCCTTGTGGCGGGGCGCGTCACCGGTGCGGCAGGCCAGCCATACGTAGTCCGCGTACTGAATGAGGCTGGTCCACATCTTCTGGCCGGTGATGACGTACTCGTCGCCGGTGCGGACCGCTCGGGTGCGCAGCGCCGCGAGGTCCGTGCCGGCGTCGGGTTCCGAATAGCCGATGGAGAAATGAGCCTCGCCCGCGGCGATCCGCGGCAGCAGGGCCGCTCGCTGTTCCGGGGTGCCGTGCCGCATGATTGCGGGACCGACCGTGTAGATGGTCAGGAACGGCACCGGCACCCCCGCCATCGCGGCCTCGTCGGCAAAGACGAGTTGATCCATCCGGGAGCGCCCGCCGCCGCCGTGCTCCTTGGGCCAGCCGAGTGCCAGCCAGCCGTCGCGGCCGAGCCGACGGACCACCGCCCGGTACGCCTCCCCGCTGCCGTATTCGCCCTGCCCGTCGCCCAGCCCGGCACGCAGTTCCGGAGTCATGAGGTCGGCGAAGTAGGCCCGCAGCTCCCGGCGCAGCTGCACGTGCTCGTGCGTATATCCCACGTGCATGGGTGACCCCGATCCGCTAGATTAGAACAGGTTCTAGTAGAGACGACGGAGCGGAGGGCGTCAACCGTGGAGGCGTTTCTGGTCGGAGCGGTCCGCAGTCCGGTCGGTCGGCGCGGTGGCGGCTTGGCCACGGTGCACCCGGCGGACCTCGGTGCCCACGTCATCACCGCGCTGCTCGAGCGGACCGGAGTCGACCCGGCGACCGTCGACGACGTGATTCTTGGCTGTGTGGACACCCTCGGCCCGCAGTCCGGCGACATCGCCCGCACGAGCTGGTTGGCCGCCGGGCTCCCCGAGCACGTGCCCGGTGTCACCGTGGACCGGCAGTGCGGATCGGCGCAGCAGGCCGTGCACTTCGCCGCCCAGGCGGTCATGAGCGGCACCGCCGACCTCATCGTCGCCGGCGGCGTGCAGAACATGAGCCAGGTGTCTATCGGCAGCGCCATGGCGCCGCACGGCCCGTACGCGGGTTCGGTCGGGTGGGCCGCCCGCTACGGCGATCAGGAGATCTCACAGTTCCGCAGCGCGGACGCCATCGCGCACCGGTGGGACCTGACCCGGGCCGATCTCGAGGAATACGCGCTGACCAGTCACCGCCGAGCTGTCCGCGCCAGCGATGAGGGCCGGTTCAAGATCGAGCTGGCGCCGCTGGGCGAGTGCGAGGCGGACGAATGCCCGCGTCGGGACACCTCGGCCGAACGGATGGCCGCCCTCGCACCCCTGCTGCCGGACGGCCTGACCACTGCCGCCACGTCGAGCCAGATCGCCGACGGTGCTGCCGCGCTGCTGGTCGCATCTGCCGAGGCTGTCCGCCGGCATGCTCTGCATCCCCGGGCCCGCATCCACCACCTGTCCGCCCGGGGCGACGATCCGATCCTGATGTTGACCGCCCCGATCGCGGCCACCGCGCACGCCCTGCGCAGGGCCGGGCTGACCGTTGCCGACATCGACCTGTTCGAGATCAATGAGGCGTTCGCCGCGGTGGTTCTCGCCTGGCTGCACGAGACCGGGGCGGATCCGGCCCGGGTCAACGTGAACGGTGGCGCGATAGCACTCGGTCACCCGCTCGGCGGCACGGGCGCGCGGCTGCTGACCTCCCTGCTGCACGAGCTGGAACGCATCGGCGGCCGGTACGGCCTGCTGACCATGTGTGAGGGTGGCGGTCAGGCGAACGTCACGATCATCGAGCGCTGCTGAGTGCCGCGAGCCGGTCGTCCGCCTCCTTGACGATCCGGTCGATCAGCTCGGCGCAGGACGGCAGGTCGGTGATCAGCCCAGCCACCTGCCCCGCGGGCATCACTCCGGCTTCGGGCCGCCCCTGCGCCATCGACGTGCGCAACAGTGCTGGGGTGTTGGCCGCCATCACCGTCTGCGCCCACGACAGCCCGCGTCCGCGTCGGGTGGCCCGCGCCGCGCCCAGCAGCGCCGCCCAGGACAACCCGGTCTGCCGTCGGAACGCCTGGGCATGCCGGACCGACCGGACCAACCCGCTGACCGGACCGGCGTCCTCGAGGGCACGGACGAACGGTGTGCGCAGGACGCGGTGGGGGACACCGTCGACCCGCGTCGTCACCACGGTGTCGGTGACCGAAGCGGCCAGATAGTGCGCCTTCACCTCCGCACTCACCGGGCTGTCCGAGGTGAGCAGGAACCGGGTTCCCATTGCGATGCCCGAAGCGCCGTAGGCCAGCGCGGCGACGAGGCCCCGACCGTCGAAAAAGCCCCCGGCCGCCACCACGGGCACGTCGACAGCGTCGACCACCTGCGGCAGCAGCAACGTCGTGGGCACCGGCCCGGTGTGCCCGCCACCTTCGCCGCCTTGCACCAGCACCGCGTCCACGCCCCAGGCCGTCACCTTTTCGGCGTGCCGGCGCGCTCCCACCGACGGCATGGTGAGCACACCCCCGTCCTGGCACCGGCGGATCAGGTCCCGGCTCGGTGCGAGCGCGAAGGACGCCAACCGGACCTGCTCGGTGATGAGCAAGTCGATCCGTTCGGCGGAGTCCGGCAGGTCGGCACGAACGTTCACCCCGAACGGCGCGTCAGTGCGCTGCCGCACCTGCCGGATCGTCGCGCGCAGCTCGTCGAGACTCATGGCAGCCGACGCGATGATGCCGAAGCCGCCCGCCGCCGACGTCGCCGCCACGAGCGCGGCATCGGACACGAAGCCCATGCCGGTCTGCACGACCGGATGCGGACAGCCGAGCAGGTCGGTCAGCCGAGTCCTCATCGCAGCTCCTTCTCCCGCAAGCCGTCCGGGTCCAGCCTCTGCCGGATCAGCACCAACTCCGCCGCGGTGGGCAGCCGGGTGTCCGGCGCGGCGTCGGGCACCACCAGAGCAAAACCGGTTTTTTGTACGACGTCTGCGGTGGACACTCCCGGGTGCACCGAGCGCAGCCGCATCGACCGGTCCGGCGTCGCGAAGTCAAGGACAGCGAGATCGGTGACCACCGTACGGATCTCGTGGAAACGGTTGCTGGGACTGCCGAGCGCGGTGGCCCGGTCGTATCCGATGCCCGACACCACGTCGACGTGCTCCACGAAGACCCGGGGCGAATGCCGCGGTACCCAGTAGCTGACCGCGTGGTTGATCGTGTTGCCGGGTGCACCCCGGACGCCGAGGAGTTGCGCGGACGGCCGCTCCCAGGCGCCGATGCAGGAGATGTTCTGGTTGCCGTACCGGTCGAGTTGGCTCGCCCCCATCATGGCGTGCCGGGTGCCCGCCGCCACCACCTGGAACACCGCCCGATACGGCAGCCATCCCTCCGGACGGTCGTCGCAGACCAGGGTCGCCTCGCCGTCGCTGAGGACGAGGTCCGGGGCGAAGGTGAGCTGCGCCAGCCGGGCGCCCAGCCGGGGGATCAGTGCCATCGGCCCGGCCAGGATCGCCCCGTCGCCCCGCCACACCTCAGCGCACGCTGTCACGCAGATCTCCGCGCGAGTTGCCGTCAGCTCAGCCATGGTGGTGCACCGCCGCCTGGTAGCCGGCCTCATCGACGTCAAGATACGTGGCCTGGAACCGTTTCCAGTCACTCGGATCGGCCGCGGCCCGCGCATACTCGCGCTGAAACGCCTCGTCCCGGCCGTAATCGGGAACGCAGCTCGTGAAGTGGGCGCCGTGCGGGGTCTCCACCACGCCGTCGACCATCATCCGGTTCAGCAGCAGCCCCTGCGGTGGCCCATTCTCCGCCAGCGCGGTGGTGCCGACAATCTGCTCGCACGACAGGAACCGACGCTGCGCCGCCAGGCAGAACAGATCGTCGAAGTACGGATCCGGCCCGAGATAGCGCCCGTTGCCGCGTTCGTCGGCGCGGTTCAGGTGCACCAGTGCCGCATCCAGCCGCAGCGCCGGCACAGCAAGCAATTCCTCATCATCCGGGTACGGCGAGCGCACGGTCCGCAGCTCACGGTCGAACCGGGTCACATCGGAGCCCAGCCCGGCCCGGATCGGCAGGAACGGCAACCGGTTCGCCGCGGCCAGGAGTCCCCAGTACAGCATTCCTTCGTCCCACTCGGTCAGCGCCACCGTGCCGTCTTGCCGGGCGCGCCGGAAGTGCGGTTCGAGGGCGATGCTGTCCAGTGACACGAAACCGGTGATGACCCGGCGTACGCAGCCCGCCGCGATGAGCAGGCCGATGTCCGGGCCGCCGTAGCTGACCACGGTCAGATCGGTGAGGCCGGCGCGGGCTATGGCGCGTACCAAAGCCATCGGTTTGCGTCTCGACCCCCAGCCGCCGATCCCGATCGTCATTCCGGAACGCAGTTCCCCCACCACGTCCGGGATCGTCAGCACCTCACCCACCGCTCACCGTCCTTCGACGAACTTCTGCCGTGCCCGGTCACCCGCGCCGTTCAGGTTGAGCTCGAACGTGAAACCCTGCTCGAACCGGTACGACCGTTTGACGTCGACCGGATCGATGCCGTTCAGCGACTCCTTGGCCCGTCGGATCACCACCGGATCCTTGCCGGCGATCTCCGCGGCCACCTCGCGCGCGGCTGCCCGCAATTCCGCGGCGGGCACCACGCTGAGCACCGAGCCGAACCGTTGGAGGTCATGCGCGGAGACCGGCCGACAGGTGTAGACCATCGTGCGCATGAGCTGCGGGGGCACCAGCCGGGCCAGGTGGGTCGCTGCGCCGAGTGCGCCCCGGTCCACCTCGGGCAGGCCGAACTCGGCGTTGTCGGCGGCGACGATCAGATCCGCGTTGCCGACCAAGCCGATGCCACCACCGAGGCAGAAGCCCTGCACCGCAGCGATCACCGGGACGGGGCATTCGTAGACCGCGGCAAACGCGGCAGCGCAGCCGCGGTTCGCGGCCAGGAGCGCCTCGTGGCCGGGCGAGCGTTGCATCTCCTTGATGTCCACGCCGGCGCAGAATCCGCGGCCTTCGGCGGCCAGCACCACCACCCGGGCCGCCGGATCGGCGCCCGCCCTCGTGAGTGCATCGGCCAGCTCCAGCCAGCCGGCCGCCGGCAACGCATTGACCGGCGGAAAATTCATCGTCACTTCGGTGATGGCGCCGGGTTGCACTTCTACGGCCATGGCGGCAGCCTAACCTAGCGCTTGCTTGGTGGTCTACGCTCGACGGATGCACCCCCTCGACGCTTCCGGCCGCCGGGTGGTGGTCACCGGCGGCACCCGCGGTATCGGCGCCGCCATCGCCCGCGCCTTCCTGAACGCCGGCGCCCGCGTGCTGGTCTGCGGCCGCACCGAACCTGGGTCGGCGGTGGCTGACTTCTTCCGCGCCGATGTGCGTGACCCTGAGCAGGCTGCTGCGCTCATCGCCGCCGCTGTGAAGCAACTCGGTGGGATCGACGTGCTGATCAACAATGCCGGGGGAGCGCCGCCGGTGTCGGCCAACACCGCATCGCCCCGGCTGCACGCGAAAGTCATCGAGCTCAATCTGCTCGCCCCGCTGCACGTTTCCCAAGCGGCATACCCGGTGCTGCGGGACCAGCCGGGAGGCGGCCACATCATCATGATCGGCAGCATGAGTGGCGCCCGGCCCTCGCCCGGCACGGCCGCATATGGTGCTGCCAAAGCTGGCCTGCATCACCTGGCCGGCAGTCTCGCCATGGAATGGGCGCCGAAGATCCGGGTGAACACCCTCGTTGTCGGGCCGGTGGACACGGAGACGCACGGGCCGCAGGTGGACCCGCAAGCCGTTGCCCGGACCGTGCCGATGGGCCGAGCCGCGATGCCCGCCGAGATTGCCGACGCCTGCCTGCTGCTCGCCTCGCCGCTGGCCGGCTATGTCAGTGGTGCCGAGCTGGCCGTGCACGGTGGCGGCGAATGGCCCGGGTATCTGGCAGACCCGCGGACCGAAGCGTACCCTCCGCAGAAGTAGAACGTGTTTCATTCCTGCGTGCCGGAGGTGTCTCATGGTTCTGTCGATCAAATCGAGGCGGGACGCGGTCGGGCTGTCCACCGGTGAACTGCTGATCGGCGACTCCTGGCGATCCGCCAGTGACGGTCGCACGTGGACCCATGTGCACCCGGCCACCGGCGAACACGTCGGCGAGTTCGCCGTCGCCACCACCGCCGACGTCGACGCTGCCGTGCGCAGCGCCCGCCGGGCCTTCGACGAGGGGCCGTGGCCGCGCGCCCGCGCCAAGGAACGGATCCGCGTGCTCCACCGGATCGCCGAACTGATCCGCTCCCACTCGGATGAGCTGGACACGCTTCTGGCGCTCGACAACGGGATGCCGTTGAGCTTCGGCCAGGCGTACGCGATGAGCATGGAATTTGTGGCCGACGTCTTCGAGCACCACGCGGGCTGGGTGGACAAGCTCGGCGGCGAGACCCTGCCCGCCTATCAGGGCGGCGAACACGCCGTGCTGACCCTGCGCGAACCGGTCGGCGTGGTTGCCGCGGTGATCCCGTGGAACGGCCCGCTGCTGCTCGCCGCGCAGAAGCTCGCCCCGGCCCTCGCGGCCGGCTGCACGGTCGTCCTCAAACCCTCCGAGTACGCCAGCTTCGCCACGCTGCGACTGTGTCGGCTGATCGAGGAAGCGGGCCTGCCACCGGGCGTCCTGAACGTGGTGACCGGCCCCGGCGACCCGACCGGCGACGCGCTCATCCACCACCCGCTCATCGACAAAATCACCTTCACCGGCAGCCGTACGGTCGGCAGCCGGGTCATGGTCGCCGCCGCTGAAGGCGCCAAACGGGTCAGCCTCGAGCTCGGCGGCAAAAGCCCGGCCATCGTGTTCCCCGACGCCGAGGTGTACGCCGCCGCCACCCTGACCATGGGCACGGTGACGCTGGGACTGTCCGGCCAAGCCTGCGTGGCACAGAGCCGGGCGTTGGTCCACCGCGACGTCTACGACGAGTTCCTCGCCATCGCCGAGGGGATGACCGGCATGGTCACCTACGGCGACCCGTTCGACCCGGAGACCACCGCCTCGCCGCTGATCAGCGAACGGCACCTGCAGCGCGTCCTCGGCTACATCGAACGCGGCCAGCAGGAAGGAGCGCGGCTCGTGTGCGGCGGCGACCGGCCGAACGGCGAGCTCGCCGCCGGCAACTTCGTCAACCCGGTGATCTTCGCCGACGTCAGCAACGACGCCACCATCGCCCGGGAGGAGATCTTCGGGCCGGTGCTCGCCGTCATTCCCTTCAGCGACGAGGACGAAGCCGTCCGGCTCGCCAACGACACCAGTTACGGCCTGTCCGCCACCGTGTTCACCTCGGACCTCAAACGCGCCTGGCGGATGACTCGGGCAGTCCGGGCCGGGACCGTGGCGATCAATGGCTACCAGCTCGAACCGCACGTGGCCTTCGGCGGATTCGGCCGCTCCGGGTTGGGTCGCGAGGGCGGCCGCGGTGCCATCGAGGCCTACACCGAGGTGAAGACGGTCTTGTTCCCGACCACCGACGAACTCATGTGACCAGGCGGCGGTGGTCCCAGCTGACCGTCCGCCGCACCTCGACCAGATAGGCCACCCGCTTCACAGCAGCCCGCTCCACATAAGCCGTCAAGGCTTCGGGGGGCGGGCTGCCGGGTAGCCGGGCCGCGACCAGCCTGCCGATCTGCGTCACACCGGGCAGATCCTCGATGACCCGGACGACGCCAGTCACCTGCACACCGCGCAACTCGAAGTAGTCGTCGCCGTCCTCGACCAGGCAGGTCAGGCGGGGATCGCGGCGCAGATTGCGAGCTTTCTGCGAGTCCCGGGAGGTCCAGAACGCCAGCTCGCCGTCGTGTAGTCCGTAGAACATGGTGACCAGGTGCGGCGTACCGTCCGGGTTGATGGTGGCGATCTGCACCTTGCGGGCCGCTTCCAGCACGGCCGCCACTTCGGCCGCTGACATCCGTACGGTCGACCGCTGTTTCATTCGCCGAAGGTCTCCTCGGCCAAGGGCAACGTCTCCTCGCAGACGAAGCCGGGCACCGGCGGATCGGCGGTGAACAGCGGCGCCAGCGCCGCGTCCAGCCCGGCCGTCGACCACTGGCCGTCCGGGGCGTGCAGCGCTGCCCGGACCGTCGGCGGTCCGAGCACGGCCACGACGTCGCTGTGCACCACGAACACCTCGCCGGTGATGCGCTCGCCAGCCGGTCCGGCCAGCGACGTCACCAACGGCGCGACCCGCTCAGGAGCCATCGGGTCCGGACCGTCCGGGGCTGGACCCATCAGCTCGCCGGTCATCGCGGTGCGAGCTCGAGGGCAGATCGCATTGGCGCGTACGCCGTAGCGGGCGCAGCCGCGCGCGGTGGACACCGTCAACGCCGCGATGCCACCCTTGGCGGCCGCATAGTTGGGTTGGCCGCCCGAGCCGAGCAGGAAGGCCTCGGAGGAGGTGTTGATGATGCGGGCGTACACGGGATTTCCGGTCGCTTTGCTCTGCTCGCGCCAGTAGGCCGTGGCGAACCGGGTGGTGACGAAGTGCCCGCGCAGGTGCACCCGGATGACCAGGTCCCACTCCTGCTCGGACATCGAAAAAACCATTCGGTCCCGGAGTACACCCGCGTTGTTGACGAGGATGTCCAGGGTGCCGAAGGAGTCGACTGCCGTGCGTACCAGGGCTTCGCCGGTGGACCACTCGGCGACGTCGCCCGGGCAGACCACCGCCTCGCCGCCGTCCGCCCGGATCTTCTCGGCTACGGCGTCCAGTGCCGGGCCGGGCAGGTCGTTGAGGACCAGCCGGGCGCCTTCGACGGCCAACGCGGCGGCCTCGGCGGCACCCAGCCCGTTGGCCGCGCCGGTTACCGCCGCCACCCGGCCTTGGAGGGGAAGTTCAGGATTCATCTGGAGCACCCCGGTCCGTTCGTGTCGTCTGCGTCAGTAGCCTGGTCCACTGAGGAGGCCGCCGTCGGCTACGAACTCGGCGCCTGTGCAGTAGGAAGACTCGTCTGCGGCGAGAAACGCCACTAGACGGGAGATCTCGATCGGCTCGGCCAGCCGGCTGATCGGCAGCAGCTTGAGCAACCCGCCGGGGTCCACGCCGGTCATGCTCTGCCCCGCGGCCATCGCCATGGCGGTCAGCACTCCGCCCGGATGCACGGAGTTGACCCGGATTCCCCACGGCCCCAGCTCCTGCGCGGCCGACCTGGTGATCCCGCGGACGCCGAACTTGCTCGCGCTGTACGCCGACAGCCCCGCCGCGCCCGACAGGCCCTTGATCGACGACACGTTGACGATCGACCCGCCCCCGGCCGTGCGCATCGGCGCGACAACCTGGCGCACTCCCAGCCAGCTCCCGATCAGGTTGACCTCGATCACCCGGCGGAAGTCGTCCGGTGTCATCTCGGCGATCGTCGCGTGCTGGAAGATCCCGGCGTTGTTCACCAGCACGTCCAGCCGCCCGAACGCCTCCACGGCGGTGGCAACGGCAGCCGCCCAGTCGGATTCGCTGGTGACGTCGTGATGCACGTATCGGCAGCAATATGCGCCGAGTCCGTCGGCAACCGCCCGGCCCTTGTCGTCGAGGACATCGCCGATCACCACGCGGGCGCCCTCAGCGACGAAATGCCGGGCATGCGACTTGCCCATGCCCCGCGCGCCGCCGGTGATCAGAGCCACCTTGCCGTCCAGCCGACCCATCGGCCACCCTCCATCCACGACCAAGCGCTTGCTTGGGAGGGTAACAGCTCCGCCGCTCGTGTGGAGTTCTGCTTTCGCGGCGGCCGTGGCCGGCCTGCGGTTGGGCGGTATCGCTGTGCTGGCGGCGGCCCGGCTCGCTTACGGGCGGGTGGTAGCGCTGTGCTGGCGGCGGCCCGGCTCGCTTACGGGCGGGTGGTAGCGCTGTGCTGGCGGCGGCCCGGCATGCTTGCGGGCGGGCGGCTGCGCCGTGCTGGCGGCGGCGCGATTTGCTTACGGGCGGGCGGTGATGCCGTCGAAGAGGAGGCGGAGGAGGCCGTCCGCGATTTGGCCGCTGTTCCAGGCGGCGCCGCGGCCCTGGCGCCAGAAGGTGGGGATCCAGAGGATGTCACGCAGCAGGCGGTAGGTCAGCCGAGCGTCCAGATCGGCGCGGAAATGGCCGGTCTGGATGCCGCGTTCGAGCTGCTGCACCCAGGTCTTCTCGATTTCCTTCATCGCCTTGCGCAGGTACGCGAACCGTTCCTGCCCGCTGAAGTAGCTCCAGTCGTTCTCCAGCATGGCCAGCGCGGCCCGATGCCGGTCGAGGCTGGCGGCACTGGACCGGATGATCTGCTCGATCGCGGCCCGCGGATCGTCGTTCGCCGCCGCAGCCGTGCGGTAGCCGCTCAACACCTCGTCGAGGAACGCGCTCAGGATCTCGTCGCCGATCGACTCCTTGGAGTCGAAGTGGTGATAGAGGCTGCCCGAGAGGATGCCTGCCGCGTCGGCGATCTCCCGGACCGTGGTGGCCCGGAAACCCTTCTCGGCGAACAGCTCGCCGGCGAGCTGCACCAGATGTGCCCGGCGCTCCGAACCCGGCGCGGCCTTCTTCGTGGTCGTCACCTGGGAGATTATGGCGGCCCGGGCGCGTACTTGCCCAATCGCTTGCTCGGTGGAGGGTCGCCCGTTAGCGTAGAACGCGTTCTACTTTCCGACAGGAGGCGTGATGCGGGCGGCGGTTCTCCACGGCATCGGTGACGAGAAGTTCGACATCCGCGACGACGTGAGCGT
Organism: Actinoplanes sp. NPDC051859; assembly: GCF_044452725.1. Classification (NCBI taxonomy): domain Bacteria; kingdom Bacillati; phylum Actinomycetota; class Actinomycetes; order Micromonosporales; family Micromonosporaceae; genus Actinoplanes; species Actinoplanes sp. NPDC051859. The sequence goes on along the minus strand of NZ_JBITBX010000008.1, from coordinate 243,222 downwards.
CCTCGGTCCCGGCCCGGGCGAGGTCCGGATCCGCGTCCGCGCGGCCGGCGTCTGCCACTCCGACCTGTCAGCCCGCGGCGGACGCCTGCCCCAGCCGGTGCCCGCGGTGCTCGGCCACGAGGCGGCCGGCGACGTGATCGAGACCGGCGAGGGGGTCGACGACCTCGCGCCCGGCGATCGCGTCACCGTCAACTGGCTACCGTCCTGCGGCACCTGCACCTCCTGCCTGCGCAACGAGCCGTACCTGTGCGTGACCCACGTGATGGCCGGGTATGCCATGCCGCGCTTCCTGGCCGGCGACATCCCCGCCTTCGCGATGGCCGGCTGCGGGGCGTTCGCCAGCGAGATCGTGGTGCCCCGGGCCGGGGCCGTGCAGATCGGCCACGATGTTCCGTACGAGGTGGGTGCGCTGCTCGGCTGCGGCGTCATGACGGGCGTCGGCGCCGTCATCAACACCGCCGCGGTGCGGCCCGGCGACACCGTCGTCGTCATCGGCTGCGGGGGCGTCGGCATCGCCGCCATCCAGGGCGCCCGGATCGCCGGCGCGGCCCTCATCGTGGCAGTCGACACCGTCGCGGCCAAACACGACGTGGCCCGCCGTTTCGGCGCCACCCACGCGGTCACCCCGGACGGCCTCAGCGACCTGTCGGTCGAACTCACCGGTGCCGAAGGCTTCGACTACGCCTTCGACGTCGTGGCGATACCCCAGACCTTGCGTACGGCGTGGACGGCCGCCCGCCGCGGTGGCACCGTCGTCGTCGTGGGCGCCGGAAGTGCCGAGCACCGGGTCGAGTTCAGCCCCTTCGAGCTGCTCTTCGAAGGCAAACGCATCATCCCCTCCCTGTACGGGTCGGCGTACCCGCCCCGGGACTTCGAACGGCTGCTCGCTCTCTGGCGGGCCGGCCGACTCGACATCGAAGGCATGATCAGCCATCGGCTACCCCTCGACCAGCTCGACGACGCCCTCGACTCCCTCGGCCGCGGCGACGTCATCCGTCAGGTGATCGTCCACGACGCGGACGTGTGACCGTGCGCCTCGGGATTCAGCTCGGCTACAGCGGGCAGGGGTTCGCCGACGCGGTCGACGAGGTCGTGGAGTTCGAGGCGGCCGGTGCTGAGGTCGTGGTCGTGCCGGAGGCGTACAGTTTCGACGCGGTCAGCCAGCTCGGCTATCTCGCCGCCCGGACCCGGCGGATGACGCTCGCTTCCGGGGTCATGCAGCTCTACTCCCGGACACCCACGCTCACGGCGATGACGGCCGCCGGGATCGACTATGTGTCCGGTGGCCGCTTCTCGCTCGGGCTGGGCGCGAGCGGACCCCAGGTCGTGGAGGGCTTTCACGGGGTCGCCTACGATGCGCCGCTTGCCCGTACCCGGGAAGTGGTGGAGATCTGCCGGCGCGTCTGGCGACGGGAAACGCTGGTTTTCGAGGGGGAGAAGTATCAGATTCCGCTGCCGGCCGAGCGGGGAACCGGCCTCGGCAAGCCGCTCAAGCTCATCAACCGACCCGTCCGCGACCGCATCCCGATCCTGCTGGCCGCCATGGGTCCGCGCAATGTCGCCCTGGCGGCCGAAATCGCCGAAGGTTGGCAGGCCTTGTTCCTGGCGCCCCGCGCGGCAGAGCGAGTGTTCGCCGAACCCCTCGCTGCGGGCCTGGCCCGCCGCGACCCGGCCCTCGGCCCCCTCGACGTGATGGTGCCGCTGCCGTTCGCGATCGCCCCACCCACCCCCGAGCTGCTGGCCCGGCACCGTGCCCAACTCGCCCTCTACATCGGCGGCATGGGCGCGCGCGGTCGCAACTTCTCCAACGACCTCGTTCGCCGTTACGGCTACCCCCTCGAAGCCGAACGCATCCAGGAACTCTTCCTGACCGGCCGCAAGTCCGAAGCCGCAGTTGTCGTCCCCGACGAACTGGTCCACGACACCTGCCTGGTCGGCACGTCGGACGAGATTCGACAGCGCCTGACCGAGTTCGCTGCGGCGGGGGTCACGACGCTGCTGATGTCTCCGCTGGCGGCCACCCGCGCCGAACGCGTCAAAGACATCGCCGAACTTCGCCACCATCTCGACTCCACCCTCCGGGCGACAACGGGCCGCATCCCCTGACGGCTTGCTCCCAGCCCGGGATGATGACCGGGACGCGAGGAGACGGTCGATGACAGGCACGGGCACTGCCGATGATCCGTGGCAGCTGACCACACCACCCGGCAAAGGCGAGTTCCAGATGTGGCGGGACGAGTCAGCCGATCCGCCGGCTCTGGTCTGTCAGGTCGGCGCCACCCAGCTCCGCTACCACCTGAGCGCCGTCGACGACCTGCACGCCATGCTCACCGCCCACGGCGACTGGATGCCATTGGGTGGCGCCGACGAGCAGAAGCCCGCCGCCGACGGCACCGTCGAAGCCTGGGCCCGATCCGCTGACAACCCGGTCGGCGGCTGGTACGGCCTCCGCAAGGGGTATCGCGGCCGCTTCGGCCACTACCTGCCGCCGCTGCTGGAACGGCTCGGCCTGGCGGAGGTCACCCACGACGCCCGCAACAACCGCATGCGCGCGCTCTGATCCGCTAGCTTCGCAGCGCCGCCCGGATCGACTCCAGCTCGGCGATGCGGGTCGGCGGCTGGCCGCGCCCTGTGCCGTGCCACAGCTCGGCATCCCGGGTCGCCAGCAGCACAGCGCGCAACGCCTCATGGCAGCTGAACTTGGCGCGCATGGCGTCCCGCATCACGTCGTGTTTCATTCCGTCCCACCGGCGGACCTGCGCTTCATCCAGCAGAACAAGCTTGCGGTGCTTGCGAGCCGCCGCGCCGTCACCACGAGCCAGGTCGGTGCCGCTCTCCACGGCGAACTGCTCGGCCAGCACCGGATCCACCAGCGCGATCTTCGCCGCCTGGAAGGCATGCTCCACCGTGCGATACGTCTTCGCGGCGAGGGTGAACTCGGCAACCCAGAAGTTCGACAGCATCCGCCGCCAATGCTCGACCGCGGCGAGTGCGGCATATCGGGTCGGGTCGATCATCCGCTCGTGCACGCCCTGGCCGGGTGGTCGGTCAGCCGAACCGGAATAGAAATACAGGCGGTCCTCGCTCGTCGTCACGCGGGGCACCCTACGGGCCGGGTACGACAGAAACGACGTTCTGGCCCAGAAGAGAAGCCGTTCGATCAGGGCAGCGGTAGCCCGGACGTCAGGTGAGCTCAGCTCGGCAAGTGCCTCGTACAGGCAGGAACTGAGGTAAAGGGTGAGTCCGGTGGGAAAGCCGCGGTACTGGGCGAGAAGTTCCTCCTTCGCGGGACCACACGGCCAAGGATCGCCGCAGACGCCGCAGTCCCAGGTCGGCCGGGCGGCGATGTGTTCCGTTCTGGGCAGGAGCATCAGGGCCGACCTGTACCGGAGCGGAACGCCTGGCCCCGGGTGAGCAATGGTCGTACCTGCGGATAGGCCTTTGTCGCAGCCTCCCAAGCTGTGCTGGATGCTTGGTCGCGGAGCGCTTGCAGTCGTTTCTCGAGACAAGGCCAGGGCAGGCCGCAGACGCATCGGGCGCGGCGGAACCAAGTATGGCGTCGCCGCCGGTGGCTGACTGTCGATTGATCCGCGTTGTCGTGGAACATCTGACCTCACCTCGTTCGGGGAGCTGACAGATTGGAGATTGCCGCCGATCGACTCCTTGAGGGAGGGTGCATCCAGGGGCGCACTTGTGCACACGGGCGTGCCGACAAGGGGAGGTGTCGCATTGCCACCACGCAACGAACGACTGGCGCAAGTGCTCCGTGAGGCAGCACTGTCCAACAAAGCGCTGGCGAGGGCTGTCCGTGCGGTAGCCGCACGCCAAGGGCAATCGATCAGCTGTGATCACACCTCGGTGAGTCGCTGGCTGAGCGGCACCAGCCCGCGTGGGCTCGTGCCGACTTACATTGCCGAGGCGTTGAGTGTCAGATTGGCGAGAATTGTTACGCCGGCTGAGCTTGGCTTCCCACCTGGAAACGTGTTGCCCAAGGACTTCGGTACGACATACCAAGACTCTCTCGACGTCACCGCTCAGACACTTGCGCAACTATGGAGCTCGGATCTGGCTGGCGATTCGCCGCAGTTTCTGCTGCCGCCACATGGCGCTGCGGGCATCGCCGCTGCACTGTCATGGCTGGTCCGGGGCCACTCCGCGGGCGCGCAAGCGGCAACCGTCGGCCGGCGGGTGGGAATGTCTGATATCGAAGCGTTTCGTGCTACAACCAGCGCCTTCGCGAGCCTCGACAACTCGTTCGGCGGTGGGCGAACGCGCCATGGGCTGATTCATTTCCTGGACACCGAAGGATCAGAGCTGCTCAAGGGCAGCTATTCGGAGTCAGTTGGCCGCATGCTCCACGCAGCAGTCGCTGAGGCTACCCTGTTGGCTGCGTGGACCGCCTATGACGCGGGAGATCATGGCATCGCCCAGAGGTATTTCATCCAGGCACTTCGGCTCGCGCAAGGAGCTGGTGACGTATTGCTGGCGGGTGGGGTGCTTGACGCGATGAGCCATCAAGCGACATTCCTGCGTCGACATCGAGAGGCGGTAGACCTGGCGCGCGCAGCTCGGGCGGGGACCAGTGGTCGGGCGACTGCCACCCTGAACGCCCACTTTCTTGTCATGGAAGCCAGGGCGCTCGCGTGCGGCGGCGATGCGAAGGGCAGTATGTCCGCGCTGTCGGAGGCATCGCGTCAGTTCGAGCGGCGCGGTGGAGAGAGCGGACCGGACTGGATCGCATTCTTCGACCCGGCCGAGTTGGACGCAGAGTTTAGCCACTGCTTGCAGGATCTCGGACGCTACGGTGAAGCCGCGAGGTACGCGAGTGCGTCGCTGGCAGGGGCGGGAGCGTCAGCACGCAGCGACTTCTTCGTATCAATGGTCCTCGCTGCTGGTCACGCGGGTCAAGGCAACGCGGAGCTGGCATTCCGTACGGCGAGCGGAGCGTTGACCGCTGGACTGTCGTTGAAGTCCGCTCGTTGTCTGGACTATCTCCGCAAATTCCGATCGCTTGTCGTTCCGTTTGCGGGCTGTTCAGCAGCCAAGGAATTCGCCGAGTCATTCGCCGACAACGAGATGTGGATCGCCTCGGCCTAGAGCGCCTTCCACTCTCGACGGCTGCCGTCCGTGCGCAGCGTCTCGATTCTTTTCGCAAACTCTCGGCTGGCGGCCTCACTCGCCGCCACATTCTGTGACAACCAGACGACCATCGAGAGTTCGCGAGTGTCGGCCAGCACCTGGTATCCGTCCCACTCCATGACGTCGACGCCGTACGTGTCAGTGAATGCGCGGTATTCGTCTTCGGTATGCCAGCCATAACGCTCGTAGAACATTGCAGTCAAGAGTAAGTCCCATTCGCGTGGCCCTTGGACGAGTCCATCGAGGTCCGACAGCACCGCATCGCCCGTTCTGGTCCGAAGCACGTTGCCGACGCTGGCATCTCCATGCAGTACCCCGACACCGAGCGGGAAGCAGAGGCCATCGTACTCACTGGCGAGTTTCGCGGCCCGATCAAGGAGGAATTTCCGGTCAGCCTCGTGAAGCGCTTCGACGGCATGAATCCGCGGTATGAGGCGGTCGAATGGCTTCAGCTCAGGAACGACGATGGTGTGGGGTGCGCGCAACTCGTGCAGATCTCGAAGAAGCCGGCCCAGCTCAGCGGTCGTTCCGTAGGCTTCGTGATCGGATACTGAATCCCAGAATGTGACGACATGCTCTCCCACCTCGACCGGCTGTGTCACCTCCAGAGCGACGACTGCCGGGATCCCTGTGCTGGCGAGCCACTTCGAGATCGCAATTTCATTCCTGGCCGTGGGTAGCAGAGAGCGCGACCGCGCAACGCGGGCGACAACCGTTCGATTTTCCAGCCAGTAGACGGCCGCTGACCCGATGCGGATCAACTCGGCGTGCTCGGCATTGAGACCCAGCCGGGTGGCGGCAGCGGTCAGGGAGACATCGGCAGTGTCTTTGGTGAATGACGCCGTTGCCAAGGTTCGGACACTCCTGCCGTCAGGGCCGGGTCGTGGCACACCATTCGATGGTAGACGGTGCTTCGGTCCAGACCCTGACGTCAGGCGCTGCCTGTGACGGAGGACGACTCGCCGGTCGATGGAGGTCGATCTGCAGGCGCTCCTGCGGACGATCAGCGTCTGACCTGCCGGCCGTGGAGCAGCCCGTTGCCAGTGCGGAGTAGCCTGCCGCGAGTGGTTGATGATCTTTCGCGAGAGCTGTCGTCGGTCAGCGCGGCGCTGCTGCGCGGGTTGATCAGGAATCCGGCGACCCCGGTCGAGGTGCTGTTGCGCCTGCTGGATGCGGACGTGCCGGACATGAGCGCCGCGCTGAAGCGGCGGCGGGATCTTCCGCTGCCAGTGCAGCGGGCGATGGTGCGGCATACGGCGGGCGATGTTCGCCGCGCGTTGGCTGGACATCCCCGGCTCCACACAGAGGTGCTGCAGCTGGTCATCGCGGACAATGACTGTCGGCTGCTTTTGCAGGTGATTGACCGTTTTATGGAGGCGCCGCTCACCGACGACGAGCTGGAGCTCGTGCTGAGCAGGGCGGCGGACGGCCGGTACGACTATCTGCTCGATGAGAAAGACGTCCTCGAAGAGCTGTCGTTCAGTACGCTCTGCCGACGATGGCTCAGTGTTGCTGCTCGGCATTCCCATCCGCGGGTGCGACTGTGGGCTGCTCAATGGGCGGCGTTCCTGGACGAGCCGTCGCGGTTGGTGCTGCGGGCCGACCCGGTGCTGAAGGTTCGGGCCACGCTCGTGGCCCGGATGGCAGCGCATATGCGCGTGATGCGACCAGCCGACCTACCGCCGATGATCTGCCACGCGACGTGGGCAATCTTGCAGCAACCGCTGTCGCGAGCCTTGGTGGGTCAGGTCGTCGCCGGCGGAAACCACGACATGATGTATTACGTAGCCGCCAACCCGAGCACTCCGGCGGACGTGGTGCGTACGCTGCTGCGGCACGATTCCCGCGAGATACGTCAGCAGGTTGCGGGCCGGGCTGACCTCGATCGCGAGCAACTGTTGCGGCTCTCCGCGGATCCCGCCGTCGAGGTTCGGACCGCGGTTTCGGTGCATCCGGGACTGAGCGAGGAACAACGGGCAGCTATCGACATCGACGTGACTGTCGGCCTCCACGAGACCTGTTCTCGTCCCTGGTGCCGAGCCTTCCTGCTCGGGCCGCTGGGCCGGGTCGCTTCGCGCGAGGATTCGTTGCGGTGGGCCCGGTCGGTCAACCCGCTGCTGCGGCGGCGGGCCGCACACTACGCAGAGCTGCCGGCGGACTTGGTCGCTTCGTTGGCGCAAGATTCCGACCTGGGGGTACGGACTCTGCTCGCCCAGCATCACCCGGATGCCCCACCCGACCTTCTGCTGCAGTGTTACCTGGAGCAGGACGGACGCGGCCGCGAACGACTGGTGGCGCGTCCGCAGTTCCCGACCGAGGGCCTGGCTAGGTTTGCCGAGCACAGAGACCCGGCCGTACGGCGGCTCGTCGCTCTCGACCCGGATGTCGCCGGCGAGATCATCGAGGCGTTGTGCGCCGATCCGGATGCCTCGGTCCGGGCGGCGATGGCCGAGTGCCCGCGGCTGCCGGTGACTCGGCTGATCGAACTGCTCGACGATCCGGAATCGGCGGAGCACGCCGCGGCGAACTCCGCTCTTCCCGCAGATGAGCGAGAGAGACTGCTGCGACTGGTGAGCTGATCAGCGTGGGACGGCCGTGGCTCAGGAAGCCAGGAGTTGCGGGATTTTCTCGAAGAGCTGGGTGGTGTACGTCATCATCTCGTGCAGCATCCAGTTGCCGGCGAAGAGCAGCGCCGCGCCGCAGGCGATGGCTTTGGGAACGAAGGACAGGGTGGCTTCCTGGATCTGGGTGACGGACTGGAACAGCGAGATGGCGAAGCCGATACCCAGCGCGGTGAGCAGAGTGGGTGCGCTCATCTTGGCGGAGATGGTCATGGCTTGCAGGCCGATCTCGACGATCTGAGTGTCCGTCATACCTTCCTGTTCGGCTCCGGAGGCTGCTGGAGGAGTGCAGGACGGTTGCATTCAGGTTCGCGGCGTCGAAATCCTCAAGTCGTCTGTGGCCTGCAGAGGTTGCAGTGCCACGGCATGCGAGGACGTGTTGCTGGGGCAGGGGTGACGGAGTGGGCAGCGGGCGCACCGTGGACCTTGGGTGATCGTTGAGTCTGTCGTGATCACCATGACGGAGGTCGGTTGATGCGTGGCCGAAAGCTAGCGTTCGGGTTGGTAGTGGTTGCCACCGCAGTGACTGCCGCTGGCAGTGGAGCGGTCGCCCAGACCGGCGCCCAGACCACATCGAAGGCCACCTCGTATTCGGCGCGCAAGACGCTGGGCATTGTCACGGGTGTGTCTTCGCGGACCACCGTGCTCAGAGTTCCCGGTGTGGGGCGGGTGGAAGCAGAGTGCTGGAAGCCGATCGACACGCCGACTGCGGTCAACTGGTGGGTGTTCTGGGTGAACACGTCCCGCCGGACGCAGGACGTGGGAACGGCGCTGCACGTGGGCGGTTCCGATCACCAACCGGAGACTCCGCCGGGAGGCGCACAGCTGATCGCGTCCGGGGGTGTCGATGGCCCGGCGCAGGACGTACTTCCCGGTCGAGTGCTGATCGGTGCGCAGACCGCTGTGCTCTCGGTGGCGGCGATGGGAGTCGTGGATCGCGCGCGGCAGGCGTGTCGGTTCTCCGTGCAGGTCCTCACCTGACGGGAACCAGCCTGACGAGGGCTAGGCGGACAGGGCCGCGGCGAGTTGGGTGGACCAGGCCCGGATGACGCCGGTGCGCCGGCGGGAGTCGTCGGTGAGGACGTCAGCGAGGGCGAGGCCGCGGGCCAGGTCCAGCGTGGCCTGGATGAGGGCGCGGACAGCCGGGTCTGAGTCGTCGACCCGCAGGAGGCGTACGGCGCGGCTGTGCACGCCGCGGGCGAAGCGGCGTTCGAGGGGTACGACGACGGCGCGGAGTTCCGGGTCGGCGGCCGCTACGGTCCACACCTGCAGTGCCGCGCGGAACAGCTCGCCGCCGATGGCGTCGACGAGGCCGGTGATGACCGTGTAGATGCGTTCGGGGCTGTGGTCGGCCGGGTCGGGGAGTGCGTCGAGCAGGGCCGCGCGTTCCTCGAACATGTGCTCCAGGGCGGCGAGGATGAGGGCTTCGCGCGTACGGAAATGGTGCTGGACGGCGCCGCGGCTGATGCCGGCTTCGGCGGCGATGAAGCCGACCGTGGAGATGTCCCAGCCGTGGGTCGCAAGGCATCTGATAGTGGTTTCCAGCAAGCGCTGGCGGGTGGCGCGCGAGCGGTCCTGTTTCGGTGCGGTGTCAGTCATCGGCGCCCGCCACCACGGCCAGGGTGGTGCCCTGGCCGACCTGTTGGCCGACGGTGACCGGCAGCTCGGTGACGGTGCCGTCCGCGGGGGCACGGACCACGTGTTCCATCTTCATGGCCTCCAGCCACAGCAGCGGTTGATCGGCCTTGACCGTATCGCCCGCCTTGACGTCGACCCGCACCACGGTGCCCGGCATGGGGGCGGTCAGTGCGCCGGCCGGGACGGCAGCCGCCGGATCGGTGAAGCGGGGGACTCGGCGGAACTCGCGGGCACCTAGTGCGCTTTCGACGACGATGCTGTCGTCGAAGCGGCCCACGGTGAAGGTACGGCGGATGCCGTCGACGTCCACCACCACGGCGGCAGCGGTCGCCTCGACAAGCTCCACTCCGGACAGTCCGGCGACCTCGAGGGTGCCGCGGGAGAAGCGGTAGCGGACGTCGAGCTCGTCGTCGCCGACGAGGTAGCTGCGTCTGCGGAAGCCGACCGGAATGTTGCGGAAGCCGCTGGTGACGCCGGGCAGCAGTGGGCCGCGTCGGGCTGCCGCGTCGGACAGGGCCGCGATCAGGGCGCCGAGGTTCGGGTCGAGCCCGGTTTCCGCGGTCAGAGCCGCGGGTGGATGGTTGGCGTAGAAGCTTGTGTCGGCCGTGCCGGCCAAGAACTCCGGGTGCAGCAGGCTAGCCACGAGTAGGTCGCGGTTGGTGGTCACTCCGTGGATGCGGGTACGGCGCAGTGCGGCGGCGAGCTGGCGTGCGGCGGCCTCCCGGGTGGGGGCGTATGCGACAAGCTTGGCGAGCATGGCGTCGTAGTGGGTGCTCACGACGCTGCCGTCCGCCACGCCGGAGTCGAGGCGCAGGCCGTCCGGCTCGGTGCGGCCGAACCGGGCCGTGACGTCGGGGACGTCGAAGGTGACCACGGTGCCGGTTTGTGGACGCCAGTCGTCGACAGGGCTTTCCGCGTACAGTCGGACTTCGATGGCGTGGCCGGTCATGGCCGGCTCCGGGCCGGTGAGCTTGCGGCCCGCGGCGATGTCGATCTGCAACGCGACCAGGTCGGTGCCGGTGACACATTCGGTGACCGGGTGTTCGACCTGGAGGCGGGTGTTCATCTCGAGGAACCAGAAGTCGCCGTGCTCGTCGGCGAGGAACTCGACGGTTCCCGCGCCGCGATAGCCGACAGCTGCGGCAGCGTCGCGGCCGGCAGCGAGCAAGCGCGCACGCAGGTCGCCGCCGATGCGGTCGACGAGCGGGGCCGGTGCTTCCTCGATGACCTTCTGGTGCCGGCGTTGCAGCGAGCATTCGCGTTCGCCGAGCGCCCAGACCGTGCCGTGCGCGTCCGCCATGATCTGCACTTCGACGTGATGCCCCGAGTCGAGGTAGCGCTCGCAGAACACGGTCGGATCGCCGAACGCGGCACCCGCCTCCCGCGATGCGGACTCGACCGCGTCGGGCAGATCGGCCAGCACGCGCACGATCCGCATGCCGCGGCCGCCTCCGCCGGCCGACGCTTTGACCAGCACGGGCAGGTCCGCATCGGTCACGGTTTCCGGATCCAACAAACCCAGCACGGGTACGCCCGCAGCCGCCAGCCGTTGCTTTGAGGCGACCTTCGAGCCCATGATCTCGATGGTGTCCGGATCGGGGCCGATCCAGGTCAGCCCGGCGGCGATGACCTGACGCGCGAATGCGGCGTTCTCGGCCAGGAAGCCGTAACCGGGGTGCACGGCGTCGGCGCCGGCGCGGCGGGCTGCGTCGACGATCAGGTCGCCGCGCAGATAGGTGTCGGCGGGGGCGTTGCCGGGCAGGCGGACCGCGCTGTCGGCCTCGCGGACGTGCGGGCTGCCCGCGTCAGCGTCCGAGAACACGGCCACAGTGGACAGACCTCGGCGGCGGCAGGTGGCGAAAACCCGGCGGGCAATTTCGCCGCGGTTAGCCACCAGCACACTGGTGATGGTCATCGTGGCCTCACATCCGGAAGACGCCGAAGGAGCCGGTGCCTTCGACCGGCGCGGTGTGGATCGCGGACAGGGCGACGCCGAGGACGTCGCGGGTGTCCCGGGGGTCGATGATGCCGTCGTCGTAGATGAGGCCGGACAGCACGGCGGGCATCGCCTCGGCGGAGATCTGCTGCTCGATCATGTGCCGGACCACCTGGGCGCCGTCCTCGTCGAACGGCTTGCCCTGAGCCAACGCGGACGCCTTCGACACCATGTAGGTGACGTCGGCGAGCTGCTGTGCGCCCATCACCGCGGACCGGGCGCTGGGCCAGGCGAACACGAACCGCGGATCGTACGCCCGGCCGCACATGCCGTAGTGGCCCGCGCCGTAGGAGTTGCCGATCAGCAGCGAGATGTGCGGGACGGTCGAGTTCGACACGGCGTTGATCATCATCGCGCCGTGCTTGATGATGCCGCCCTGCTCGTACTGTTTGCCGACCATGTAGCCGGTGGTGTTGTGCAGGAACAGCAGGGGAGTGTGCGACCGGTTGGCGAGCTGGATGAACTGGGCCGCCTTCTGCGCTTCCTCGCTGAACAGCACGCCGCGGGCGTTGGCGAGGATGCCGATCGGGAAGCCGTGCAGTTGCGCCCAGCCGGTGACCAGCGAGTCGCCGTAGCGGGGCTTGACCTCGTCGAAGTCGCTGTCGTCGACGATCCGGGCGATGACCTCGCGCGGGTCGAACGGCGACTTCGGGTCCGGCGGCACGATCGACAGCAGGTCCTCGGCGGCGTACCGGGGCGCGCGCGGGGTGGCCGTGACAGGTCCGGCGGCCTTGCGCCAATTCAGCCGGGCAACGATCCGGCGCCCGATCCGAATGGCGTCCTGCTCATCCACCGCATAGTGGTCGGCGAGGCCGGAAACCCGGGCGTGCATATCGGCGCCACCCAGCGACTCGTCATCCGACTCCTCGCCGGTGGCAGCCTTGACCAGCGGCGGTCCGGCGAGGAAAACCTTCGAACGCTTCTCGATCATCACCACGTGGTCGCTCATGCCCGGGAGGTACGCCCCGCCCGCGGTCGAGTTGCCGAACACCAGCGATATCGTCGGAATGCCCAGCGCGGACAACCGGGTCATGTTGCGAAACACCGCGCCGCCCGGGATGAAGACCTCCTTCTGCGTGGGCAGGTCCGCACCCCCGGACTCGACCAGAGCGACCACCGGCAGCCGGTTCTGTTCGGCGATTTCGTGCATGCGCAGCGTCTTGCGCAGCGACCACGGGTTGCTCGCGCCGCCCTTGACCGTGGGGTCGTTGGCGATCAGCAGACACTCGACGCCGCTGATCACGCCGATCCCGGCGACGACACTGCCGCCCACCGTGAATGCCGAGCCGTAACCCGCCAACGCGGCGAGCTCCAGGAACGGCGAGTCCTCGTCCAGCAACAACTCGATGCGCTCGCGGGCGGTCATCTTGTCCCTGGCGTGGTGTCGAGCGACCGCCTTCTCGCCGCCACCCGCCACCGCTTTGGCGGTCTCCGCCGCGATCTCGTCGAGTGCAGCGACCATCGCCTCCCGGGCGGCTCCGGCTTCTTCGCCCGTGGTGTCCAGAGTGGAGCGCAAAGCCGTCATCGCACGTCCTCCAGCAACGCCTCGGGAATGTCGACGTGGCGAGACCGCAGCCACTCGCCGAGCCCCTTCGCCTGCGGGTCGAACCGGGCGTTGAAGGCCACACCCAGCCCGAGCAGACCCTCGATCACCACGTTCACCGCCCGGATCCGGGGCAGCCGGGTGATCCGCACCGGCAGCTCGGCGGCCTCCGGCACCAATTCCCGCACCACGTCCTCGGTGATCAAGGTCGCGAGCCATGGGTACGCCGCGTCGTCGCGTACCCAAAGACCGATGTTGACGTCACCGCCCTTGTCGCCGGACCGCGCTCCGGCAAGGGTGCCCAACGGCAGCCGTCGCGTCGGGCCCTCGCCTGTCCACGGCTCGGGCTGGGGTCCAGCATGCGCTGCCAACGCTCGCGTCTGCGGCGGCGGTGCGATCTTTTCGATCCCTCCGTCGGCGAGGACGACCTCGTGGGCGGGCACACTCTGCGGCACGAAACCGGCCGTGAAGACGCCATACGGACTCGCCTTTCCGGGGGGCGCCGTGCTGAAGAAGCCCGGATAGGAGCCTAATGCCAGCTCGATGGCCGCGCCGGTGAATGCGCGGCCGGCGACCTTCTCGTCCGGGTCGCGAGCCACCACCGTCAGCAGAGCCGACGCCTGTTGTTGGGTGGCCGCGTCCGGGCTGTCGAGCCGCGCCAGATGCCAGGTCAGCTCGGCCGGTTTGCGACTGAGTGCGGCCTCGATCTGGCCGCGGAACAGTGCGGCTTTGGCCTCGATGTCGAGCCCCGTCAACACCACGGTCAGCTCGTTGCGGTAGCCGCCGATCGAGGTGCAGCAGACCTTGACATCGGGCGGGGGAGCCTCGCCGCGTACACCGGAGATCTCGACCCGGTCCGGGCCCTCCTGCCGCAGCTGGACGCTGTCGAGACGGGTGGTGACGTCGGGGCCGGCATAGCGGGCGTCCCCGATCTCGTACACGAGTTGAGCCGTGACCGTGCCGACCGTGACCGCGCCGCCGGTCCCGGCGTGCTTGGTGATCACGCTGGAGCCGTCGCGGCGGATCTCGGCGATCGGGAAGCCGGGATGGCCGAGGTCCGCGATCTCCGCGAAGAACGAGTAGTTGCCGCCGGTGGCCTGCGTGCCGCACTCGATGACGTGCCCCGCCACCGTCGCCCCGGCGAGCGCATCGAGGTCGGCACGCCCCCAGCCGAAAAGTGCGATCGCCGGGCCGACGGTCAGTGCGGCGTCGGTGACCCGGCCCGTCACCACCACGTCGGCGCCAGCCTCGAGCGCCCGGGCAATGCCGAACGCCCCCAGGTAGGCGTGCGCGCCGAGCGGCTTACCGAGGCCCAGGTCCCGAGCCTGCCCGGTGAGGTCGTCGCCGCGCACCAGCGCCACCTTGGCGTCCAGCCCCAGCTCGCGGATCGCCGCCACCAGGCCGGGCGGGTTGACCCCGCCCGCGTTGGCGACGATGCGAACCCCGCGGTCCAGCGCCAGCTTCAGGCTGCCCTTCAGCTGAGACAGGAACGTACGGGCGTAGCCGGCAGCCGGGTCGGCCAGCCGGTCCCGGCCCAGGATCAGCATCGTCAGCTCGGCGAGGTAGTCGCCGGTGAGCACGTCCAGCTCCCCGTCCTCGAGCATCTCGCGCATCGCCGCGAAGCGGTCGCCGTAGAACCCGGAACAGTTGCCGACGCGCAGCGTCTCGGCATCTTTCATGTCGCTGACAGTGGCACAGCGCAGAAAAACAATCAAGCGTGCTTGTTTTTCCCCTGCCGGTTTCGCTAGCGTCGGCCCATGCGCCTCACCGAGGACCACCGCGCCTTCGCCGCCAGCGTCCGCCGCTTCGTCGACACCGAGATCAACCCGTACGTCGACGACTGGGAAGCTGCCGGGCGCGCGCCCCTGCACGACCTCTTCCCCAAAGCCGCCGCTCTCGGCCTGCTCGGCCTCGAATACTCGCCCGACTACGGCGGCGAAGGAGCCGACCACAGCTTCCAGATGGTCGCCGCCGAGGAATACGGCCGCATCCACGCCGGCGGCGTCGGCATGGCCCTCGGTGTCCAGGCCATGATGGCGACACCCTCCCTGCACGAGTACGGCTCGGACGAGCTGAAGCGCCGTTTCCTCGCCCCCGCCATCGCCGGCACCTCGGTGGTCTCCATCGCCGTCACCGAACCCGACACCGGCTCCGACGTCGCCCAACTCCGCACCCGCGCCGTCCGCGACGGCGACAACTGGGTCATCACCGGCCGCAAGTTCTACATCACCAACGGCGCCCAGGCCGACTGGCTGTGTTTGCTGGCCCGCACCTCCGACGAGGGCGGCTATCGCGGCATGTCCCAGATCGTCGTGCCCACGGACACCCCGGGCTTCAGCGTCGCGCGGACCTTCGACAAGCTCGGCCACCGCTGCTCGGACACGGCAGAGCTGGTGCTGGACGAGGTACGCGTGCCGGTCGCCAACACCATCGGCGTGCTCGGACGAGGCTTCCAGCAGCAGATGCAGCAGTTCGTCACCGAGCGGATGTTCGCCGCGTACACCGCGGTCGGGACCTGTCAGTACGCACTCGACCGCACTCGACAGTTCGTGCAGGACCGGACGGTGTTCGGCCGGCCCCTTGCCGATCGGCAGTACGTGGCATTCCGGCTGACCGAGCTGCAGGCCGAGGTGGACCTGCTGCGCAGCCACAACCTGATCACCTGTGAAGCGCGGATGGCGGGGGAGGACATCACCCGGCTGGCTACGGTGGCCAAGCTCAAGGCGGGGCGGTTGCAGCGCGAGGTCGCCGACTGGTGCCTGCAGTTCCACGGCGGGATGGGCTATCTGGAGGAGACCTGGACGGCCCGGATGCTGCGGGATGCACGGCTGGTCTCGATCGGGGCTGGCGCCGATGAGGTGATGTTGCAGGTGCTGGCGCGGCTGGACGGCCTTCCCGCCTAGTTCAGTTCGCCCGCGTGGTGTGCTGATGGCCGACGGTTCCACGAAGGCATTCGCGGATGTGCGGGTCGGCGACAAGGTCCTGGCAACCGACCCGGAGACCAATCAGACTGCCGCGAAGGAGGTAACCGATCTCTGGATCCACGAGGCCTGCAGCTTCCTGGGAAACCGTTTGGTAGTCGTTCATGTGGTCAATTGCGATGACTTGATGGAGGCCTATTTCCTGTCGTTGCTGACAGATGTTGTCTGTCGGTCATGTGAGTGGGCGGCCGCAACGCACGACGAAGACGGGGATTTGCTGGACAGGCCAAGCTCGACGTTGCACTTCGTATTCACGCCAGCCTCGGAAAATGTTGCCATGATGTTGGCGGTAATGCGCAGGAGTGGCCGGGTCGTGCAGTTTGCAGACGGACGCGGATCTGTTTCATGATTCGGTGCTGGGCAACACGCCGAAGGCCGACCGGTGGCCTGTTCGCCGACGGGAAACCACTCGATGGGTGAGGGTGCGCTGAAGGCGCCGCGATATTGGCGCGTCTGCCGGCAGGAGCACGGGCAGAATGGGCGCCGTGCTGACCGCTACCCTTGACCTGCTGAATGCGCTGGAACCGCTGCCGTACCCGGGGCGGATGCGCCACCTCGCCAAATGGGCCCGGACCGCCCCTGACCGCGCACAGGTGTGTGCCGATCTTCGTGAGCAAGGCCCCTATGAGCGCCATCTAGCCCTTGCCGCCGCGACGGTCGTCCGGGACGCCGAAGGGATCGCCGCGGCGAGGGGCGACGAGCTGCCGTTGATCCGGGCAGCGGCCCTGCGGGCGAACATCACGGTCGACGGGCACGGCGACTGGCCGGCAACGGAACGGCGCCTGCTCTACAAGACGCTGCGGGCCCGGCGGATGCCGGAGCTCGCAGACGGACTGATCGCCGAGGTGCGGGAACGGTTCGGTGACGAGGAGGCCGGGGCGCTGCTCCCCGCCTGCAGCGCCGCCACCGTACGCGCGCTGCTGCCGGACCTTCAGCATGTGGTGCCGCTGGCCCGGCTGGTGCGATGGCATCAGGAGCCGCTGCTGGAGCGGGTACGCGATCAGTTGACCGCCGCCCCCGCCGAGCGCCGGGACCGGATCTGGGTCAGGTCCGCCGACGCGGTGCTGCAATGCGATCCGGAGCAGGTGCTGGATCTGCTCGAACGGTTCGCGCCCGAGGCGTCGCTGCCCGGCTCGCTGCGGGCGTACGGAAGGCTTGATCCGAGCCGGGTCGCCCGGCTGCTTGTCGCACCCGGCCGTGCGGCGTGGTTGCAGCGGATCGTGGTGCCGCGGGCGGTGTTGCGCCGTCTGCGGGCGCTGCCGATCGAAGAGTTGGTGCCGTTGGCGCGGCGCTTCCGGGAGCGCCCTCGGGCGCTTGCGGCGCTGCTCGACGCGGTCGCTCCGGCGCGGCGCGGAGAACTGTACGACGCGGCGGGGGTGGCGGCGCAGGTTCCGGCGGCACGGGTCATGGAGGTGTTGCCGGCCGCGGTGCGGATCCGGGAGGCGCGGCGGGTGCTGGCATCGGCCAGGGTCCAGGAGCGGGAAGCCGAGGTGCGGGTCTGGAGCGCGCACCTCGACTGGGCGGAAGCTTCCGCGGCGCTGGAGGGTGCGCTGCGGTCGGGGGATGCGGGGGAGCGGGCCCACGGATTCACGCTGCTGGTCGCCGCGGCCCGGCGGTCCCGGGATCCGGAGACGGTGGCCGCGATGATGGGCCGGCTCGACCGGCTGGGCAATGAGCAGGACCCTGTGCGGTCCGCGGCCCTCATTGCCCTGGCCCGGGTGGCGCGCCTGCTGACCGGCGACACGGCGGCACAGCTCACCAAGCTGACCACCGACGCGGTCGAGGCCCGGGACTGTTCCGCCGCCACCACGAATGCGTTGAGCTCGCTCGCTGCCGACGTCCTGCAGCATCACGTGGACGAGCCGCGGCTGCGGGAGTGGGCGTTGCTGACGATCGACCGGGTGAGCTCGGACGCGTTGGTGCCGGTGCTGCGCCGGTTCGACCTGGTGCTGCGGCGCGGGCAGGAGATGATGGTTTTCGACCGGCTGCGCGGCTGGGTCGAGGCGGCGATCGCGCGCGGGCGGTACGGGCCTCTGTTCGCGCTGACGCATGCGCTGGGCAAGCGGGCCTGGGGGCTGCCGGCGTTGCAGGAGTTGCTGCGCCGCGCGTTCGGGCCGGACACGCTGGCGTCGGTGGCGAGTACGGCGATCGGGCTGTGGCTTGCGGACCCGCGGACCCGGGCGGACCGCGTCGAAACGGTACTCGACACCGAGCCGACCGCGGTGACTATCCACCGGGTGTGGGAGACGATTTGTGGCGTGCGGACCGACCTGCTCGACCGGGCACTGGACCAGCCGCGCGGCCGGTCGTGGACCGGGCGGCTGAAGGGTGGCGGCCGATTCCTGGAGAGCGGCAAGCGGTGGGTGCCGGGCTGGGCGGTGCATACCGAGCGCTGGCTGCCCCGTCAGCAGCGGCGGTTCGTGGAGCTGCAGGAGCTGGTGATCGCCGATCCGCAGCAGACGGTGTGGCAGCGGGCGGCGGCGATCCGGGCCGCGGCTGTCATTCCGGGCCTCGGTGGGGAGCTGGTGCGGCGCTACCTCGGCGCATCCGAGGTGACGATCGCCGAGGCGGCTCTCGGTGCGCTGGTGTGGACCGATCGGCCGGATGCGGCGCTGCCGGTGCTGCTCCGGGAGGCGGGCACCGACCGCGCCCGGGTTGCCCTGTACTCCGCCGGACGGGCTGCCCGCTACACACCGCCGTCCGGCTTGGTGGCCCCGCTGGGTGCCGTGCTGACCGGCGCTATCGGCAGGGTGAAGGTCACGAGCCGCAAGGAGGCGGCGCGACTGCTGGCCTACTACGGGCCGCCGGAGTCGATGGAGATGCTGCTCCGGGCGTACACGGATCCGGAAGCTCACCGCGATGTGCGGGCGGCGATCGTCTCCGCGGCCCGGCAGCGGTTGGAAGCCGCAGCAAGCTGGACCATTCTGCGGACCGCGGCTGACGGCAGCCGCGAGGAGCGGCGGGCCGTTCTTGCCGCCGACCCGGAAACGATCTCCGAGCGGCACCGGCCACGCTATGGCGAGTTCGTAGTGAGTGCCTGCCAGGTGGCCGACCGGGAGGTGGCGAGGGCGGCTTTCGGCCGGCTGGGTGAGTGGTCGCCGTGGCTGGTCGGGGTGGCCGACTTGGTCGTCGGCCGTCTCGCCGAGCTCGACGAGTCCATGGTGGATGCCGAGGTCGCCGCTTTGCTGCGAGCCGGCAGCGACCAGGCGTTCGGCGCTGCCGTGCGCCTGCTCCTGGCGCACGACGCCGCCGACGATCGTCCGGGTGATCCGATCACCGATCGCCCGGCCCGCCGCCGCATCGCCCTGCTTGCCGCCGGCGCGGCCCTGCTGTCCGCGCACAGACCCGCCGCCGACGACAGGGGCACGCTGATCGAGGCGGCTCGGCACCTCGCCGGTCACGCTTCCTTTGCGGGTACGGGCACAGCATTGCTGGTCGATCTGGGCAGACTGGACAACCTCCCGGAGATCGCCGACCTGTGCGCCGAACGGCCAGTCCTGGCATTGCACACCGCCGGGCTTGTCGGCACCCGCCTGCACGCCCTCGGCGAGGAACCCGATCCGGCGATGGTCGAAGGCCTGGCCGCGCGCGGGGATCTTGCCGGCGGGCTGTTCGCGCTGTCCCTGGTCAGTTTCGGCGCCAGCCTCGGCTGGAAGCCACCGTGGCGGGATCTGCTGCTCGAACTGCGCCGGCACGCGGATCCGGAGGTTCGCGCCGAGGCGTACGCGATCGACATGGCCTGACCGGCCGCCGGCCGGCATCGATCGACGTCGCCTAATGTGGACGGCATGATCCGGGTTCGTTTCGCGGTCGCCGATGGCGTGGCCGGCAATGCTCTCTACAGCTGGCTGCGGGCCGACTCCGCGCTCCTGCGGACGGCCGACGTGGACACCGGCCCGGCGGCGCCAGGGTCGATGGGCGCCCTGGAGGTCGTCGAGGTCGTCGTCGGCCAGCTCGCGGCGCTCGGCAGCCTGGCTGTGTCGGTTGCCGCCTGGCTCGACAGCCGACGGGAACCGCCCGCGGTGACCATCACCCGGGCCGACGGGGCGACCCTGACGATCGGGTCCGGGGTGGAGGTCGACGCGGCGGTCATCGAGGAGTTCCTGAGCGGGGACGGCGGGCCGGAGTGACCGCACGGGCGGTCTTGATCGGGGTCTCGGATTACCGGCGGATGCCCGCCCTGCTGTCGGTCGCGGCGAATCTGGCCGACCTCCGTGGCCTGCTCGTGGATCCCGAGGTCGGCGGCCTCGCCCCGGCGGACTGCGTCGTGGTCGCCGACCCGGAGTCCAGCTCGGACCTACTCGGCCCGGTGCACGAGGCTGCCCGCGAGGCCACCGACCTGCTCATCGTCTACTTCGCCGGGCACGGTCTGCTGGACGACGCCGGCGAGCTGTACCTGGCCCTGCCGGACGGCGCCCGCGACCGCCTGCCCTTCGCGGTGCGCTTCGGCGACCTGCGCCGCGAGGTGGTGAGCACTGCCCGCAAGGCTCGCGCCAAGGTGGTGGTGCTCGACTGCTGCTACAGCGGCCGCGCCATGACCGGCTTCATGGGTGGCAGCGGCCGGATCGCCGACCAGGCCGAGGTCGAGGGCGCCTTCCTGATGACGGCGACCGCGGAGACCGTCGCGGCCCTCGCGCCCCGCGACGCGCGGCACACGGCCTTCACCGGTGCGCTGATCGAGACCCTGCGCGACGGCGTGCCGGGCGGCCCGGCGCTGCTCGACCTGGACACCGTGTTCGACGCGGTCGAGCAGCGGTTACGGGCCCGGGCCCGCCCCATTCCCCAGCGGCGCAGCCGCAACGCCGGGCACCGCGTCACCATCGCCCGCAACCGGGCGGCGGACCAACCGGCTCCGGATCCGGTGCCACCCCGACGCGACTGGTGGCCGCTCACCCTGGCCGGGCTCGCGGTCCTGACCGCCGTCGTGGCGCTGATCATGCTGCCGCGGGACGACAAGAAGGCCCCAGTCGGGCTCGCACCTTCGTCGTCGCGTCCCGCGGTGACGGTTGCACCCTCCAGCCTTCCCGCCGCCCCGTCCGTGGCACCCCGAGACATCGAGGAGCTGACCGTCAACCTGTACGGGCGAGGCAAGACCCGGGGCGGCCTGTTCGAGATCCGGGTGACCGAGGTCGGTCAGACCATCCGGTACTTCGTGATCACCCCCGAGCAGACCTGCCGCGTCGACAGTGCCGACGTCGGCGACTCGATGGTCATGACGCGCCGCTCCGGCCAGTGGGCCTGGATCACCGTCGTGGACCTCGGCGACTCGATCGGCACCGGCGCCGACTTCACGATCCCGGTGGACTTCCGCGTCGAACAGGGCAAAGGCCCCGCCCCGACCGGCGACACCAACTGCCGCCCCTGATGCGACCCTAGCGCCGCCGACGCGGGGTGGCGGCTCGCCAGAATGCCAGTTCGCCGGGGGCGAGGCAGGCCACGAGTACGCCGTCCGGGTCGGCGACCGCCCACGACTCCGCGGCGGGGTCGACGTCCACGGACAGCTCGGATCCGCTGGCGAAGCGCAGGTGGAGTTCGCCGCCGTCACGGGTCCAGGCCGTCCGGACCACGTCGCCCAGCAGTGCCGCGAGGGCGTCCGGCGGGTCTTCGCCCGGCTGGACATCGACCCGGGTGCCCGGACCGCTGACGTGGACCGGAGTTTCGACCACGACCTGGCGGCCGCCGGAGAGACCCAGCACGATGGTGTGGTCGAGCCGGACGTATTCCACCCGCAGCCCGATCAACGCATCGAGCGGTGCCTCGGCGACCAGGACTGACACCATGGGGGACCTCGATCGGCTCGTCGGTTGACTGACGGGAGGACCGTAGGTCGCCGTGCCATAAGAGAGCCTTAACAGCGGCGTAGGAATGCGTGATCCAGCGCCGCTGTCGTCCGCTCGCTACCCCGACGCGGCGGCGGTGCGGGCGACGGCGAGGGCGACGGCCATGATGCTGAGCTGGGGGTTGACCCGGGGGCAGCTGGGCAGGACCGAGGCGTCAGCCACCCAGACTCCCCGGACGCCGCGCAGCCGCCCGGCCGCGTCGACGGGAGCCCGCTGCGGGTCGGCCCCCATCCGGGCACTGCCGGTGGGATGGAACGCGGCCAGGTGCAGATCCCGCGAATCGGCGGTGCTCACGGCGTCGCGCAGCTCGTCCATGGTTTTCGCGTACGGGCGGCGCGGCAGGCCGGTCAGAACTTCCTCGGCGCCGGCCGCGAACAGGAGCCGCCCGATGGACAGCAGGGCGGAGCGGAGCCGGTCGGCGTCGTCCGGGGCCAGCCGGTAACGGACGAAACGCGCGCCGACCCGGCCGGACGGCTGGTCGGCGATCATCGCGCCGACCGTGGCGAGATGGTCGGCGCCCGCGATTTCGTCGCGCAGCGCTCGACCGATGCCGGGCAGGACGAACGACATGAGCCCGGGCGGCCCGGAGGTCGCTTCGATCAGCACACCTTCGTCGTGCCACTGCTCGACGCCCACGCTCTGCAGGACGGCGGGCAGGGTGGTGACCGGGTCGGCAAAGCGCCCCGCCATGCTGACAGCGGGGTGGACGGCGAGTCCCCGGCCGAGTCCGGGGTGGCCGCCCAGCCGCGAGCGGGCCAGCAGGCGGGGGGTTTCGATCGCACCCGCGGCCAGCACGATCAGCGGCGCGGCGATCAGGTGGCGGCCGAACCGTACGCCGACAGCCCTGCCCCGGGCGGTGACGATCCGATCGGCCCGGGCTCCCGTCACCACGACCGCGCCGGCCGAGCACGCCTGCGGCAGGGCGTTCAGGTGTACGCCGTTCTTGGCGTTGCGGGGGCATCCCACAACGCACTGGCAGGACCCCGTGCAGCCCGGCGCGTTGCGGCGCAGCGGCGCGGCCCGCCACCCGAGTGCCTCCGCGCCGGCCAGCGCGAGCAGTCCGTTGCGTCCGAGGACGTTCACCGGTGGGGGAGCCACCCGCAGAGTGCGTTCGACCTCGTCCAGCAGCGGACCGAACTCCAGCGGATCGGCCAGCGCTATGCCGTGTACGTCCCGCCACTGCCGCAGGACCCGCTCCGGGGTGCGGTAGCAGGTGCCCGAGTTGACCAGCGTGGTGCCACCCACTCCACGGCCCTGCGGCAGCAGCACCGGCGGCGAGCCGAGGGCCACCGTGGCACCGCCGTCGCGGTACAGGTCCACGAAGCGTTCCGCGGGCGGCCGGTGCCGGAACTCCGCCGCGGTGAACCGGCGGCCTTCTTCGAGCACCACGACCGTCAGCCCGGCCCGGGCCAGCTCCCGTGCGGCCAGCGCGCCGCCCGCACCGGAGCCCACCACCACCGCGTCGGCCCGCGTACGGCCCGGCCAGTCGGCAGCGGCGACGCAGGTCAGGTGGGGCTCGGGTGCGGCGCCGCCGTCGTTCGGGGCCGGCGCGTCCGCCGCGGCCAGCATCAGCGGCACTTTCAGCGCCTCCATGAGGGCTCGTCCGCGGGGGCGGCCCGTCACGGCGATCAGGAACGCCTCTCGGACGGCCGGGTCGAGCCGGGTCAGCGGGCGGCCGGCGACCACCCGGGCGACCAGATCGAGGCCCACCCCGGCGGCGTCGAGTCCGAGCCGTACCGGCCCCGGGAAAGCGCGGGACAGGTGGGACAACTCGGTTGCGACGCGTCGGCCCTCGTCCGGGCCGGTCCCGAGCACGGCTGCGGCCACGCCGGACAGGCGTTCAGTCACGCTCGCCCACCTCTGCGTGAGCGGTGCCGGTCAGTTCCCAGCGGCGCAGCTCGCGCCAGCCGCCGGGGATTCGGCGCTGCAGTCGGATCACCGCGTCGGACACCTCGCAGTTGTGGCACACCGCGGGGGAGCCGTCCGGGTCGGCGTACGGAACAGCGAGGGTTTGCTCTGGGGGCATGGTCACGGCGATCACGATGCGGTGGTCGCCGCTGCGGCCGACCACCGACCAGCTCGGACGTCCGAGGCGGGCCTGGAAGCTGCGTGCCGCCACGAGGGGGTCTCCGGTCGGCAGCTCGACTCCGCCGATTCGGAGGCGGACGAAGGGCAGCGGTGCCAGCCGGTTCAAGCCGGGGCGGGTGGAGACGGCTGCCACCACCTCGCAGACGTCGCCACCGCCCAGGTCGGCGTGCAGCCAGGCCCAGCGCCGGGCATTGCCGTGGCCGTAGATGTGGGCGGTGGCGCCGGGCGCGTCGCTCAGCGTCAACTCTCGGTCTCCGATGTGGATGGTTCCGGTGAAGCGACCCGTGGGGAGGGGAACGATCTGGGCCGCCGGCAACAGTTCCCGGTGCCAGGCCCAGCGGGGGAAGGTGAAGAGCGGTGCCGCACTGCCGGTCGCGCGTAGGGACCAGCGGAGATCGCCGGCGGTGCCCGTCAGCTCGTCGGCGGTGGCGGTGATTTCGGCTGCGGCGTACCCATCGACCCTCGGAATGACCGGCCACGGAGCGGGACCGAACCGGGCGAGGGTGGGGCTGGCGTCGGGTGGGAAGACGGCTGCCCAGCCGTGGGCCCGGGCCGGGGAGCCGTCGGTGGGAGCTACTACCTCGTGGTGCAGCCAGATGCCGGTGCCGGTCACCGGATCGGTCACGGTGGTGTACCAGACCTCCAGGCGGCCGGGTTGCCCGCGCCACCGCGGCCGCATCAAGGTGGCGGTCACGGCGGCGGCCTCACGGGGTCCGGGCGCCTGCTGTCGCCGGGTGCTGCGGTGCAGGCGCATCCCGAGCAGGAACGGGCGGAGCTGGCTCCGGAGGTCGAAGGTGAGCCGGGCTGCGCCTACTGCGGCCCCGTCTGCATCCACCAGGCGGACTGGCAGGTGCGTCATGCTGTGCAGGGGCCGGCTTGCTGTCACCGACTTGCCGCCGTCGAGCCACAGCTGTCGCCCGTCGAGCGTCGTGAAGCGCAGGCGGTAGCCGATCCAGCCGGCCCGCAGCGGCGCGATGTCCATCGTGCCGTGGGCCGCAGGGTCGTCGGCGAAGCCCGGCACCTGGACCGATCCGGTCGCCTCCGCGCGCAGGTCGGCGAAGGGGTGCACGATGCCCGGTGCGCTCACCTCCAGCGTCAGTCGGATCGGTAGCTCATCCGGCTGGCCGGTCAGCCGGACCGTTCCCGTCATCGTTTCGCGCAGCGTCGTGATCACCGTCGTCTCCCAGCATGAGTCGTTCGGTACACAGGTAGTAGGCGTCGGCCGCCGCATGAGCCGCCGCGATGTCCCCGGCAGCCACCGTCTCCACCAACGGTGTGATGCGGTCGGCCGCCACGGCCGCATCGGCGAAGGGCCCGGCGAACAGGTGGCGGACGTCGGTGTACGCGCGCAGGAGCGAGTTGACGAGCAGCTCGTACACCCGGTTGCCGCAGGCTGTTGCGAGGGCATGGTGCACCTCGGCCTCCGCCTGCTGCGCGGCGTCACCACCAGCACCGGAGGCGATGTCGTCGCGCAGTCGCCGCAGCTGACGGCGCTCGGCGGGAGTGGCGTGCTCGGCGGCGCGGGCCGCGATCAGCGCGCCGATCTCGCGCCGGACGGTGAACATCTCCGTCAGCCAGGTCGGCCCGTCCAGGCTGACCAGGAAGGGCAGCAGGTCGGGGCCGGCAGTGCGTCGATAGTCGCGCACCCGGGTTCCGACGCCGTGTCGGGTCTCCAGCAGGCCCGCCTCGATGAGGCGGACCAACGCGTGTTTGAGCGAGGTGCGGGTCACTCCGTAGCCGGCGGCCAACTCCCGCTCGGGTGGGAGCAGGCTGCCGGGGGCGTACCGCTCGGTGAGGACGTCGGCTCGCAGGCGCGCCACCAGCGCGTCGACGACCGAATCACGGGCAATGGGTGAGTGGATCAGTGGATCAGCCACTGCGACACTGTCGCAGCTCCAGCGACGTCCGTCAATCCCGGATCAGGGTCGGTTGTGGATGTGCCACGCCTTGGCTCGGGGGAGGGCGATCGCCAGCTGCCAGCGGGCCATTTCGAGATGCGACGCCATCCCGAGGATCTGACCGGCCACGGTCCAGGCGTCTTCGCGGGACTGCGGGGGCCGTTCGACGACGAGGTTCAGCATGGTGCCCCAACTAGCCACCAGGTAGGCGCCCCAGCGGTCATGCCACTGCCGCAGCGCCGCGGCCAAGCAGTCGTCTGAGGTCATGTAGAGGTCGGTCCAGAAGGGCGCCATCCATGGCAAGCCGCTGGGCAGCAGCATCAACGTGATGCGGTCCGGTGCGTACCAGGATTCGATGTGGCGAACGTGCGAGTCGTCCGTCTCCATCAGGTGGAGCAGTCGCGGGTCGGACAGCACCCGCTGGTAGGCCCACGTTTCCACCACGTCGGCCGTCGTGGGCAGACCTAACCGGCGCACCGCCTCTGCTGTCAGGTCGACGCGGTTACCCCGGGTGCGGACGGCCACGTACCCCGCATCGAGCAGATTCGCGTCATCGCGCGTGAACTCGGGCCAGGGATCGACGGTGCGGGTCGACTGGTCGAGGTCGGCCAACTCTGATTCGGTGGGCGCATCGGGATCCGGCTGCGCTTGCAGGCGCAGCCAACCGGGCTCGAACTCATCGGTGACCAGGACCGGCCATCGGCCCGTCACCGGCACTTTCGCCCGCGCCGCCTGCCAGGCCGCCAGCGGGTCATCTGGTGGAATGCTCTGCACCAGAACGGTTCCCTGCGGGCCGTGACCGACCGGCAGGCCAGCCATGGGTGTGTCGGTCAGCGCGGCAGCCACCTCGTCAGGCGTCATCACCATTTCAGTGTGGGCGAAGTGGCGGCTCGATCAGCGCCAAACCGGCTTCACTGGTCGAGGTTGGCGCTCTCGGCCAGGCGTTTGATGTGGTCCGCGCGTCGGGTCAACAGGCGCCTCAGATACGGAGTGAGCAGGGCCTTGGTCGCGAACGCGCCGAGCGGTCCGAAGGGCGCGCGGACCGACATGCGATCGATCATGCGGGTACGGCCGTCGCCGACGTCCTCGAAGTGGTGCTCATGGCGCATGGTGTGGAAGGGGCCGCGCGTCTGTTCGTCGACGAAGCTCTGCGGGCGTTCGTAACCGGTGATGCGACTGGTCATCTGCCAGGGCAAGCCGAAATGGCGGGCGCGGAAGGTCACCTCGTCGCCGAGGGTGAGGTGACGGCGGCCGCTGGCGATGGTGGCGGTCTCCCGGCTCCCGGCCAGAGAGTCGGCGTGCACGTCGACATCGAGCTCCAGGTCGAAAACAGTGGTCGGCGCAGCGTGGATGAGCGACACCACTTCGATCACGGCCGGCATTGCTGGAGCGTAAGCCCGACCCGCGAACTAGTCACATCGGCGATCATCCATGAAGATGGCGGGATGGAGCACTTCGCCAACGACGGCTACCGCTTTGACGTCACCGACACTGCGGCGGCGGGCAGCGCCGACGCAGATGAGGTTTGCGTGTTGCTGCACGGTTTCCCCGAGGATCGCCATTGCTGGGCCACGGTGACTCCAGCGTTGGCCGAGGCGGGCTACCGGGTGCTGGCTCCCGATCTGCGGGGCTATTCCGCCGGTGCCAGGCCGGCTTCGCGGCGGGCGTACACGTTGGCTCGGCTTGCGGGTGATGTGTTGGCTTTGGCCGACGCGGCGGGTGTGGAGCGGTTCCACGTGGTCGGCCACGACTGGGGCGCGGCGTTGGCCTGGTACCTGGCGGGGCGGCACGCCGACCGGGTGCTGTCCCTGGGTGCCTTGTCGGTCCCGCATCCCGATGCGTTCCTGCGGGCTCTTCTCAGCACGAGCCAAGCGGCCCGTTCCTGGTACATGCTGGCCTTTCAGGTGCCGGGGCTGCCCGAGCTGGCGCTGTCGCAGCGGGGCGGCCGGGCCATGCGGGCGGCTCTGGTGCGTGCCGGACTGGATGCGGCCAGTGCAGACCGGTACGCCACCCGGGCGGCCGACCGGACCGCTCTACGGGGGCCGCTCAACTGGTATCGGGCGTTGCCTTTCGGCGTGCGCGACCAGGTCGGCCGGATCGACGTGCCGACCCTCTTTCTGTGGAGTGACGGCGACCGCTTCATCTGTCGGTCCGCGGCCGAAGCGTGTGCGCGGCACGTCGACGGCCCGTATCGGTTCGAGGTGCTCGGAGGCGTCTCCCATTGGTTGCCCGAGGAGGCGCCGGAGCAGGTGGCCGCTCTGCTCATCGCGCACTTCGGCGCAGCGGCGCCCCGGCTAGGCGGCGGCTAGGCGGTTGCGGCCGGCGCGTTTGGCGGCGTAGAGGTGGGCGTCGGCGCGGTCGTAGAGGTCGCGGCCCGTTTCGCCCGGGCGCCAGGCGGCCAGGCCCATGCTCATGGTGACCCGCAGGCCCGGGGCGATAGCCGACCAGTCGCGGGACTTGACGACCGTGCGGATGCGTTCGGCGACCAGGCGGCCCTCGGCCTCGCTCGCAGCAAGGAAAAGAGCGAACTCGTCGCCGCCGAAGCGTACGGCGTCTTCGTCGCGGCGGCAGTGGGCGCGCAGGACAGCGGCGATCTCGGTGAGGACGAGGTCGCCGACGCGGTGGGAGTACGTGTCGTTGATGGCTTTGAAGCGGTCCACGTCGACGAGCAGCAGGGTGCTGCCCACACCGTCGGTGGCGGCCATGCGCCGGTCGAACTGGCGGCGGTTGCCCAGGCCGGTCAGCGCGTCGGATGCGGCGTCGCGGTCGGCGCTGCTGCGGGCAGCTTCCAGCTCGACCCGGCGGTACGCCTGTTGCAGCAGGGTGCGCCGGTCGAGGCGGAGTTGCCACAGCATGCCGATGTGGTCGTGCAGGGCCGTCAGGACGGTACTGGTGGCTTCGCCGGGACTGGCCAGGGCAGCCGTGACAGCCAGCTCGTACTGGAAGATCAGGCGCTGGGCGGGGCGTACGGACAGTTCGAGGGCGGCCAGGAACTCGCGCCGTGCCTCGGACCGGCGGCCCGCGGACCGCAGCACCAGGCCGTGGGCGAGGTGCAGAAGCCGGGCTTCGTGGTCTTGGCCGTCGCGGCGCATCGGCAGCAGCAGTTCGTCGACGGTTGCCTGGGCTTCGGCCAGCCGGCCGGTTTTGGCGTGCCCCACGGCGAGCAGGGCCGCGGCCAGCGGCGAGTCGGCGCCGCGGACGTGCCAGCGGTCCAGCAGGGCGACGCTTTTGGTGACCAGGACCGTGGCTTCCTCGGCGCGGTGCACCTGTTCGAGGCGCAACGCCCATTCGAGGAGCAATTCGGCGTACTGGACCTCGGCGGCGGCGCGGTAGAGGGCGTTGGGGAAGATCTCGAGGGTGGCCATGCCGCGCAGGAGGGCGGTTTCGGCGAACTCGTAGAGGTCGGCGTACTTGGCCGCCTCGCACACCGAACCCATGCCGGAGAGGTAGCGCAGGCTGCGGCGGGGTGCAAGGTCCAGCAGAGCCATGGCCTTGGCGAGATGGTGCAGACCGTCGTCCATCCGCCCGGCGCGGATCAGCATCTGGGCGGTGTCCGCGACGATCTTGGCGTCGGTGCTGCGGCGCCCGGGGACCGAACCCAACTCGGCGACGAGCTCTTCGCCGATGCGCAGGGCTTCGTCGACGCGGCCGAGGGAGCTGAGGGCGTACATGTGGCCGAGTCGGCAGGCGCGGCGGGATTGCTCGTCGCCGAGGATGCGCAGGATCGCTTCGGCACGGTCGGCGGCGGCAACCGCCTCGGTGTGGTGGCCGCGCGTTTCCAGGTCGTAGATGCGCAGGGCCATCCCCTCGTGTGGCCCGAACGGGGTCACCACTGCGGGTAGCAGATCTGACGCCATGACCCTCCCTCCCCTGCCGGCCGCTCGCCATGAGCCTTCGAAGCCTCATTCGGCCGCCAGGGGAGGGTACGTAAGCGTTACCAGCGGGTCAGGACCGGAGTCGGGCGTCCGCCAGCCGCTGTTGGGTGTCGCGGTCCTCGATATCGCCGGTGGGGATGAGGTCGGGCAGGTCGTCCTCGACGAAGCGCAGCCGGCGGTTCAGCCAGCCGCGGACCGCCCAACCCGTCATGATCAGGCCGCTGAGCAGGATAATCAGGGCGAGGCCGCGGCCCGGCCCGGTGCCGACGAGCGGGCCGAGGCTGTCGGCGAGTGCGCCGTCGGGTGCGAGCAGCGGGGCGCACCAGCGGTCGGCGGCCGGGCCGATCACCGCGTAGCCCAGCGGCATGGTCAGCATCATCACAGTCATGAAGATGCTGAGCACCCGGCCTTGCAGGTCGAAACCGACCTTGGCCTGGATCAGTGGTCTGCTCCGAAAGGGGACCCGAGTTGCTACCGAACCGCACCCGGGCCCGAAGAGGATGGAGCACTCAGGACCACGCCCTGACCAGAAGGCGGCCGAATGACAGCTCAGCAGCGTGCCCGGGATGGGTTCCCGGCTGCTCTGTCCGGCCCCCGGGTCTGGTGGTGGTTTCTGCTCGGCGGCCTCCCGGCTCTGCTGACGGGGATGTGGTTGCCGCCGACCGGGCAACAGGTCGTCTACGTGCTCCTCGGCGCCGCCTCCGTCGCCGCTGTCGTCGCCGGGATCCGAACCCACCGGCCGGTCCGGCGGCTGCCCTGGTGGCTCCTCGCGGCGGGCCTGGCCTGCGGCCTGGTCAGCGACGTGGCCTGGGGCATCGCCTTCCTCATCGACGTGCCACCGAGCGGCGTCACCCTCATCGACGCGGTCTACTACGGCATGTACGCGCTGCTCGCCGGCTCCCTCGCGGCCATGGCCGCCCGCGGCCGAGGCTCCGCGCTGGCCGGCATGGCCGAGGCCGGCATCGTCGGGTGCACCGCCGCAGTCCTCGCCTGGGTGTTCCTCGTCGACCCGATCATGGACGGGTGGAACCGGGCCGAGGCCGGCTACGGCGCGCTGGCGTACCCGATGCTCGACCTGGTCCTGCTCACCATGGCCGTCCGGCTGGCCGTGACCGCCGGCGCGCTGAGCCGCGCCCACGTGCTGGTGCTGCTCGCCACCG
The DNA here is from genome assembly GCF_044452725.1 of Actinoplanes sp. NPDC051859. Lineage (NCBI taxonomy): Bacteria > Bacillati > Actinomycetota > Actinomycetes > Micromonosporales > Micromonosporaceae > Actinoplanes > Actinoplanes sp. NPDC051859. Next base: position 212,443 of record NZ_JBITBX010000008.1, on the reverse strand, counting down.
GGTCGATGATGCTCGCCGACGTCGGCTACTTCATCTGGTACGCCTCCGGCGGCTCCTGGTCCGGCTCCCCGCTCAGCATCGCCTGCTGGATGCTGTTCAACCTGCTCTGCGGCGCGGCCGCCCTGCACCCGTCCATGTCCACCGGCAACGGGGCCACCGCGATCGGCCGCTACTGGCGCTCGCCACGCCGCATGACCGCCCTGTACGCCGTGGTGGTGCTGATCGGGCCGGCGGTGACCGCGTACGCGTTCTGGATCGACCACGGCCGTGGCACGTTCGACATCGCCGACGTGGTCCTACCGCTCGGCGCCACCGCCGCCACCGCCGTGCTTCTCGTCGTCCGACTCTCGCACACCAGCTCGCTGGTCAACCGGCGAGCCGCAGACCTGCAGACCGCGCTCGACGACCAGGCGGCGATGCAGGAACGGATGACCCACCTGGCCCTGCACGACGCGCTGACCGGGCTGCCGAACCGGCTGCACCTCGACCAGATGATCCAGGAAGCGGTCGAGCACGGCCGGCCCGGCTGCCTGCTCATCGTCGACCTCGACGGCTTCCAGCACGTCAACGACAGCTTCGGCCACCCCATCGGTGACGCCCTGCTCTACGAGGTGGCCGGCCGGCTGCGCGAGGAGATCGCCAGGACCGGCGCGCTGGCGCGGCTCGGTGGCGACGAGTTCGCCCTGCTGCTGCAGGACGACGACGCGCTCATCGCCGAGTCGCAGGCGCAGACCGTCCTCGCGATCCTGCGCCGCCCGGTCGAGGTACGCGGCCACCGGCTGCACGTCACGGCCAGCATCGGGCTGCGCCACCTCGCCGACGCCGCCGACAGCACCGAGGTGCTCAGCGACGCCGACCTCGCGCTCTATGCGGCCAAGGCGGCGGGCAAGGACCGCGTCGTCACGTACGACGTGCGCCTGCGCGAACAGCAGCTCCAGCGCATCGCCGTGGTGGACCGGCTGCGGACGGCGATCGGCACCGACGCGATCGTGGTGCACTACCAGCCGATCGTGTCGCTGAGCACCGGCCAGTTCACCGCGGTCGAGGCCCTGGTCCGCTGGGTGCCGCCCGGCCAGGCGTCGATCGGCCCGGACCACTTCATCCCGGCTGCCGAGGACAGCGGCCTGATCGTGCAGCTCGGCGAGCAGGTCCTGCGTCAGGCCTGCCGCGACGCCGCCGCCTGGTACCACGAGTACGGCACCAACCTGACCGTCAACGTGTCACCGCGGCAGCTCGCCGAACCGGACTTCGCCGCCCGGGTCCGCCGCGCGCTGAGCGACGCCGGACTGCCCGCCTCCGCGCTGATCCTGGAGATCACCGAGGGTGTCCTCGTCGCCGCCGGGGCGCAGGCCGAGCAGTGCATTGCGCACCTCAGCGACCTGCGCCGGGCCGGGGTGCAGGTGGCCGTGGACGACTTCGGCACCGGCTACTCGTCGTTGGCGTACCTGCGGGATCTGCCGATCGACATCCTGAAGATCGACCGGTCGTTCATGCCGGACGCCGCCACCGGCGACCCGGACCAGCAGGTGGCGCTGGTGCGGACCATCGTGGACCTGGCCCACACCTTGCAGCTCACCGCGGTCGCCGAGGGCGTCGAAACCGACGAGCAGACGGCGGTGCTGCGGACCCTCGGGTGCGACAAGGGCCAGGGCTTCCACTACGGACGGCCGGTGTCCGCCGACCGTACCGCCGCGGTGCTCGCGGGCGCGCTTACCCGCTGACCAGCTTCTCCAAGGCCGGGACCAGCTCGGTCGGGGCCGGCATGGCGGCAATCTCCGCGGCAACCTCCCGGGCCGCGACTCGCAGCGAGTCGTCGGTCAGCAGCCGGTGCAGGTCCGCCGCCCGAATCGCCTTCGCCTCCACGGACAGTCCTGCACCACGCCTCGCCAGCAGCTCGGCATTGTGTCGCCGGTCGCCCGCACCCGGCGTGGTGAGTTGGGGTACGCCCACACTCAACCCGCCCAGCACACTGCCCGCCCCCGAATGGTGGACGAACGCGGCGGCGTACGGCAGCACTTCGTTCAGCGGCACCCGGCCAACGGTCCGGACGTTCGGCGGGAGTTGCCGCGCTTTCGCCGGGCGGACCAGCACGAACTCGGCGTCCACGTCGGCGGCCGCGGCCAGCACGGCGGGGCCGGGATCGCCGTCGTTCGGCCCGTCGAGAGTGCTGCGGCTGACCAACACCCGCGGGCGGTCGCCGACCGACAGCAGCCAGTCCGGAACCTGCCCACCACCCGAGTACGGCACCGGTCGCATGGCGAGCGCACCAGGAGGGGCGGCGCGCAGACTTCTCGGCGTGACGGCGATCGTCAAGCCCGGATCCGGGATCGGTTCCCGAGCCAGCGCCGAGCTGGTCGTCACCGCTCGGAAAAGGTCGGTGGCCGGCCACAGGGTGTTCTCTTGCAGGACTGTCGCAACGCCGAGCCGCCCGGCCACGAGCGCGCCGGCCTCACTCAGCGACTCGTAGACGATCAGGTCTGGCCGCTCCCGTTCGGCCAGCGCCAGGAGCGGCTCCACGAGGGCCAGATTGGCGCGCCCGAACAGCTCGCCGACCATGCCGGTCCCGGCGGTGCCGCGCATCTCGGCCCGGGCCAGACCCGGCCTGCGCAGCGCCACCCGGATCGCGCTGCGCGGCAGGCTGAACCGGCCGCCGATGTCGGCGGTACGCAGGCCGAGGACATCCGGTGGAAAGCCGCCACTGGTCAGCACCACGTCGTGCCCGGCATCCCGGCAGGCCGCGGCAAGCGGGATCATCGGCAAGAGGTGGCCTTGCAGCGGTGCGGCCACGAACAAGACACGCATGAGCCGGTTTGTAGCACGGCCCGCCGCGGGCTAGGGCGCGCGGGTGGCAGCGTCCGGGTCCTGCTGCTCGCCGGTCAGCAGCTCGTGCAGGTTGGTCACCTCGAGAACCATCCGGACCATCGGACCCGGGTCGCGCAGCCGCAGCGTGATCCCGCGGCCGGCGGCCGCCCGATGCGCGGCGATCAGCATGCCGAGGCCCGGCGAGTCCAGGAAGGTCACCGCGCTCATGTCGACGTCGAGCCGCGTGCAGTCCTGGCGGTCGACGACCTGGTGCAGGACCTGGCGCAGCGCCGCCGCGTTGTCCACGTCCACGTCGCCCTCCGGCGCCACCACGATGGTGTCGCCGTCCCGCTCGATCGTGCAGTCGAAAGGCATGCTCGCAGTCCTCCCCGGGTTTTGCGTGCCCCGGGCCGCTACCCGCTTCCACTCGACGGCAAACCTGAATCGTCAGAGGATTGCTCGCGCGGGGGACGGCGGAGCTGCTCGTGCAGGGCCTGCATCAGCTCCGTCCCGGTGAACGGCTTCTCCAGCAGGTGCACGTTGGCGGCGAGGGTGCCGTGTGTGGTCAGGACCGGCTGGGCGTACCCGGACATGAACACCACGCGGGTGCCGGGCCGGGCCGCCAGAACCGCCTCGGCGATGTCCTTGCCCAGCATGCCCGGCATGATCACGTCGGTGAGCAGGACATCGATCGGGCGCGGCTCGGCACAGATCCGCAACGCCTCCTGACCCCCGGACGCCGTCAACACGGTGTATCCGCCGCGCCGCAGGATGCGCTCGGTCACCTCACGCAGCGCGGTCTCGTCCTCCACGACCAGCACCGTCACCCCGTTGCCGTTCAGATCGGCTGGCGGCGGCGCCGCCCGCTTCTCCTGGACGGTCGCGTCGGTGACCGGCAGCAGCACGGTGATGGTGGTGCCGTAGCCCGGCTCCGAGTAGATCTGCACGGTGCCGCCGGCCTGGGTGATGATGCCGTACACGGTGGCTAGCCCGAGGCCGGTGCCCTGCCCGCTGGGCTTGGTGGTGAAGAACGGGTCGAACGCCTTGGCGATCACCTCGCGGGGCATGCCGGTGCCGGTGTCGGACACCCGGATCCGGACGTAACAGCCAGGGTCGAGCCCTGCGAGGACAGCCGGATGGTCCTGGTCGAGGTCGGCGACGGCGGTGTCCACCGTGAGGTGCCCGCCGCCGGGCATCGCGTCGCGGGCATTCACGGCCAGGTTGACCAGCACCTGTTCCAACTGGCCGGGGTCGGCCATGACGGGCGGCAGCGGTGCCGTCTTCGCGGTCAGCGTGATGTGCTCGCCGATCGAGCGGCGCAGCATCTCCGTCACCTCGGTGACGACCGTGCTGACGTCCAGCGGGCGCGGCCGGATCACCTCCCGGCGGGCGAAGGCCAGCAGTTGGTGAGTGAGGTCGCTGCCACGGCGGGCGGCGCGGGCGATCTGCTCGGCGTCGGCTGCCAAGGGCGTGCCGGCGGCGTCCTCCACGATGAACGACGCATAGTTGAGGATCACGGCCAGCAGATTGTTGAAGTCGTGCGCGACGCCGCCGGCCAACTGCCCGAGGCTTTCCAGCCGCTCCGCGCGTTGCAGCCGAGCCTCGGTGCGACGCTGCTCGGCCTCCTCGCGCAGGGCGCGCTGCTCGGCCTCCACGGCGAGCCGTTCGGTGATGTCCCGGACCGCGGCGACCACGATCACCTCATCGCCGGTGTCCAAGGCGCTGCACGAGATCTCCACCGGCAGCGTGGTGCCGTCGCTGCGTTCCGCCGTACGGGTGGCCCACCGGGGTGCCCGTCCGCCGTCCCCGATCGCCTCCGTGTCCAACGGCGTCGAGTCGCCACCGATGTGCAGCATGGCGGCGGCCGGCGGCAACCCGTCCGGCAACAGCCGACGCACGGCCATCGACGTCAGATCGTGGCGCGGATGGCCGAACAGCCGCTCGGCCTCGGCGTTGACCAGCACCACGTGCCCGGTGACGTCGACACCCAGCAGGGCATCGGGGGCCGCGTCCAGCACGGCCTGCACCCGCGCCTCGGCATGCTCCCGCTCACTGATGTCGCGCGCGATGGCGGTCGTCCCGACGATCGTGCCGTTGCCGTCGCGCAGCGGGGACACCAGCACGGAAACGGTGATCTCCGAGCCGTTGGCGTGCAGTCGGGCGGTGCGGTAGCGATCCATCCGGCCACCGATGCGCACCAGCGCCAAAACTTCCGCCTCGTCGCCGCGCCGGTCCTCGGGAATGATCTGCGCGACCGGCTGACCGATCATCGTGGCGGCGGGATATCCGTAGAGCAGTTCGGCGCCCGGATTCCAGCTCAGCACCACGCCGTCCAGGTCGGTGGTGACAATCGCATCGTGTGACGACTGCACAATCGAAGCGAGCAGGGTACGGGCCTGCGCGGCCTCCCGGTGCGCGGTGTCGTCGCGCAGGACCGAGGTGACGAGCATGTCGCCGCCCGGTGCGGCAACCGCCGCCAGCGACACCTCGACCGGGAACTCACTGCCGTCCTGACGCTTGCCGCGCAACGGGAGCCGCCGCAACGGCGGGTGTGCGCTGGCGAGATAGCCCTCGCGCTGCGCCGGATGCCGCGGGCGGACGTCGTCGGGCACCAGCGCGTCGATGGACAGGCCGAGCAGGTCGCCCGCCGCATAGCCGAACATCTCGTGCGCCCGCCGGTTCGCCAGCACGATCGAGCCGTCCTCGCCGCTGACGATGACCGCATCGGGCGCCTCGTCCACGAGCTGGCCGGTCAGCGGTCCGAGCGTACGCACCATTCCTCGATCCCTGCGCCGCCCGCGTTGCCGTGCGGCCGTCTGCGGGGCGGGTCTTCTTCAACGTAGAGTCGGTGCTACCCCCGGTGCGCACAGTTCGCCGAAACTGCCGGAAGGGGCACCGATGCCCAGCGACGCGTACCCACTGACCGCGATCGACCCGAACCAGCCCAGCGCAGCCCGGATCAACGACGCCATCCTCGGCGGCAGGCACCACTTCGCCGCCGACCGGGCGGTCGTGCAACGCGCTGTCGAGCTCGTCCCGGTGCTTCCCGCGGTGATGCGGGCCAACCGGGATTTCCTGCTGAGCGCCGTACGCTTCGCGGTGTCGCGGGGAATCCGGCAGTTTCTCGACCTGGGCTGCGGTATTCCGGCCGACCGGACCGTGCACGAGCTGGTGCAGGACCTCGTGCCCCAGGGCCGGGTCTGTTACGTCGACCTGGATTCCGCAGCCGTCCTGCACGCCCGCGCGGCGGTGGGGGACGACCCGGCCACTGTCGTCCTGCCCGGCGACCTGCAGCAGCCCGACGCTTTTCTCCTCGACCCGCAGCTGCGCGCGGTGCTCGATTTCACCGAGCCGGTCTGCATCCTCCTGGCTGCGGTGCTGCACTTCGTGCCGGACAGCCCGGAGCTGACCGCGGCGATGCGGCGCTACCACCAGGTGGCGGCGCCGGGCAGTCTGCTCGCCGTCACCCACGCGACCGGCGGTGAACGGCCGGACGAGGTGGAACGGGTCACCGACCTCTACAACCGCACCGGCACCCCCATGGTGCTGCGCGACGAGGCCGAGCTGGCCGTGCTGATCGACGGCTGGGAACCCCTGGTGCCGGGCGCGGACGGCGGTCCTGCCTGGATCGGTGAGTTGGCCGACGCCATGTTGCTGGCAGTGGTCGCCACCAAGCGGTGAGCGGCGGACCCGACGTGCGGATCCGCCGCTTCGGCGACGCGGTTACGGGCGCATCTCGTACGCGCCGACCAGCGCCACGACCTGCTCCCAGACGGCCGCCGTGCGCTGGTCGTCGATCACCGGGCGGCGGACGTGCGCGAGTGCCCACGCGGCCTGTTCCTCGGTGGTGGCCGCCTTGCCGTGCAGCTCGGTGGCGTACGCGGAGAAGTCCTGGATGAGCACCGCGAAGATCTCGTCGAGCAGTTGCCGGTCCAGCTCGGTGGCCGCGGCCTGTTCCAGGATGAGGTGGCCGTAGACGACCAGGGCGAACAGCTGGCCCAGCGACAGCAGGAAGTCCAGGTCACGCTGCTGGTTCTCGTCCGGCGCGTGGGTCAGCAGCAGCTTGCACAGACCGTCGGCCTGCTCCCGGAACCGGGCCACGTTGGGCAGGTCGGCGTGCGCGTCGTACGCCTGCCGCCAGTCGTGGAACCGGATCGCGCCGAGGCCGCGGGCCGGTCCCTGGCGGAACAGGAACTCGTCGTCGGCCGGGTCGTGCCGGGTGGGCACCGGGGCGTACTCGGTCGGCTGGAACAGGTAGTTCGGCATGAACTTGAGGATCAGGGCCAGGTTGACGTGCACCGTGCCCTCGAGCTTGGGGAGGCCACGGATGTCCTTGGCGGCCTTCTCGAAGTAGGTGTCGGTCTCGAAGCCCTTGGCCGCTATGACGTCCCACATGAGGTCGATGACCTTCTCGCCCTCGGTGGTGACCTTCATCTTCGTCATCGGGTTGAACAGCAGATAGCGGCGGTCGTCCGGGCCGGCCGACCGGAAGTAGTCGACGGCGCGGTCGCTGAAGAGCTTCATCGCCACGAGCCGGGTGTACGCGTCGGTCAGCTCCCGGCGGACGTGCGGGAACGCGGTGACCGGCTTGCCGTAGAGCACCCGGCGGTGGGCGTGGGTGACGGCCTCGTACATGGCGTGCTCGCAGATGCCGATCGCGGCCGTGCACAGGTTGAACTTGCCGACGTTGACGGTGTTGAGCGCGGCGTCGAAGGCGGCCTTGCCGGTGTGCAGGACGTCCTGCTCGCGGACGGGGTAGTCCTCGAGGCGGAACTCGCTGACGTACATCTGCGCGTTGACGACGTTCTTGACCAGGTGGTAGTTCGGGTGGCGGCTGTCGGCGGCGAAGAAGACGTAGCCGTCCGGGCCTTCGACGTCGGCGCGGCGGCCGAACACCGACACGAGGCCGGCCACGTTGCCGTTGCCGATGTAGTACTTCGGGCCGCTCGCGGTGAAGCCACCCGCGCCGTCCGGGGTGAGGATCATGTCGGTGGCGTAGATGTCGGCGCCGTGGCCGCGCTCGGACAGGCCGAACGCCATGACGTGCCCGTCGGCGAGCAACTGGGCGGTGTGCGCGCGGACGGCCTGGTTCTCGCTCTGCCACACGGGGCCGAGGCCGAGGACGGTGACCTGCCAGGTGTACCAGTAGCCGAGGCCGTAGAAGCCGAGGATCTCGCTGAGTGCCGCGTTGCGGGCCGTGTCCCACCGCTTCGCCTCGGTGTCGCCGTCGGCCGCCGGGGTGAGGAAGGTCGCGAACAGGCCTTCCTTGGCGGCGAAGTCGAGGAAGTCGGCGTACCAGGCGCGGTTGACGTAGTCGTCGATCAGCGCCTTCTTGCCGCGGTTCTCGAAGAACTCGACGGTGGCCTTCAGTAGCCGGCGCGACTCGGCGTCGAGGTGCGCCGGGTCGTACGTGTGCGGGTTGAGCAGCAGTGGTCCGGCCATGTCGGCCCCTTTCGTGCAGTCAGCGGCCGAGGCCGCGCAGGGTGTCCAGAACGTCGTCGAGCCAGGCGAGGACCATCCGCTCGTAGGCGATGCCGCCGCGCAGCACGACGTGCTGGAGGCGGTGTCGGTCGTCCTCGCCCGGGGGGTCGGGGAAGTCGCGGGCCTCGCCGGTCAGGTAGCCGGCGAGGATCTCGTGGTGGCTGGCCCGGTACCGCTCGACCTCGGCGACCAGCGCGGTGCGCCCGGCGGCGTCGGCGAAGGCGGCACCGCGGATCTTGACGGCCAGCTCGTGTCGGACGGCCTCCGGTTGCACGGGTGCCCGGAGCCAGTCGGCGAGCACGTCGCGGCCGGGGCCGACCACGGAGTAGGAGCGTTTGTCGGGTCGACCGCCCGCGACCTGGTCGGCGGTGATCCAGCCGTCGGTCTCCATCCGCTTCAGGACGCGGTAGATCTGCTGGTGGGTGGCGGTCCAGAACCGGCCGATGGACCGCTCGAAGCGCCGGGCCAGCTCGTATCCGGATCCGGGCTGCTCCAGCAGGGAGACCAGGATCGCGTGCTCCAATGCCACCCCGGCATCATCCTATGCAACTCGTTGCATAGCAAGCGGCGGTCAATGATTGGCGTAGTAGTGCCACGAGATCTGCTGGGCACTGAGCTGCGTGGCGAACACGGCAACCTCGTCCAGGCCGCCGGCGAACCGGGCGGCCGCCGGCTCCCGCGGCCAGCCCGACGCCGATGGCCCCGCCCAGTGCCAATAGCCGGAGACGTTGCGCGCCGTCGTCACCGCACTGTTCGCGGCCACCTCCCGCCCGTCGACATAGAGCCGCATACCGGCTGGTCCCAACGTTGCGGCAACGTGGTGCCACTCGCCGTCGTCATACGTACGGGGCGACGTGATGACCGTCCTCGCCCCGGCAGCCGTGCCGAAGTTCAGCGCCCCGGTGGCGTCCAGATACAGCAGCCGGTCCGGCGTACCCGTCATGGTGGTGCCGTCCGCGAAGGCCAGGAGCGGGCCCCCACCCGCCCCGGCGGACACGAACCAGCACTCGATCGTGAAGGTCGTGGGATTGACGTACGCGACCGGGTTGAATCCGCCACCGGCGCCGCCGTCGAACCCCACCGACGTGCTGGCCTTCTCGCCGCCCTGCCCGCCCTGTAACGCCCCGGCCTGCCCGGCACTCATCGGGACGGCCGCGCCGGGCACCGACCCCGCGGCCAGCCCGGCGACCTCACCCGCCGACAACACCCGGGAGTACGCGACCACGTCATCCAGCCGCCCGTCCCAACCCGCCGTCCACGCCCCGCCGCTCCATTCCCGGCCCACACCGAACGGGCCGGTGGCGTTCCAGGCTCCGGTCACCGCGCTCTGGTCTTCTTGCACGCCGTCGACGTACAGCGTGGCGGTCTGGGTGCCGTCGTCGTAGCTGAGGGCGAGATGGGCCCAGGTGGCGGGTGGGGTGGACACGCCGGAATTCAGCACCTCCGCGGGCGGGTTACTCGGATTGTCCGAGAGCAGCGCCCGCCACGTGCCCCCGGAGTAGGCCAGCACGAAAGCGCTGTGCGTCGCCCCCGCCTGCGCGAGGACCGTCCGCCCTGCGGCACCGCGGTACGCCCAGGCTGCCACGGTGTAGTCCCGGTCGGTACGGATGGGCGGATACGTGCTGGTCAGATAGCCGGTGGCGGGGTCGCCGGGAAAGGCTGCAGCGCCCGTACTGGCCGGGCCGCGGGTGCCGCTGCTCCACGTCACTCCCGGTCCGGCAGCACCCGGGTTGGCGTTGCCGGAGCTGTCCACGGCTGCACCGCCGTCCGGGTCGTCGAGCGACCACGACAACTCGGGGCCGGTGCTGGAGCCGTCGTACAACGCGGTAACGTCGGCCCCGTCCAGCTCTCGGCGGAACGCCCGGACGTCGTCGATCCGGCCCGCGAACGGCGCCTGCCAGGTGCCCTGGAGTTGACGGCCCAGCGTCGTGACAAGGGAGCGGATCCGCGCGGTGTGTGCGCCGGTGGTCCGGGCGGCGCCGTCCACGTACAGCGACATCAGGTTGGTGCCGTTGTAGGTGCCGACCAGATGGGTCCAGGTGTGCAGGGTGGGGGCCAGCGCGCTGGTGACCCGGTCGATGGTGGGAGTGGCGACGTTGTTGCGGGCCATGGCGAACGCCCACCGGTCGGCAGCCTTCGAATACTCCAACGCGAAGCCGGGGGAGTAGTCCCCGTTCTGGCTGATCACCGTGCGGTCCGTCGACGTGTCGCTGAGGTACGCCCACACCGAGATCGAGAACGCCTCGTGTGTGTCGACCGCGGGCCGCTTGCCGGTGACGTGGCTGTCGGCTTGCGCGGTGAGCGCCACGGCCCCGTTGGTGCGCCCGGGCGCCCAGCTCGCTCCGGCGCCGAGCGTGGCGACGTTGGCGGCCCCGGCCGCGTCCCGGCCGGTGGTGCCCGCCAGGTCGTCCAGCTTCCACCACGTCGACAGCCCTTCGGTGGCTCCGGCATAGGTCCCGGCGCGGCCGTGCGGGCTGGCGTCGGCAGCAACGGACGAACCAGCCGCCGAGGGGGCGTCATCGAAGCGGTGGTAGAACTCCGGGCCGTCGCCGAGGACGCTCGCGGGATAGCCGGGGAAGGTCCCGGCCGCCGTGAAACCGGTGCTTCGCTGCGTGCTGTCCGAGAACTGGGCCTGCACGCCGGGCAGGAACAACGCGGGCAAGGTGAGCGCGAGCAGAGCGGCCGCGCCGAGGCACAACCGGCGGCGCGCCGTGCTGACCAACCCCACCAGCGCAGTGTTTCACGTTCCCTCAGCTCCGTCGGGGAGTCGCCGACTCTTGCGAACAGCACACCGATCGTCCGGACCGCACAGCCCAGGGGAGGCAGCCGTGGGACGCCATGTGAGGCGGCTGTCCGCGCGCTGGAAGCTGCTCGCCGCCGGTGCCCTGGCCGGGTCTGCGCTCGGCGGCGCGGCACTGCTCCCCTCGACCTCTGCCGGCTTCTCCGGCAGCACCGACCACCCCGCCGCGAGCTGGACGGCCGGCACGGTGGCGTTGTCCCACAGCAGCACGGCCGGCAGCACCCTCAGCCTCGCCGGCGTCAAACCCGGCAGCCGCACCTCCGCGTGTATCGACGTCACCTACACCGGCAACGTCGCCTCCATCACGAAGCTCTACGCCACCGGATATGTCAGCACCGACGCGGTGGCCGGGCCGGGCCAACTCGCCGGGATCGTGCAAATGTCGATCTACCAGGCGAACAGTGGCACCTGTTCCACCGGCGTCACCGCCTGGACCACGATCTTCGGCGGCACTCTGGCAACACTGGGCACCACCGCCACCTCGTACCCGTCCGGCCTGGGCACCTGGAACCCGGCGAACCGCGGTGCTGTGCAGGCGTACCTGATCACCGTTCTGATCCGCGGCGACAACGCCGCACAGGGCGACGCTGCCGCGGCAACCCTGACCTGGGAAGCGCGCAACGCATGATCCCAGCCGTGCGTGCCGCCCCGGCGATCACCGCGCGCGTGCTGCTCGGGATCGCCGCGGCCCTGTTGTTGACCGCCCTCGCGCCAGCGCTGGTCGGCTGGCGCGCCGACGTGGTGCTCTCCGGCTCGATGGCGCCCGGCCTGCAGCCCGGCGACGTCGTGGTGTCCAGCCCCACCTCCGCCGCCGACGTGCCGATCGGTGCGGTGGCGCTGGTCGAGAACCCGGCCCGACCCGGCACCACGCTGGTCCACCGGGTCGTCGCCCGATCCGCCGACGGTGCGCTCACCACCCGCGGTGACGCCAATCCCGTCGCGGACGCCATGCCGGTGCCGCCGACCGCCGTCCGTGCCCTGCCCCGCCTCTCCGTGCCGTACGTCGGCCTGCCCGCCCTCTGGTGGCGGACCGGCAACCTGCGCGCCCTGGCTCTCACCCTGCTCGCCGGCACGGTGCTGGGTGCGCTGGCTGCTCGGGGACGAAGCCCGCAACTGTCTCACCTCGGCGACCCGACAGCCGATGGGAAGGCAACCGCGTCTGACCCAGGAGGACCCGATGCCGCTCGCGCCACGCCGTGCGGCCATCGTCGGGGCCGTCGCCACGGCCGGTACCGCGGTGCTCGCCGCGACTGGCCTGGTGTGGCACGCGTCGTACGCCGCCCTCCAAGTGCGCACCTCCAACGTCGGTAATTCCTGGGCGTCCGGCTCGGTCACCGTGGCAGCCGACCATTCCGGCTCGGCCGTGTTCGCCTTGCCGGTCGTGAAGCCCGCCACCGCCGCGACCACGCTCGCCCCGCCCGCGACCGGAGCCTTCAACGCCGGCAGCGCGCAGTCCGGCGGCTCGACCTGCCTCAAAGTCACGTACACCGGCTCACTCCCGGCTGACCTGCGCCTCTACGCGACCGTGTCGGGCGACTTGGCCGAGCACCTCCTGCTCAGCGTCGACACCGGCACCAGCGCCGCCGCTGGCACCGACGCGACCTGCACCGGCTTCACCAGCACCGGGTACCTGCTCGGCTCGGCGACCAACACCGATGTGACAGTCGCCGACATGCCGACCGGCTATACCGCCGGGCTGGCCTGGAACGGCGTCGCGTCCGGCAGCAGCCGCTGGTACCGGTTGTCCTGGCTCCTCCCGTCCGGCGTTCCGGACAGCGTGCAGGGCGAGCGGGTCGAGGCTCGCTTCGTGTGGGAAGCCCAGAACACGTGACGCGTGCCCTCCGGCTCCGCTGGAGCATCGCGGTCGTCGCCACGGCGCTCGCCGGCTGTCTCGCGCTGCTATTGCCCACCGGCACGCCGACCCCGCAGACCGTCGCCCGAATCGCCGCGGTCGACCTGGTCGACGACGCCTCCGGCGCCCTGTTCAGCGCCGACGACCTCGTGCCCGAAAGCGTGGTCACCCGCTGTCTCAAGGTCGGCTATTCCGGCGCGGCCGGTGCCGGCGCGGTCCGCCTCGCGGCGGAGGACCTCTCGGGCACGCTCGTGCCGTACCTCCGGGTCACCGTCCGGTCCGGCACCGGCGGCGGGTACGCCGACTGCACCGGATTCGCCGGCACCCAGGTGTACGCCGGACCGCTGAGCGGCCTGTCCGTTGACTCCGGTGTGGACAGTGGCTGGACCGCCTCCGGCACGGCCGAAGAACGCACCTTCGCAATCACCGTACGGGTGGACGGCGGCAACGCCGCGCAGGCCAAGTCCGCCGGCGGCACCTTCGCCTGGTTCCTCGAGCCCCCCGCCGACCCCACCTCGCCGACATCGCCGGCGCCGACCTCGCGCAGTGCCGACCCGACCAGCCCGCCATCGACCTCTGGTTCGCCCGCGCCGACCACACCCGCCGCGTCCGTCCCGCCCTCATCTGTGCCGCCGACGTCCTCGCCAGCGCCGTCCGCGCCGTCGCCCTCCGGCCCGGCGCCCACAGTGGCGGCACCGGCTGAACCCCCGACCTCCGGGGACGACTCCGACCCGCTGGACCGGGCGCTGGACGCCGCCGGCCGGCTCGCTGCCGAGGTCGCCCGGTACGCCGCGATCCCGCTGCTGTCGGTCCTGATCATGCTGATCTTCCTGGCCGCGCAGGACACCATCGACCGCAACGATCCCAAGCTCGCCCTCGCCCCGCTCACCCGGCAGCGCTACGCGCACTTCGGCGACCCCGACCAGCAGGAGCACCGATGAGGCAACCCGTACGGCTCGCCGAACTCGTCCCCGTGGTCGACCGGTACCGGTGGATGCTGGCCTGCCGAGTCCTGGTCCTGACCCTGCTGACCGGCGAGGCCCTGCTGCGGCGGCCCGGCACCGTGGCGCTGGCGCTCAGCGGCGCGGCCGTGGGCTGGACGCTGTGCACGTACGCGTTGCTGCCCGCCATCCGTCGGTGGCGTGGTGCCGCCCGGTTCGCGTTCTCCGTGAGCCTGCTGGGCGACGGCGCCCTGCTCGGCGCCGCATGGTGGCTGCTGGGCGGGACAACGTTCTCCGTCGAAGTGCTGGTGGCGGCGCACGTCCTGGGAACGACCCTGCTGGCCTCGTTCCGGACTGGTGCGAAGGTCACCCTGTGGCACACCGTGGTGGCGCTGATGCTGATGCAGTGCGCCGCGGCGGGACTGTTGGGCGCACCCCGGCCGGTCGACCTGGGCCGGATCGTCGCCTACGACGCGGTCCTCTGGCTGATCTGCATCCTCACGGCCACCTTCGCCGCGGCCAACGAGCGTGAACTGCGCCGCCGCCGCTACGACAGCGAACTGCTGCGCCAGCTCAGCGTGGCCCTCACGCCCCGGCAACGCCCACAGGAGATCCTCCGGCACCTGGTCGGGTTCGCCCGTGACGAGCTGCGCGCCGACGCCGTGCTGGTTCTCGCGTACCCGCAGACCGGCCCGAGCGACGGCTTCGGCGTGCACTGGACCGCGGACGCCGACAACGTTCTCGCTGCTCTGCCCGCTGAGGCTGCCGACAGCCTGGTCCGGTCGGCCGCCGCCGACTCCGAGCCCCGGCTGCAGCGGGTCCTGGACCCGGCCACCGACCCGGTGGCCGCCGCCCTTTTGCCGGGCGCGCGCAACGTCGTCGTGCTGCCGTTCGCCCTGGACCAGGTTCGTGGTGCGGTCGTCGTCACCCGGCAATCCTGGTCTCGCCGGCGCGGCGGAGCCCGCGTCGAGCGCCGCCTCATCGCCACCCTGCACCAGGCGACCCTGCAGGTCGCGATGGCGCTCGGCCGCGGCCTGCTCGACGAGCAGCTGCGCCGCGCCGCCGAAACCGACGGGCTCACCGGGGTCAGCAACCGGGCCACCTTCGAAGCCGCGATCGCCGCCGCACAGGGCGCGCCGTTCAGCCTCGCCCTGGTCGACCTCGACCACTTCAAGAAGCTCAACGACACCCACGGCCACCAGGCCGGCGACCAAGCCCTGCAGGCCGCGGCCCGGGCACTCAGCGACGCCTGCCAGGCCGGCGACGAAGTCTTCCGGTACGGCGGCGAGGAGTTCGCCGTGCTGTTCGCCGCCGCCGGCCGTCCCGAAGCCGCCGAGCGGGCCGCCCGACTGCGCGCGGCCGTCGCCGCCTCGGCCAGCCCCGTGCCCGTCACGGCCAGCATCGGCGTGGCGACCTGCCCGGTCGACGCCACCGGCCGCGACGACCTCCTCGCCGCCGCCGACGCCGCGCTGTACCGGGCCAAGGAGGCGGGCCGCAACCGGGTGGTCTCCGCAGGCCTTGGAGAACCCGCGGCGCAGGCGTGGCAGGCGGTCACCGGCTGACGGCGGACCTGCGGGTCAGCAGAGCCTGGCTTGAGCAGGAACTGAGCCAGCCGGCCGATATACGAGGCAAGACATCCGAGCAGGGCGAGGGAAGGGGCGCAGGGAGTGGGCGAAGCACGCAGGCGTACCCGAGACCTCTTGCGACTCACCGGGCGCGCGGTGCGCCGGGTCCGGGTGCCGCTCGTGGCAGCCCTGCTCGTCCTGCCGCCGGTCCTGATCGTCCCGGCCCAGGCGGCGTTCACCGCCCAGACCAGCTCGGGCGGCAGCACGTTTGCCGCGTCCGCCACCTTCCCCGGCTACGCCACGGCCGTGAATGGCGACTCCCCGGCGCTCTACCACCGCACGGAAGAGGCGGCGACCAGTTCCTCCAACGGCGTCGTCGCGGACAGCTCGGCCAATGCGCGCCCCGGCACCAACGCGGGTGCCACGAACGGCCCCTCCACCGTGTGGCAGTTCGAAGAAGCCACCGGCACGACCACCGCGGATGGCTCCGGCCTGGTGAACCAGGGCACGCTGTCCGGCGCGTCCTGGCTGCGGCCGGGCCGGCTGGGCGGCTCCGCCGTGACCCTCGACGGCGTCGACGACTACATCGAGTCGGCGGGTCCCGCCGTGACCACCACGGGCAGCTACACCGCGATGGCCTGGGTCTACCTCACCGACAGCTCCGTCAACCGCTACGTCCTGGCCCAGGAAGGCGTCAACCAGAGCGTCTTCGGCGTCCACGCCTTCGTCACCGGCACAGGAGCCTGCGGCTGCTGGTCCGTCCGCTACGTCGACGAGTCCGGCAACGGCACCCGAGTCAACTCGTCCGTGCCCGTGGCGCTGCACACCTGGGTCCACCTGACCACCGTCCGGGACGTCGCCGCCGGCAAGGTCTACCTGTACGTCAACGGCCAGACGGCCGTCAACGAGACGGCGTACTCCACCACGGTGAACGCCACCGGGCCGCTCAGCGTCGGCCGGCTCAAGGTCGACGGCGCATGGTCCAACTACTGGAAGGGTGCCGTCGACGACGTCCGCACCTACAACCGGGCAATCAGCAGCAACGACATCAGGTACCTCTACGAGGACGCCGCCGCCGGCCACTGGAACATGAACGACGCCCCTGGCACCTCGGCCGCCTCCGACGTCCTCGGCCGCTCGGCGACCCTGGCCGGCGACGCGACGTTCGCGGCTGGCCGCCTGGGCAACGCGCTCCAGCTCGATGGCACCGGCGACTACGCTCTGACATCCACCATGCCGGCGATCGACACCAAGGGCGATTACACGGTCACGGCGTGGCTCTACCTCACCGACAACACGATCGACCGGCACGCCGTGGCCGCGGAAGGCAACCTGCAGACCGCATTCGCCATCCAGGCCAATGGCTCCACCCACAAGTGGCGGGTCCGGTTCGCCACCGACGACACCTCCTCCGCCACCGGCTCGTACATCAACGGGATCTCGACCGTGCAGACCGGCACGTGGACACATGTGGCCTTCGTGCGCAGCGGCACCACCGGCAACCTCTACGTCAACACGGCGCTCGAGGGCACCGGCACGGCAGCCGCCTGGGCGGCGTCGGACCAGATCGCCAAGCAGCTCAGCGTCGGCCGCCAACTCAACAACGGCAACCCGCAGGGCTACTGGAAGGGCGGCATCGACGACGTCCGGCTCTACTCGAAGGCGCTCACGGCAACCCAGATCACCCGGCTCTACCGGGACAAGGACATTCAGTACGGCGCGGCCCTGACCGGCGGCATACCGGGCGCTCTCCGCGGGCAGGCCGCCGGCTCCGCCGTGGCCTTCGCCGGCTGGGTCAACTCCTACAGCAACACGCAGTTCCCCAGCGTCGGCGACTGCACCGTCGAAGTCTGGTTCCGCACCGGCACGAACGGCGGCGGTCAGCTCGTGGGATACAGCTCCAGCCAGACCTCGACGACGGCCCCCAACGCCGACCGCATGCTCTATGTCGACTCCGGCGGGCGGCTCAGCTTCGGGGTCGGCAGCAGCGCCCTCCGCAGCCCCGCTGCCTACCAGGACGGCGTCTGGCACCACGCTGCCGCCAGCGTGGGACCGGCCGGCATGAAGCTCTACGTGGACGGAGTCCGCGTCGCCTCCGACGCTGCGGTCACCACCGGACCGACCTTCGCCGGCTACTGGCGCTGGGGCGGCGCCCAGCTCGCCGGCCGCCCCAACCGCCCGGCCACCGACTACTACATCGGGACCATCGACGAGGTCGCCGTCTTCCCCAACCAGCTCACCGACCAGCAGATCTCCTGGCACTACGCCGCGGGGCGCTGACACCATCAGCATCGTGCAGGACTGGGGGCCGGTCGCCGCGCCCGCCGCCGACGCGCTCGCCCGGCAGCTCTCGGCTCTCGACGAAAGGCCGTGGACGGACAGGCGGCCGGAGTGGACCGTCCAGAAGTCGCGGAGACTGCCGAAGCCGCACCCCAACGGCGAGCTCAGGTGGCGGTGCCGAGGGCGTGGATCAGGCGGGGGATGCGGACGATGCCCACGTAACGGCCGGCGTTGTCCGTACACAACAGGGGCTGGGACCAGTCCGCGCGGGTGATGGCCCGCAGCGCGGCGTCCTCGACCGGGCTGTCGACGTTGATCCGCAGCGCGGCCGTGAGCACGGGGAACGGTGCCGTCCGTTCGTCTAGTGCGGCGATCGGACGGCGCTGCTCGTCGCAGAGCACCACCAGGTCGATCCCAGGGTCGTCGAAGGCGGCACAGGCCAGAGTGACGTCCGTGACGACGGGCGGGTGTTCGAGGTGGCGGCGCAGGGTGCGCCCCGCGGACGCCGGGGGCCGGTTCAGCAGATCCCGCTCGGCCTCGCCGGTGATCGGCGCCCACGGCGGGGCCGGGCGGCCCAGGTGATAGCCCTGCGCCAGGGGCACCCCCAGGTCGGACAGCGCGACCAGCTCGCCGGGGCGTTCGATGCCCTCTGCGAGCAGCCAGGCGTCGATCCGGCCGGCGAAGGAGCCGAGCATCTCCACCAGGGCCCGCTTGGCCTCGTCCCGGTCGATGTCCTGGACCAGTGCGCGGTCCAGTTTGATCATCGAGGGGCGCAGGCTGAGCAGCCGGGTCAGTCCGGCGTACCCGGAACCGGCGTCGTCGACGGCGAGCAGTGCGCCCGCCGCCCGCAGCCGGTTGAGGTCGGGCTCGAGGGCCCGCCAGTCGTCGATCTCGACGTGCTCGGTGAGCTCCACAACGACCCCGCGCAGGTCACCGTGCTCCGCCCACACCTGACGGACCGCCTCGTGGTCGAGGACCTCCGGCCCGATGTTGACGGTCAGGAAGCAGTTCGGCGGGAGGATGTGCTGCCGGGGCAGGGCACTGCGCAGGGCGGCAGCCTGGAGCTCCGCACTGCAACCGTGCTTCCGCGCGGCGGCGAACCACAGTTCGGGTCCGCTCACGGGAAAGCCGGAGAACCGGGTCAGCGCCTCATAGCCGACCACGACGCCGCGGGCGACGTCGATGATCGGCTGGTAGACGGTGTGCAACCCGTGGCCGCCGAGGATCGCGCGCAACATGCGCGGCCACTCGGCACCACCGTCTCCGGCCGGCACGGCTCAGCCCTGGACGGGGCGGATCGCGGCGCGGACGGCCCCGACCAACTCGGCGGGTACGGCGGACAGGCCGTGGTCCTGGGCGGCGTGCTGGGCCACCGCGGCCAGCACCTCGTCGTCGCTGCCGCAGACGAACCGGGCGTCGCAGCCGGGAACCACATCACCGCAGGCGAAGGACTTCATGGGGACCTCTTCTCGACAGTCGGGGACCCTGAGGTTCGGCGGGCTGCGGTGCACTATGAGCGTGGACCGCAGACGCTAACCGACATGAAACCCAGCCGGGGCCTAGCATGATCACATGCCTCCCGCGCTGAGTTCCGCGAAGACCCGGGCCGCCCTGCGCACATCGGCCCGCGTTTCGTGGCAGATGCTGCTCGTCCTGCTGATGACGGCCGTCGTGCTGTGGCTGCTGGGTCAGATGTGGTCGATCCTGTGGCCGCTCGTGGTCGCCCTGCTGCTGACCACCCTGACCTGGCCGCCGGTCCGCTTTCTCCGCAAGCACGGCTGGCCGCCCGCGCTGGCCGCCTCGCTGATCACGGTGCTGTTCCTGGCGATCAGCGTCGGCATCGTCGTGCTGATCGCGGTGCCGGTAGCGTCGCAGTCGGGCGAGCTGGCGACCGGCGTGGTCGACGGCATCCAGAAGCTCCGCGAGTGGGCGTCCGGCCCGCCGCTGAAGATCGGCGACGACCAGGTGACCTCCGCGCTGGACTCGGCGGTGGCCAAGCTCCAGGGCAGCGCCGGCAGCATCGTCTCGGCGACCGTGACCGGGGTCAACACCATCGTCAACGGCCTGGTCACCACGGTCCTCGCGCTGTTCCTGATGTTCTTCTTCCTCAAGGACGGCCCGCGGTTCCTGCCCTGGCTCACCCGGCAGCTGCCCGGCCGGCTCTCCGTCGACGTGCCGGTCGTGGCCTCGCGCAGCTGGGACACCCTCGGTGCGTTCGTCCGCTCGCAGGCGTTCGTCGGCCTGCTGGACGCCGTCTTCATCGGACTCGGCCTGTGGATCGTCGGTGTGCCGCTGGTCCTGCCGCTCGCCGTGCTGACCTTCGTCACGGCGTTCGTGCCGATCGTCGGCGCGCTGTTCGCCGGCTTCGTCGCCGTCATCATCGCGCTGGTGTCCAACGGCTGGACCGACGCCCTGATCGTGCTCGGCATCATCATCGTGGTGCAGCAGCTGGAAGGAAACGTCTTCCAGCCGATGGTGCAGAGTCGCGGCCTCGGCCTGCACGCCGGCGTGGTGCTGTTGGCGGTGACCCTGGGCGGCAGCCTCGCCGGTATCGTCGGCAGCCTGCTCGCCGTGCCGGTCGCCGCGATGATCTCGGTGTTCTGGAACTACCTGCGAGAGCAGCTCAGCGATCCTCCCGCACCCGCCGTCGACGACCCCGCCGCACCGCCGGATCCCGAGCCCGCCCCGGCGTCATGAGCCTTGTCGACGCGGTCGAGGCGGTCGCCCGTGAGCACGACTTCTCCGGCGTGGTGTCGGTGGACCGGGGCGGCGAGGTGGAGTTCGCCCAGGCGTACGGGTTCGCGCACCGGGCGTACCGGATTCCGAACACGGTCGACACCCGGTTCGCGATCGCCAGTGGCGCGAAGGGCCTGACCGCCCTGGCGGTGGTGAGCCTGATCGAGCAGGGCACTCTCGAGCTGTCCACCACCGCGCGGTCGGTGCTCGGCGCTGATCTGCCGCTCATCGACGCCCGGGTGACCGTGGAACAGCTGCTCGCCCACCGGTCTGGAATCGGCGACTACCTCGACGAGGACGACGAGAGCCTGGACATCGACGACTATCTGCTGCCGGTGCCGATGCAGAACCTCGCGGAACCCGAGCAGTACCTCGCGGTGCTGGACGGCTTTGCGACCAAGTTCCCGCCGGGAGAACGCTTCTCCTATTGCAACAGCGCGTACGTGGTCCTGGCCCTGATCGCCGAGCGGGCGGCCCAGCAGCCCTACCACGATCTCGTCCGGGATCGGGTATGTGTGCCCGCCGGCATGCACGACACGGAATTCCTCAGGTCCGACGAGTTGCCGGACCGGACCGCCGTCGGCTACGTGCCGGCCGGCACTGGGTGGCGCAGCAACGTCTTCCACCTGCCCGTACGGGGTGTGGGTGACGGCGGGGCGTACACCACCGTGGCCGATATGAGCGCGTTCTGGCGCTCGCTGTTCGCTGGCGAGATCGTCCCGCCGAGGTGGGTGGCCGAGCTGGTCCGGCCCCGGGACGACGTGCCGGGGGAGCCACTGCGCTGTGGGCTGGGCTTCTTCCTGCACGAGTGCCGGGATCAGGTGCTGTTGATCGGCCAGGACGCCGGTGTGTCGTTCATGAGCGTGCACGACCCGGCGCCCGGCCTGACCTACACCGTCATCTCGAACACGTCCGCCGGCGCCTGGCCGGTGCTCCGGCCGCTCCGGGAGCGCTTTTCCAGCTAGGCCAGGTCCAGCACGTACGATTCGCCGTCGCGGTGGAAGCCGAGGCGGTCGTAGTAGGGCGACACCATGCCGGGCGGGGTGACCACGGTCCTGCAGCCGCGGCGGGTGAAGAGGTCGCTGCGGCGGTAGACGAACTCGCCGGGGGTGAAGTCGCGGTAGCGCTGGGTCACGTAGTCGAGCTCGACGAGCGCCCGGTCACCGGCGACGCGGAAGAGGACCACGCCGACGATCTCGTCCGCGTTGAGGACCAGGAAGGCGCAGCGGTCGTCGCCCTCCGCCGCGCGGAAGCCCGGGTTGAAGGTCGCGATGTCGTCGTGGTGCAGCGCCAGGATGTGGGTCAGCACCTCGTCGCCGGGCCGGACTTCAGCCACCCGGTACGCCCGCTCGTCGTGCCGGCTGCGCATCATCGTGACCAGATACCAGACGTTGATGACGGACAGCACCGCGTTGAGCCCGACCATCGGCCACACCTCGAGGGCGGCGTTGAAGCCGATCAGCACGAGGCAGCCGATCAGGTTGAGCGCGCGCAGCCGCAGCAGCCTGCTCTGCAGGAGGGACCACACGAGCAGTGCGGATCCGGTCCAACCGATTACATCCAGCCATGTCACCTGGTCAGCCTAGATGATCAAGATCAGGGCCGGGCGGGAGTGGGTGCATGCCGGTGCACGGGCACGGCCACGGGCCCCGGCAGTGTGAATACGAAGCACGTCCCGTTGCCCTCGGGGCCGGGCTCGGCGCTGATCGTCCCGCCGTGCCGTTCCACGATGCGGCGGCAGATGCCGAGCCCCAGTCCGGTCCCGGCATAATCGGCGGTGCGGTGGGCACGGTGGAAGTTGTCGAACACCCGGGCGTGCTGCCCGGCGGGAATGCCGATCCCGTTGTCGCAGACCCGGACCTCGACGTAGTCGTCGTCGGCGTCCGCCGCGGAGATGGTCAGATCGGGCGTGACGCCGGGCGCGACGTACTTGATGGCGTTGCTGATCAGGTTGTCGAGGACCTGGCGGATCAGCACCGGGTCGGCGTGCACGTCGGGCAGGTCGCCGACGTGGAAACGCGGCGCCGGTCCGCCTGCGCTCTGTGCCTGGTCGGCGCGGGCGGTGGCGATCTCGGCGACGAGCGCGCTCAGCGAGACGTCGGCCGGGGCCAGCGCGGCGTCCCGGGCGGTCGTGTACGCCAGCAGGTCGTTGATCAGGTTTCGCATCCGCACTCCCGCACGCCGAATCCGCTGGACGCCGTCCGTGGCGTCCTCGATGCTCGGGTGCTCGGGCGCTTCGCGCAGGGTGACCAGCACCGCGTCGGACCAGCCTTCGACGGTGGCGAGCGGATTGAGCAGGTCGTGGGCGACGACTCCGGCAAAAGTGGCTAGTTCGTCGCGGTGGCGGCGTTCGGCGGTCACGTCACTGAAGATGGTCAGCGCGCAGGGCTGCCCGTCGATGAGGTGCGGCAGCCGGGTCGCCGTCAGGTGCACGACGCGCCCGTCGGGTACCTGGGCGTTGCGCACCACGAGGTCGAGGCTGTGCGGTACGCCGGTCGACAGCGCGCGATGGTAGGGCAGCTCGTCGTTGGTCATCGGGGTGCCGTCGGGGTGGAACAAGCCGTAATAGGCGGTGTCAGCCAGCTGCCCGTTGGTGCTCACCATGCCGCCGAGCAGTCGGGCGCTGGCCGGGTTGCGCAGGATCAGGCGACCTGTGGCGTCGACCACGGCGAGGCCTTCGGCCATGCCGTCGACGATCGAGCCGAGCGTGGCGGCCTGATCGGCGGCGGCGCGTTCGGAGGCCCGCAGGTCGCCCAGCAG
Source organism: Actinoplanes sp. NPDC051859 (assembly GCF_044452725.1). Lineage (NCBI taxonomy): Bacteria > Bacillati > Actinomycetota > Actinomycetes > Micromonosporales > Micromonosporaceae > Actinoplanes > Actinoplanes sp. NPDC051859. The sequence continues at coordinate 189,226 of NZ_JBITBX010000008.1, read as the reverse complement.
CCGGGAGCGTTCGTCGCGGCCGAGCGCCAGGGCGAGACCGACGACGGCGACCATGCCGACGAAAGCCTGCGCGATCAGGGCGCGTCCCGCGTTGTTGTCGACGTTGGCGAACGGGCCGTCGCCGTTGAGGGTGTAGAGCACGGCGACGGAGCCGAAGAACAGGTCGTGCAGCACCACGAATCCGGTGCGCAGCCGCAGCGCGGCCCACACCGTCATGCCGAGCAGCGGGAAAGCGAGCGGCAGGCCGTGACTGACCCCGAACGCGATGTAGTAGAGCAGCGTGGAGATCGCGAGGACGGCGACATACTCCAGCACCTGCAGGCGGGTCAGCGCGGCGATCCTGGCCCGGATCCGCGAGCCCGGTGCCACCGTCGGCGCGGCCCGCATCCGATAAAGCAGGTGGCCCAGTCGCAGGCCGGCCGCGCCGATCAGCATGATGCTCACCGTGTTGCGAGTCAGCCACACGGCGGTGGCGGGCCACGAATACACGCCGTTGACGATCCAGGAGGCGGTGGGACCGATCATCGCTCCGGCGGCGGTGGCGAGGAAAGACGCGCACAGCAGCCGCCACAGTTCGGCGACCCGGGCCATGGCCTCGGTCCCGCCGCCGCCCCACAGGTGCGGCAGCCAGCGGCGGAAGAGGTAGGCGAACAGCCACGCCTGGACCAGGTTGGCGAGGCCGAACAGGGCCGCGAGCGCGAAGGACGCCCCGGTCGCCATGTTCACCGCCTGGGCCACGACCGCCAGGGCGACCACGTCGCACGCCCGCCACCGACTGGAGTACTGGACGAGGAACCACACCGCGGACACCCCCGCGGCGGGCCACACCAGACTCAGATTGCTGTCATCCATGATCGTCTGCCGACCCAGCCAGGTAGCCAGCAGATACAGCAGCGCGAACCCCGCGGTCCGCCCCAGTGAAGCCGCCGCGGTCATGGTGTCGCCCCGGGCCGGGTCAACAGAGCTTCCACGGCCTCGCGCAGGGCCGACTCCGTGCAGGGCTTAGCCACGTACCCGGCGTCATATTCGGCGACCCGGGTGCGGACGTCGCCGCTCCACATCACGGTGAGGAAGAGCGCGGGCAACCCCCGGTGCTGCACGCGCAGCCGGTCAAGCAGCGCGAAGCCGTCTACGTCGGGCATGTCGACGTCCAGCACCGCGGCGTCGGGCGGGCCGTGCAGCGCCACCTCCGCGAGGGCTGTCGCCGCGTCATGCGCGCACAGCACCTCGTGACCGGCGCGCACCAGATGCCGGGCGATCAGGGCACAGATGTCCGGTTCGTTGTCGACCACGAGCAGCCGCGCCATCCACCGAACCCCCTCACCCTGTCCTATCGGCAGCGGGCGCGGCGGCGCTGAGCGGCCGTCAGGTGCCGCAGAAGGTTTGATACGTCCCGAAGTCGGCGGGCGCGGGGGCGGCGTACCGCTCGAGGCCGGGCCGTTCGTCGTACGGGCGCGCCAGCACCGCCATCAGCTCCGTGAACGGTCCCAGGTCACCGTCCTCGGCAGCGGCGAGGGCCTCCTCGACGAGGTGGTTACGCGGAATGTAGGCCGGGTTGACCCGATCCATCGCGGCGACGTCCGGCCCTTGCGCACGCCAGCGGGCCACCCAGTCGTCCAGCTCCCGGTCACCGTGGGCGGCCGCGCGGGGCAGCGTACGGAAAAACGAGGTGAAGTCGATCTTCCGCTCCCGGAGCAGCGGCAACAGGTCGTTCACCAGCTCCCCGGCGGCCGACGCGGGCAGGCCGAGTTTCGCGGCCATCCCGGTGGACCAGTGCCCGTGGTACTGCTCGCGGAACTCGCCCAGGGAAGCCACCGCAAGTGCCACCGCCTCGTCCTCGTCGTCGTGCAGCAGCGGCAGCATCGCCTCGGCCAGCCGGGCCAGGTTCCACTCGGCGATGGCCGGCTGGTTGCCGTACGCATACCGGCCCCCATGATCGATCGAGCTGTAGACCGTGCCGGGGTCGTAGGCCTCCAGGAACGCACACGGGCCGTAGTCGATGGTTTCGCCGGAGATCGTCATGTTGTCGGTGTTCATGACGCCGTGCACGAAGCCCACCAGCATCCACCGGGCGACCAGAGCCGCCTGCGCCGCGACCACGGCCGCGAACAGCGCGGGATAGCTGGTGGCCGCCGGATGGTGCCGCGCGAGGGCGTGGTCGGCGAGGCGGCGCAGCAGGTCGGTATCGCCGGTGGCCCGGACGTATTGGAAGCTGCCGACGCGCAGATGGCTCGCCGCGATCCGGGCGAGCACGGCGCCTGGCCGGCCGGTCTCGCGTTGCACGGTGCGGCCGGTGCCGGTCACGGCGAGCGAGCGGGTGGTGGGGATGCCGAGGGCGTGCATGGCTTCGCTGACGACGTACTCGCGCAGCATCGGACCGACAACGGCCCGGCCGTCACCGCCGCGCGCGAACGGCGTCCGGCCGGAGCCCTTGAGGTGCAGGTCGCGCAGCGTGCCGTCGGCGGCGGAAAGCTCGCCGAGCAGCAGCGCGCGGCCGTCACCGAGCCGGGGGCTGTAGCCGCCGAACTGGTGCCCGGCGTAGCCCTGCGCGACCGGCGTCGCGCCCGCAGGCGTGCCGGTGCCGGTCAGCAGCCGCAGCCCGTCGGGACCGCGTAACCACTGCGGGTCCAGCCCCACCTCGGCCGCCAGGGCCTCGTTGAGCACCAGCAACCGGGCGTCGGGAACCTCCTCGCCCTGCCAGGGCACGGCCAGTTCCGGCAGCTGCCGGGCGAAGCTGGTGCCGAGCGTCACGGCCGGCGTCGATGCAATGCTCACCCCTGGAAGGGTACGGACCCTCGCTCCGCGCGCACGTGCTGGCGCAGCCAGGGCAGCAGGATCGGCAGCACCGTCGGCGCTTGCATGGCCCTCATGTGGTCGGCGCCGGGGACGAGTTCCACCGACCAACCGCCAGCGACCAGCTCAGCCCGGTGCCGCGCGATCGGCTCGGCGATCGGGACGTGGGCGTCGTCCCACTTCGGGCCGTAGGAGATGTTGTCGTCCGCTCCCGCGAAGACGAGCCGGGGCAGGTGCAGCTCGACCTGCTCGTCGAAGCCGACCAGCGACTCGTAGAGCGTCACGTACTGCTGGGTCTGCTCAGGCGTGCGGGTGAACTCGACCGAGTCCCAGTCGCCCGGCGTCGGTGCGGTGTCCGGGACCTGGGCCGTGCCGTCGCGGTGGGCGAGCGCCATCCGGTGGGCGATCCGGGTGACGGCGAGCATTTCCGCGTACGGGCCGCCGAGCGGTGGGAAGCCGCCCATGACCAGTCCGGTGAGCCGGTCGGTGCGCAGTGCGAGCTGAAGGCCGGACAAGGCGAGCCAGGAGTAACCGTAGTAGGCGAACCGCTCGGCGCCGGCGGCGTCGGCGATCGCGAGGAGGTCGCCCGCGACGGCTGCGGCCGTGAGCGTGTCCGGCTTCGGATGCTGGGTGAGGTGGTCCTCGTAGTCGGCGGCGACCACCCGGAAACCGGCCTCCGTGAGACTCGTGGCGAGGGTGTGGCCGAGGTTCGGGTCGGCGCCCCAGGCGCGCATCTGGTCGGCGGCTTCTCCTTCGGCCACCGCCGTGCTCACGGGCAGCAGCACCGTCGGGCCGGTGCCCAGGATCGTCACGTCGATGGGGGAGCCGTCATGCAGCAGGGCAGTCGTCATGAAAACACTATACGATGTAAGCGATATGGAGATGAACGCTGACGCCCACGTCCGCCGGCTCTGGCGTAAGCGCGGCACCACCGTGCCCGCACCCCGCCGCGGTCCCCGCCCCGGACTCGACCTAGACGACATCCTGGCTGCCGGAATCGCGCTCGCCGACGCGGACGGCTTGGCCGCCGTGACCACCCGCGCGGTCGCGGCTGTCCTCGGCAAAACCGCCATGGCGCTGTACCCGTACGTCGGCACCAAGGACAACCTGCTGGCCCTGATGCGTGACCAGGCCTCGACCATGCCCGCCTGGGAGGACCCCGGCACGACCCTCGCCGACGCGCTGACCGCGTGGGCTGACGCGCTCTACGGCGTCTATCTGGCCCACCCGTGGCTCACCGAACGGTCCTGGTCCCAGGCGTCCCAAGGTCCGAACGAACAGGACTGGCTGGAGCGACTGCTCGCGATCCTCGACGAGTGGCACATCGCTCTGTCGGCTCGCCCACCCGCGGTCACCATGCTGTTCGCCACGGTCCGCGCCACCGCCGAAACCGATGCGGCCTACCGGCGGATGAGCGACGGCCGCGCCGACGAATGGCTGCAGATCGCCCAGGCGACCCAGGCCCACATCCCCGACTTCGCCGCACGCTATCCGCTCACCACGGGCCTGCCGCCCCGCACGCCGGACTGGCGGGACGCCCCACGCGCCGGGCTCGCCGCCGCCGTGCGCCTCCTCGCCGAGGCGCTGCCGGTGAGCGGCCCCTGAACACCGTGCCTCAGGCACTCGCCCGCTGCCGGGGTGCCTCCGCCCGGTCCCGGCCCCGCGCCTTCGCCTCGTAGAGGGCGGCGTCGGCAGCCGCCGACAGTGAGGACACGTCACTCGCATGGTCGGGCACGGTGGCGTACCCGATGCTCAACGTCGGCGCGCCCCCGGGAGTGTCCGCCGCCGCGGCGAGCGTGCGACGGATCCGCTCCGCCACCCGCGCCGCTGCTGCACTGTCCCCACGGACGATCACCGCGAACTCGTCCCCGCCCAGGCGGGCGACGACGTCATCCTGGCGGGCCGCCGTACGCATGGCATCCGCGACGGTCCGCAACACCTCGTCGCCGGCCGCATGCCCCCACGTGTCGTTGACCTGCTTGAACCGATCCAGATCGATCGCCAACATTGACAACGGCGACTTCCCGGCGACCGCCTGCGCCACCTCATCGCGCAACGCCAGCTCGAACGCCCGCCGGTTCGACAACCCGGTCAGCGGATCGGCCAACGCCTGCCGCTGCAACTCGGTCAACAGCCGGCCCACCCGAGCCCGCAGCCGCAGGATGATCACACTCGCCATCACCAGCGCGGTGATCAACCCGGCCGCGTCCACGGTCGCCGACGAAGCGGGCTTCAAGGTGAACACCACGACACACTCGGCCGCCGACACGATCACCAGCACCGCGATCACCAACGGGCGCTTCAGTAACGTCGCGGCGTACAACACCGGCCACAGGAAGAACAACTGAGCGCCCGCACTCGCATCCGACGTCAGCAGATGCAACCCGGCCGCGAACACCACGCCCAGGAACGGCGCCGCGTTCCACACGGTCACGGGAATCCGGCTCGCCCACCGCCAGCACCCGGTGGCGATGACTGCCATGAGCACGGCCACACCGGCCGCACCGAGCTGCGTCGCGCGCGTGGCGCCCGCAGCCCCCGGAATCAAGACGGTGATGCCCACGAACACGGCCGCCGCATACAGGAACAACGAGAACGCCCGCGCGGCACCATGCCGATCGGTGGACAGTGAGGCCGACGACGCGGCGCTGGCGCGTTCCACCCCGTCCTCATCGGCCGAAACATCTCGAAGTGAAGCGGATCACCGCACCTGCGCCACCACGACGGTCACGTTGTCCGGCCCGCCGTGCCCCAGCGCGGCACCCACCAGCCGATCAGCCACCTCAGCCGGAGTCGACCGCCCACCGAGCAGCTCGGCGATCGTCCGGTCCGGCACGGGGGTGCTCAGTCCGTCCGAACAGAGCAGCAACCGGTCGTCAGACCGCAAGGCGAGGGGAATGAGGTCCGGCGAGCGCCCGTCGCGACGGCCGTCCAGAAACCGGGCCTGCCGCTCCGGCAGCGCGGGCACCGACGCGGCGTCGCTCAGCAGGTTGCCGTACACATGATCTTCCGTGATCAACCGGAGCACCCCGTCGCGCAGGAGGTAGGCCCGCAAATCCCCGACATTGACCACCGCCGCGGCCGAACCCGCCCAACCGAGCCCGACGAGCGTGGTCCCCATCCCCGCACACTCAGGCTGGCGGCCAGCGACTGCGAAAATCGCCTCGTTCGCCGCGGCCACCGCCCGGCCGAGATGGTGCAGCAGAGCACCCGGTGCGACCGACCGATCAAACTCCCGCACCGCGTCGACGGCCGTGCGGCTGGCGACATCGCCGGCCGGGTGTCCGCCCAACCCGTCGGCCACCACGATCAGGTGCCGCCCCACGAGGTGGGCGTCCTCGTTGCGCTGACGGACCGACCCGACATGGGTACGCGCCTCGACAGCCAGATTGATCACGACTCGCTCCCGTCCTCGGGCCACGGCTGCATTGCATCGTCCGCGCGCTGCAGCACGTGCACCGTCTCCACCCGATCGCTGGCTACGACGTACTCGGTCACCTCGACGGGTTTGCCATCAGTCCCGGACAGGCCCTGCCGCACGATTTCCAGCACCGGCAAGCTTGCGGGGATCTCGAGCAGGTCAGCCTCCGCCTGCGTCGGCATGCGGGCGCGGTGAAACTCCGTCCAGGAGATCGGCCAATGCCCGGCCTGCTCAATGCGGTAGAGCCACTCACCAGCTGCCGGCTCGGTGGCGACGCCGGTGATCACGTCAGCCACCCGGGGCGCGATCCAGCTCGTGGCGATCTGGAAGGGGGCTTCAGACGCAGGCCCGGTGACCCGTACGCGACGCGGCACCTCGGTGCCTGCCTCGACGCCGAGCATCCGTGCGAGCCGAGGATCGGCCAAGGGGGCCGAGTCACTGGTCGCCGTGCCATGGCCGACCCACTTCTCGGAGCCGGTCGCCGACGGGAAGGAGTATCCGAGTGCTTGCGCGTTGCGCTTGACCAGGTTTCCGCGCGGACGCCGGGGCCGCATCGCGCCCGGCTCCCACTCGCCAGCTTCGATGCGCTGCCGGAGCTTGGACGCTATGTCCTGATTGCGCGGATGACTGGGCATGCCCACTTCGCTTTCGTTGGATTGTCCAGGTCAATCCCTGACTCCGGCTGGCCCGGTGCGTCGACGATTGTCCCAAGAATGGACGGCCAAATCACCGCCCGCTTCCCCTGGGCGTGGTCGAGGTGGCGGCAGGATATCGGTGGTTCAATCGGGCAGGTTCGTGTGACGGGGCACGGCGGTCTCGGAGGGTGTCGTAGTGGGCGAGCAGTACGTGGTGGACCTTCGCGAGGTCGATGAGACGCGGATCGCGCAGGTGGGCGGGAAAGCGGCCCATTTAGGTGCGCTGCTGCGGATCGAGGGGATTCCGGTGCCGCCCGGGTTCTGCGTGACGACGGCTGCCTTCCGGCGCATCATGGCGGACCTGCCGGCGGTCGACGTCCTGCTGGACCGGCTGGCAGGGCTCGACCCGGAAGACCGAGTTGCCATCGGTACGCGCAGCGCGGAGCTCCGACACGCCATCGAGGAGGTGGCGATCCCGGACGAGCTGGTAGCGGAGATCAGCCGTGCACTGGCGCTACTCGGGGAACAGACCGGCTGTGCGGTGCGGTCCAGTGCCACCGCGGAGGACCTGCCGACGGCGTCGTTCGCGGGGCAGCAGGACACGTACCTGAACGTTATCGGGACGGCGGCGGTGCTTCAGCACGTCAGCCGATGCTGGGCCTCGCTGTTCACCGAGCGGGCGGTCACCTACCGGCTGCGTAACGGCATCGAGCACCGTACGGTGCGGATGGCCGTGATTGTGCAGCAGTTGGTCGTGCCGGATGCGGCTGGGATCTTGTTCACGGCCGACCCGGTGACGGGGAACCGCACCGTTGCCACGGTGGACGCTGGATTCGGCCTCGGGGAGGCACTGGTGTCCGGGCTAGTGAACCCGGACGTCATTCAGGTGCGCGACGGCGAGATCGTTGCCCGGCGAATTGCGGCGAAGGAGCTGGCCGTGCAGGCGGTGGCCGCGGGCGGCACGCAGGAGGTGACGATCGAACCGGCGCGGCAGCAGATGCCGGCGTTGACGGATGCGCAAGCCGTACGGCTCGTCGAGCTGGGGCGGCGGATCGAGGCCCGGTTCGGCTGTCCCCAGGACATCGAATGGTGCCGTACGGGCGACGACTTCGCGATCGTGCAGAGCCGGCCGATCACGACGCTGTTCCCCATTCCCGCCGGCGAGGGAAAGCGGGTCTACCTGTCCGTCGGGCATCAGCAGATGATGACGGATCCGATGCGGCCGCTCGGCATCTCGATGTGGCAGCTCACCGCGATGGCGCCGATGCTCGAGGCGGGCGGGCGGTTGTTTGTGGACTCCACCCGGTTGCTGGCCTCGCCGGGGAGCCGGGCCGGTTTCCTGGAGCTGGTGGGACGGTCGGATCCGTTGATCCGGGACGCGCTGGAGACGATCGTGGCTCGCGGGTTTGTGCTGGAGGTCGCGGACGGTGGCCCGGTCCGGCCGCCGGTCGGTGGCGGTGCGACCCCGATCGAGACCGATCCGGCCATCGTCACGGCATTGATCGAGCGGAGCCAGGCGTCGCTGACCGCGCTGCGTCGGGACATTGCCGCGAAGAGCGGGCCGGAGCTGTTCGACTTCCTGCTGGAAGCCTTCCAGGAGCACAAGCGGGTGCTCAGTGATCCGGTGAGCATTCAAGCCATCATGGCGGGCATGGAAGCCACCTGGTGGCTCAACGACCGTCTGGGGGAGTGGCTGGGCGAGAAGAACGCGGCCGACACGCTCACGCTGTCCGCTCCCGGCAACATCACCGCGGAGATGGGCCTCGAGCTGTTGAACGTCGCGGACGTCATCCGCCCGCATCCCGAGGTGGTGGCATTCCTGGGCGGTGGCGTCGACGACGGCTTCCTGGACCAGCTGCCCACGCTGGCCGGCGGTGCGCAGGCGCGTGCCGCCATCGAGGCCTACCTCGACCGGTACGGCATGCGCTGCGTCGGCGAAATCGACATTACGCGGCCGCGGTGGCGGGAACGACCCGGCATGCTCGTGCCTGTGCTGCTCGACCACGTCCGGAACTTTGCGCCGGGCGCCGCCGAGCGCCGTTTCGAGCAGGGCCGGCAGACCGCGCAGAACAAGGCGCGGGAGGTGCTTGACCGGCTGCGCGCGCTGCCCGACGGGGACGAGAAGGCCAACGAGACCGAGCGGATGATCGACCGGGTCCGGACCTTCACCGGCTACCGGGAATATCCCAAGTACGGCATCATCAGCCGTTACTTCGTCTACAAGCAGGCGCTACTCGGTGAAGCAGAGCGCCTCGTCCGGGACGGTGTGCTCGCCGCGGGTGACGACGTCTTCTATCTCACCTTTGCCGAGCTTCATGACGTCGTGCGTTCCGGCCACGCAGACCGCGAGCTGATCCGGCGGCGCAGGGACGAGTTCCGGTCCTACCATGCGCTCGCGTCGCCCCGGGTGCTCACCTCGGACGGCGAAGTCGTGACCGGGACGTACCGGCGTGACGACCTGCCCGCCGGTGCCCTGGCCGGCATTCCGGTCTCCGGCGGGACCGTGGAAGGGCGTGCCCGCGTCGTCCGGGATCTGGCCGAGGCCGAGTTCGCGCCGGGCGACATTCTCGTCACGGCCCACACCGATCCAAGCTGGACACCACTGTTCGTCTCCATCGCAGGCCTGGTCACGGAGGTCGGCGGCCAGATGACCCACGGCGCGGTGATCGCCCGCGAGTACGGCCTGCCCGCGGTCGTCAGCGTGGTGGACGCGACCCGCCTGATCCGCGACGGGCAGCGGATCAGGGTGCACGGCAGCGACGGGTACGTCGAGATCCTGGCCTGAACCGCCACCGCGCGGCACATCGGAGTCGATCGATGATGATGGGATGCTGCTGTCATGCCCTCACCTCGCCACGCTGTCGTCATCGGTGGCAGTCTCGCCGGACTCTGCGCCGCCCGCGTCCTCGCTGACCACGTCGACCGCGTCACCGTCGTGGACCGTGACGACTTTCCGGCCGGACCCACCGTACGCAAAGGGCTGCCGCAGGCCCACCACCTGCACGTGCTGATCCCGGCCGGGCAACTGGCGCTCGACCGGCTGTTTCCTGGATTGATGGCCGGGCTGCACGAGCGGGGCGCGGTGCCGGTCGCCGCGCCCACCGAGGTGCTGTATCTGAGCCCGACCGGGTGGCGGGACCGGTTCCCGGCCACACATCGGCTCGTCGGCGCCAGCCGTGAGTTGATCGACTGGTCGCTGCGCCGGTGGCTGGCCGAGGACGGACGGGTGCAGTTCCGCACCGGCCACGAAGTGGCCGGCCTGCTGCCCGCCACCGGAACGCAGGCGGTCGATGGTGGGTTGCCGCCGGTCGCTGGGGCGCAGGCGGTCGATGGTGGGTTGCCGCCGGTCGCTGGGGCGCGGGAGGTCGGTGGCGGGCTGCCGTCTCTCGCCGGGGCGCGGGCCGTCGGTGGTGTGCTGGTGCGGGAACGGTCCGCCGGGTCCCGCCTCGAGGAACTGGCCGCTGACCTGGTGGTTGATGCGAGCGGCCGGGCCTCGCGGGCGGCGGACTGGCTGGAGAAGCTCGGTTATGGCCGGCCGCGGGAGAGCCGGGTCGAGTCCGGCCTCGCCTACGCCAGCCGCCGCTACACCCTGCCCGAGGGCGCCACCGGCGGCTGGAAGTGCATCCTGTTGATGCCCAAGGCGCCGGACATCCGCCGGGCCGGCGTGCTGCTGCCGATCGAGAACGGCAAGTGGATGGTCACGCTGGGCGGGCTCGGCGGAGACGTGCCGCCCACCGACGAGCCGGGGTTCCTGGAGTTCGCCCGGACCCTGCGCAGCCCGGTGCTCTACGAGGCGATCAAGAACGGCACCCCGGACTCCCCGATCCACGGCTACCGGCGGACCGCGAACCACCGCCGGCACTACGAGAGCATGCCGCACTGGCCGGACGGCTTCCTCGTCGTCGGCGACGCCGCCTGCACCTTCAACCCCGTGTACGGCCAAGGCATGACGGTCGCCGCCCAGGCCGCCGTACAACTCGATGAGCACCTGCGCGCCCACCCGGGCACCTTCGGCCGCGCCGCCCAGGCCGCCGTGGCGCAGTGCAGTGTGGCGCCCTGGCAGATCGCCACCGGGGCGGACCTGCGCTTCCCGTCCACGGTCGGGCCCCGGCCGGGCTGGTCGGCCCGGCTGAGTAACTGGTATCTCGACCGCACGGCCGACGTCGGCAACCATGACGAGTACGTCGCCCGGGTATTCGCCGACGTGCTCTACCTGCTCGCCCCACCGACCGCGTTGTTCCGCCCCGGCGTCGCCGCGCGGGTGCTGCGCGGCCGGCGCGGACCTGCCCTGCCCGATGCACCGGCCCCGGTCGGTACAGCGGATAAGTAGCGCGCACTACCGTCGCGCTGGCGGGCGCCGGATCCGCGCGGCTGCCGCCCACGCGGGAGGGGTGCGTATTCGCGACCTGTCGGGCAGACTGCCGAAGATGATCGTCGATCCCGACCCGACCGCCCTCCGAGCCGCACTGGACCGGGAAAGTCGCCACCTGATCGACCGGGTGCGGGCCAGCGTGCACCTGGACGCGCCGGCGCCAGGGCTCGATTGGACGGCGGGCCAGTTGGTCGCGCACCTGTGCGTGGTCTACCGGGTCTTCGCGCTGGCGGTGCGCGGCGCCGATTACGGTGCGGACATCACCGCCAACCTGGGCACCGGCACCGCAGTGCCGGACGTCGTAGCCGCGACGAACGCCTTGGCACTGGAGGCAGTGTCCTTCACTGGGCCGCGTGCGGCAGCTGACGGGCTCCGCGAGTGCGCCGATGAGTTACTCGCCGCGTTGGACACCAGACCGGACTTCGCCGCTGAGCGGATCACCCCGTGGTACGGGAACGGCATGACCCGGACCGTGGGGACGCTTGCCGCACTGTGCGTCAGCGAAAGCGTGGTGCACGGGTACGACCTGGCGCGCGCTCTGCGGATCCGGCCGTGGCTGCACGAGCGGTCCGCCGCAGCGGCTGCGCCGACCGTGATGAGCGAGATGCTGCCGTTGCTCGTCGACCCGACCGGCGCCGGCGGCTTCACCGGCAGCTTCGAGGTGCGCGTTCGGCGCGCTCCGCGCTTCGTGATCGGGGTGGCCGCCGGGCGGGCGTGGGTGGCCCCGGCTGACGGCCGCCCGGTCGATTGCGTCCTGGCGCTGTCGGGCTGTGACGCCTTGTTGGTGGGCTTCCGTCGACGCCGCCTGGGACGGGCGATCGCCACCGGCGGCGCACTCAGCTTCGGCCGCCGGCCCTGGTACGGCCTCCGCTTCCCCACGCTGTTCCGGCTCCCGTAGCGCGTCGGCTGACAAGTCACGCGAGCGCGTCGGCTGGCAGGTCACGCGAGCGCGTCGGCTGGCAGGTCAGCGAGCGCTGGCAGGTCGCGCGAGCGCGCGGCGCCGGTCCGCCTGCTGTAGCGCGCCGGTTGGCGCCCTAGACGAGCGCGGCGGCGCCGAAGGAGACGGAGAATCGGGCGCACCAGATCGTGATGCTGCGGTAGTCGGCGGGGTCGGCGCCCTCGGGCAGGCGGTAGACCTGGTCGCCGCGGTTTCCCTTGAGGCGGCCGAGTTCGAGGTGGCGGCCGTCGTCGAAGACCTTCCAGGCGGACACCCCGGTCTTGACCTCCTGGTCAGTGAGCCAGACGCGGAGGTCCGGGCCGTCGGACGTGATGAGGCCGGCCAGTTCCAGCTGGTGTCCACCATCGACGGTCCGGATGAGGCGGGCCATCCCGGTGGTCTCGTGTTCGTGGGTCACGAAGGTGCCCTGTCGGACCAGCACCGGGCCGGTGGCGGGCGCCGTCGACGCCTTGGCGGCGCCGGCGCTGGGCATGCCGCCCTGGGCGGGTGTCATTCCCATGCTGGGCTTCATGCCTTTGCCGGATGCGGCAGGGGAGGCGGGTGCAGGTGCGGCCGGCGCGGCTGCGGAAAGCTGGTCCATCACCGTGCTCGAGGTGAACAGCCGCCAGGGCTGGAACCAGTGCAGGCCCGCCGCGCCGCCCGCGGCGAAGAGGACGATAGCCAGCCAGGTGACCGGCTTGGTGAGGAGTCGCTTGATCATGCGGTCAAGTCAAGCGGGCAGAGCCGGCAACCGGTAGGGGTGTGGTGCTTACCAAGTTCTTACGGATCAGGCGTACGCCCCGGCGGCCACCCACCGGCCGCGACCGGAACGCTTGGCTTGGTACATAGCCGAGTCCGCGACGCGCAGCAGGGTCGCCGGGAGCCAGTCGGTGCCGGACTCCGGTGGCATCCCGCCCGCGATGCCGATGCTGACGCCGACGCTGTGCACCGCACCGTCGTGCTCGACCGGCAGGGCGACGTCGCGCAGGAGGCGCTCGGCCACCGCGACGGCGGCATCGTTGCCCAGCCCGTGCAGGACCACGGCAAACTCGTCGCCGCCGAGCCGGGCCACCGCGTCGCAGTCGCGGACGGCAGCGCGCAGGCGATGCGACACCGCGCACAGAATGGCGTCGCCCGCGGCGTGCCCGGCCTGGTCGTTGACCGCCTTGAAGCCGTCGAGGTCCAGGTAGAGCAGGGTGCTGCCGGGTGGTGACGCCTCGAGCCGCTCGCTGAGAGCGGCCCGGTTGAGCAGGCCGGTCAGCGGGTCGTGGGTGGCCTGGAAGCTGAGCTGACGCTGGATCCGCTCGAGCGAGCGCAGGGCCGCGGTGAACCGGATCAGGACGAGCATCGTCGTCACGATCGTCGCGGCGAACAGCACACTGCGTTCCAGCGGCGCGTAGTTGGCGCGCAGGAACAGAATCGCGGGTGCGGTCAGCAGCCCGACGCCGAGGAACCAGGGCCGCGCCGGGTGCACGGTCGGTGCCCGGTACGCCGCAGCGGTCAACTCACCGCTGTTCGGGTGGAGAGCGGCGCCCACCAGAACGGCGTTGCTGAGCAGGATCACCCCGGTGCCGACCATGATGGCGAGGTCATCCGACGGAATAAACGACAGGCCCAGGTCGGACGCGATCCGCAGGACCGCCGACCCGACGAGCAGACCGGTGGCGCCACTGCGGGTGCCGGGGGAGAAAACCAGTAGCAGAACCCCGCCGAGGATGACGACATCCCCGAGCGGCCCCATCACCGTCAGGTACGCATTCAGCGGGTCTTGCGCCGCATCCGCCAGGTACGGCGAGACGAAGACCACCCACACGATGATCGTCGCGGCGGTGACCAACGTCAGCATGTCCAGGACAGCGGGTCGCAGCCACCGCCCGGCCCGCCGGCGCGCCATGGTGGTCAGGGCCATGCCGTAGGCGAGGTAGCCGGCCGTCCACAGCACCGCCTGCAGGACACCGTTCTCGGGTTCGTCCTGCAGCGCGGCCAGGGGGTAGACCGCATCTCCGGCCAGCCAGAGGAACTGGCCGGCGGCGACCCACAGCCACGGAGTCCGGTCGCGGGTCCGCTGCTGTTTGACGGCCAGGACCGTGGCTAGCACACAGAGCGGCAGGTAGCAGCTGAAGTACCACGGGTCGCCCCAGGGCGTCGCCGCCGTGGCCGCAGACACCGACGCCGCAACCACGGCGGCGATCAGGTAGAGGCTCAGCGGCCGGCGCGTCATGACCTTGCCATCGGCCGCCGCCGAGTGCATCGTTGGTCCCGCGGGCAGCTGCCACCCGCCGGCAACCGAGAAACCGCCGTCCGGCACCGGCTCCGCGGGGTGCCGCCCCCGCAATGGGGAGAACTGAGTATGTCCGTCGATGCGTGAGGACGGAAAACTGCGGGGGTCCCGTCACCCGGCGCCGAGGAGTTTCGTCATGTCCGCCCGTTCCGCGTCCCGCTGGCTGCGGCGCCTTGCCGGTGCCGCTACCGCAGTCACGGCTGTTGTCGCGTCGGCGCTGCTGCCGACCGCTGCCTACGCCGCCGGTCCGTACGGTGCTGCGTTCGTCACTCTCGACAGCACGGACGCCTCGATGTGTCTTGTGCCGGCCGAACGGCAGTACCATTCGGTGCGCTGGGAGCCGGTGAATGAGGTCTGCGCCGAGGACACCGGGCTGTACGGCGTTTACCTGCCGGAACTGGGCGCCCGCGCGGGCACGGTGCAGGTCACCGCGTACGGTACCGACTCGGCGTACTGCAAGGTGCAGAGCTGGGGGCCGGTCGGGACCGCGCAGAAGGTGCTGGTGAAGTGCCTGGATCGGACCGGTGCGCCGATCGACAGCCAGTTCACCCTCAGCTATTTCAACAAGACGGGTATGGGTGGCACTCCGATGGCGTACGTGTTCGCCAGTCAGCCCACGGCCGCCTCTTACACGCCACCCGCGAACTACAGCTACAACTCCACCGGCGGAATCAACAAGATCACGAAGGCGGCGGCGCCTGCCGGGGTCTACACCGTCGACGCACCGAGCCTTGGCGCTGCGGGTGGGCACGTGCAGGTGACAGCGTACGGCACTGGCACCGAATGGTGCACGGCGTGGAACTGGGCGCCGGCGGGAACCGCTCAGCGGATCCACGTTCGCTGTTACAACGCTGGGGGACAGCCGGCTGACACCAAGTTCACCCTGAGCTATGTCAAGAACGGCAACTTCTTCGGGTCCAGCGTCTGCTGCAACTCGGACGGTCACCCGACGTCGTACCTGTATGCGAATCAGCCCACGGCGGCGTCCTACGAGCCGTCTGCCGGTTACCGGTTCCTGTCCGGCACGAGTCGCATCGACCGGCTTTCCGCGGGCCGGTACAAGGTCAACTATGGCTGGGCGGCGCAGGGCGGTGCGGTGAATGTGACCTCGATCGGCGGCAACAACGCCCGCTGCAAGGTCGAGGCGTACGTCTCCGATGAGATCGCCAATGTGGTCTGCCACAACCCGGCCGGCGCGACGGTGGATGCGCCGTTCCTGCTGCACCACGTCGGCCCGTTCGTGGTCGGCTGACGGCGATGTGGTCTGCGGGTCAGGACCCGGCGTCCGGCAGTAAGCCGAGTGTCCTGGCCCGCAGCACGGTCGCCAGCCGGTCTGACGTGCCGAGTTTGCGATAGAGAGCGGCGAGGTGTTTGTGCACCGTACCGGTGCTGATGCCGAGGCGGCGGCCGATGGCGGCCGCGGTCAGCGACTCGGCGAGCAGGGCCAGCACGTCCAATTCCCGGGGGGTGAGTCGGCGGACCGAGGGGTCCGCCGACTCTGCCGGGTCCGGTTCGTCGAGCGGGATGCCGGTGATCCGGCCCAGCCAGTGCGGCGTGGCGGCACACCGCCGGAAATCGGCGCGGGCCGCCGCGATCTCTTTGCCCGCGCGGGCGGGACTGGTCGCGTCGCGGTAGGCCGCACCGAGGTAGAGCCGGGAGCGGGCGGCGCCGAGCCGGTCCCCGGCGTGGGCGAACAGCGCTGTCGCCCGGGTCGCGTGCCCGGCGGCGGCGCGGGGGTCGGTGGGCAGGACGGCATGCACCTGGGTCAAAGCGATCATCCCGGCGTGCCGGGGCAACACGTTCCCGGCGGCGAGGAGGTTGGCCGCGGCAGCGGCCAGTTCCCCGGTCAGCCGCCGGTCGCCGGTCGCCGCGGCTGCGGCTGCCAGGACGTCGTACCAGCGGGGTCGCCAGAGCGGGCGGACGTTGGGCAGGCCGGGACCGTGTCCGGCGCCCAGCATGAGCTCGAGGCAGCCTTCCGAATCTCCGGCGGCGTAGCGCGCCCAGCCGAGCATTCCTTCCGCCGAGGCGGACTGCCAGTCGCGTTCGCCGGTGGCGAGCGACTCGGCTTCCGTGCCCGCCGCCAGCGCCTGGTCGAGGTCGTTGGTCCAGACCAGCGCCCAGCAGCGATAGCCCTGCACGCGGGCGCGGCCGTCGCGACCGCCGGTCAGGGTGACCGATTCCAGCGCGTCGTCCAGCAACGGCAGGGCTTCGCTGAGGTCGCCGGTGCAGCAGTGCACCACACCCTCGATGGTCTGCAACGAGCCGATCAGGTGGCTCTGACCGGTGGCGCGGGCGACCCGCAGGGCGCGGCGCAGGTGCCGCCGGGCGGGGGCGTACCGCTCGAGGTAGAGCTCACCCCACCCGAGGAACAGGGCGGCGTCGAGCCGCTCCGCGAGCTCGTGGTCGGGCATGGCGTCGACCATGTCGCGGGCCTCGTCCAGCCGGGTGGCGGACTGCTCGTCCCCCCTGCCGGAGGCCTGACTGACCGCGACGCCGACGCCGAGCGCGGCGGCGAGCAACGCCCGGTTTCCGGTGCTGCGGGCGGTGCCGATGGCCTCGGTGACCGTGGCGTCGCCGGCAGTACCGGTCATCAGGGTGGTCAGCGCCAGCGCGACCCGCAACGTGCCGGCCGCCAGGCCCACCGGCGCGGGCGAGCCGTCCAGTTCGCGCAGCACGAGGGCGTGTGCCTCCTCGTGCTCGCCGAGCAGGTGGAGCAGCGCGCAGAGGAAGCTGATCACCCGGGACCGGGGCTCGCTGCCGGGCGGGAGCAGGCCCAGGATCTCGCTGAGCAGGGCCCGACCCTCGTCGAGGCGCCCGGTGATGCCGAGAGCTTCGGCGCGCAGGTGCAGGAGCTCGATGTGGGTGGCGGTGGTTGCGGCCTGCCGGGGGAGGAGAGCGTGCGCGGCGCGGAGCCAGTGCGCGGCTGTCGCCGGGGTGATCCGCAGCGCTTCCTCTGCCGCCGTACGCAGCAGGGCGACCGCTTCCAGGTCGCCGACGACGGCTGAGGCTTCCACGTGCACGGCCTGCTCGGCGAGGGGCGCGTCTCGCCGACGCAGTTCCGCAGCGGCCCGAGCGTGGGCCGCAACCCGCCAACCCGGCCCGGCGTGGTGGTACGCGGCATTGCGCAGCAACGGGTGCCGGAACCGTACCGCACCGCCGAATCCCGCCGGGCGCACCAGATCCCGCGCCGTGAGGTCGTCGAGCGCGTCGAGCACGGTGCCCAACGGCAACTCCGCCACGGCGGACAGCAAGCCGGGATCGGTGTCGTCTCCGGTCACGGCCGCCGCGTGCAGGGTTTGCCGGCGGTCTGGATCGAGCGTGGCGAACTCGCCGGCCAGTGCGGAGGCGACATTGGGCGGCGGTTCGGTGCCGTCGATCGCGGCGCCCCGGGCGAGCAGTTCGAGGTGGAACGGGTTGCCGGCGCTGGCGTCGTACAGCTGGCGACGGCGTCGGGGGCTGGCCTCGGTGGGTAGCAGCGGCGCGGCCTCGGCGAAGGACAGCGGACCGACCGAGGCGATCGTGGCGAGCCCGCTGCGGACCGCCTCGGTCAGGGCGTGGCTGAGCCGGGCCGGCACCTGCCGCGGCCGGTACGCCAGGGCGAGCAGCACCCCGCCCCGCGGCGGGTGGCGCAGCAGGTGGTCGAGGAGCTCGATCGACCCGGGGTCGCTCCAGTGCAGATCGTCGAGGATCAGCACCAGCCCACGATCGGCGGCGATGACCTCCAACAGGGAGCGCACCGCCCGGTGCACCCGGTAGCGCTCGGAGGCCAGCAGCACCGGTTCGTCGAGCGGGGCCGGCTCGCTGGACAGCCGGGGAAAGATGGTCCGCAAGAGTTGCAGGTCGGCGGCGCGTGGGCCGGGGACGAGGGCCGTGGCCGCCCGGGTGTCGACGTGGTCGGCTAGCGCGTTGCGGATCGTGCCGAACGGCACCTCGCGTTCGAATTCGGCGGCTTGGCCGGCCAGGACGGGGCAACCCTGCCGTCGGGCCTCGGCGGCCAGCTCGGCGAGCAGCCGGGTCTTGCCGATGCCGGGATCTCCGCAGACCCCTACCACCACGGGCCCGGCGGCGCGTCGGTCCAGTGCGTCGCGCAGCACGGCCAGCTCCGCGGTCCGGCCGGCCAGTGTCTCGCGCACGAGTCCGTCCCCCCTCGCGGGGCGCATGCCGCCCTCCGCGCGCTGGATCTTATCCATCGACGGACGACGGTCGTCAACGTGGAGACGGGAGGCCGACACAGAACACATCTGCGTCGGCGAGCAACCTTTCGCGGCCCGGCGGCCACTTGATGCTCGGTACGTGGATCCCGGCCTGCGCCGGACGGCTGGAAGGAAGCTTGGTGCCGCATTCTCGTCAGCGTTGGACCCTGTCACTGGCCCTGGTGAGCGGTGTTGCCGCCGCTGCTGGCCTGGTGGCCGCCGCATTGCCCTCCGACGCGGGTACGGCGCGGCTGCCGGTTGCCGGCACCGCGTACACCCTGCGGGTGGAGCGGAGTGACCTCTGCCTGGACGTGACCGATGGCAGCCGGGTGCGCGGTGCCCGCCTGCAGCAGTGGGGCTGTGCCGCCGGGGCGAGCTGGCAGCAGTTCCGCGCTGTCGCCGCCGAGGGCGGGCTGCTCGCGCTCGCGAATGTGCAGAGCGGGTTGTGCGTTGCCGTGCCGGATGGCTCGACCACCAGCGGTCGCCAGGTCGTCCAGGACACCTGCGACGGGCAACGGACCAGCCAGCTCTGGACGTTGCAGCGGGCTCGCAAGGGCACGATCCGGGTGATCAACGCCAACAGCGGGCTGTGCCTCAGCGATCTGGGCGCGCAGACCACACCGGGCGCGGCGATCATCCAGGAGACCTGCACCAACAATTCGAACAAGCGGTGGACCTTCACCGCCGTGGACGCGGCGGCGCCGGGCGAGCGTACCGAGACTCCGGTGACCGCGGCCGACCTCGTGGTGGCGCCGACCGGCGACGACGGTGGTCCCGGCACGCTCGCGAAGCCCTTCGCCACGCTGGCCAGGGCGGTTGAGGTGGTGCGGCCGGGCCAGACGATCGCGCTGCGGGGCGGCGTCTACCGGCCAACGGTGACCACCCGGATCACCACCAGCGGAACCGCCACCGCGCGGATCATGCTCAGCAACTATGCCGGGGAACATCCCGTGCTGGACTTCGGGGCGGTGCCGGCCGACCAGTGGGGCATCGACCAGCGGTCGAACCACTGGACCGTGCAGGGCCTGGAGTTGCGCAACGCCCGCAACCATCCGTACGTGTGCACGTCGTGCCAGCGGAACGTGTTCCAGCGGCTGGACTCGCATGACCACCAGTCCAGCGGGTTCACGCTGCGGGGCGAGGGCACGATCGGCAACCGGATCGTGGACAGCGACTTCCACCACAACCACGACGACGCGACCAAGGGCCAGAACGCCGACGGGATCGACGTGAAGTTCGGCTCCGGCGCAGGCAACGTCATCGAGGGGGTTCGGCTGTTCGCCAACGCTGACGACGGCATCGACCTGTGGGCGTTTACCAGCCCGGTCACCATCGCGCGCAGCTGGGCGTACGGCAATGGGGTGAACCGGTGGAACGTGGCGGGCTGGGAGGGCAACGGCAACGGGTTCAAGCTGGGTGGCGGCCGTCCGGTCCCGCCGGTGGCGCATGTCGTCACGGACAGCCAGGCGTGGGACAACACCGCGAACGGGTTCACGGAGAACTCCAACGCCGGTGCGCTGCGGGTGACGCGCAATGCCGCGTACCGAAATGGCGGGGCCGGGTTCTTCTTCCACGACTCGCAGGCCGCGCTGACCGGCAACCTCGACCTGGCAAACGGCAGCAAGCTGGTGCTCGGCGACCGGGTCGCTGAGCAGGGCAACTCGTGGAACGGCGGTGGCGCGCCGGCGGTGGCCGGCACGGACCCGGCGGTGGCGCAGGGAGCCCGGCGCGCCGACGGTGGGCTGCCGGCGACCGGATTCCTGCGCGACAGCAAGCAGGTCTACGGCGCGCGGTCCTCCGGGTAGCGGGCTCCGCCGTCCGACTCGTCGCTCAGCGGGCGGGCTCCGCCTTCGGGTGGGCCCGCCACCGACTGCTGTCCGGCGGCCAGCTCGGGAAACTTCGCGTCGAACGCCGGGCGTTCCGAGCGGATGCGCGGCATCCGGTCGAAGTTGCGCAGCGGCGGCGGGCTGGACGTCGCCCATTCCAGCGAGTTGCCGTGTCCCCACGGGTCGTCCACGGTGACGAGCTGGCCGGCCTTGTACGACTTCCACACGTTGTAGAGGAACGGCAGCGTGGCGGCGCCGAGCACGAACGAGCCGACGGTGGAGATCATGTTCAGGGTGGTGAACCCGTCGGTGGCCTGGTAGTCGGCGTAGCGGCGGGGCATGCCTTCGGCGCCGAGCCAGTGCTGCACCAGGAAGGTGCTGTGGAATCCGACGAAGGTCAGCCAGAAGTGCACCTTGCCGAGTCGGTCGTCGAGCATCCGGCCGAACATCTTGGGGAACCAGAAGTAGACCCCGGCGAACACCGCGAACACGATCGTGCCGAACAGGACGTAGTGGAAGTGCGCGACGACGAAGTAACTGTCCTGGACGTGGAAGTCGATGGGCGGCGAGGCCAGCAGCACGCCGGTGAGCCCGCCGAGCAGGAACGTCATCATGAAGCCCAGCGCGAACAGCATCGGCGTCTCGAAGCTGAGCTGGCCGCGCCACATCGTGCCGATCCACACGAAGAACTTCATCCCGGTGGGTACGGCGATGAGAAAGCTCAGGAAGCTGAAGAACGGCAGCAACACCTGGCCGGTGGTGAACATGTGGTGGGCCCACACGCTGAAGGACAGCATCGCGATCAGCAGCGTGGCGCTGACCAGTCCCTTGTAGCCGAACAGCGGTTTGCGGCTGAAGACGGGGATGACCTCGGTGATGATGCCGAAGAAGGGCAGCGCCACCACGTACACCTCGGGGTGGCCGAAGAACCAGAACAGGTGCTGCCACAGCATCGGACCGTTGGTCTCCGGGGCGAAGACCTGCGCGCCAAGGATGCGGTCGGCGGCGAGCGCGAACAGCGTGGCCGCCAGGAACGGGAACACGACGATGACCAGCAGGCTGGTGACCAGGATGTTCCACGTCATGATGGGCATCCGGAACATCGTCATGCCGGGCGCCCGCAGGGTGAGGATCGTCGTGATCATGTTGACCCCGCCGAGGATCGTGCCGAGCCCGGACAGCGCCAGCCCGACCACCCACATGTTCCCGCCCAGCCCCGGCGAGTGGGTGCTGTCGCTGAGCGGCGTGTAGCCGGTCCAGCCGAAATCCGCCGCCCCGGACGGGGTGAAAAACCCGCCGACCGCGATGATCCCACCGAACAGGTAGAGCCAGTACGCGAACGCGTTGAGTCGCGGAAACGCCACGTCGGGGGCGCCGATCTGCAGCGGCACCACGAAGTTGGCGAAGGCGAACACGATCGGCGTCGCGAAGAACAGCAGCATGATCGTGCCGTGCATGGTGAACAGCTGGTTGTACTGCTCCGGCGACAGCAGTTGCATGCCCGGCCGGGCCAGCTCCGCCCGCATCAGCAACGCCATCAGCCCGCCGACGACGAAGAACGCAAACGCGGTGACCATGTACATGATCCCGATCTGCTTCGCGTCGGTGGTGCGCAACGTCCGGGCCAGCGCGTTGCCCCGGACGGCCGGGCGCACCGGGTAGGGACGCGGGGTGACGGGTCTCGGGGCGACGGCGGTCATGACGTCCTCCGGGGGGTGACGGCAAGCTCAGCGACCGCCCTGACGCTACGCCGATGACCCGACGCGCGCATCAAGCTCGTCGATGCGATGCCGGCGGTGGCGACAATGGGCCAGGATGAACTGGGTCCGGCGCGCATCCCGGACGAGGGTGGGGTGACTCGTGGGTGGCCGGACGGCGCAGCGCCAGGCGGTGCTCGACATCGGCTCCAACACGGCCAATCTGCTGGTCACCGACGCCGACGGCGGGCTGCCGCTGCCCGCGTTGAGCTGGAAGATGCGCACCGGGCTATCGGAACGGCTGGCCCCGGACGGCACCATCCCGTCCGCCGGGCGCAAACGGCTGGTCGAGGCGGTGGGCCGGGCCGCCGTCGAGATGCGGCGCGCGCGGGTGGACGTCTTTTTCGCGTACGCGACAGCTTCCGTCCGCGACGCGCCGAACCGGGACCGGGTGCTCGCTGAGGTGGAGGCGAAGACCGGCATCCGGCTCGGCACGCTCACCGGCCTGCAGGAGGCGCAGCTGACGTTTCTCGCCGCGCGCCGCTGGCTGGGCTGGTGCGCGGGGCCGATGCTGCTGCTCGACATCGGCGGCGGCACCCTCGAGGTGGCCTTCGGGCGGGACCGGCTGCCGGATTCCGCGCTGTCGCTGCCGCTGGGCGCGGGACGGCTGACCCGCGAGTTCCTGCGCGACGGTGACCCGCCGTCCGCCCGGGCGGTTCGCAATCTGCGGCGCCATGTCCGGGAGCAGGTACGGGAGATCGCGGCCCGGGGTTCCTGGGAGTCGCCCCGGACGGCGGTGGCTGCCTCCAAGACGTTTCAGCAGCTCGCTCGGCTCACCGGGTCCGCGCCGCTGCGCCGCGGTCCGTTCGAGCCCCGGGACCTTCGCCGGCAGACCCTGCGACCGTGGATTGACAAGCTCGCGGCTACCGCATCGGCGGATCGGCAGCGGCTGCCCGGCGTCTCGGCGCATCGTGCCCGGCAGATTCTCGCCGGTGCCGTGGTCGGCTACGAGGTGATGCGCGGGCTCGACGTCGAGGCGGTGCGGATCTGCCCGTGGGGTCTGCGGGAGGGCATTCTGCTGCGCCGGCTGGAGTCCGAACCACCCGAGCCGTCGAATGCGCAGTGGCGGAGCCGGACCGGTTCGTCCGTGATCTGACAGTTCCTTCTCGCGTTTGTCCGCATCCCGTGTCCGACCTCTTGATCTTCCGGCGGTGCATACTGTCCGCCGGTCGCCGCTGCCACCCCTGGCAAAGGCGGCGAAAACGGCGAAAGGGTCGAAGCGGTGAGTGACTACACGCCCGTACGGCAGCGTCAGGCGCCGGCCGCCGCCGTCGCCGACCCGGACCTGCGCCGGTTGCTGGCCGGGCTGACCGCCGTGCGCGATGGCGACTTCCGCACCCGCCTGCCGCAGGACGGGGACGGACTGCTCGCGGAGATCGCCACCGTGTTCAACGGCATGGTCGACCAGCTGTCCCTGTTCACCTCCGAGGTGACCCGGGTGGCCCGCGAAGTCGGCACCGAGGGCCAACTGGGCGGCCAGGCAGAGGTCCCCGGCGTGTCCGGCACGTGGAAAGACCTGACCGACTCGGTCAACGCGATGGCCGGCAACCTCACCGACCAGGTCCGCGACATCGCCCAGGTCGCCACCGCCGTAGCCACCGGCGACCTGTCCCAGAAGATCACCGTCGACGTCCGCGGCGAGATCCTCGAGCTCAAGAACACCATCAACACGATGGTGGATCAGCTGTCGTCGTTCGCCGATGAGGTCACCCGGGTGGCCCGCGAGGTCGGCAGCGAAGGCCGCCTCGGTGGTCAGGCGCAGGTCAGCGGGGTGGCGGGCACCTGGCGTGACCTCACCGACTCGGTCAACTTCATGGCCGGCAACCTCACCAACCAGGTGCGGAACATCGCCCAGGTGACCACGGCGGTAGCCCGCGGCGATCTGTCGCAGAAGATCACCGTCGACGCCCGGGGCGAGATCCTCGAGCTCAAGAGCACGATCAACACGATGGTGGATCAGCTGTCGTCGTTCGCCGACGAGGTCACCCGGGTCGCCCGCGAGGTCGGCACCGACGGGCGACTTGGCGGTCAGGCGCAGGTCAGCGGGGTGGCGGGCACCTGGCGTGACCTCACCGACTCGGTCAACTCGATGGCCGGCAACCTCACCGGCCAGGTCCGCAGCATCGCCCAGGTCGCGACCGCGGTGGCCCGCGGCGACCTGTCGCAGAAGATCACCGTCACCGCCCGCGGCGAGATCCTCGAGCTGAAAAGCACGATCAACACGATGGTGGACCAGCTGTCGTCGTTCGCCGACGAAGTCACCCGGGTCGCCCGCGAGGTCGGCACCGAAGGCCAGCTCGGTGGTCAGGCCGAAGTCGAAGGCGTCTCGGGGACCTGGAAACGACTCACCGAGAACGTCAACGAACTCGCCGGCAACCTCACCCGCCAGGTCCGCGCCATCGCCGAGGTCACCAGCGCCGTAGCCACCGGCGACCTCACCCGCTCGATCACCGTGGACGCGTCCGGCGAGGTAGCCGAGCTCAAAGACAACATCAACTTCATGGTGCAGTCGTTGCGCGAAACCACCCGGGCCAACCAGGAACAGGACTGGCTGAAAACCAACCTGGCCCGCATCGCCAGCCTCATGCAGGGCCACCGCGACCTCGGCGTCGTCGCCACCCTGGTGCTGAACGAGCTCGCCCCGCTGGTCAACGCGCAGCTCGGCACCTTCCTGCTGATGGACGAGAGCACCGGCACCGAGCTGCGGGTGGTCGGCTGCTACGGCCACGCCGGCACCGGACGGCGGTTCGCGCTCGGCGAGTCGCTGGTCGGGCAGGCCGCGGTGGGTAAGCGGCCCATCGTCGTCAACGACCTGCCCGGCGCATACTTCACCGTGTCGTCCAGCCTCGGTGCGGCCGTACCCATGCAGCTCGTGGTCCTGCCGATCGTGGTCGAGGACCAGGTACTGGGGGTCATCGAGCTCGCCGCCATGGCCGCGTTCACCGACGTGCACCGCGACTTCCTCGATCAGCTGATGGAGGCCATCGGCGTCAACGTCAGCACGATCGTGGCGAACGCCCGCACCGACGTGCTGCTCACCGAGTCGCAGCGGCTGGCCGCCGAGCTGCAGGCCCGCTCGGAGGAGCTCCAAGCGCGCTCGGAGGAGCTGCAGCGCTCCAACGCCGAGCTGGAGGACAAGGCCACCCTGCTGGCCCGGCAGAACCACGACATCGAGACCAAGAACTCCGAGATCGAGCAGGCCCGCCAGGAGCTCGAAGCCCGCGCCCAGCAGCTCGCCCTCGCCTCGAAGTACAAGTCGGAATTCCTGGCGAACATGAGCCACGAGCTGCGTACGCCGCTCAACTCCCTGCTCATCCTGGCCCAACTGCTCGCGCAGAACCCGTCACACAACCTCACCGCGAAACAGGTCGAGTACGCCGGCGTGATCCACTCCGCCGGCACCGACCTGCTGCAACTCATCAACGACATCCTCGACCTGTCCAAGGTCGAAGCCGGCAAGATGGACATCGCCCCGGAGGCGTTCGACCTGCGGGTCCTCGTGGAGTACGTCGAAGCGACCTTCCGCCCGCTCACCACCGCCCGCGGCCTCGCCTTCGACGTCTCCACGGCCGCCGACGTGCCCGCCGGGCTGTTCACCGACGACCAGCGCCTGCGTCAGGTCCTGCGCAACCTGCTCTCCAACGCGGTCAAGTTCACCGAAGCGGGCCGGGTCCGGCTGCGCATCGAACACGCCCACCCCGACGAGCTGTCCGCGCGGCTCACCGGGCAGCCGACCGTGCTGGCCTTCCGGGTGGTGGACACCGGCATCGGCATCGCCGACCAGCAGCTCAGTGCCATCTTCGACGCGTTCCAGCAAGCCGACGGCACCACCAGCCGGCGGTACGGCGGCACCGGCCTCGGCCTGTCGATCAGCCGGGAGATCGCCCACCTCCTCGGCGGCGAGATCCGGGCGCAGAGCGAGCTGGGCCGCGGCAGCACCTTCACGCTGTACCTGCCGGCCACGCAGGAGCCCGTGCCGGCGGTGGCTGCGGTGCCGGGCTTCGCACGTACCCGTCGATTGTTGGTGGTGGAAAGCCCGCCGAACGGCCTGCTGACGCTGTTGGCGGAGGGCGCGGCGGCCGCCGTGGCCGGGAAGCACGGTCCGGTCCGGGTCGTCACCGCCGTCGACACTGAGACCGCGATCGCCGATCTGCGGGCCGAGCCCTGTCACGCCGTGGTGCTGGACCTCGCCATGCCGGCGGATACCGGCTCCGCGTTCCTGCATGCCCTGCACGAGGATCCCGCACTGCGCGACGTGCCGGTGCTCGCCTATCAGGGGCAGCGCCTGAGCGCCGCCCAGGAGACGCTGCTGCAGGCGTTGTCGCAGACCCGCCCGCTCGAGGTGTTGCCGGGTCTCGACGAGCTGCGCGAGCGCATCACGGCGCAGCTGAGCGGAGCCGCCGCCGCACACCTGACGCCGGCCCCGGCCGCCGATTTCGGCCGGCTCTCGACGACGTTGGCGGGGCGCAAGGTCCTGGTCGTCGACGACGACGCCCGCAACGTGTTCGCCCTCACCAACATCCTCGAACTGCACGGCATTCAGGTGCGCTACGCGGAGAACGGCCGCCGGGGCATCGAGATCCTCGCCGAGCAGTCCGACATCGACCTCATCCTGATGGACGTGATGATGCCGGAGATGGACGGGTACGCCGCGACCGCCGCGATCCGCGCCATGCCGGAGTACGCGGACCTGCCGATCATCGCGGTAACGGCGAAGGCGATGCAGGGGGACCGCGAGAAGAGCCTCACCTCCGGCGCCAGCGATTACGTGACCAAACCGGTGGACGCTGCGGACCTGCTCGCCTGCATCGACCGGTGGCTGGCCGCCAAGCCCGAATAATTCCTGCTGGCGGCCGAAAGCGACCGCCCTCACTCCGACTCAGTCCGCCGGGGCGAGGCGCCGAAGAGAAAAGTGTGCGAAAGCGACTTCTCGACTTCTCCGTCGGTGCCCGCCTCGGTGCCGCGTTTCTCCTTGTCTGCGCCCTTCTGGTCACCGTCGCCGGTGCTGGCGCCTGGGGCGCCCAGCGCCAGCGCCAACTCCAGAAAGATCTGACCAAGCTTCGCGGCCTCGCCGACCAGGCCGAGGAGCTGCGCCTGCTCAACACCGACATCAGCGGCTGGCAGGGCTACATCATGGCCCAGGCGCTGACCGAAGGCGTCCCCGCGGCCGTCGACCCCGAAGGCATCAACCGCGGTGGCCTGCTGGCCTCCAAGAAGGCCGTCTACGAGCTGCTGCCCACGGTCGACCGGGCCTCGATGAGCGCTGCCGAAGTCACCGAGCTCGACCGGCAGCGCGGCCTCTGGGACACCTACTTCCAGTTCGACGACCAGTTCGTCGCCCTGCTCGCCAAGAACACGCCGGCGACGACGGACCAGGCGAACGAGATCGTCAACAACGAGCTCGATACCGCCTGGCGCGACCTGCTCGAGTCGACCGAGAAACTGATCGCCTCGGTCGCCGCCCGGGTCAAAGCGCTGACCGCCGAGGTCGACCGGATCGGCAGCCTGGTCATCACGACCGTGCTCGGCGCGGGCGGCCTGGCCGTCGTCCTGGCGCTGCTGCTCAGCATCCTCGTCACCCGCTCGGTCGTCCGGCCGCTGCAGCACAGCATCCGCGTCCTGGGCCAGGTCGGTGCCGGTGACCTCACCGTCAGCACCGGGCTCACCAGCCGGGACGAGACCGGACGGCTCGGCCAGGCCGTCGACGCCATGTCCGCCGACCTGCGCAGCACCGTCCGCGCCCTCGCCGAAAGCGCCGACACCCTCGCCGACGCGTCGTCGCAGCTCTCCGCCACCAGCGGCAGCCTCGCGGCCGGCGCCGCTGACACCGCTGCCGAGGCCGCCCGCGCATCCGGCGCCGTTGCCCAGGTCTCCGACCACGTCCAGGGCGTCGCCAGCGGCGCCGTCGAGATGGACGCCGCGATCGGCGAGATTGCCCGCAGCGCCTCCGCGGCCGCCGAATTCGGCGTCGAGGCCGTCAAAGCAGTGGAGGCCAGTTCCGCCACCGTCGCGGAACTCGGCGTCTCCTCCGCGGAGATCGGCGACGTGGTCAAGGTGATCACCTCGATCGCCGAACAGACCAACCTGCTCGCGCTCAACGCCACCATCGAAGCGGCCCGCGCCGGCGAGATGGGCAAGGGCTTCGCCGTCGTCGCGGGCGAGGTCAAAGACCTCGCCCAGGAAACCGCCCGCGCCACCCAGGACATCATCGCCCGGGTCAACTCCATTCAGGGTACGAGCCAGGCAGCCGTCCAGGCCATCAACCGCATCCGCGACGTGGTGACCGAAATCGATGCCTACCAGTCCACGATCTCCGCAGCAGTCGAGGAGCAGAGCGCCACCAGCCGCGAAATGAGCCGCGGCGTCTCCGAGACCGTCAACGGCGCCACCGAGATCGCGGCAGCCGTCCGCGGCGTGGCCGACGCAGCCCGCACCACCGACGCGGGCGTCGACCAGGCCCGTACGGCAGCCTCCGAACTGGCAGCAATGTCCGGTGGCCTGCGCGACCTGGTCGGCAGGTTCCGCTACTGACCCTTGACCTATCCATGAAGCTCGATTAGACCGGCAGGGTGACGATCAGCCGAGCCATGGAGGACGACGTGGTCCACGACAGCCCGCACCGCACTTTCAGCCCGAGCTCCGCCCCACTCCACGATGGCCGTCCGTTCGGTATGCGCCGCGCTTTGCGGTCCGCCGGCGGGGTGATTGCGGCGCTGGTGGTGCTCGGCGGCGGGCTGGTCGGTGCGACACCGGCCGCTGCCAGCCCTGCATCTACGCAGGGCATGCCCACGCGGGTCGGAGCTGGCCTCGCCGGTGCGGATCCCACCGATCCGACCGGCGGGCCGTGCGCCTACACGCCGACCCCGGAGGAACCCGCAGCCCGGCCGGTGCCCCTGCCCCCCGACCCGCGCCGCACCCCCAGTCGAGGCACCGTCCAGGTGCTGTTGCAGACCAACCTCGGACCGATCCCGCTCGAACTCGACCGCGCGGCGGCGCCGTGCACGGTGCAGAGCTTCCTGCACCTCGTCCGGCACCGGTTCTACCACCGCACGATCTGCCACCGGCTGACCGCGTACCCGACGCTCAAGGTGTTGCAGTGCGGCGATCCGAGCGGCACCGGCTCGGGCGGCCCGGGCTACCGCTACGCCGACGAACTGCCCACCGACCTGCCGCCCGCCCCGACCGACCCCACCGGTGAACGCAAGGTCTACGCCCGCGGGGTGCTAGCCATGGCAAACGCCGGCCCGGACACCAACGGCAGCCAGTTTTTCCTGGTCTACGGCGACTCCGCCCTGCGCCCGAACTACTCGATCTTCGGCACTGTCCCCGCCGCCGGCCTTGACACCCTCGACAAGGTAGCTGCCGGTGGCATCGCCCCGACGCCGGAGGACCCGGCGCCCGTGGACGGTGCGCCCGCCCTGACCACCACGATCAAGACCGCCAAAATCCAGCACTGACGCAGGCGGTCGGGGTTCTCCGGCGCTCCAGTGCGGAGAACCCCGCTGCCGAAAGCGTTTGCCGGTCCCGGTCCCGGTCCCGGTCGGCGGCGCTAGGCCTGGCCTGCACAACTGGTTCCGCGGCGGGCCGCTCGACCGATACGCACCGGCGGCCCGCCTGGCCTTGGACACCCTGGGCGACCGAATCCCCCGCGCTGCGGTCATCGCGGTGCTGGACGCCGCGCTGGAAGCCGCCCGGGACGGCCAGCCGGGCTCTGTGGAAGGCGTTGATCACACTCGCCCACGCCGCCGCTGCTGCCGAGCAGCGGCGAGTCATTGCCGAAGGTCTCCTCGACGCGGGCCACGGCGCACACCACCGACGCCCTGGCGGCACTCCCACCTCGACGCGGATAGCCGTCACGGAAATAGTCGATATCGCACGCCTCGCGACGAGCTGACTGAACATTCGTTATGGGGTTAACAGCTTCTTCTTCAGTTGGTGCGAGCTTTCTTGTTCGGGCGCCGCAATTGGACCGTACCGTCATTGTCGCCGCTCGGGAGAAACCCTCCGGCGGGTTCATCGGTCGAGCTGCGGGAGACCCCCGTAGCCATTTTCGAAGGAAGTCGAGAAATGCGAAGCGCCGTTTTGGTCGCGACCGCCGCCGTCCTGCTCGCACCCAGCGCCGCTCAGGCTGCGCCGCGCGAGACCACCACCCTGCTGGGCACGTACGGCTTCGGTCGTGCCGATGTCATCGCCGCCGGAGGTCTGGCGGCGGGGACGTGGAGCTCTGCGCGCGTCTCCTCACGCTTTGCCGGGGATGACCTGGTGGTGACGTTTGTTCCGCCGACTACGCGGTCCGCGACCGAGCAGCAGATCTATACCGCGATGTACAACGAGGTGTCCGACCCGCGTGCCGAGTGCGAGCGGGTCGGGGCGGACGGGGTCGCCAAGGGCGTGTGGATGACCTACCGCTGCCGCACCGGTATCGCGCCCAACTACACCCTTCTCGTGCGCTGACAATTCACCCAGAATTTGATGAACCGACAATTCTCAGGAGTAGACGATGAGGTCTCTCACCGCTCGCGCGTTCACCGTTTGCGTCGCTGCGGGAATCACGTGGGGTGTGGGCGGGTCGCCGGCATCAGCTGCCGATGACATTGAATTCCAGCTGACCGTGGGACGGACGACAGTCACCGGCATTTACGATCTCGCGATGAGTATTCCGGAACAGCCGGTGCCGCCGATCGTGGTCGATGGCGCGCTCGCCGTCCACAGCCGGTCCGGCTGCGCCGTGGTCCAGCTCGCCGCCAACGGGCCGGCCGACGAGATCATCTGGCCCACGATCGCCCACCAGTGCGGCCGGGGCGGCGCCGACTTCCAGGCCCGCACCACCTACCTCTTCGGCGGAGCGAAGCCGCCGCTGCGACTCTGCGCCGGCCCGACGCTGGCAGCCGCCGAAAGCGGCCGCCACTGCGACGTCTACACCCCGCCGGCCGACCGCTGACCTTGCTGGGGGACAGCCCGGTTCCCGTCACCTGTTCGGATGGCGGGAACCGGGTCTTCCACACCCCCGCGGCTTGCTGGCGAGGCGGTAGTGGCTGCTGAGCGGCTTGGGGCCGTCGATCGTGGAGTGCCTGGTGAGCAGCGCGAACTCTGGTCGCGGTGCTGCTGGCGTACGGAAGGGGGAAGTGGCTGTTCTCGCTTTTCGATGCCTGTGATCGCGCTTAGATGAGGACATGGCGTCGGTGCTGGTTGCAGAGGACGACCAGGATCATCAGCGGTTGATTGCCGGGGTGGTCCGGCGGCTGGGGCACGACGTGACGGTGGCCGACGACGGGCGCGCGGCGCTGGTCGCGGCGGCGCATCGGCGGCCGGATCTTGTGGTTGCCGACGTGGACATGCCGGAGATGGACGGGTTGCAGCTGTGTCGGGCGCTGCGGGGGGACCCGGTGCTGGCGGATGTGCCGGTGGTGTTGGTGACGGCGCTGTCGATGATCGACGAGCGGCGGTTGCGGGAGAGCGGTGCGCGGGCGGTCATTCGGAAGCCGTTCACTCTGCAGCAACTGTCTGCGGCGTTGGTGCCGCACCTGGCGCAGGGAGAGCCGCCGCGGAAGGGCCGGCCGCCGCTGGTGCGGGATCCGGCGCTGGAACAGGTGTTCGTGGAGGCGCTGCTGCAGAGTACCGACACCGGGCTGTGTGCCTGCGACGCCACCGGCCGCATGATCATGATGAATACCGTGGTGCGGGGCTTCTTCGGGGACGACAGCGCGGGGATTCCGTTGCAGGAGTGGGCGCAGCATTTCGCGTTGCGGCATCATGACGGGTCGCCGTTGCTGGCCTACGATCTGCCGATCAGCCGGGCGTTACGCGGTGAGGTGGTGGAGCATGCCGGGCTGCTGGCGACCGACCGGCGGGGCCGTCCGCGCTGGCTGACCATCAACGCCAGGCCGGTGTGTGATCCCGACGGCGCGGTGGTCGGTGCGGTCGCCGCGGTGCACGACATCACCGGTGAGTACAAGTCGAGTCTCTATCAGGCCTGCACCACGGAGGTCCTGAAGGCGCTCGCGGAGAGCCGCAGCGCGGCGGAGGCGCACCAGGAGGTCGTACGGACGATCGGCGGCACGCTGGGCTGGCGGTACGTCCGCCTGTGGCTGGTCGATCCGGTCACCGGGCGGCTGCGGCTGGAGGCGAGCTATACCGGTCCGCACGAGCGGCCGCTGCCTGCCCCCGCGAGCATCGCCCGGGGTCAGGGGCTGGCCGGGTTGTGCTGGCAGCGCGGCGAGCTGGTGTGGGTGCCCGACATTCATGCGGCGGACGCGCCGATCCTGCCGGAAGTCGTCGCGGGGAGCCGGTTTCGGGCCGCGGGGGCGGTGCCGGTGCGCAGCGGTGAACATGTCAGTGGGGTGCTGACCTTCTTCTCGTACGACCCGCAGGAGCCGGAGCCCGCCTTGGCCGTTCTGCTGACCGGGATCGCGGGCAGTGTGGGCGCGCACCTGCAGCAGCACCGGGCCGACGACTTGGAGCATCACCTGGCCGCGGCCACCGACGAGTACATCGCGCTGGTCGGGCACGAGCTGCGGACGCCGCTGACGTCGATCGGCGCGTATGTGGAACTCATCGCCGAGGCGCCCGAGTTGACGCCGGAGCTGCGCGGATTGGCCGAGGTGGTGGACCGCAACAGCCGCCGGCTGCGTCAGCTGGTGGACCAGTTGTTGGATCTGGCGGCCCTCGACGGCGGCCACATCGGCATGCAGACCTGCCGGGTCGATCTGACCGAGCTGGTCGCGGCCGCCGCCGACACGGTACGCGGCCCGGCGGCCGACCGCCGGATCGTCATCGACACGAACCTGGCGCCGGACATTGTCGTCCCGGGTGATCGGGGCCGGCTGCGCCAGGTCGCCGACAACCTGCTCGACAATGCCATCAAGTTCAGTTACGACGGTGCCACCGTCTCTGTGCAGCTGACCGGGGACGAGGAGACGGTGGTGTTGACGATCAGCGACACCGGGATGGGTCTGTCCGACGAGGAACAACCGGACCTCTTTCGGCGGCTGCACCGCGGTGACAACGTGCGGCACAGCGGCATTCCGGGCAACGGGCTGGGGCTCGCGCTGTGCCGGGCGGTGGTCGAGCATCACCAGGGCACGATCACGCTCAGCCGGGAACATCCGACCGGCACGGCGGTTACCGTACGGCTGCCGCGCACGGCCGGATGACGGTGGCGCGCCTCGTCAGCGGCCGCCGCGACCGTGACCGCCGCCTCGGCCGCCCTGGGGTAAGACGCCATTCTCGGTGGCCTTGGTGATGGCGGCGGCCTCCTCGGCGGTGAGGGTGCCCGCGGCGACAGCGGCGTCTAGACGGGTCTTGAGTTCGGTGGCCCGGTCGGCTTTGGCTTCGGCCTGGCGCGCGGACTGCACCTTCTCCAACGCGGCGGCGACCTTGGCCTTGTCGACGCCCAGCTCGGCGGCCAGCGCGGCAGCGAGCTCGCCCTGCCGCTCCGCACGGTCCGCTTGGCGTTCTGCTTTGCCGTCCGCGCCGGGCGTCGACGGCGCCGTCGCGGAGTTCGAAGAGGACGGTCCGGGCGCCGAGGGGTCCGCCTCGGCGAAGGCGGGTCCGGCGATGCTCAGCCCCAGAATGCCGGCCGTGCCGGCCAAGGCCGCGCCGGCCGCGAGGGTGGTCAGTTTC
Organism: Actinoplanes sp. NPDC051859; assembly: GCF_044452725.1. Taxonomy (NCBI): domain Bacteria; kingdom Bacillati; phylum Actinomycetota; class Actinomycetes; order Micromonosporales; family Micromonosporaceae; genus Actinoplanes; species Actinoplanes sp. NPDC051859. Next base: position 155,389 of record NZ_JBITBX010000008.1, on the reverse strand, counting down.
GTGGAGCGTTTCAAGTCAACCTCCAAAGACAGGTCCGTGACTCACTCACGGTGAGTCACGGACCTGTCAGGAGGCTGTGCCGGTCCGGGGGAGGACCTGGCAATCCGGGCAGCTCAGCTGCTGCGGCGCCGGAAGAGGAAGTACGCCACACCGCCGGCGCCGATGACGACGGCGACGACGATGCCGGCCACCGCCCCACCCGACATCGACGATTCGGACGACGCCTTCTCGGTCGCCGGGCCGGGAGCCGCCGCGGCACTGGTGGCGGGAGCGGCGCTGGGCACCGCCGCGGACGACGGCGGGACCGAGGCCGGGGCCGGGGCGGCTGCGGCGGGGTCGTTCACGGTGAAGTCGTACGAGCCCTGCACGGTGTGCCCGTCGTGGGAAACCACCCGGTAGGCCACCGTGTACTTGCCGTTGACCAGCGGATCGGTCAGCGCCAGCGTGGCCGTGGCACCGTCCACTTTGGGGTCGGCGGCGGCCACCTTCTGCTTGGCCTCGGTGGAGACGGTGATCGTGGTGAAGTCGGCGTTGAGCTTCTCCAGGAAGCGGAGCTTGACCGTCTTCGGTGCCTCTTCCACGACGGCGCCTTTGGCCGGCGTCGACTCGGCCAGGGCATTGTGCGCCCACGCCGGGGTGCCGGGCAGCACCAGCGCGGTCATGGCGGCGCCGGCGGCGAGCACCAGAGCGGCTAGCCGAGCAGCTGGTCGCCGATCCAGCCGTCCGCGGCGCAGCCCGGCGGTACGGCGAAGACTGCGGATCCGATCGGAGTGATCCATTGGTTCAACAGGTCCTTCTCGGCTAGGCGGCGCTGGATGGGCAGGAACTGCAGGGCGATATCCGCCTGGTAGGAGGCGAAGATCAGGCCGCTGTCCGGGCGTCCGGTCGCGTCCGGTGCGTCATCGTAGTTGTACGGCCGGCGCAGGATCTTGAGCTTCGGGTCGGTGACCCGGGCCCGCGTCATGTGCGAGAAGTCCGGGATGAGCGGCAGCCCGGCCGGGTCCAGGGCGGCGAAGTCCGGCTCGTCGCGTTCGAGTTTGCCGCTCAGCGGCGCGCCGGTGTCCATCCGCCGCCCGACAGCCGCTTCCTTGTCGGTCGTGCTGAGCAGGTCCCACGTCTCGATCTCGGCGCGGACCCGGCGCACCACGAGCTGGGTGCTGTTGTCCGGCGCCCACACGGCGGTGTCCATCTCCGGCCCCAGCGGGTTCGCCGTGCCGTCCAGCTGACCCAGCACGTTGCGTTGGGTGAAGCCGGCGGGCTGCACACCCGGGGTGTTGCGGAAGCCGCGCTGCACCCAGCGGACGTCGGCGAACGGCCGGGCGTCCTTGATCAGCATCCGCTGGGTGTGCGTGACGGTCATCGGGTCGTCGGCGCAGATCTGCAGGACCAGGTCGCCGCCGCTCCACCGCGGCAGCAGCCGGTCGATGCGGAACGAGGGCAGGTCCTGCACGGACGGCGGCCGCTTGTCCTCGAGGCCGGCCGCCTTGTAGAGGCCGGGCCCGAACCCGAACGTGATGGTGAGCCGGGACGGCAGCCCGGCCAGCGTCGCGTCGGTGTCGCCCAGGGCGGGCTCGCCACGGGTGAGCCGGGCCGCATCGTCGGACAGCATCCGCATCATCCGACCCAACGCGCGCCGGTCTGTGCCGGGTTTGAGGGTGAACGCGACGAACGTGCCCTGTGCGGGGGGTTCGGTGGTCACGCCGGCCTGGCGGGGGCCGTGGAAGGGGACTGTCTCCGTACCGAAAACGGCAGCCTCGGGCATGCGGCCGGCCGCGGCGACGTCGGGGGTCTGCCCGCTCGCCGCCGCGCCGACCGCGGCGCCTGCGGCCGCGCTCAGGCCGGCGACGGTGCCGCCGGCCAGGAGGGTGCGCCGGCTGAGGCTCACGGGTGCGCGCTCGCGGACGGCATCTTCATGCCCGGGTCGTAGCTCTCGCCCGCGCCCGCGAACGGCTTGGCGATCGCCTTGAAGGTGAGCGGGTTGCCGCTGGACAACTCGAGGGTGAAGGACACCTCGTCGCCCGGCTTGATCGCCGCGGCCGGCTTCATCAGCATCAGGTGGTCGCCGCCCGGCGCCAGCTTGTGGCTGCTGCGCGCCTTGATGACGAAGCCGCCCTCCTTGGGCATCATGACCATCTTGCCGTCCTTCATAGCCATGGTGTGCAGCTCGATCGGCGACGCGGGCGAGGTGGCGGCCTTGATGGTGATGTCGGCGTCACTGTCGTTGACCAGCTCGGCGAAGCCCGCGGTCATGCCTTTGTCGGCGGCCTTCACCCACGGGTCGCGGACGACGAGGCCGGTCACGGCCGCGGCCGAGCTCGCCGGGGCAGCCGTGCCGGTGGCGGTCGGCGTGGCAGCGTCCTTGTCGCCGCCGCAGCCGGTGAGGGCGGTGACGGTCAGGGCGGCGAGGGCCAATCCGGCACGGGTCCGGGCACGGCGGTTCTGCAACATGTTCGACATCGTCTTTCCTAGGGGATGGATGACTCGGTGGTTGGTCGTCGCGACCGGCGGGAAAGTTCCCGGAAGTTTCAGGCGCCGTCGAAGTCCGCGGCCAGCTCGTCCGGCGCGCGCATCCGCCAGGCGTCCGTGATGAGTTCTCGTAGCCGTTTCACCCCGACTTCGGGCAACCGCAGCATGACCAGGGGCAGGCCGTCGTAGCCCGGTGTGGTGAAGAACAGCTCCGGCTCGCCGAGCAAGAGGGCCTGCTTCTCGGCTTCATCGCCGACGAACACCACCGCGATGTCCGTACGGATGACGCGCGGCTGGCCCGGCACCCGCTCCGGGTACGACCACACGAAGCCCTTGTTCCCCACCCGGAAGTCGAATCCGGCACTGTCGATCTCGACGGTGTGCGGCAGAGCCAGCGCCAACCGGCGCACGTCGTCGGCGGAGGCCATCAGCGCAGCCCGGGCGGATTCGACCACATCGGGGCAGTGAACCACACGCTGACCTCCGGGTACGGACAGGGCCGGAACTGACGTCAGTCCCGGCCCTGCGCTGCTGCTGGTCGATCAGCGCTTGCAGTCCATCGCGAACGCGTAGTAGATCAGCGTCGACGACTCCGACGAGGTGAACGCCGGCTTCCGGCCCATCGACATCAGGATCACCTTGGCGACGTAGAGCAGGAACTGCCGCTTGGTGAGGTGCAGGTCGAACGCGCCCAGGATGTCCCGGGTGCCGTTGTCGCCGAGGTACTGCTTGGTCAGCGCCATCAGCCAGTTCGTGGTCGCCTCGACCGTGTACCTGATCGTGACCGCGGCCGAGGTGTTACCGGCCTTGTCCACGCCACCGGCACAGATGATCGTGTAAGCGCCGTTGCTGGACGTCTGCGTCAGCTTCGCCAGGGTGGCGACGCCGGAGCCCGAGTCGGTGGTCTTGCAGGACACCGCCGGGGCGGAGTCGGCGCCGTACACCTTGCCGTTCACCGCGCCGAGCACCGAGACCACCGGGGCGGTCTTGTCGATGTTCAGGTTCAGCGTGCTGGTGGTCGTGTTGCCGGCCTTGTCGGAGGCCGTACCGGGGACGCTGACCGCGACACCCTCGGCGGTGACCTTCGCGTCGACAGGGCAGGACGCCACGGCCGAGTCGCTGTCGGAGCAGGTGTAGCGAACGGTCGGGGTGGTGCGGTACCAGCCGTCAGCGTTCTTCGTGCCCTCGACGGTGGCGGTCACCTCGGGACCGATCAGGTCGACGTTGACCGTGAGCGCTGCCGTGGTGGAGTTGCCCGCCAGGTCGGTGGCCGTACCGGTGATCTTCTGGTTGGCGCCGTTCTTCGTCACCGTCACGTCGGCCGGGCAGACCGTCAGGCCGGAGCCCTCGTCGGTGCAGGTGAAGCGGACGGTCGGGGCGCTGTTGAACCAGCCGTTGGCGTTCGGTGCCTCCACCAGGGCGGCGGTGACGACCGGGGCGGTCTGGTCCAGGCTCACCGTGACCGAGGTGGTCGCGGTGTTGCCGGCCTTGTCGGCCACCGTACCCATGACGATCTTGCCGAGACCGTCCGCGGCGACCGGGGTGTCGGCCGGGCAGTTGACGATGCCGGAGACCTCGTCGGTGCAGGTGAAGTGCACGACCGGGGAGGTGCGGTACCAACCGTCGGCGTTCGCCTCGCCCAGCACCTCGGCGGTGATGGTCGGAACGGTGCGGTCCACGTTGACCGTGAGTCGGGCGGTGGCGGTGTTGCCGGCCATGTCGGTCGCGGTGCCGATGACGGTCTGCTCGCCGCCGTCGGTGACCATCTCCTGGTCCTCGGGGCAGGTCGCCATGGCGGAGCCCTCATCGGAGCAGGTGAAGTGGATCACCGGCGTGGTGCGGAACCAGCCGTCCGCGTTCCGCTCGCCGAGCACGTCAGCCGTGATCTGCGGAGCGACCCGGTCCACGCTGAGAAGAATGGCAGCGGTGGCGGTGTTGCCGGCCTTGTCGGTCGCGGTGCCGGTGACCTTCTGGTCGGCGCCGTCCTCGTGCAGGGTGATGTCGGCCGGGCAGTTCGTGACGCCGGCACCGGTGTCGGTGCAGGTGAAGTGCACGGTCGGCTTGGTGGTGTACCAGCCCGACTCGTTCACCTCGCCGGCTACCGAGGCGGTGATCGTCGGGGCGGTGACGTCCACGTTGAGCTTCACCGTCGCGCTGGCGACGTTGCCGGCCTTGTCGACGGCCTTGCCGGTGATCTCCTTGCCGACGCCGTCCTCGGTGACCTTGCGGTCCGCGGGGCACTCGGCAACGCCGGAGGTCAGGTCGGTGCAGGTGTAGTGGATCGTCGGGGCCGTGGTGTACCAGCCGTCGGCGTTCACGTCACCCTGCACGGTCGCGGTGATGACCGGGGCGACCTGGTCCAGGTTGATGATGACGGTGTCGGTCGAGGTGTTGCCAGCTTTGTCAGTGGCCGTGCCGGTGACGCTGTGGTTGGCACCGTCGATGGCGAGCGGCGTGTCCGCCGGGCAGATAGCCAGCGTGTTGACGCCCGACACCGTGTCAGAGCAGGTGTACTGCACCATCGGCGGCGTCTTGTACCAGCCGGCCGCGTTCTTGTCGCCCTTGACCGTCGAGCTGACCGACGGCGGCGTCTGGTCCACGGCCAGCGTCAGCGTGACGGTGGCGGTGTTGCCGGCGGCGTCCACGGCCGTGCCGGAGAAACGCTGCCCGGCGCCGTCCTTGCTGACGGTGATCGGGGCGGTGCAGCTCGCGATGCTGCTGGCGGCGTCCGCGCAGGTGAAGCGGATCGTCACCGCGGAGCGGAAGTAGCCGTTCTTGGTGGTCGCCGACAGCGTCGGGACGATGGTCGGCGGGGTCCGGTCGGAGCCGGTGGACACCGTCGTGGTGGAGTGCGTGGTCTCGACACCCGAGTCGGCGGTCGAACCGCCCGAGGAACCGGTGCCCGTGCCACCCGTGCCGCCGGAAGCGGTCGGGGTCGGGGTCGGGGTGGCCGCGGGCGTCGTGGGCTCCGGCTCACTGGTCGCCGTGGGAGCGGGCACCGTCGGCGTCTCCGCCGGCGCCCAGGTCGGCACCGAGCCGGAGGCCGGGTTGCTGCCACCGTTGGCGTTGTACGCCTTGACCTCGACGACCCAGGTCTTCGCCGGGTCGAGCGACAGCATCGCCGTGGTGGTGGGCACGTCGACCTTGACGTACTTCGTCACCTTGGTCTCGCCGTAGCCCACCTGGTAGTAGGTCGCGGCGGGACCGGCGGAGGTGCCCGCCTTCCAGACCACCTCGACGGTGCCCGGCGCGTCGGCGCGACGCTCCACGACCAGGTCGGTCGGGTCGGCCGGACGGAACCGGTCGACGGTCCACTTCGCCGTGTTGCAGGCGCCGTACTCGTTCTTCGGCGTCACCTGCAGCGAGTACGAGCGGGCCGGGTCGGCACCGGGGTAGCGGAACGACGTGTCCATCGAGGTCTCGTCGTACAGCACCACGCCGTCCGCGGTGCGGGTGAGCACCACGCGGTAGCCGGTGACCGGGGTGAGGCCGGGGTTCGACGGGGTCTTCCAGTCGGCGGCGATGACCTGACCGTCGTCCTCGCGGTTGACCGCCAGACCGGACACGTAGCCGGGTGCGGCGGACTTGAACGACCAGTAGTTCGTGCTGATGACGGTGCCGGTGGCGTCAGCCGTACCCACGCGCACCTTGTAGGCGTCGCAGTTGTTGGCCGCGTCCACCGTGTAGTTCAACGTCGAGGTGGGCACGTTGACCACGGTCTGCACGGCCCCGGCAATGGTGTCGACCACGAAGTGATCGGCGCCGGGGACGGCCTTCCACGCCACGTTGATCTTCTGTACGTCGTCCGCGGACCGGGCTGCCTTGAAGCCCCCGGGGTACGGCAGGGCAGCCTGCGCCGCGGTCGGAATCGCGACGACAGTCACCGCCGCTCCTACCACCCCGGCGCTCACCGCGGTGAGCAGTCGTCTGACGTCCATCTGGCCTCATCTCGAAGTCGAGCTCTTGGGGGGTCAGATCGGCGGCCAACCTCAAGCCGATCTCAAGCGAAGCTCTGGGGAACCTCAAATTCGTGGGGGAGAACAGGTGCTCAGCGCACCGCGTCGGCCGCGACGGGCCGCTGCCCGGCGTCGGTCTCCACGACCGCCGCAGGCAGGGTGAACCAGATCCGCGCGCCACCACGGAACTGCGGGTCGGCGCCGATGCTGCCGCCCAGCCGTTGCACGATCCGGCGGCAGATCGTCAGCCCCAGACCGGTGCCCGGGTACGCGTCCGGATGCGCCCGGTGCAGCTCACCGAAGATCGCCTCGTGCTGCCCGTCCGGGATGCCGACGCCCTGGTCGGTCACCTCGACGCGGACGAACCCGTCCGGGCCGGGCCGCACCCCGACGTGCACCCGCGCGGGCTCACCCGGACGGACGTACTTCAGCGCGTTGCCCAACAGGTTCTCCAGCAACCGGCGCAGCATGCCGTGATCACCGCGGACCGCGGGCAGCGGCTCCCAGGTGATGTGCGGAGCCGGCCGCGGTGCCGCACCCGGCCGGGGCAGCTCCACCGCGCGGTCCGCGACGACGTCGTCGATCAACGCGTTCAGGTCGATCTTCGTCAGGTGCAGCCGGGCACCCCGGACCGTCGAGTACGCGAGCACGTCGTCGATCAGCCGTCGCATCCGGTCCGTACCCCGGTTGATCTCCGCCACGAAGTCGTCGTAGTCGTCCGGCCGCGGGTAGCCGACGTCGAGGTGGGTGAGCAGCTGGGCGTACCCGCAGATGCCGGCGAGCGGCGCCTTGAGGTCGTGGCTGATCTCCCGGGAGAACGCCTCGAGGTCCTGCACCGAGCGGCTGAGCTCCTGGACGCGGTGCTCCAGGGCCGCGTTGCGCCGGCGTTCCCGCTCGAGCTCGGCGTACACGTCGCGGCGGGGCCGGGTCGCGGATACCACGTACCAGCGGGGGGACCGGCCGAGCTGGCGCCGGCGCAAGGACCAGCGCTGGGCGCGGGATGACACGAGTCGCATGGGGGTTCCGTCCCGGGTCGCGTCGGTCGGGGAGAGGCGGGGGTCAGAGTCAGACAGCACTGTCGGCCCTCTCGTCGGCGGCGAGGTAGCCGGACATCACGCGGACAGCACTGGCAACGGCGCTTTCCACCTCGGCGACCAGCGCGATCAGGTCCTTCTCGCTGGTGCCGGCGACGGCGTTGCGTTCCACCTCGGCGCAGGCCTCGGCGAGCGGGTCGGCGCCGAGCAGGGCGCTGGAGGACTTCAGCGTGTGTGCGGTCGCGCGCAGGGCGTCGTGGTCCTGCTTGCGCAGCGCCTCGGCCAGCGCCGAACGGCGCCCGTCGAGCTGGGACAGGAACGTGTTGACGGTGGTCACGACCAGCGCCCGGTCCTCGAGCTGTTCCTCGAGGTCGCGCAGCTTGCTCAGGTCGGGGGCATCGGCGTCGTCGTCCACCGCGGCGGGCTCGGCCGGTATCTCCGGCTCCTCCGGCGCGTTCAGATACGGCTCCAGCGCCGCCCGCAGCTCGGGCAGGGTGATCGGCTTGCTCAGGTGACCGTCCATCCCCGCCTCCAGGCACCGCTCGCGGTCCCCGTGCAGGGCGGTCGCGGTCAGCGCCAGGATCGGCGTGGAGTTGCCGGCCTCCCGGACCCGCCGGGTCGCCTCCAGGCCGTCCACCCGGGGCATCTGCAGGTCCATCAGCACCACGTCGTACGTGGACTCGCCGAGCAGAGCATCGACCGCGGCAGCACCGTCGGCGACGGCGTGGCACTCGACGCCCAGCAGTTCGATCATGCGCCGGAACACCGTACGGTTGACGTCGTTGTCCTCGGCCAGCAGCACCCGGCCACCGTTCAGCGGCGGGACCGTTACCGGTGCACCGCGGACGCCGGTCCGCTCCAGGTTGAGCGCGGCGACCAGGCGGCCGAGCACCAGCGGCGCGGTCAGCACGCCGGGCTTGCGCACGATGCCGGTGCGCGGGTCGGTGGTGCTGATCATCAGCGCGCGGCCCTTGGGGCCGAGCACCTCGATGACGGCGTCGGCGCGGCGCACGGCCGCGGGGTCGTGCGAGTCGTCGCACCAGAGCAGCGTGTCCACATCGGGGATCTGCTTGGTCAGCTCCTCGAAGCGGGTCGGCACCGGCTCGGCGCCCGCGCTGGTCAGCAGCCAGGACAGGGCCAGCTCCGCGCGCGGCGACGGCGCGACGAGGGCGACGCGGCGCCGGGTCAGCGGCAGCGGCAGCGCGGCGACCGGCTGGTCGCTCGCGGCCTTGAGCGGCAGCCGGATCAGGAACTGCGAGCCCTTGCCCGCCTCGGACTCCACGTCGATCCGGCCGCCCATGGCCTGCACGAGGCGCGCGGCCAGCGCGAGGCCCAGACCGGCACCCTCGTGGCGGCGCGCCGCCGAGGAGTCGGTCTGCACGAACGGGGCGAAGATCCGCTGCCGGTCCCGCTCGCCGATCCCGGGACCGCTGTCGGAGACGGTGATCAGGTACGAGTCGTCGCCGTCGCGCTCGGCCGTCACGATGACCTCACCGGAGTCGGTGAACTTCACCGCGTTGCCGACCACGCAGGTCAGCACCTGGCGCAGCCGGTGGATGTCGCCGAGGACGGCGGCCGGCAGGTCCGGGGCGGGCGCGGCCAGCAGCAGGATGCCCTTGCGGCGGGCCTGCTGCTGCAACGGCTCGACGATGCCTTCCAGCACCGGGCGCAGCGCCACGGGCTGGCGTTCCACCCGCAGGCTGCCGGTTTCCAGGCGAGCCAGGTCGAGCAGGTCGTCGGTGAGTGCCTTGAGCGAGTGCACCGAGCGGTGCACGCTGTCCACCACCTCGCGGACGCCCTGCTGCAACGGCTGGGCGCGGAGCAGGTCCACCGTGGCGACGACGGTGGTCACCGGCGTCCGAATCTCGTGGCCGAGCAGCGCCAAGAACTGCGACTTGGCTTGGGAGACAGAGTCAGCTTCGGGCTCGCCGGCGCTCGGTGCCGCGACCCGCTCGACCGTGATCAGCCGGCGGTGGGCACCGCAGTCGCTTTCCAGGTGGGTGACGCGGACGGTGTGTTCCGTCTGCTCACACCGGCACGGCAGCACCACCGGCGCGGCCTGCGGGGTCATCCGCTGCACCGCACCCGGGAGCTGGTGGTGGGCCGGACACCCGGTCTCGGCCGCCAGCAGCGCCCCCTCCGCCGGGTATGCGCCGCCGCCGTCCGGCCGCGACCATCGCCCGTTGGCGACCAGGACGCGGCCGTCCGGATCCACGATCGCCGCCGGACCGGGAACGACCTCGACCAGCGTGCGCGCCGTAAATCCCATGCGCTGACCTTTCGCGGGAGCGGGACCCGGGTGGTCGAGTCCGTGCCATCAGGTTGGGGGCGCCTGGGGGCAACGGGGTCAGCGTTCGGGAGCAGTCCGGTTTCAGCGGTCTGCGCCGGTGGTTCAGGCGATAGCGTGCCGCGAGCGGTAGCCGGCCGGGGCGGACGTGCGGGCGGCGGAGGTGGCCGGCCGGCGAGCGCGGCGGCGGCGCTGCAGGGCGCCGAGCGCGATGCCGACGAGTGCGATGCCCGCGACCGACCAGGGCAGCACGTCCGCCGGGCCGCGCACCGCGGCCCGCGGCGGCACCGCGGAAATGAGCACCCGGGCCGCGCCGGAGACGGACCGGCCCGCGACGATGATGCTCGCGCCGGGCTGCCCGGCGGCGATCAGCTCCTGCGGCACGGTGAGGCTCACCCGGCCGTTCTCGTCGCTGCGGGCCTGCTGCAGCGGGCTGTCACCGAGCCGCACGTCCACCACGGCCTTGGGCCGGTAGGCGATCCCTTCCACCAGCAGCTGCTCGCCGCTGGCGTCCCAGGTCAGCACGAGCTTGTCCGTGCCGGCTGCGCTGGCTGCGGTGCCCGGCGCGAGCAGGACGACGCTGAGGCCCAGCACCGCGAGAACGGCGACGAAGGCGCTGCGCACAGCCGGGGGAAGGTTCCGCATGTTTCCCAGCGTGCGGCACGCCACCCGGCTGAGGGAATGGCCTCGAGCCAAGCTTGCCCCGCGCCTGAGTCAACCTTGAGCTGGGCACCGGGGAGGCCGTCCCTGGCCTCATTCTGGGGCACTGACTGCCGATGTAAGAGAACAGTGACCCGTGCACCAACGGCTCGGAAAGCCTTCAGGTCCGCGAGACGGGGACCGATGGAGGGACGCCGGAGCCCACTCCGGCGCCAGTTCCGCGCCTGTCAGGGAGGGGATCGTCATGTCGCTCGATCTCGCTGAGGCGCCCGCCCCCGTCGCGGCGCCGGTCCCGGCGGTCACCGACCCGGAATCCCGGCCGCCCGCCCGCCATCGGCAGCACTTCACGCTGCGGGCCCTGCCCGCCCTCGCCGACCGGTTGTGGCGCCTTCCCATCGGTACGGCCGCTGTCATCTTCGCGTCGTGCGGCCCGGCCCATTCGCTCGGATACACCGACTACGTGTTCAACGCCGTGCTGGTCGGCCTGGGGCTGAGCGGGATCGCCCTGCCCCTCGGCGTGATCGGGCTGAAGAACAGTGCCGCGGACGAACCGGCCCCCGTCGACCAGGTCCCACCCCACCCCCCGGCAGGAAACCGCGAATGACAGCCACCATCCCCGCCCCGGCCCGCGCCGCGGCACCGGCCAAGACCGGCACCCACCGGGCACTCAACGCACTGCGTACGGTGGCAGCCGTCCTTGTCGTCGTCTACCACCTGCGTACCCTGCTGTTCGTCGACGCCGCCGCGGCGGGCGACGGTGCCCTGACCGGGTTCCTGTACGCGGTGACCGGCCTCGGCCCGGCGGCTGTCCTGGTCTTCTTCGTGCTCAGCGGCTACTGGGTGGGCGGCAGCGTGCTCGCCGCGTTCCGCAACGACCGGTTCCGGTGGGCGGGGTACGCGACCGCCCGCCTGAGCCGGCTGTGGATCGTGCTCGTTCCCGCCGTGGCGCTCACGGCTGTCCTGGACCACCTCGGCCTCGCCCTGCTCGGGCACACCTCGATCTACCTCGGCGACCCGGCCTACCACCACACCGTGCCGGCCGAGGACCTCGCGGGGCGGCTCGACCCGCTGAGCGCCCTGGGCAACGTCACCTTCCTGCAGACCATTGCCGTGCCCACGTACGGCACCAACGCCTCGCTGTGGTCCCTGGCCTACGAGGCGGCCTTCTACGCGATCTTCCCGCTGGCGCTGTACGCCTGGAAGGGCAGCGGCGGCGTACCCGCGCGGATCGCCAACCTGGTCCTGCTGCTGGCGGTGTGCGCGCTGGTGGGACCGGCCGTGCTGATGTACCTGCCGGTGTGGCTGATGGGTGCCGGCGTCGCCCTGTTCCGCCGGCAGATCGCCGAACGGCTCGTCGCGCTGCGTCCGCTCGTGCTGACCCTGGCTCGTACGGCAGCCGCGGTGGCGGTGGCGGCCGCGATGTGGTCCACCTACCTCAGCTACTCCAGCCGTAACGTGCTGGTGCTCGCCGGTGCCACCACGGTGCTGCTGGTGTTGTTGGTGGAGGACCTGCACTGGACCGGCCTGCCCGGCCGAGTCCTCGACGCCCTGTCCGGGTACGCCGAGTCGTCGTACTCGCTCTACGCGGTCCACCTGCCGATCGCCGCGATGATGGCGGCGCTGCTGGTTCCGCAGGCGGCACACCGGTGGGCGGCCACGCCGGCGCATTGGCTGGCCCTGCTGGCGCTCAGCGCGGTCCTGGTCGGGGCGGGCTGGCTGTTCGCGTGGGCCACCGAGCGCCACACTCCGCGCCTGCGGGCACTGCTCGACGGCGTGATCCGTGCGTTTGCCCGTCGCTCGCGGGTCGGTGCCCACCGCTGACGATGCGGTTACCAGACAGGCGGCCTCGGCCGCAGGGAAATCCCTGTTCCCAGCGGAATCAGCGTCCCCTGGCGGTCTCAGTCAGCGCCGCCTGACTCAGGGCAGCGGCACCGTGGCCGATCAGCACTGGGAAGCGCGCGACCGCCGGTCGAGGTGCGACCGGGCTGGGAGGGGGCGAGGGTGCATCGGGTTTTCCACCGTGCCGCCTGGCTCGCCGCCCGGCCCTACCTCATCGTCTTCGCCATTTCCTCGCTGATCGTCAGCCGCTGGTTCCGCACCGGCACGTTCATCGCCGGCGGCGACATGGGTCCCTTCATCCGGCAGGGCTGGGAGCCCGAGGCGATGTGGGCCTGGAACCACCAGACCACCGGCGCCGGCTCCGCGGGCTACACCATGGCGCGCGGGTTCGAGTTCGTGGTGATCTGGGTCTGCAAGACGGTGGGGCTGACCGAATACTCCGCCCAGTGGCTGTTCTACACCATCATCTACGGACTGGTCGGGTTCGGGATCGCCTACCTGGCCGGCGCGTTCGTCCGCAGCGAGGCCGGCATCGTGATCGCCGGCGTGTTCGGGGTGCTCAACGGGTTCTTCATGACCCGGCTGCCGAACCCCCTCAACATCATTTCCGTCGGCGTGGTGGCGCTGATCACCGGGATCGCGATGCGGGTGGCGATGGGGCGCCGAGTGCCTACCCCGATCGCCGGTTTCGCGCTCATGCCCACCTCGTTCCTGTCGTTCAACCCGCCGATGCTGGTCGTCGCGTACGCGTGGGCGATCGGCGGCACCCCGTTGCTGGCCCTGCTCGTGCTCGGCCGGAAGCCCGCCCTGCGCCTGGTGAAGTGGTTCGTGGCGGCCGCGCCCTGGGCCATCGTGTTGAACGTCTACTGGTTGTATCCGCTCGCGATGAGCTTCGTCGGCGGTGGTGGCGCGGCCGCGAACGCCACCTTCCAGGACCCCACCAACTGGTCCTGGTCGCAGGTCAACAACACCCCGCCCAACATCCTCACGATGGTGGCCAACTGGGCGTGGTTCCGTCCGCAGTACCTGCCGTACGCCGCTGACCTGGACCGGCCCGCGTGGATCTGGATCCGTTACCTGCTGCCGTTCGTGGTGTTCCTCGCCCCGCTGCTGGCGCCGCGTCGACTGCGGCGGCTGGCGTTCGGGCTGCTGCTGCTGATCCTCATCTTCGTCTTCCTGGCTAAGGGTCTGCGCCCGCCGCTGAACCAGTTCAACATGTTCCTCTACCTGCACGCGCCCGGCTTCTGGCTGTTCCGCGAGCCGATGAGCAAGCTGGGGCAGCTGCTGGTCTCGTTCTTCGGCATCATGCTGGCCATCTCGATGGAAGGCTTGTTGACCCGGCTGCGCGCCTCGAAACGGTTCCGGCCGGGCTGGCCGCGGCGCCTGGTGACCGCGGTCGCCGTGCTGCCGTTCATCGGGGTGGTGGCCTACCCCTATCCGATCTACACCGGCCAGGTGATGCCGGATGAACGGCCCACCCAGCCGTCCGCGCACGTCCGGGTGTTGCAGGACTGGTGGGATGTTGCTGACAAGATCAACGCCGACCCGCGCCCCGGCAAGGTGCTGATCCTGCCGCTCGACGACTACTACCAGATGCCCACGACCTGGGGGTTCTTCGGCGCCGACAGTGTCGCGAACCTGCTGCTGAAGCGGCCCGTGGTGGCACCCAAGCCCGGTGGGTACTTCGGCGAGACCCCGGGGTTCAACGCCAGCGTGCACGGCATCGAGAACACGCTGCTGGCCGGCGACCTGGCTCCCGTGCCGAAGCTGCTGGAGGCGATCGGCGCCAGCAAGGTCATCGTCCGGCACGACCTGGTCCGCGGGCTGCCCAACCGCTACTTCGCCGACGACCGCATCCTCGGCGCCGCCATGGCGAAGGTGCAGGGCGGGGAACTGGTCCACGACGGGACGCTCCAGGTCTGGAACTTCAACGGCGGTACGAGCCCGACCCTGCGTACTTTCGACCGGGTGCTGGACGCGCCGGCCCGGGCGGACGCGGGTGCGGCGGTGCTGGGCACGGTGGACAGCCGGACAGGTATCGCGGCGCGGGTCGACACGTCGCCGGTCAACTTCAACCCGTACGTGGACGACACCGCGGTGGTCACGCCGGACGTCGTGCACTGGCCGGTGCCTGCGGTGGACAGCGGCTCGCCCACCACCACCGTCTCCGTCACCGCCGGCACGTACACGCTGGCTCAGCGGGCGCGGGCGGCCGCCGTGCTGGTGCCGCGGATCGACGTGGCCGGTAACCGGTTGGTGCTCGAGGATCCGGCCGTCCTCAAAATCGACGGCAAGGCCGTATCCCAACGTCCCGCGATGGCGATTCCACTGCCGCGCGGCCGGAAGATCGTGGCGTTGAAGGTGGGCACCCGGACGGTGTCGCTCGACAACGGCGTCAGGACGACCGTGCCGGTGGGATCTGCCACCTCCGTGACGCTGCTGGCGACGGCGGCCAAGCCGGCGGACACCACCGGGTACTCCCCGGTCTTCGACTGCAACAACTACGAGCCGCGCCCGTGGAGTCAGCTCCAGCTGACCGCGACCATCAAGCGGGGCACCGTGCGGCTCTCCGCCGCCGACCATGCGGCCTGCACGAAGGTGGTGGCCCGTAACACCGTGCCCGGCCAGCACCTCCGGGTTCGCCTGCAGTATCGGCACGTCACCGGCGCGCGGCCGCAGATCTGCCTGTGGCAGGCCGGTGTGAGCGGTTGCGAGCTGGCCGCCCGGCCCGTGCTGAACGACGGCTGGACCTCCTACGAGCGGGTCGTCACGATGGACAGCCTCTCCCGCGAGTTGCAGGTCATCCTGCGCGCCGACGTCGGCGAGCGGCTGAAGCCCAAGACCGTCGCCGAATACCGGGGGCTGCGGATCGACGCGCTGGAGTCCGCGGCGACGCACACGGTGTTCCCGCCCGCGATCCCGGAGACGTCCGTCAAGCTCACCGCCGGCAAGCACCAGTTGCGCGTGGACGGTGGCCTGTCCGGCTCGATCCTGGCACCGTTCGAGCCGCTGGACGACTGTTTCCGCTACGACGACGAGACGGTGGAACAGGCGGGGCTGGAGGCCGAGGAGCAACTGGGCTCGGACGGCGACACCACCTACACGCTGAAAGCGGTGCGGCACCTTGCCTGCATCGGCGCGCTGGCCGAGGACATGGGCGCCGCCTCCCTCTACGAGTACGCCATGGAGGCGCGCAGTGTGGCGCTGCGTAACCCCAAGTACTGCATGTATCTGCGCGGACCCGACCTGTGCCGCACGATGCCTGGCGTGGCGATCTGGAACGGCTGGACGTCGTACGAGACGCTGGTCGAGCCGGACCCGAACGCGGTCGAAACCCGCATCTATCTGTACGGCCTGCGCGACCCCAAGGGCCAGCAACAGTCCCAAGTGGAGTATCGCGGGGTGCGGCTGCGTCCGGTCAACCCGTCCGAGGTGGTGCTGGTGCGCCAGGAGGCGCCCGCGGTGACCTCATCGGTGGACTACAAGAAGGTGAACCCCACCCAGTTCACCGGCACGGTCACCTCGTCGGGTAAAGCCGCGGTCGCGCTCGCCGAGAACGCGGCGCCGGGTTGGGTGATGACCGGAGCCCAGGGCGCGCAGAAGGTGACGCTGCAGGGCTGGATGAACGGCTGGCTGCTGCCCGAGGGCGGCGAGGTCGCCGTGCGCTACACGCCGGCCCGCCTCGCCCGATACGCGCTCTATCTGCTGCCCACCGGGGTCGTCGCCTCGCTGATCTTCATGTACGTGGTCCGGCTCCCCGAGGGTCGGCCCGGCTCCTGGACGCTACGGCATCGCCAGCCGGGTCGTCTCGGACAGCTCTGGGCTCGTCGTCCCCGCCTGCGCCGACTTCTCTTCCGGCGCCGCACATGAGGAATCTCTTCGCGCGGGAGCCGGCCGCGGAAGCCGGCACCCCCACCCGCCGCCTCCGCCGCCGGCTGTTCACCTCCGTCGCTTTCCTCACCGTGCTGGTTCTCGTCATCGTGTGGCTGCTCTCCCGCTGCTCGCCCGAGCCGGACACGGTCCGGGTGGTAGCCGTCGGCGACATGGCCTGTGACCCGGACGATCCGGAATTCGCTACCGGTGCGAACGACCACTGCAAGCACAAAGAGGTGTCCGACCTGGCGGTAGGGCTGAACCCGGCGGTCTTCCTGGGGCTCGGCGACTACCAGTACGAGCTGCCGGCCGCCGAGGCGTTCCGCACCGTGTACGGGCCGACGTTCGGCCGGTTGCTCGACCGCACCGTGCCGGTCATCGGTAACCAGGAGTACAAGGTGCAGGACGCGAACACGTTCACGGCGTACTTCGGCGACCGGTTCGTCGACGAGAAGGGCTACTGGTCGCAGGACATCGGCCGGTGGCACCTCGTCGTGCTGAACTCCAACTGCTCCGCGGTAGCCGGTGGCTGCGGCAAGGGCTCACCGCAGGAGAGCTGGTTGGCGGCCGACCTGGCCGCCAACGACCGCAAGTGTGTGCTCGCCGCGTGGCACCACCCGCGCTGGTCCACCGGCATCGCCGGCCCCGACCCGCGCACCAACGAACTCTTCAAGACGCTCTACCACTACAAGGTGGAGCTGGTGCTGTCCGGCCACGAAGCGGACTACGAGCGGTTCGCACCGATGAACCCGGACGGCAAACCGGACCCGCTCGGCGTACGCCAGTTCGTCGTCGGCACCGGCGGCCAGGCCCACTACCGGCCGGCGACGGCAGATGGTGCGACCGACGAGGCGGGTGTGCCGAAGGTCCGCGCCGGCATCCCGGCGAGCGAGTTCGTGGACTACGACCACCACGGCGTGCTGGACCTGGAGCTCAAACCGGATTCGTGGACCTGGGCGTTCCACCGGGTGGGTGCCGAGGTCACCGACCGGGGTGAGGCCGCCTGCCGCTGAGCACGTCGGCGTACGCTGCGGCGGTGGTCTCCGCGACCCGTTCCCAGCCCATGCCTTGCGTCGCCGACTCCAGGCCCGCCGCCGCGAACCGGTTCCACACCTGCTCGTCGCGCAGCAACGTGATCAGAGCGTTCGCCAACGCCGGGGCGTTGTCGGGCGGTACGGACAGGCCGTTGACGCCGTCGTCGAGGACCGCTCGGACGCAGGCCACGTCCGTGCCGACCACGGGCAGCCCGACGGCCATCGCCTCGACCAGGGCCATCGCCGGCGGCGACGTGGTGTAGTCGAATTTGAACGGCCAGGTCCCCACCTGCGCGGCGGCCAGTTCGGCCAGCAGGTCCGGCACCGGTTCGGTGACGACGTCGACGGCCTCGGCGGCGCCGGTCCGGGCCAGGATGCGGGGCAGTTCCGGCCGGGGGATGAGCAGCAGTCGCAGCCGGGCGTTCGGCACCGCCGCCCGCACCCGCGGGAACGCGGCGAGCAGCGTGTCCAACCCCCGGACCGTCTCGGCCCGCCCGGCGAAAACGATGGTCGGACTCTCGGCGTCGAAGGCGGCTCGACGCGGGTCGGCAGGTGCCCCGGAGGTGAAGCGGATGACGTTCAGCCCTCGGCGCTTGCCGAGCCGGTCGGCCACCCGGGGATCCGGGGTGAGCACGGTGGTGATCCCCGCGCGACGCAGCGCTGCGGCCGCGAGCGGCACCGGCAGGACCGACGTCAGGAAGACCCGTGCCCGCAACACGTTGGACGAGCGCATCTCGGCCACGGTCGCCCGCCGCCAGGCCCCGGGGCGGGGCAGCGTCGGCCACGCGTACGCGGTCAGCAGCTTGCGGTACGGCCGCAGCACCGGCAGCAACGCCAGGAACGGCCCCAGCGCCCCGGCGTGCAGGTGCACCACGTCCGGCCCGATCTTGTCGAGCGCGTCCTTCAACGCGGTGGACCGCCCGAGCGGGAACGTCTCCAACGCGCCGCCGAGCTCGTGGACCCCGGCGAACGTGTCCCGTCCGTCGACCGCATGGGTGGTGATCAGGTGGTGTTCGCCGGCGACGCGGTGCACCAGTTCGGTGACCGTACGCCCCATCGCTTCCTTGCCGGAGAACTCGGCGATGACATGTGCGATCCTCATGCGGCACCGCCGGGCGCGCCGTGCCGGACGGCGATGCGGTGCCGGATGTGCCCGACCGCGCCGAAGCCGAACTCTCCGACCTTCATCGCCCACAGGCCGCCGTACAGCAGCGGGTGCGAGAAGGCGTACGGGAAGTTCTTCAGGTAGAGGCCGAAGCGGTTGAAGATGTTGGTCTGCCAGCGGAACGCCTCGGGGTGCTCGGCGGCGAACAGGTCGGCTGTGCCGGAATAGCCGAGCTTCTTGCGCATGGTCTTGCGTAGCTGCAGGTCGCCCTCGTTGTGGTAGAGGAAGTTGCGGGTGCGGCCCACGCGGAACCCGGCCTTGCGCACGCGGAGGTCGAAGTCCTTGTCCTCGGAGAAGACCATGCGTTCGTCGTGGCCGCCGAGCTTGTCGTAGACCTCGCGGCGTACGCAACGCAGGGATTCGATCTGTTCCACGCCGTCGTAGATCTTCTTTTCGAGCCACTTGCACTGGGCCCAGAAGGTGGTGCCGAAGGACTCCTCGGGAATGACGAGAGCGTCGAGGTCGCCGGCGAGCTGATCGACGCACTCGCCGATCAGCCCCGGGGTGACCTTCATGTCGGAGTCGAGGTGCAGCAGGATCGACCCGCGCGCCTCGGCCGCGCCGCGCTTACGGCCCTGCGCCATCGACCGGTTCTCCTGCAGATACGTCACGTCGAGGCCGTCGGCCTGGAACTGCTCGACCAATGCCCGCGTGCCGTCGGTCGAGCGCAGGTCGTCGTTGATGATGACCTCGAAGTCCCGGTACTGGGAGTTGGCGCAGGCACCGAGGAAGTCCCGCAGCAGCGGCGCGCTGTTGTAGGCGGGAACGATCACCGACACCACGGGGTGGCTCGTCATCTTTCCCATTATGGGGCTATTTCGGCACTTCGTGACCGTTATGGTCAGGCAGGCATGGGGCTCAGGCGGCGCGCCGCAGTTCCGTCACCGTAGCCAGGGCACCAGGCACCCGGGCGTGCATGCGGACCGCATCCAGCACCGCGGCGGCAACCTCGTCCCAGGACTTCGCACCGCCGAACGGCATCGGGGCGGTCGCCGCTGTGGTCAGGCCCGGCAGCAGCTCGACGATCCGGCTCGCCATGGCCTCGGGCGTCGGCGCCGTCACGACACCGTCCGCCGCCCGGGTCGAGTCGCGCAGGCCCGGCACGTCGTACGCGATGGTCGACGTGCCCAGCGCGGCCGCCTCGGTCACCACCAGACCCCAGCCCTCACGGACGCTGGTCGCCAGATGGACATGGGCACGCGCCATCCGCTCGTGCTTCTCCTCCTCGGACACCCGGCCGAGGAACTCGACACCCTCGGGCGCGGCGGCGCGCAGCCGGTCCAGCATCGGACCGCCGCCGATCATCCACAGCCGCAGGTCCGGGATCTCCTGGCGGGCGAGGCGCACCGCGCCGATCACGTCCCACGGCCGCTTGTAGCTGACCATCCGGCCGCAGAACACCGCGGTCGGTGTGGACTCCTTGGCGACCTGCGGCAGGGTGGCGGGCGGCTCGTAGCCCTCGGGCACCACAGTGACGTCGTGCGCACCGAAACGGGTCAGCGCGTCGCGCGTCGAGTCGGAGACGGCGAGGATCGGCGAACCGGACAGCCGGCGCAGCCAGCTCGGCTCCAGCAGATGCCGGCCCAGGTGGGCGACCCCCGGCGGCGCGTTGTGGTGCCAGATCTCCTCACAGGTCTGGTGCACCAACGCGATCGTCTTTGCGCCGTCGTCGACCCACTTGTGTGCCAGGAACGGCACGGTGTTGGTCTCGTCGATCACCACGTCGAAGCGGCCCCGGCCGTACCGGTTCCACCAGCGCTTCGCCTCCCGGTACACCGTGAACCGGTTGCCGGCGCGGACGACGCGGTAGCCGTCCACGATCTCCGCGACGGGCCGCCCGTTCACGGCCGCGGCGAACAGCGTCACCTCGTGGCCGGCAGCCACCCAACGACGCAGCACCTGCTCGGTGTAGACCTCCGCGCCGCCCGCGGCAGGGTGGGTCAGGTCGCGCCAGTTCAGCACCAGGATGCGCACGGAGGCCTCCGGGGGGATCAGGCCGCGGTCGCGGCAGGACGGGAAGCATCGGCGCTCGCCGGTGCCTCAGGAACGTCTGTCTCTGCCGGCGGCGTGGCCCGCACCCAGCGGCGCCCCTCCAGCAGCAGCATCGCCAGCAGCGTCGGCACCAGGGCGGCGGCCGAAGCCGCGGCGATCTGCGCACCCGAGCCGTGCCACGTCTCGATGAGCGCGATCTCCAGCACCGCACCGATCCACGGCACGGCGATGAGCCGCGAGCGGCGAGCCAGCGCCGCATGGGTCAACACGGTGACGAAGGAGGTCAGCGCCGCCACCCCGCACAGCGCCCGGACCAGGCCGTCCGCGTCCGGGTACTTGTCGCCGTACAGCACGAGCAGCACCAGCGACGGCAGGGCGATCACGGCGGCCGCGCCCAGGACGGCCGGACCGGTCACCGCGGCGCCGCCGGACAGCAGCGCACGGGTACGGCCCGGCGTCGGCCAGGCGGCGAGCAGGCGCGGGAAGACGGCGGCCATGATGCCCGCGGGCAGCGCCAACACCGTCTTCGCGATCGTCGCGGCGGCCACGTACGAGCCGGACGCGGCATCGCCGAGGTGGTGCCGGGCGAGCAGCAGGTCAGCGGTGGAGAACAGGAACAGGCCGGTCACCGCGATCCCGGCGTGGGCGACGGCGCCCAACCGCAGGCTGGTGGTGCTGGTCCGCCCGGCCGTACCTCGCAACCGGGGGAGGGCGACCAGCAGGGCGGCCACCTCCGAGGCGACGGTGGCGGCCAGGGCGCCGGAGATGCCGAACGGCACCATCAGCGCGAGGCCGAGAGCGAGCCGGACCGCGGTGGAGACGAAGTAGGTGTTGGCGACCGTGCCGACCCTGCGGTCACCGAGCAGCAGGCCGCGGGCGGCAGACACCACGGCCGCGGCCAGCAGGTACGGCGCGAGCTGCGCGGTCTCGGCCAGCGAAGACAGGTGGAAGTAGTCCTGCAGCAGCGGCGCGCAGAGCAGGACGAGCACCGCCGGTGGCAGTGACCACAGAGCGACCGCGCGCAGCGTACGCCGAGCCGTCTCCCAGGTGAGCCCGTGCTCGGCCACCAGTGCGGACGCGGCGGTCTGCAGCGCGCCCAGCGGTACGGTGAGCATCACCATCGCGCTGAGCACCGCTCCAAGGGCGCCGTACTCGCCGGGGTCCAGCAGCCGCCCGACCGCCGAATGGAAGGCAAGGTTGCCGGCGCTCTGCACGGCCACCGCCACGGCGATCGGCGCGGCGCCGCGGGCGGCGAGGCGCGCGAGGCGGCGGGTCAGGGAGGTCACGAGGTCTCTATCGGCCGTCCGGCCCCCGACCTGTCTGATTTTTGGTGGAGCTGCGTCACGCAACTCGGCACGCGGGTCGGGCTCCCGGGCAATAATCGGGGTGAAATGACCGATTCCTGGCAAACAGGCGCGGAACGCCGGCCGTCACCCGACGCCCCGGCCAATTCCCGCGCGCCTCGGTCCGGACTGCCGAGCCGCACCGAGTTGCTGTCGGCGATCACCACCGCGCTGGAGGCGACCGGGCAGCCCTGGGCCTGGCAGGGCGAGGCGGACGCGGCCGAACGCTGGGCCGCCGACACCGGCCCCAAGGATCTCGACATCTGGTACGCCGCCCCGCCCGCCGCCGGCGACCCGGTCGACCTGCTCACCGACACGTACGCCGGCGCCCGGGTGGCCGAAGCACACGACCCGCGCCGCCTGCGACACGTCAGCCTCTCCATCGAAACGAGCACCGGGCCCGCCGTGGTCGATGTGACATACGGTGATTTGCGGGTCGGGCCGGTCCTGCTGATGCCGGTGGGACAGGTGACCACGGACCCGGCCAGCCATCGGCTCACCGGCGCGGCGGCGACTGCCGACCTGCTGATCCGCCCGGTGCTGCGCGGCCGGCTGCCCGGCGGGGAACGCCTCGCCGAGGCCCGGGCCGCCTGGGTGGCCGCCGATTCGGCCCACCGCCGGGAGCTGGCCCGCCGTCTCTCCTGGCAACTCGGCCCGCGGGTCGCCGCCGAGCTCGTTGCGGTCGCCGGGGGCGCCGCACCCGACCCGCGGCTGCCGTTACGCGCCCGCATGCGGCTGGTCGCGCTCAGTCTCACCCCCAAGGCCGTGGGCGCCACCTGGAACCAACGCCGAAGCGTCCTGCCCGCCGCGAAGGCCGCCGGACCGCTGGGACTGCGGGTCCGCGGCGTCGTGGTGGCGCTGGTGGGCACGGACGGCTCCGGCAAGTCGACGGTCGCCGACGGTCTGCACGAACGGCTGCACCAATTCGGCCTGCCGACCAGCGCCACCTACTTCGGCATGGCGCGCGGCAACCTGCCCGGCGTCGCCCTGGCCCGCCGCCTGCTGAACGTCGGCTCCACCGCCCCGACCGGCGCCGCTTCCGACCACGCTGCCGCCCCGATCGACCCGGCCGCCGACCACGGCACCCTGCGGCGAGTTGCCGCCTGGTTCTATGCGGGTGAGTACGTGTGGCGCTACCTGCGCAACGTCGCGCCGGCCGTGGCGGCGCGACGGGTGGTCATCGCCGACCGTTGGGTCTACGACCTGCGCGAATCGCCGTGGCCGGGATCCCGCGCCGCCCGGGTCGCCGAGTTCGTCGTCCCAGCCCCGGACATCCTGGTGCTGCCCGACGCCCCGGCTGAACTGATCCACGAGCGCAAGCCGGAACGCACCCTCGCCGAGCAGGCCGACCAGCAGCAGCGGTTCCGCGAGCTCCTGGCTGAACGCCCCGCCCGGCACGCCGAGATCGTGGTGGACACCTCCGGCGCCACCGAGGACCCCCTGGCGCCGCTCGTCGCGGCGGTCGTCCAGGCCGCCCACGGCCCGCGGCGCCGCCCGCGGTGACCCTCGTCGCCCGGCATCGGGGCGGCCGGCGCGCCCCCGCCGCGGCGGGAGCGCCCGCGTACGTGCCCCGGCACCGGCGGCTCCCCGGCGTTGATCCGCGGGCGACCCGTCTCGCCACCGAATCCGGGCTGCTCGGACTGATCGCCGGCCTCGTCGTCGTCGCACCCTGGACCCAGGACGGGCACCTGCTGTTGCTGGACTGGGTGTCTGGTCCGAACCAGGCCATCACACCCGGCCTGTACGGTCTCGACCCGGCCGCGCTGGACGCGTTGCCGTACCGGCTGCTGACCGACCAGGTGCGTTCCCTGGTCGGCCCGGGCGCGACGAGCTGGCTGGTCATCCTCTGCTACTTCCCGATCGCCGCGTCCGGCATCTCCGCGCTCGCCGCTGGCGGCCGGTGGCGCCGGCACACCGCAGCGCTGTTCGTCTGCTGCAATCCGTTCGTCATCGAGCGCATCCAAGCCGGGCACGTCGCGTTCCTGCTCTCCGTCGGCCTGCTGAGCTGGCTGCTCGCTTCGGCCGTCCGTGCCCGCCGCCGCGACACGTGGTTCGCTGCCCGGCCGGCGGGCTGGTATGCCTTGGCGATGGCGGTCGGCCCGCACGCCGCCTGGCTCGGCGGCGCCGGCCTGCTGGCCGTTGCGCTGCTGCCCCGTCCGGGCCGCAAACATCTGGCCCGCACCGCCATCGTGATCGTCTGCGCTGGGTGCATTTACGCGTACGCCGTGACAGTCCTGCTGAGTGCAATCCTCACCGTCCGAGTCGGCAGTCAAGACCTCGAGGTGTACGCCCCGCACGCGGGTTCGGGCGGAATGCTGGTCACCCTCGTCTCCTTGCGCGGCTTCTGGCGCGGCGGCGCCGACAGCAGCCCGCCCATCGACCTGGGGCTGGTCCCCGCCACGGTGATGGCGGTAGCCGCCCTGGCCGGGTTGTACCGGCTGTGTCGCCGCGGTCCGCTCTCCGGCGGCCCCCTGTCCCTGCTCGCCGGCGTGGGCCTGCTGTTCGGCGCGGGCATTCACGGCCCGCTCGCCGCGGTCTACCGATGGGCCTTCGACGTCGTGCCGCTCTTCGAGGCGATGCGCGAGCAACAGAAGTGGGTCGCGCTGACCATGGTGGCGTACGCGGTCGGCATCGGCGTCACCGTGGAGGTCCTGGCACTGGCCTGCCAGCGGGCGCACCGTTCCCTGCAATTCCGGCTTGCGGCAGCCGGCGGCCTCGTCGCGGTGGCGGGCGTGTTCGCGATCATCGCGCCGTCGCTCGCCTGGGGGCTGGGCGGCTCCATCAAGGTCAGCCACTACCCGGAGTCCTGGTACGCCGCCGACAAGATCATGGGACCGGGCGACGAGGCCATCCTGTTCCTGCCCTGGCACCTCTACCAGCCGTTCGGCTTCACCAACGCGCGCACCGTGGCGACACCCGCCGGGGCGTTCTTCCAACGGCCGGTGCTCAGCAGCGACGCGGTCGAGCTCGGTCCGGTGCGGACGAACTCGGTGTCGCGGCGGATGGCGTACGTGCAACGCCTCGTTGCAGCCGGTGGCGCTGGCAGCTTCGGCCGCCTGGTGGCCCCGCTCGGAGTGCGCTTCGTGGTGCTGTCCCGTGACCGGGAAGCCGCGGAATACCTGTGGCTGGAGAAGCAGGCCGACCTGCGACGGGTGCTGCGTACGCCGCAATTGGACGTCTACCGCGTCGAGGCGGACGGCACCGGGCGGGTGGTCGGTGCCCGCCCGGGCGGCTACGACACGGCGGTCACGCAGGCCGGGAAAGGGGCATTGGGCACCGAGGCCGTGCTGGACGGCGGGGCGGATCGACAGCCGCTGCCGTCGACGGCGGCGGGTGGCCTGCGCCGGAAAAGTTCGACGAGTTGGTCGGTCGCGGCCGGCGCTCCCGGCTGGACGGTGATCCCGGAGGAGTGGTCACCGGGCTGGTCGGCGGGCGGTCTGCCGAGCGCACCCACGGCGGCCGGCACGGTCGCGATCGACGCCGGGGCCGAGGCGGTGACGGTGTCCTACACGCCGTGGCGCTGGCTGCGCCTGGGGCTGATCGGTTCGGTGCTGTCGTTGCTGGTCCTGCTCGTCGTCGGGTTGCTGGAGCATCGCCGTGATCTGGTGCGCTGGTGGGCGGTGCCGTATCCGCAGGCGGCGAGTCCGCCGCCGGCGCAGCAGCCGCGGGTCAGGCCGCCTCGGCCAGCTGCTGGTTCCAGGCGGTCACGGGACGCAGGACGAGGGCGCCGGTCGGGGCCGGGCGGTACTGGGTCGTGAAGTGCAGGCGGGCGAAGATGACGAAGGTGTCGCGGATGGTGCGCAGGATCGCCTTCGAACCGACCGTCGAGCCGGCGACCCGCTCTTCGAGGGTGACCGGGGCCCCGACGAACCCGCGCACCCCGGCCGCCTTGGCGGCGACGAAGAACTCCAGGTCGAAGGCGAAGCGGCGCTCGCGCAGCCGGGGGAGCAGCTCGGCCAGCACGTCGCGGCGCAGGACCTTACAGCCGGTCTGGGTGTCGCGCATGCCGAGGAAGAAGAGCAGGGTCACCAGGGTCGAGTAGACCATCGACACCAGCTTGCGGAACGGCGAGGAGGCGCTGCCGGAGGTGCTGTGCCGCTTGTCGGCGTACACGCCGGCGTGGCCACCCGCGCGGGCCACCCGCAGGTACTCGGCGAGGTGCCGGGGGTCGATGTCGCCGTCGGCGTCGACGAAGCCGATCCAGGCGCCGCGGGCGGCGGCGAAGCCGAGGTGCAGCGCGCCACCCTTGCCCTGGTTGACGCCGCTGACGACGACCCGGACGCCGGGGAGGCCGGCGAGGGTGCGCTCGGAGCCGTCGGTCGAGCCGTCGGAGACCGCGATGATCTCGTAGGAGACCTGCTCGGCGGTGAGGCAGGCGACCAGCTTCTCGATGGTGGGGCGCAGCGCCGCACCGGGGTTGTAGAACGGGACCACGACGGTCAGCTCCACGGCCGGGTCGGCCGGGGCCCACAGCCGGGCCGCGTTGTACAGCGGCGCGGGGGCGGTGGTGGCAGCGGTGGGGGCGAGCAGCGTGGCGGTCATGCCCCACTAGTTCGGAGCCCAAGCTCAATCCAGCCTCTAGGCGCCTTCAAGGACCCGGCAAGTTGCGATCGGGTTTGCGCCCTGACGCTTTGCACCTTTTGCGTGGCACCATGAGAACGTGACCTCTCGACGTTCGCGCAGCTCGGCCCAGCTCGTCCTGGCCGCCGCAGTGCTGGGCGCCTTCCTCGCTCCCAGCGCCGCGCTGGCCGACGGCCCGGGCTACGGCGGCACCGCCGACGCCCTGACCGTGCAGTGGCAGCCCCCCGCCGGGGCCACCGGCGACGGCCTCGCCGTCTACGCCGTTGGCTTCAAAGCTGGTTCGGCGGTCAACATCAGAGTGGGTTCCGATCCCGAACGCCCCGTCGTCGCTGACCCGGCCGGCGCCCTGCGCGTCCTGGTGCTCGTCGCCTCCGCCACCCCGACGCCCGCCTCCACCCCGGACACCACCGTCCTCACCGCGGCCGCCGGCGCGGTCGGGCGCCTGGCCAGCGGCACCAGCGTGCTCGCCGTGGGGGAAACCCCGACCGGTGTGCTGCGGACCCTGGTCGGCTCGGTGCCGCCCCCGGACTCCGGCCGCGGCCTGCAGGACATCGCGCCCTGGGCCGGCGCGGCGGCGCTGCTCAGCAGCCTCGTCGTCTGGACCCGCCGCCGCACGTTCGTCGCCTCCGGCGAGCGCGGCGGCGCCCACCGCCGCTTCCCGCCCCGGCCCGCGCCCCGCCACCGGATGGCCTGAGAACCGCCGCATACAACGAGACCCACACACCTAGCGGTGTGTGGGTCTCGTCACAGGCGGAACGGTGGGACCTACGGCTCGAAGCGGTAGCCGACGCCTCGCAGCGTCCGGATGTGGCGCGGCGACGAGGCTGACTCGCCGAGCTTCTTGCGCAGGTTGCCGACGTGCACGTCGATGATGTGGTCGTCGCCGTACCAGTTGTCGCCCCACACGTCCTCGAGCAGCTGGCCGCGGGTGAACGTGCGGCGGGGCGCGGAGGACAGCAGGTCCAGGATGCCGAACTCGATCTTGGTGAGCTCCAGCACCTGCCCGTCGAGGGTGACCTCGCGGACGTCGGGGTCGATGCGCAGCTGCCCGTACTCGCGAATTGCTGAGCTCTGACCCGGCGCGTTGCCGCGCGGCCGGCGGCGCATCGCCTGGATGCGGGCGGCGAGCTCCCGTGGCGAGAACGGCTTGGTGACATAGTCGTCGGCACCCACCGAGAGGCCGACAACCTTGTCCAGCTCGTCGGTCCGGCCGGTCACCATCACGATGTACGCGTCGGTGAACTGCCGGATCTGTCGGCACACCTCGATCCCGTCGACGTCGGGCAGGCCGAGGTCGAGGATGGCGATGTCGGGCTTCTCCTTCTGCGCCTGCTCGACCGCGCCCTTGCCGTCGGTGGCGACGACGACGTCGAAGCCTTCCTTCTCCAGCAGATGTTGGCAGAGCAGCATGAACTCGGGTGAGTCCTCGACGACGAGCGCGCGGGGCCTGGCCACGGGACCTCCACTTTCACGGGATCGACGGACGGCTTCGTAGTCCTATCGGTCGCGCCGGAGCCGACCGAAGGGGTTACGCGCCGCCGATCAGGATCCCGTCAGCGGTGATCTCGGCGCGGGCGGGCAACGGCCCGGGCCGGGCCATGAAGTAACCCTGCCCCAGCTTGACACCCAAAGCGCGTAGTTTCTCGTGCTCTGCCACAGTCTCGATGCCTTCGGCGATCAGCATGGCGCCGATGTCCTCGGCGAAACCGACCAACGAGCGGGCGAGCGCTCCGCGCACCGGGTCGGTGTCGATGCCCCGGGTGAGCGTGATGTCCAGTTTGATGATGTCGGGACGCAACTGCAGGATGTGGCTCAGACTGGCGAACCCGGCGCCCGCGTCGTCGACGGCGAGCAGGATGCCGGCCGAGCGCAGCCGCTCGGTCACCCGCACCAGCGTCGGATAGTCGTGCACCTGCGTGTGCTCGGTCAGCTCGACGGCGATGCCGCGGGTCGCGTGCGCCATCAGCGTCTCGCAGACCCGCGGGTCCAACAGCGCCTCCACCGACAGGTTCGCGCTCAGCCACGCCCCCGCGGGCATCTCGCCCAGGTAGGCGAAGGCCCGCTCCAGCGCGAGGAGCTCGAGGTCCACGCCGACGCCGGCCTCGGTGGCCGCCGCGAACGCGTCCGCCGGACTCTTGAAATGCGCCTTGTCGAAGCGGGCCAACGCCTCGTACGCCTTGACGACGCCGTCCTCGAGGCGCACGACCGGCTGGAACGTGGGCTGGATCGCCTGGGAGTGGATTACTTCCCGGAGATTGCGCATGGCGGGCACGGCAGGCGCGGTGAAGGTCATGCCTCCTAGTTCGGCCGCGTCTCTCAAGCCAGCCTCAGACCGGTTTCAAGAGCTCAGCAAGCCCCGAGTCCCTGGCTCAAGGGCGGCTATGCGCCGGTGCGCAAACGCGACCGACCCCGGCACGCGGTGGCGTGCCGGGGTCCGGAAAAGAAGCGCGGAGAGTACGCGGGTCAGACGAGCACGACCTCCCGGTCCCGGGCCCGGTGCAGACACTCGATCAGCTCGTACGGGTCGACCTCGGCGTCCGCGTCGACGTCGACGACGCCGACCCAGGACCCGCCGGCAGCGGCGAGCCCGGCCTGCAGCGCGGCGCCCTTGTCCTGCAGCTCCCGGTCGGAGATGACCCGGATCCAGGGCAGGCCCGAGAGGTTGCGCTCGGAGCCGTCGGTGGAGCCGCCGGAGACGACCACCATGTCGAAGGAGATGTTCTGGGCGTAGAGCGTCTCGGCCAGGTGGTCGACCGTGCGGCGCAGGGCGGGGCCAGGGTTGTGGAACGGGATGACCACGGTGAACTCGACGGCGGCCTGGCCCGACGAGGAGCCACGCTGCGTGGGTCCGGCGACGACGAAGGGGGGGACGGCGATGAGGTGAGCAACAGCGCTAGTCATGCCCTGTGTTTCGGCCTGCTACCTCAATGCAACCTCATCCGGCTCTCAAGCCGGGCGCAAAGGTGTCAGGCGTTCCCGGCGTCGCGGCGCAGGCGGTCCATCCGGTCGGCACCGCGCTGGACCGCTTCCCGGGAGCGGTGCAGCAACTCGTTGCTGCGGTCTGTCCGAGCTGACGTCCGGGCGAGCGATCCCTGAAACCGGCTGATCGGGTCAGCCGGCGGGCTGTCCAGCTGGGTCGCTTCGGCGTCGAGCAGGCGCTCCCGCTCGTCGGCGGCGGCGTCGCGGGCATCCGCCGCGCGATCGCGCAGATCGGCTCGGCGTTCGCGAGCGTCGTTGCGGGCGTCCCGGAGATCGGCGGCACGCTCCCGCTCGCCCACCCGTCGTTCCCGCTCGTCGAGATCCGCCGGGTCCGTCGGTTCGTCCCCGGGCCTGTTCGTGCCACCCACGTCGCTCACGATACTCAACGCGACCCGGGCGGCCAGCACGATGCTCGGGTGGGCGTGCCGCTGCAGCGCAGTAGCATCGGGGCCGTGCCGCGTGACCATCGATTCCGGCCCAGTGCCGGGCTCGCCGCCGCGCTGGCCGCGGGGGCCTTGCTCCTGGCTGTGCCGCCGGCCGCCCAGGGCCGTGAGACCCCACCCGCGCCGGCCGCGCTCGCCTGGCCGACCGCCCAGCGCGCCAGCCTGCCGGCTGCCCTCGCTGACGGCACGGCGTACGAGCCGGGCACCTTCGTCGACGCGCGGACGTCGGCGGGCACCGCGCCCAGCGTCGACGGCAAGTCCCTGCGCCTGCTGGTGCGGGCCGGCGACGGCACGGTTCGCCAGGTGCGCGCGCTGTCGACGGCCCGTCATCCGTCGTTCCAGAGCCTCACTGTCGCCGGTGACCTGCTCGCGTGGTTCGAGCGTACGGACGGCGGCCTGGAGCTGTGGTCGGCGGGACTGACCGGCGCCCCGGCGGCGCACCGGATCACCGGTGACACCGGGGAAGCCCGCTTTTACCGCTCGGAGACCGACCTTGTCGTGGCTGACGGGCGGCTGCGGTGGGTCGCATCCGGTGCGGCAGGCACCACCGAGGTCCGTACGGTGGCCCTCGCCGGCGGCCCGGTCGAGGTTCGGGCAGTGCCCGGGATGTGGCGGCTGTTGACCTGGCCGTGGCTGACCGACGGGGTCGCCGATGCGGCCGGCGCCCGGACCCTGCGCGATCTGGGCACCGGCCGGGAGGTCGCGGTGGCCCGCCCGCACGCGGGGGCGGTCGGCTGCGGGGCCACCTGGTGCCGGATCGTGTCGCTGGACGCGGACGGTTACACCCGGATCGAGCTGATGCGTCCGGACGGCACCGACCGGCATCAGATCGCGGCGGGCACCGCGGCGACCGAGATCGTGGACGTGGCGCCGCTCGACCGGTTCGAGGTGTTCGTCAAGATCGGTGCGAATTCCGAGCTCACCGGCAACGCGCAACTGCTGATCCACCAGACCGACACCCGCAGCACTGTGGAGATCAGTCCGGACGCGGGTGGCGTGGTGGTACGCAACGGCGTGCTCTGCTGGACGACGGGCAGCCTGGAAACCTTCGTCCGGCACACCTTGGATTTGCGGACTGTGCCCTGACCGCGGTCAGAACAGGGACAGCTGTCCGGGGGTGGGATCGCGGCGTCCGCTCAGCCCACCGCGGAAGACCCACGGCCGCAGCTCGGGGATCGGGTCCTCGTCCTGCGGCTCGCGCTGGGGCGGAATACCGCCGGTCAGCGCCCACAGCGAGGGTCCGAGGTTGATGCCGCGCTCTCGCAGTGCCCGCCGGACGACGGCGAGATCCAGGGGCAGCCGCGCCTCGGCCAGCTCCGGAACGGCCAGGTCGGTGCGCATCCGCATGAGTCGCCGGTTGCGCTCGACCGCCGCCCGGGCTTCCGGCTCGGCGAACTGCCCGGCGGCACGGTCGCCGACCGCCTCGACGATGAGGTGCGCCGCCCCGCCGTCCAGCGCCTGCCAGGCGCCGTCGACCGTGCCGAAGGCGGCCAGCAGCTTCGCGGCGGTGGCCGCGCCGAAGCCGCGTACGCCGGGCAGATTGTCGGAAGGGTCGCCACGCAGTGCGGCAAAGTCCCGGTATTGCGTTGGCGTCACCCCGCACAGCTCCGGCAGGCCGGCGGCGTCGACCAGCACCGCCTCGTCGAAGCCGCCGTTGCGGACCCGCAGCACCGAGGTGGTCTCGTCGATCAGGGCGAAGGCGTCGCGGTCGCTGGTCATCAGCACGGAGCGCCAGCCGTGTCGGCGGGCCTGCGCGGCCGAACTTGCCAGCACGTCGTCGGCCTCCCAGGCGGGCGGCACCAGCGTGCACACCCCGGCGGCGGCGAGCAGTTCGGGCGCCGCGGCGAGCTGGTCGGTGAGGTCGGCGGGCTTGGCTGGCCGATGTGCCTTGTACCCCGCGAAGTCTGCGCGACGGGCCGAGTTTTGGGGGCAGTCGAAGCCGACGATCAGGGCGTCCGGGCGCAGATAGGCGGCTGCCCGTGCGGCGAAGCCGAAAAGGCCCCGCAACGCCCACACCGGGCGCCCGGAGCCGTCGAGGAACCCGTCCGCCGCCCCCGCGTGGTACGCACGGTGCAGCAGGCTGTTCCCGTCGAGAACGAGCAGCAGCGGGGCGGAGGGCACCTGGTGAGTCTAGAGGTGCCCTCCGCCCCGCTGGGCAGGCTCAGTCGGTCGGTGCGCCGCCACCGGCGCCGTTGATCGAGGACGCGCTCAGCGAGCCGCTGCCCAGGCCCCACCGCTCCAGCAGATCCAGGTACGCGCCGGAGCGCATCAGCCGGTCCAACGCGTCGCGCAGGGCGTCGCGCAGTTCGGCCTTGTTCTTGCCGACGGCGAGGCCGTACAGGCCCGGCTCGTACTGCACCGTCGAGGCGAGCTGGTAGTAGGAGCGCGACTTCTGGTCGGTGGTGACGTGCACGGCCGGCGGGAAGTCGTTGAGGACCGCGACGGCCCGACCGGTGCGCAGTTGCAGCAGCGCGTCGGCGTTGGTCTTGTACTTGCGGACGACGATCGGGGCCGACCCGCAGCCCGGCTGCGACCGTTCGAGGAGGTCCTGCTGGACGGTGCCGTTCTCGACCGCGACGACCTTGCCGCAGAGGTCCTTGAGGTCGGTGACGCCGCTCGGGTTGCCGCGCTGCACCACGATCGAGGTGCCGGCGGCGAAGTAGTTGATGAAGTCGGCCTTCTTCTCCCGCTCCGCGGTGTCGGTCATCGAGGAGAGCACACCGTCGTAGGTGCCCTTCACGGTCTGGTCGAGGAAGGTGTCGAACTCGCCGCCGGCGACCATCTCGACCTTGACCCCCAGCACGGCGCCCAGGGCGGCGGCGAGGTCGGGTTCGAAGCCGATGATGCTGCGGCCGTCGGGGCCGTACGACTCCATCGGCGCGTAGCTCGGGTCGGTGACCAGGCGGATGGTGCCGCGGTCGCGGATGTCCTGCGGCAGGGCGTCGTGCAGCGCCTGGTCCATGACGATGCTGTCGGAACCGCCGGTCTGCTCACTGTCCTTCTTGTCGCCGCCCCCGCAGCCGGAGGCGGCCAGGGCCAGTACGACGCCGGTAACGGCACAGACGGTCCTGGTCAGCTTTCTCATCGCCGGTCCTCTCATGAGCCGGCCACGGCGGGGATTTCCCGACGGACCGCGCCTTTCGTGGTGGTCTCGATCAGGTCGTTCCAGGTGAGCGGGGAGCCAAGGAGGAGGCCTTGCGCGGCGTCACAGCCGGCCTCTTCGAGCCAGCGTCGGACTTCTTCGGTCTCGACGCCTTCTGCGGTGACCCAGCAGCCCAGGCCGTGCGCTAGCTCGATCACGGAGCGGACGATCGCCTCGCTCTGTGCGTTGCGCGTCAGGCTCTCGACGAACAGCCGGTCGATCTTGATCTCGGAGACCGGGATCGCCCGCAGTTGCGACAGGCTGGTGTAGCCGACGCCGAAGTCGTCGACGGCGACGCCGATGCCGTGGTCGACGATGTCGACGACCGCCTGGACCGCGGCCGGGGTGTCGCCGGCCAGGGCTGTCTCGGTCACTTCGAGCATCAGCCGGTCGGCCGGGGTGCCGGCCTCGGCGAGCAGGGCGGACACCGAGGCGGCAAAGCCCGGCTGGTCCAGGTTGCGGGCAGACACGTTGACCGCCACGGGCCAGGTACGCCCCGCGGTGTACCAGTCCCGTTGGTCGGCCAGCGCCCGGCGCAGCACCCAGGCGGTGAGCGGCTCGATGAGCCCGGACTGTTCGGCGGCGGGCAGGAAGTCGGCCGGCGCGAGCAGCCCGCGGATCGGGTGCTGCCAGCGGACCAGGGCTTCGACGCCGGCCACTTCGCCGTCGGAGAGGCGGATCTTGGGCTGGTAGTGCAGGACCAGCTCGTCACGTTCCAGGGCGTGCCGCAGCTCGGCCTGGACGACCAGCCACTGGGTCGAGTGGGCGACGTCCTCGCCGGAGTAGACGACGATGCCCCGGGTGCCCCGCTTGCCCTGGTACATGGCGGCGTCGGCGCACTGCGACAGTTCTTCGACGTCGGCGGCGTGCTCCGGGTACAGCGCCACCCCGAAGCTGGCCTCGATGGTCAGCGGGATGCCGTCGAGCACGATCTCCTCGGTGAGCTGGTTGCGCGCTTCGGTCAGCAGCCGGAGCACGTCGTCGCGCTCCACGCCCGGCATGATCAGGCCGAACTCGTCGCCGCCGAGGCGAGTGACGGTGTGCTCGGTGCCCAGCGCCTTGACGAGCCGTGCGGCGACCACGCGCAGCAGCTCGTCGCCGGCGTGGTGTCCCAGGGTGTCGTTGACTTCCTTGAAGTGGTTGAGGTCGACGAGCACGATCGCACCGCGGCGGGCGCCGGACTCCACTGCCGTTTTCGCGCGCAGCCGGAAGGCGGCCCGGTTGGGCAGGCCGGTGAGCGTGTCGTGCAGGGCCTCGTGTTCCTGCCGGGCCGCGTACCGGCGCAGGGACCGGGTGGTGGACCAGGAGATCAGCGCCAGAACCAGGTAGAGCCCGACCAGGCCGGCGGCGAGTCGCCAGTACGTGACCCGCATCTGCTGTTGCAGGTGGGCCGCGATGCTCTCGTACGGCAGGTAGAGCTCCAGCACCCCGATGGCACGGCCGGAGGCGCTGGCGACCACGGGTTCCAGCACCCGGATCACCTCGCCGGGGCCGCGCTCGGTGTCCGGGACGACGGCGACGTCGGTCTGGCCCAGCGTGGCGGATCGGAAGGCCGGGTCGGCGACGGGGATGCCGCCGGCGGTGGAGCCGTCGTCGGAGAAGACCACCTGTCCGCTGAAGCTGCGCAGTCGCAGCCGCACGACGGAGCCGTGGAAGATGGCGAAGTCGGTGGCGGCGTGCAGCCGGTCGCGCTGGCCCTGGGTGAGTCCGGCGGTCAGGTCGGCGTCTTCGAGGGCCGGGGCGACCGCCATCTCGGCGATGACGACCGCTTGGGCGCGGCCCTGCTCCTCGGCCTGGCGGGCGGCGTCCTCGCGGTAGCCGGTGACCAGGACGGCACCGAGCACTGCGACGGGCACGAGGCTCGCGGCGGCGTACGCCACGAACAGTCGTGACCCGCCCTTCGCCCCGAATTTGCCTCGCAACCCCACGCTGGAACTATCGGCTTCCCCGCGGAGTGATGAAGGAAACGGGCTATTCCGGGATAAGCAGGTTTAGGTGCGCGTCGAGAGCTGCGAGCGCCTGCTCGGCGCTCAGCTGCCCGCCGAGCAGATAGACGCCGAGGCCTTCCATGAGTGCCAGCAGTCCGGCGGCGGCCGCCTCCGGGGCTGGTCCGGGCAGCATCCCGGCGAGAAAACCGGACATCTGGTCGGTGTCTTCGCGCAACGTCGCGGCGGCGGCCGGGCGAACGGCCGTGTACGCGAGGAACGCCAGCGCGACCCGCCCGTCAGCGCGGGCCTGCTCACCCAGCGGCAGGATCGAGGTGATCATGGTGCGCAGCAGGTCGCGGGGCTGCGGCGTGGCACCGAGCCCGGCGATCGCCTCGGTGACCCGGACCTGGGCGCGGTCCCGCACCACCTCCATGGCGAAGCGCATCATCTCGTCCTTGGTGCGGAAATAGTGCTGCACCATTCCGGCCGAGACTCCCGCCGCCGCCGCGACGTGCCGCAGGCTGACCGCCTCGAGCCCCTGCTCGGCGGCGACCCGCATCAGCGCGTCGGCGATCCGGGTGCGCCGCTCCTGGGTGTCCACCTTCCTCGGCATGGCCGTGATCGTTTCACAGCTCCGCGGCCGGCTCGGTGAGCCGGTCGGCGGCGGGTCCGGTGAGCGGGTCCGGCGGCCCCGGATCGATGGTGACGATTCCGGCCGCACCGTCGACGGTGATGAGTTGTCCGGTGCGGATCCGCCGGGTCGCGCCGGGGACGCTGATCACGGCGGGAATGCCGTATTCGCGCGCCACGGTGGGGCCGTGCGCCATGATCGCGCCAGTCTCGGTGACCAGCCCGCCGGCGGTGAGGAAGAGCGGTGTCCAGCCGGGGTCGGTGGTGGTGGCGACGAGGATCTCGCCCGGTTCCACCCGCGCGGTGGTCGGATCGTGCACGATGCGGGCCGGTCCCGTCACCCGCCCGGCGGCTGCGCCTACTCCGGTCAGCGTTCCGCCGGTGTGTGGCCGTGCGGGGAGGACGGTTTCGATGTCCGTACCGTCGGAGAGTAGGCCGACCGGAACGGCCCGGCGGCGCGACTCGGCTTGGTGCACCGCCTTGCGGGCCGCTGCGGTTCCGCGCTGGTCGGCGCCGTCGTGCACGGCCTCGCGCGCCTCGTCCAGCGTCAGGAACATGATGTCGCCCGGCTGATCGAGCCGTCCCGCCGCGGCGAGCTCGGCCCCGATGAACAGCAGGTGGTGGCGCATCGCCCGCAGCCGGTAGAGGCCGGCGAACTTGCCTGCCTCGCGCAATCCGGCCAGCGCGCGGGCGCGGCCCAGCAGAAAGATGGCGATCCGGCCCCGCACCGGGCGGCGGCGAGCCCGCACGCTCAGGTCACGCAGCGTCGCCTCGGCGGTGGCGGCGGCGCGGGCGAAGCGCCGGTCGGGTGCCTGGTCCGGGTCGGTGCCGCGCAGCAGGTTGGCGAGCATGGCGAACACCGGTTCCAGATTCTCGTCCCAGCGCGGCACGCCCAGGTCGACCTCGGCAACACCCCGATGACCGTACGCCCGCAGAAAGTCGGCCAGCCCCAGGTCCGGCAGTGCGCCGCGCTGGCCGGCGAAGCTCGCGTCCGGCAGGTCCTCGGCGGTCGCGCTGGACCGGACCGCGACCGGGCCGTCGCCGAGCTGTGCGTACGCCTCGGCGATCTCCGCTTCGGGGACTATGCCACCTCGGTAGGCCTCGGTGGTGATGCAGAAGCCCGCGGGCACCCGCTCGCCGCGTCGGATCAACCGACCCAGGCCGGCAGCCTTGCCGCCGACCAGATCGGTGCGATCGGCGCAGGACTCGGTCAACGCGATCACCAGCATGCCGTCGGCCTCCGTTGCAATACAACTGCACTGGATTCGACGGTACGCCGTTGGCAATGCAGCTGCAATGTGAAGATGTCAGCGCGCGCGATACAGGGCGACCGTGGCCTCGTTGCGGTGCCACAAGCCCGCCACGACGTACTTCTCCCGCAACACGCCCTGCACGGCAGGCACCAGCGCGGTGGGATCTCGTCGGTCGCCGCCCACCACGAGCCATACCCGCGAGGTGCTGGTGAGCCGCGCTGCTGCGTCCGCGCCCGCATACTCGGCGGCCCGTAGTTCGCCGACGTCCGCCGCCGACCGGCGTTGCAGCACGTCAGTGGGGCGCTGGTGGCTCAGCCGCAGGTAGTAATCCATCCCCGCCCGCAACGCCCGGGAGTCCGTCTCGAACACGATGACGTCGCCGGGGCTCTGCCGCTTCTCGATGATCGCCGCGACACCGCGGTAGTCCGGCCCGTTCTTCGCGGTGGCACTGCGGACCCGGCCGTGCCCGGGCAGCGCGGTGATCGCCAGCAGAAGCACCACCCCACCAACTCGCGCGAGAGCCCCCCAGCGACCTCGCCGGGTCGCCCAGCCGCCCACGCCGACCAGCGCCACCGCGGCCAGGATCGCCAGCGGCGTCAGAATCACCAGCAGATAGCGCGGCACCCACAGCGGATATACCGTCAGCGACGCGGCGGCGACCAGCACCGGCGGAGCCAGCGCCAGGACGGCCAGCAGCCGCACCGGCTCCCGCGGCCGCCACCGGGCGAGGACCGCGAGCCCGATCAACAGCCACGCCATGTTCGACGCCCCGAAGATCTCGCCCGGAGCCAGCAGGAACGTGTCGCGGGTCAGGAACTCGACCCAGGACAGCTGCTCACTGCGATGCCGTACGCCCATCAGTACCACCGGTGACAACACGAGAACAGCCGCCGCCAGCGACAGCACCCAGCCTTTGACGGCCCGAGGCGCCGCGCCCTTCCTGTGGTGTGCCCACACGGCCACCCCATGCGCGACGAGCGTGCTCAGGGCGATCAGATGGCTTGCCCCCAACAGCACGACCACGCCGGCGTACGCGGCCCAGCGCCGCCGCCGAGGACGCTCCAGTGCCCGTACCAGCAACAGGACGGCGAGCACGGAGAACAGGCAGGTGAAGGCGTACGGCCTGGCCTCGGCGGCGTACCGCGACGTGTTCGGCACCAGGCAGAGCAGCACGCCGGCCAGCAGCCCCACCGCCGGCGTGAACAGACGCCGGCCCAGTTCCCCCGCCAGCCCCACCGCCGCGGCCATCGCGACAATCGACGGCAGCCGCAGCGCGGTCTCAGACTCACCCGCGACGTGCGACCACGCGTGCATCAGGAAGTAGTACGGCCCCAACACGGCATCGACGTGCTGGATCAGCGCCCAGATCTGCCCCGGCGTCCGGCGCACGATGTCGGCGGTGCTGGCCTCATCCCAGCTGAGCGTGGGCCGACCGGCGCGCACCAGCCCCACCAGCAGCATCAGCACCGCGGGCACCAACGCCGGCGTCAGTGTTACCCAGGTCTGTCGGGAGAAGCGAGCGGTCCGGGACCCGGCCTTGCTCTCCGGGTGATCGTCCGGCACCCGACGAAGGCTAGCCACGGTTTCCGCAACCGGCGAATCCCGTGCACTAGCCTCCTAGGACGCTGTACGCGTGGTAACCGCCGCCGCGAAACCTCACCTCGCCGATGCCCCCGCCGATGGGGAGATACGGATTCGAGGAAGGGACGCACCGGGTGATGCCAAGCGTGGGGGAGCCTCGCGGCGTACCCGAGAAGCGCGCGCGGCAGACCCGCAGCGGCGCTCTCCGGGCGCTGCTCACCCCCATGCCCGCAATTCCGTACTTCCTCGCCACCTGGTCCGACGGCAATCGGCCGGTGATGTCCGCGGTAGTCGGCGTCCTAGCCCTCTGCGCCATCGTCATGTGGCTGGCAGCGCCCGCCGGGCGATCCCGCTTCCGGGTGCCGCTGCACATTTTCTCCCTCGTGGTGAACACCGCCGGCTACGCGGCCCTCGGTCTGCTCGACGGCGGCGTCGCCAGTCCGCTCGGCGCTCTGCTGCCGTTCGCTGTCATCGTGTACGCCGTCACCCTGCCGCCGCGTTCCTTCGCCTGGGCAGCGGGCCTCTCCGGGGTCGCGTACTGGGTCGTCGCCCTCGCCGGCAGCCCGGCGCCGCCCGGCTACGCGGTCATCTACACGGTGGCGTTCGGCGGCATCTCCCTGCTCTGCCTGCGCTACTCCGGGGCCATGGCGTCGCTGCGGCGGCGCCTCGACGAGTTGTCCCGGGCCGACCCGCTGACCGGCGCGCTCAACCGGCGCGGCTTCGACGAGCGGCTCACCGAGGCGATGGCCGAGGCCGACCGCACCGGCACCCCCGTCGTCCTGCTCTCGCTCGACCTGGACCGCTTCAAGGAAGTCAACGACACGTACGGGCACCAGGCCGGCGACGAGTTGCTGACCTGGACCGCCCGCACCATGGCCTCCCAGCTGCGTGCCGTGGACGCGGTCGGCCGGCTCGGTGGCGACGAGTTCGCGGCGGTGCTGAGCGGCCTCGACGCCCAGGGGGCCGCCGATGTTGCCACCCGTCTGCGCGCCGCCCTGGATGGTGTGGTCACGGGCAGCATCGGCTACGCCTGCTATCCCGCCGAGGCCGCGGATGTCGAATCGCTGCGCCAGCGCGCCGATGAGCGCGCCTACCAGGACAAGACCTCCCGGGAGCGCCGGGTGCCGCCGCCCGCAGCGGTGGCCCGGGCCCGCGCCGCCGCCAAGCCGGCCGAGTCGCCCCGGGTGTCCCGGCATGAGCGCCGGCGCCGCGCGATCGCCGACTCCGGCCGGCTCGGCCTGTTCGATCCGGGTGTCGGCCTGCTGTATGTCCTGTTCTTCACCGCGGGACATCCGCACCGACTCGCGATGGGCATCCTGCTGGTCTGCGCCGGCCTCATCGGCCTGGGTACGCTCTGGCTGGCCGGCCCGCTGAGCCGGTACCGGCGCAGTGACCGGGTGATGTTCGGCGTCGGGCTGGCACAGTTCGGCATCGCCGGGTGGGTGCTCTGCCTGGACGGCGGCGCCACGGCCACGCTGGCGCTGGGGTTGTTCGCGCCGCTGCCCCTGATCGCGTTGACCACGCCGAGCGTCGGCCGGCCGCTGGTCGCCGCCATCGTCACCGGCTACGTCGCCATCGCCGCCACCGTCGGCGACCCCGACCCCTGGTACGTCGTCATGCACCTGGCCGGCGCCCTCGCCGTGTCGGTCATCTGCGGCCACAAGGGGCGGATCGCCGCAAGCCAGCGCCGCCAACTCAGCAAGCTGTCGCGCCTCGACGCGTTGACCGGCTGCCTGAACCGGCGCGGCTTCACCGAACGGTTCGCGGCCAGCCGGGCCCATGCCCAGCGGCACCACCGTGCACCTGCTCTGCTGATCTTCGACCTGGACGGCTTCAAGCAGGTCAACGACCTGCACGGGCATGCTGCCGGCGACGAACTGCTGATCTGGGTGGCGGCCACCCTGCGCGCCCAGGGCCGGTCCCGCGACCTGGTGGGCCGCCTCGGCGGCGACGAGTTCGTGATGCTCCTCAACCTGCGCGAAGGTGAGACCGCGGCCGGGCGTGCCCAGGCACTGCAGGACGCCCTCGCCGAACGCACCGCCTGCAGCATCGGTGCCGCCGTCCTGGGCCAACACGGTGACGACTTCGCCGCGCTCTACGCCCACGCCGACGCCGAGCTCTACACCCGCAAGGTGGCCCACGGCGGCGGCCGCAGCCGTCGTTCGGCGCCGGTGGCGCACCCGCCGTACGAGGAGTCCCACGCCTGAAATGCGGGCAGTTGTGACCAAGGGTGGTTTTCCGGCAGGCTGACGACGCCGGCGCGCGATGGCGTGCTGGTAGGAGCGTTGGCGGGATGCCGGTGGAACAGCAACGATGGGACACGCCAGCCGGCGCCGCCGACTGGCTGAGCCGGGCGGTGCGAGCACCGTATCTCCTGGCGCCTTACCGCCCGGAGCGCGGCGACGGGATCAGCGTCAACCTGGAACTGGATTCCTCGACGGTGCATCTTGTGGTGCACGGCTCCTGGGGCGTCCCGTTGCGACTCGCCGCGCATGTCGCGATCCGCAAGAGTCTCAGCGAGCACCCCGACACCTTGCTGATCGACCTGCTGGACCTGCGCGATGTGCATGCCACCAGCGCCTCGTTGTGGCTCACCGCCCGTCGCTCCGGCGCGGCGATGGACCCACCGGTCGAGGTGGCGGTTTGTGCGCCGGCGGATGCCGCGGTCGCTGGCCTGCTGCGGCGCTTGGGGGCGGCCCGGTTCCTGCCGTTGTTCGAGACCGTGGCGCAGGCGCAGGCCGCGATCGCCGAACGGCGGCCACTGACCGAGCGCATCGAGCTGTGTCTGCCGGCCGAACCCCACTCCGCCGCCCGGATCCGCGCGGTGGTCGCGGAGGTGTGCGCCGCGTGGGACCTGGCCGACCTTGTGGACCGCGCCAAGCTCGTCGCCTCCGAGATAGTGGCGAACGCCGTGCGCCATGCCCAGCCGCCGATCACGGCGATCATCTCGCGTCGCGGCAGCGGCATCCACGTGGCAGTACGCGACGCGGACGCACATTTCCCGCACCGCCCCCGCGTCCACCTTGTGCGGTCCGCAATCCCGCCGCCGAGCGGCCTCGGCCTGAGCCTGGTGCACGCGGCTACCCCGCTCTGGGGTGCGATGCCGACCCCGGGTGGCAAGGTCGTCTGGGCCACGGTCCGCCGCTGAGCGCCGATGGGGGGTCGGCGGGGCGCCGGCCGGTCAGCAGACGACGCGGTCGCGGCCGGTGCGCTTGGCGACGTACAGGTTGCGGTCGGCCTCGGCGAGCAGGCCCGCCTGGTCGTCGCCGGAGGTCAGCGGGCCGGCTACGGCACCGATGCTGACCGTCACCGGCAGGTCGCCGGTGATGGGGGTCCAGGGGTGGTCACGGACGGTGTGCCGCAGGGAGCCGAGGAAGGACCGGGCGGCGGCCTGATTGAGGCCGGGGATGACGACGAGGAACTCTTCGCCGCCCATGCGGGCCACGAAGCCGTCCTTGTGGCCGGTCAGTGAGCCGGCGAGCAGGTCGGCGATGGCGACCAGGACGCGGTCGCCGACGTCGTGCGAGAGGGTGTCATTGATCCGCTTGAAGTGGTCGAGGTCGACCAGGGCGATGCTGAACGGGGATCCGGACCGGATCGCGGCGGTGAGCAGTTGGGGCAGTCGCTCGTCGACGAAGCGCCGGTTGTAGAGGCCGGTGAGGGGGTCGCGGCGGGCCTGCTCGCGATACCGTTCGGCCTCGCGGCGAGCTTCGGCGGTTTCGAACATGACCTGCCGGGTCCGGGCACGCGCCTCCTGCTGCTGGGACCGGAGGTCTTCGGCTGCGGCGTGAAACCGTTTGTACTCTGCGAACGCGTCGGCGAACCGGTCCGCGGCGGCGTACAGCTCGGCCTGTTCGGCCATGGAGCGGACCAGGAAGCCGCGCAGGTTGTCGCTGGTGCAGATGGCCCGGCAGCGGTCGAGGGTGTGCTGGGCACGGTCCAGGGCGCCCAGGCGCCGCTGCACGGTAGCCAGGGTGAGACTGGCGTCGGCGACGTCGTGGGCCTCGAACCAGCGCGGTGCGTCGGCGATGCCGGCCAGGGTCTGCTCGGCGCCCGCGTAGTCCCCGGCGCTGATCTGGACGTTGGCGATGGTGTCGCACTCGCCGGCGGTGAAGTCCCGCCCGAGGACGCGGAGGTGGGCGCGCATGCGGTCGACGATCTGGCCCGCGAGGTCGTCGTTGCCCGCTTCCATCTCCGTGTACGCGAGATTGTTGAGCACCAGCATCTGGCGGGGCAGATCGGCGGCGTCGATCGCGAGGCGTTCGGCCTGGGCGTAGCGCTCCCGGGCGGAGTCGAGTGAACCGCTTTCGGCCAGCGAGTTCGCCAACCGGATGAGGACGACGATCCGCAGCCCGGCCGGTGCGGTCTCCTCCAGCAGCTCGGCGGCGGCGATGCAGTGTTCGAGGCTCGACTCGTGGTCGCCGAGGTAGTGGTGGGTCAGGGCGAGGTGGAAGTGGCTGCGGGCGCGCAGCGGCTGGCAGTCGTGCCGTTCGGCCCAGGCGTGGATGGTCAGGAACACC
Organism: Actinoplanes sp. NPDC051859; assembly: GCF_044452725.1. Lineage (NCBI taxonomy): Bacteria > Bacillati > Actinomycetota > Actinomycetes > Micromonosporales > Micromonosporaceae > Actinoplanes > Actinoplanes sp. NPDC051859. The sequence goes on along the minus strand of NZ_JBITBX010000008.1, from coordinate 112,683 downwards.
CGGGCGGCTGCGTCGGGGCTGCCGGTGCGCTGGCGCATGTCGGCCTGGACGAGTTGGGCGCGGCGCAGCAGAACCGGGTCGCCGAGTGCTTCGGCGGCCCACGCGGCCTCGGCGGCCCGGATGAGCAGGGCGTCGACGTCGTGTCCCTGGTGATCTTCAAGATCATCTAGCGCGGATGAGAGCTTCGCCGCGGCACTGACGGGTGCCGCGACGGCGTCTGAGGTCCACACGCTCACGGGCCTCCGATCGGCTGCCACAGCCCGAAACGAAGTGTTCGTGACCTCCCCGGTGGCCTCGGGAAGCGTCGGGTGCCGCCCCGCGCAGATCGGTGCCGCGGCGGACGGTAACGTGCGGCGGGCGGCGGCCGGGGATGCGCGGCGCTTGACGGGTCATTTCGGTGGAAAAGGTACGGCGATGGAGATGAGTGCCGCGATCGAACTCGCCGGCGTACAGAAGGACTTCCGGTCCCACGGCGAGCTCGTGCCGGCACTGCGTGCGACGGATCTGACCGTCGGGCGCGGTGAGTTCTTCTCCCTGCTCGGCCCCTCCGGATGCGGCAAGACCACCACCATGCGCCTGATCGCCGGCTTCGAGGAACCCACGGCCGGCACCGTCTACCTCGACGGCCACGACGTCACGGGCGTGCCGCCGCACCGCCGCGACGTCAACATGGTGTTCCAGTCGTACGCCCTGTTTCCGCACCTGAACACCTACCGCAACGTGGCCTTCGGGTTGGAGCGCCGCAAGGTGGGTCGCACCGAGATCCGCCGCCGGGTCGGGGAGATCCTCGACATCGTCGACTTGACCGGCCTCGAGCAGCGGTTCCCGCGCGAACTGTCCGGCGGTCAACAGCAGCGGGTGGCCCTGGCCCGGGCGCTGGTCAACCGGCCCCGGGCGCTCCTGCTCGACGAGCCGCTGGGGGCGCTCGACCTCAAGCTGCGCCAGCACATGCAGGTCGAGCTCAAACGCATCCAGCGCGAGGTCGGGGTCACCTTCGTCTACGTCACCCACGACCAGGACGAGGCGCTGACCATGTCCGACCGGATCGCGGTGATGCGGGCCGGCAGCATCGAGCAGCTCGGCACGCCGCGGGAGATCTACGAACGCCCCGCCACCCGGTTCGTCGCCGGGTTCATCGGCGCCGCCAACCTGCTCGACGGCGCGGCGGACAGCGTCGCCGACGGGATCGCCGTGCTCGCGTACGGCCCCGGCGAGCGCGTCCTGGTCCCGGTGCCGGACAGCGTGCGCCCGGGCGACGCCCTGGAGGTGTCGGTCCGCCCGGAGAAGATCGGCCTCAGCCGCGACGAGCCTGCCGGCGCCGGGAACAGCACCCTGACCGGGGTGGTCGCCGACGTGGTCTATCACGGCACCGCCACCAGCTACACCGTGAAGACCGGCACCGGTGCCGACCTTGTGGTCTTCGGTCAGAACACCGCCTCCGCGGCGGACCTGGCCGGACCCGGCGACCGCGTCTTTCTCACCTGGAGCCCGCAACACTCGTACCCGATCGGAGTCCGATGACTCAGCACGACCTGCCCCGCCCCGCCCTGCTCCGCGGGCTGACCCGACGGCGGTTCGGCCGGCGCGCCGCCCTGTCGCTGGCCGGGTTGTCGGCGCTCGGCCCGGCCCTGGCTGCCTGCGGCGTCAAGGGCAAAGGCAGGCCCGCTGCTTCCGCGTCGGGTGCCGCCACCGAGTTCTGGAAGGGCCGCACCGGCACCGGCACCGGCACGGTCCGGTTCGCGAGCTGGCCGCTCTACATGGACCCGGCACACCCGGAGCTGACGAAGTTCACCGCCGAGACCGGCATCAAGGTGGACTACCAGGAGGTCATCCCGGAGATGGGTCCGTGGTTCGCCCGGATCCAGCCGCAGCTCAAGGCCGGCCAGGACATCGGCTTCGACCTGATGATCATCACCAACGGCGTGCAGTTCCGGCAGCTCGCCGACGCTGGGTTCCTCGCCCCGCTCGACCACAGCCGGCTGCCGAACTTCGCCGCCCAAGCCGGCCCGGCGTACCGGGAGGAGGCCTTCGACCGCGGCAACGTGCTCACCATCCCGTGGGCGTCCGGGATGACCGGGATCGCCTACGACCGCAAGAAGACCGGCCGGGACATCACCAAGCTCGCCGACCTGTGGGACCCCGCGTTCAAGGGCCGGGTCGGCATGCTCGCCGACCCCGCCGAGCTGGGCAACGCGGGCATGCTCGCCCTCGGCATCGACCCGGTCACGTCCACGCCGGACGACTGGCGCCGAGCCGCGAAGAAGCTCCAGGAGCAGAAGGACGCGGGCCTCGTCCGCAACTACTACGACCAGAGTTACATCGACGCCCTCGGCAAAGGCGAAGTGTGGGTCACCCAGGCCTGGTCCGGCGACATCTACCAGAAAAACCTTTCCGAGGGTACGGACTACACGTTCGTGATCCCTGAAGAAGGCGGCACCCTGTGGACCGACAACCTCGCCATCCCGGTCACGGCACGCAACCCGGTGGACGCGCTCACCCTGATGGACTTCTTCTACCGGGTGGACAACGCGGCGTCGCTGGCCGCGTACATCGCCTATGTGTGCCCGGTGCCCGCGGCGCGCGACCAGCTCGCCAAGGACGCGGCCAAGGCCAAGGGCGACGACCGCGCCGAATGGGAGGCGGCAGCCCGCAGCCCCCTGGTGTTCCCCGCCGCCGGCGACTACTCCCGGCTGCATTACTTCCGCGATTTCGCGACCGTCGCCGAACAGCAGGAATACCAGCGCATCTTCGACCCCATCGTGCTCGGCTGACGTGCTGCGCCGCCGACTCGCGCCGTACCTGCTGGTTCTGCCCGGCGGGTTGTGGCTGCTGCTGTTCTTCGTCGTCCCCACCGCGACGATGCTCTCGCTGTCGCTGCAAGAGGGCGACATCGTCGGCGGGTACGTCTTCACCGGCCACTGGCAGACGTACGCCGACGTGCTCGGCACCTACCGCACCCAACTCGTCCGGTCCCTCGTCTACGGGGTGATCACCACGCTGCTGCTGATCGCAGTGGCGTTCCCCGTCGCCTACTGGATCGCGTTTCACGCAGGGAAGCGCAAACCCGCGTACCTGCTGCTGGTCCTGTCGCCGTTCTTCGTGTCGTTCGTGCTGCGCACGATCTCGTGGCGTCAGATCCTCACCGACGAAGGCATCGTGTTCGGGCCGCTCCGGGACGCCGGGCTGCTGCCCGCCCAGTTCCACGTCCTCGGCACCCCGGTAGCCGTGATCGGCGGCCTGGTCTACAACTTCCTGCCCTTCATGGTCCTGCCCGTCTACGTCGCCCTGGAACGCATCGACCCACGCATCATCGAAGCCGCCCGCGACCTGTACGCCGGACCCGCCGCCGCCTTCCGCCGCGTCGTCCTGCCGCTGGCCCTGCCCGGCGTCTTCGCCGGCGTGCTGATGACGTTCGTGCCGGCCAGCTCGGACTACGTCACGTCGGCGGTGCTCGGCGGCCCGTCCACCACCATGATCGGCCAGGTCATCCAGGCGCAATATCTCACCAACACCGACTACCCGGCCGCCTCCGCCCTGTCCTTCACCCTGATGGCGGTCCTCCTCGCCGGCGTCTTCGCGTACGCCCGCGCCCTGGGCACCGAAGACGTGCTGCGGGTGGCGGCGCGATGAGCGGGCGGCTGCTGCGGGCGTACACCTGGGTGGTGATCGGTTGGTTGACCCTGCCGGTCGTGGTCATGGTGCTCTTCGGCTTCAACGACACCGCCGGCCGCTACAACCAGTCCTGGGAAGGTTTCACCCTCGCCTGGTACGGCCGCATCCTCGAGCTCGACGAACTGACCCGTGCCCTGGGCACATCGCTGCTGGTCGCGCTGACGACGATGCTCGGCGCCGGCGCGTTGGGCACCGGCATCGGCTATGCGCTGGGCCGCTACCGCTTCCGCGGCTCCGGCCCCCTCGACCTCGTCATGTTCGCCGCGGTCTGCTGCCCCGACCTGGTCCTGGGCGCCTCCCTGCTCACCCTGTTCGTGACGGTCGGCGCCGCACCGGGCACGGCAACCGTCACGATCGCGCACATCGCCTTCTCGATCTCATTCGTCGCCGTCGTCGTCCGCGCCCGGGTGCTCACCCTCGACCGCAGCCTGCTCGACGCCGCCGCCGATTTGGGCGCCGGCCCGTGGACCGCCTTCTGGCGCGTCACCCTGCCCCTGATCGCGCCCGCGGTGGTCTCCGGCATGCTGCTGGCCTTCGCCCTGAGTATCGACGACTTCGTGGTCGCCAGCTTCACCGCAGGCACGACCACGACGTTCCCGCTGTGGATCTGGGGCTCCACCCGGGTCGGCCTGCCTCCCCAGGTCAACGTGATGGGCACTCTGCTCTACCTGACCGGCCTCCTCATCGCCGTCCTCGCCGCGGTCCGCGCCCGACCCACCCGGATCCGCCCCCTCGACCGCTGAGGCCCGACCTCCCCGCAACCCACCGCGCCGAACGTCGGTGGGAAGTCCCTCGCGATGCGCTAGCCGGTCATGGCGGCGCCGACTCCCAGACCCTGGATGTGCGCAGCGCGCCGGGCGAGCCCGACGACGGTATGACCGTCACGCTCGATCTGTCGGAGCCGTCCTCGCCGGTGCGTTATGGGCCGGTTACGCCGCCCGCCGGCGACAACGTGCCGATGGGAGGCTGAAGCCCGGCTCCGTCAGCAGCGCCACGATCGCCGAATGGTTGTGCTCCACAGCGATATCGAGCGCGGTCTTGCCGGTATGCGCGTCGCTCCGAACAGACCGGTGCGGGACGGCGCCGGCGGCGAGGAGCAGCGCACCATATCGGCCTCTCCGCTGACTGCCGCCGCCATCAACGCGGTGCAACCGTCGTTCGTCGCGTCGTCGACGCCGAGGCCTTGCGCGAGCAGGAACTCGACGGTCCCTTGGTTGCCCGCGCCTGCGGCCTCCATTAGCCTGCGCCCCAATCAGCCGGAACCACGTGCCGTCCTACGGTCACGGGCCGCCCGTCAGTCATGTGTCTGAGTGGAGGCGGGCAGTCGCGGCGGCACGTACCGTGGCCGCCTCGAACGGGCCGCCGGCCAGGTAGCGCAGCTGCTGGCGGGTGGAGTCGTCGACTTGGACGTGTTCGACGGCGATCAACCGAACGCGCTCCTCGCAGTCACGCAGCCCTTCTTTCAACCGGAGGTCCAAGCGGTCGTGCGCGAACGCGAGCCCCGCGCGCAGCACCGAGGGCCGTTCAAAAGTGTGCGGGGTGAACCACAACCGCCGCACGTACGGTTCGGCGACACGGGCTGCGTCGTTGCCGCCGATGCGGGCCAACCCCGTCGAGCAGCACGTCGTAGCCGCACCACGTCCGCGCGTCATCGAGCATGCGCAGTCCCACCCGCGATCGCCGGCACGTCCCGCGCATCGCCGTGCTCGGCCAAGAGGTCCAGTGCGTGCTTGCGCAGCCGGTGCCCCACGGTGACCGCCCACCGGCGCGCCTCGGGCAGTACCATCTCGACGTCAAGCCGACCGATCCACGTGATCAGTCGCGTCGTCAGCGGATGGTCCGCGTAGCGCAGCACGATCGGGTCGGCAGGCCGCCGCCGCAGCTCACTGCGCCACGGTGCGGTCTCCATCGCGGTCAGGAGCCTGCCGATCAGTTGCTCTACGGGCAGGTCAGCATAAGGACGCGTGGTCTCCAGCGGAGGCTCGACCATTCGCGCGGCGACACGCGGATCGTCGGTTGCCCAAGACTGCCACGGCTCGCCGCGCCAAGGAAACGAGCGGTCCTCAGTCAGCATCCGCCGAGGAGCCGTCTCCCGCAGCTCGCCGGCATATCCGCCGGCCTGCGCCGCGGCGAGCGCCTCCTCCCAGTACGGACCCTCGCGCACCTGCCGCGCGAGGGCTTCCCGCTCGCCGAGCAGGCCCAGGATCTCGCACGGCAGCTCGGGATCATGGTCGTCGTCCAGCCCGGGGGCGTCGAGCACGTCGACCACCGGCCCACGCGGCAGGCTGCCGTCGCGGATCAGACGCACGAGAAACACCGCCCGCTCGTCCACCTGCCAGTCCCACCGCGGATCGACTTGCAGAAACCCGAACACCGCCGCTGGGCCGAGCTGCTCCATCGCGCCCCGTCCCAGGCCGAGCCGGACCGCCCTACTCATCTCCACCGCGTCACCATCGCGGCGATCGTAAATCCGTAAACGGACACCAGCGACCGGATTCGGCCGTCAGCCCGCGTGCAGTACCGGCGACGCGCCTCGGCCAACTACGACACCGGGTTACGAGACGTCGTAGTCAGCGTGACGGCCGGTCCGCTGGCTGAGAGCACTACTCGTACAGAGGGGAGGTGTCGTGTGTTCGGGGTGCGGACGGTGCGCCGGTTGCAGTCCAGGCGGCATCCGGATCGGGTCGAACAGCGGCGGTCCCGGGAACGGGACGGCCGGTGCTGTGGCCGCACGGAGTGAGAGTTTAGAGGCGTCTGGTGAGGAACAGGGTGGTCCCGTAGACCTCGACCACTACCTTCCGGTCGGTCTCGATGAACCCGAGCTTGGCCAGCACGCGGCGAGAAGCGGTGTTCCAATCCCAGACCGTGGCCCACACACGTTCGTATCCCGACGATTTAGCCCAGTCCAGAACCGCGTACGAGGCCTCGGTTGCGTATCCCTGTCCCCAGTATCGGCGTAGTAGCTCGAACGCCAGTTCCGGTTCTCCTTCCGGCACTTGTCCGCTGTCGATCAGCCCGCAGTACCCGATGACGTCACGAGCGGCGTTCCGCTCGATCGCCAGCAACCCGGTCGACGACGGCGGGTTGGTGCCAATCCAATCCTCGAGTTCAGCGACCGTGGGGTGTCCATCCGCGTCGATTCGGCGTCGCGGCGGCACCCGTGGATCACGTTCGGTCCACAGCTCCCGATGGACGACGGCCTCGGCCACCCGCGATGGCCTGAGCAGCAGGCGACCCGTCTTGAGTGCAACCTCGCGGCCCGACGTCAATTTAGCTCCCATGACAGCAACTCTCTCACGGGCAAACGCATCGTCGGGCCGCGCTCCGCGCCTGCCGAGCGCCAGCTTCACCCGGAGCGCGTCATCCCGAGTCTGACCGCGTTGTCGCCGGCGCGAGGCGTACGTGTCCCAGGTTGCTCCGGTCAGGATGGCGAAGACTTGTGTCACCGCGCCCCATCATCGTTGACAATTAGGGACTTCGGCCTGAACTCGTCGTGCCGCCGACGTCCTCGCCTCCATCGACCAGGTCCGGTCAGGGTGCAACGGCATCGCCGCGCGGCAGCGAATCGCCTTGAGCGGCGGTGAGTGCCCGCCATCTCTCCCATCCGCAGCCCGGATCGGCGGCTTCGAGCGCATCCGCCAGGCGGCGTTGGATCGACGCGGTGTAGGGACTGCCGGCTTATGTACCGCCGGGGTCTTCGAGTTTCGCCTCGAAAAGGAACCGGTGCAAAGTGAGCATTTCGCGGTCGCCTTCGAGTCGCCAGCGTTGCGACTTCGTCGACAAACTGAACCTGATGGCCGCGTCCCACTGTGGGCGCGGCCATCGAGGCTGTTCAGGTCACTTCTTCCAGGTGCCGTTGGTGCCGTGCTGCCAAGCCGAGCCGGACCACCCGCGACCCGACCAGGGCGCGCCGTCGACCAGCGTGTTCGACCAGCCGCGGCCGTTCCAGGTGGCGCCGGCCCAGGCGATGTCGGACCAGCTGCGGCCGCTCCAGTCGGTGCCGGACCAGCTGCGGCCGGCCCAGTTGGCCTGACCGTATTGGGTGCCGGACCAGCCGGTGCCGGTCATCGGGCGGCCCATCCACGAGCCGCCCTGCCAGGCCACGCGGGCCGAGCTGGCCGCCGCCCAGACGGACGACTTGAGCGGGCCGAAGATGTCGCGTTCGCCGACGAGCGGTACGCCGTTGAGGGTGACGATGGAGGTGCCGCGGGCGGCTTGGATGCTGCCGGTGCCCTGGGAGCCGGGGCCGAGGGCGAAGCACAGCGAGGGGAACGTCGTGGTCGCCTTGTCCAGGTCGATCGACTTGCCGCCGCTCTTGGCGCCGCCGAGGAAGCTGCCGGACTGGCGCAGCGTGCACTTGAGTGAGTCGGGGTTGAGCCAGGGGTAGCGGTCTAGCAGCACGGCGGCCGCGCCGGTGGCGACCGCTGCGGCCTGGGAAGTGCCGCTTCCGACGAAGTAGCGTTCGCCAACCCGGGCGTTGGGGTTGGCTGCGTCCACCATGGAGCCGGGGACTCGCAGCGACACGACGGAGCGTCCCGGGACCAGCAGGTCGGGCGTGCGGGAGGCTGTGCCGACACTGGTGAAGGACGCCACCTGGTCGTCGGCGGGGGAGGTGGTGCCGCGCATGTCGGTCGCGCCGACGGTGATGACGTACGGGTCGTAGGCCGGGTTGGTGATGGCACCGCCGGTGTTGCCGGAGGCCACCACGACCGCGATGCCGGCCCGGTAGGCGTTCTGCACCGCGTGCGACAGCGGGTTTTTCTGCCAGCTCAGCACGCCGTCGGTGCCGTACGACAGGTTGAGCACCCGGATCGGGTATTTGCTGTCGTCGTTGCGGTGCTCGACGACCCAGTCGATGGCGGCGATGACCTGGGTGACGTCGACGGCGCCGTTGGCCGCGCCGACCTTGAGGGACAGCAGTTTCGCGTCGGGCGCCAGGCCGCGGAATCCGGTGGTGTCGCGGCCGGCGATGATGCCGGCGAGGTGGGTGCCGTGGCCGTACGTGTCGCGCCAGCGCAGGTTGGTGATCTGGCTTTCGAAGGACAGGTCGGGTCCGTTGGCGACGTTGCCGGAGGTGAGGCCGTCGACGGGGGCGACGCCGGTGTCGATGAGGGCGATGCCGATGCCTTTGCCGGTGTAGCCGCGCTGGCTGGCGACGTCCGCGCGGGTGATCCGGCGGATGTCGGTCAGGGTGGCGCCTGCGGCGTCGAAACTGTAGTCGGCCGGCGCGGTGGCCGCCTGTGCCGGCGTCACCCCGGTCAGGGCTGTCGCCATCGTGGCTGCGGCGGTCATCGCCGCCGCCACCGCGTAGTGCCGCATCCGTGCTTTTCTGGCCGTCATGGCCAGGGGCATCGACTGGGATGGGTGGGACCTGAGAACTCTCGACGGTCAGGTTGCTGCGCGGGACGCCGTATGGTGCGATTCTGGAGCAACTTTCGCTCTGCGTAGCTATGTGATTCCTGTGAGTAGCGGATCAGATCAGCACGACTCGGGGCGGCGCGAAACCGTTGAACCGGGACGCGTACACGCTGGTGTAGGCGCCCGCGGAGCCGATCGTGAGCTCGTCTCCCTCGCGCAGGTCTGCCGAGAGCAGGACGTCGCGCGCGAACGTGTCCTGGCTGTCGCACGTGGGTCCGGTCAGATGGAAGCAGCGCCGCAGTCGGGTCCCGCGGGTGTCGTGGATCGGGTAGCGCAGCTCGCCGCCCGACTCGAGGACTTCCATCAGGCCGTGAAACACCCCGAGGTCGGTGTGTGCCCACCAGCCGGACGGCCGCTCGGCGACGCCGATCACCCGGCAACGAAACGTGCCGGCCTCGGCGACCAGGCACCGGCCCGGTTCGGCAAGAATCTCCACCGGGTACGGCAGCTGCGCGATCCCGGCCGCGGCGGCCCGCCCGAAGTCCGCTAACGCGGGCACCGGCTCGTCGTACGTCGCGGGAAAGCCGCCGCCGATGTCGACCATCTCGAGTCGGACCCCGGCCCGGAAGAGGCGGTCCATCGCGTGGGCCACGTCTTCCAGCGGTCGCCGCAGTGCCGCGGGCGCCAGCGACTGCGACCCCATGTGGAAGGTGATTCCGTACGGGGTCAGCCCCAGCTCCCGGGCCTCCAGCAGGAGCCGGACCGCCCCGGTGACGTCCACGCCGAACTTGCCTTCGCTGGGCACGACGCTGTCCTGGTCGTACGTGATGAGTCGGGCGTAGACCCGGGCGCCCGGCGCTTCTTCGGCGAGCCGGTGGAGTTCCTCGGTGGAGTCCACGCTGAACCGGTCGACCCCGACTGCCGCCGCGCGGGCGGTCTGCTGGCGGGCGCGGACCGGGTTGCTGAAGATGACCTCGGGACCGCTGACACCGATGCCGGCCAGCACCTCGATCTCATTCGTGGAGGCGACCTCGAAATCGCAGCCCGCGTCGCGCAGGGTGCGCAGGACGCCGGGGTGGGTGTTGCATTTGGTGGCGTAGTAGGGCCGAACGCCGGGGAAGGCGGCCCGGAAGGTGTCCAATGCGGCGACGATGCGCTCGGCGCGCATCTCGAGCACGGGTCCCGGACGGGGTGGCGTGATCGGGGCAATGGTGATGAGGCGCGACGACGATGACGGGCGCAACGGGAATCCCCTTACGCTAAGTATTCGATCCAATGCAGAGCGTGCAATTCAGTATGCATGGGATCCGGGAGGACGTCGATGACCTGCGCGCATGGAGATCAATGGGTGATCTCGGACGGTGCGCCGGGGAGTGGACGCGGTTCGGGGCGCCCCGCAAGGCGCCCCGAACGCGTGGTGGCCGAGCCTGATCAGGACTCTTTCACCATCTTGAATTAGATCATGAACCCCGGGAAGTTGACTTTGTTCATCCACTTCCCATCCGTGCGGACGGATCGGTAATCTCTCAGCGGTTGATATCGAACTGGCCACTCTGAAGCGAGTTCACAAACTCGATCCAGTGCGCTGATTCGAAGAAGAGAGCGGGACCGGAAGGGTTCTTGCTGTCGCGTACGGCAACGGCTGTGTCGAGGACTGCGACCTCGACGCAGTTGTTGCCGCCGTTTCCGTTGCTGCGACTGCTCTTTTTCCACGCGGCAGCGTCGAGATGGTGCGCTGGCATGCCATGCACCCCCCTTCGATATGCGATTGTGCGTGCCGGCCCGCTACGCGCGTAGCAGGCTTTCGATCATTTTGAGGCTCAGGCGCGGTTCCAATGCCCGTGCACTCAACGCCTCGAACTCCGCACGGTAACGTGCGACCTCTGAATGTTGCTCTTCGTAGAGGTCACCCGCAAGACCCTCTAGGTAAACTACATCCAAATGAGTGGTCTCGCGGAACTCCAAAAGCGCTGCTGAACCGCCGAGGAACGGATGTTCACCGGCATCGAACGGCAAGATCTGCACGGTCACGTTCGGTAATTTAGCCCTGTCGATGAGTTGGCGGAGTTGTCCGTCCATCACTGCGGGGCCGCCGACGACGCGCCGCAGCACCGACTCGTCGAGGATCGCGAGCAGTTGCAGCGGGTTGGCGCCGGTCAGCCGGCCCTGCCGCTTGAGTCGTAACGCGACCCGCCGGTCGATGTGCTGCGGGGTGTCCGTCGCCCGCCCCGTACGCAGCAAGGCGCGGATGTAGGCCTCGGTTTGCAGCAGGCCGGGCACGATGATGGGGTTCCAGTCGCGCAGCGACGACGCCTCGGCCTCGAGGCCGATGAAGTTGCCCGGACGCATGATGTCGCGGTAGTCCGTCCACCAGGTCTTCTGCCGCGATGAGCGGGCCAGTTCGAGGAGGGCCTCGCGGTACTGCTCGTCGTCGACGCCGTAGAGGACCAGCAGATCCCGGACGTCGCGTGGCGTGACTGCGACCCGGGCTGTCTCGATCCGGGTGACCTTGGCGGCGTGCCATTCAAAATGACGCGAAACGTTTTCCTGGGTCAGGCCGGCCCGCTCCCGGCAGCGTTTCAATTCGGAGCCCAGCCGGCGTCGGCGCAGCGTAGGTCCCTCGTCCATGGACACGATGACTCCCTCGATCTTGCCGGTGGCGGCGTCCCGTTGCGTCGTTTCATGATCCATTGAGGACGATCGGGACCGCTGCGAGTCTAGTACTTCTTGCATTGACCTTCCGGTGCGGTACATGATGCTTCGAACAGCGAGTTTATTGCCTTCTATACGGGTAGTTACCCGCCGAAGTATCGGGACATTTGTCTAAGGAGTGGCGGCGTGCTGGCTGACCAGTTCTTCTTGATCGCACACGAGGACCGGACCGGCCGGTCACGCCTGCATCCCCGGGCCACCGGTCTCGGTCTCGCCGCCGCACTACTCGGCGAACTGATGCTCGAGGGGCGCTTACGCATCTTCGATGGAGATCTTTACATCGAGAGCCGACAACCGCCACGAGATTCGCTGTCACATTCCGTACTGGAATTGCTCATCGCGCAACCACAGCACCGCGAGGTACGCACCTGGCTCGCTTATCTCTCGCAGGACGCCGCCGAGCGGGTGGGGGAGCGGCTGATGCGCGTCGGCGCCGTGGAATCAGTGACTCGACGCCGGATGCTGAGCACCCAGACTTTCTACATGCCCAACAACGAGGCCCAACGCAATGCGGCCGCGTGGGCGCCGATGCGGCTCGCCAACATCATGGTGCGCGGACTGCAGATGTCGGTCAGCGACCGGCTGCTGGCCGGCCTGGTCGTCGCGACCGGCCTCACCCGGCACGTCCTGTGGGACTTCGAGGTTCATCGTCACGCCCTGACCCAGCTGCCCACCGCCATCGGCACCCTGCCCGAGGACTTCCGTCAGCTCATCGAGCAAACCGAGGGGTCCGTGGGCTCGGTGCTCGCCGTCGGCCGCAGGTGAGTGCCGTCGGCCGTCACCACCGCCGCCGGGACAACATCGATCAATGGGCTGGGAGGCTCTTGATGGCGCGTGACCGCTCCGAGCCGGACATCGTCTCCACCGCTCTGGCCCGTAACCGGCTCGGCGTCCCGTCGGTGGTCTTCTTCGGGGTCGCGGGCGCTGCCCCGCTCACCGTCGTCATCGGCGCCATCACGACGATCTATGCGGTCGTCGGCAACACCGCCGTGCCCGTGGTCTACCTCGTCGTCGCCGCCATCCTGTCGATCTTCACGGTCGGCTTCGTCGCGATGAGTCGGCACATCGTCAACAGCGGCGCCTTCTACTCGTACATCAGTCACGGGCTGGGCCGGATTCCCGGCGTCGGTGCGGCCTTCGTGGCACTGCCGGCGTACGCGTTGATGCAGATCGGTCTGTTCGGTCTCTTCGGTGTCGTCGCGTCCGGCGTGCTGGCCGGGCTCGGCCTGGCGGTCGGTTGGTTCACCTGCGCCATCGTCGCCTGGGTGCTGGTCGCCGTGCTCGGCCTGCTGTGGGTGGATCTCAGCGGCAAGGTGCTGGCCGTGCTGCTGATCGCCGAGATCGTCATCGTGCTGGTCTACGACGTGGTGATGGTCGCCAACCCCGCGGGCGGCTCGGTGTCCTTCTCGACGCTGGCCCCGGCGCAGGTCTTCACGCCCGAGGTCGCCGCGATGATGGTGCTCGCCATCGGTGGTTTCGTGGGTTTCGAGGCCACGGTCGTGCTCTCGGAAGAGGCGAAGGACCCGCGCCGGACCATCGCCCGGGCCACCCACTGGGCGGTCATCCTGGCTGGACTGCTGTGCGGGCTGTCGGCGTGGGCCATGTCGGTGGGCGCCGGCCCAGGCAACATCGTCGCGGCCGCGCGCACCGAGCAGACCGATCTGGTCTTCACCCTGGTCGGTCCGCATCTGCCCGCGGCGCTGATCAACCTCGGCTACGTCCTGTTCATGACCAGCATTTTCGCCGCGCTGCTGGCCTTCCATGCCGCGGTGTCGCGCTACCAGTTCGCGCTCGGTCGTGAGGGTGTGCTGCCCCGTGCCTGGGGTTACACGCATCCTCGCACCGGCGCGCCCATCGTCGGCTCGGTGTCGCAGAGCCTGCTCGCCCTGGGCGTGCTCATCGTCTACCGGATCACCGGCGCTGACCCGCTGGTCTACCTCTTCGCCTGGCTGACGGTCGTGGGTGGCCTGGGCGTCCTCGTCCTGATGTGGAGCGCGTCGGCCGCGGTCATCGCGTTCTTCCTGCGGCACCGCGGGAAGGAGAACGTGTGGCGCGCCCAGGTGTCGCCGATCATCGCCTTCCTGCTGCTGAGCATCATTCTGTTCGCGACCATCTACGGCCTGGGTGACCTGCTGCAGGTCGAATCCGGCTCGATCTTCCACTGGCTCTTCCCGACCGGCTACGCCGTCTTCGCGGTCGTGGGATTCATCTGGGCCGTCGTGATGCGCGCGGCCCGCCCCGAGGTGTATGCCGCGATCGGCCGCGGCGCGGACGGCGGATTTGTCGCGGACGCCCCGCGCCTCAAGGGTTCCCACACCGAGCCGATCAGCGCCCGCGCGATGCTTGCCGCCCACGATGTCGCACCCGACTCGGCCCCGCCGTGGGACGACGGACCGCAGTGGCAGAGCGCTGAGGGCGACCCCGGCCCCTGGCCGCCCGCGCCGGCCGACACCGAGCAATGGCAGATCCCGTCCCAGGCGACGCCGCACTGGGACAGCCCGTCCCCCGCCACCCCGCCGTGGGAGGACGCGCCACAGCCACCCCGGGACGGCTCCTCCCCGCCGTCCTGGGGCGGCCCGCCGACGGCCTCGTGGAATGCGCCCACCGCGCCGTCGTGGGGTCCGACCGCTGGCCGACGCGAGCTGCCACCCGAACAACCGTGGGAGACCCCGCCCGAACCCTCCCGCTGGAGATAGCCCTCCCCACGAACGCGCCCACTGTCCCGCAGGAAAGGAGGTCACCGAGCCGGCCGGACCGTCAGCCCCCCAAGAGCGCGGATCCGGCCGGTGGGGCGTGTGTGCTCAGGCCGCCTGCGGGAAGCGGTAGAGCCAGAACTGCTGCGCGTCCATCAGTTCGGCCTCGCAGTTGCCGGAGAACCGGTGCAGCATCAGGCGAATCACCCGGCTCATCTTGCGCTTCTCGTCGTTGTGCTGGCAGAAGTCCAGCCCGATGATGCCGTTCTGCGCGGCCGCGAGGAGGTACATCGCCTCGACCAGGTCCGAGAAGGACGAGCCGGCCCGGTCCTGCGGCAGCACCGCGACGAACCCGCAATACCAGATCTTGCGCTGGGCATAGAGGTCCGGCCAGCGCCGCTCGAAATACTGCGGCGAGATCAACGGCATCGCATCCAGATCATTGGTGTACGTGGACAGCCCGCACAGGTAGCCCTCGTCGTCGAGACTGAGGTACTTCTGCACCCGGCCGTCGCGCATCACGTCCTCGAACTCGTGCCGGAACATCAGGTGCCGCTGGACGGCCAGGGCGTTCAGGCCGCGGAACGACTCCTCGTACATCTTCCACGCGGTTTCGATGAGCTCGTCGTCGTTGATCTGCTCGACCACCTTGATAACCATACGAAGCTCCCCGATTCGCTACAGGTGCGCGCCACCCCGCCGGTTGCACTCACGCCGATCGATGGTCTTTCTGACCACAGCGTACGGAGCGTATTTGTCGGATTACAAGGCGTGATTCATGCCAAGGTCAACGTGTCCTGAAATGACAATTTCCGGTGCTCAGTCCGGTGGGGCGGCTCGCGTTCCCGCTGGTAAGGGCGCGGCAAGCGATCGAGCCCCGACGCGGCAGGTGGCGAAACGGTCGGGGCAAAACCGGTGTCCACAACGCCGAGTTCAGGCCTCGTGACCGTTTCTGCACAGCCTGATCGATCCCACGTATCGATACACAGCGATAAAGTGTGGCTCCGATCCCAAGCCCGGAGGTCCGATCCACCATGCGAAACTCCCGGGGCGCGGCGCGGCTGACCGCCGCCTGCGCCGTCCTCACCGCACTCATGGCCGCGGCGCCCACACCCGCTGTCGCCGCGGCACCACGCGGCACCGAGCCGACCTACGACTACACAAGTGCGATCCGGGAACGGGTCTGGGTACAGGTGCCGGTGGACAGCGACGCCGACGGAAAACCCGACCGGGTCGCCGTCCGCATCATTCGACCCCGGACCCCGGACACCACGAAAATCCCGGTGATCTTCCAGCCCAGTCCCTATTACGCCGGGCTC
The DNA here is from genome assembly GCF_044452725.1 of Actinoplanes sp. NPDC051859. Lineage (NCBI taxonomy): Bacteria > Bacillati > Actinomycetota > Actinomycetes > Micromonosporales > Micromonosporaceae > Actinoplanes > Actinoplanes sp. NPDC051859. The sequence continues at coordinate 96,929 of NZ_JBITBX010000008.1, read as the reverse complement.
AACGACGTACCCAACCATGACGACATCGACCGCGACGGCGCCGCCGCGCGTCGCCTTGCCGCTCCCGGCACGGACCGGGCGGAGACGATTGTCTTCTCCGGCTATCTCGACAACTACTTCGTGCCCCGCGGCTACGCGGTCGCCTTCGCCGACAGCCTCGGCAGCGGCGGCTCCACCGGCTGCCCCACTTCGGGCGGCCGCAACGAAACGCTCGGCATGAAGGCCGTCGTGGACTGGCTCAACGGCCGCGCGGAAGGCTTCGACGAGACCGGCGCCGCGACCCGGGCCACCTGGTCCACCGGCAACACCGGCATGATCGGCGTCTCCTACAACGGCACCCTGCCCAACGCGGTCGCCGCCACCGGCGTCCCCGGCCTCAAAACCATCGTCCCCATCGCCGCCATCTCCAGCTGGTACGACTACTACCGCGCCAACGGGGGAGTGGTCGCCCCCGGCGGCTTCCAGGGCGAAGACACCGACGTCCTGGCCAAGGCGGTTCTCACCCGAGAGAACTCCGAAGTCTGCGCCGACGTCATGGCTGACCTCGAACGCGAGCAGGACCGCGAGACCGGCGACTACAGCCGCTACTGGTCCGAACGCGATTACACCCGCGACGCCGGCAAGGTCCGCGCCAGCGTCCTGCTGGTGCACGGCCTGCACGACAACAACGTCCGCACCCAGCAGGCCGGCCAATGGTGGGACGCCCTCGCGAAGCACGATGTGCCCCGCAAGATTTGGCTGCACCAGGCCGCACACACCGACCCGTTCAGCATCCGCCGCGACGCGTGGCTGACCACCCTGCACCGCTGGTTCGACCAGTGGCTCTACGGCATCGACACCGGCATCATGCGCGACCCGATCGCCGACATCGAAGTCGCCCCCACCCAGTGGCGCACCTCGACGACCTGGCCCATCCCCGGCACGAAGCCCACCACGTTCACCCTCGGCGGCCCGTCCGCCGACGGCCGCCCCGGCACCCTCGAGGCGACCTCCCGTCGCCCCGGTGCCCGACAGACCTACGTGGACGACCCGTCCCGCACCGCCGAGGACCTGGTAGCCGAGGAACTGACCACCGACCCGGCCCGGCTGTCCTACCTGACCGCCCCACTGACCACCGAAACCCGGCTCTCCGGCACGGCATCGGTCTCGGTCCGCGCTGACATCACCGGCAAGTCTCCCTACCTGACGGCACTGCTGGTCGACTACGGACCCGCCGACCGCTACGCCGGGGTCCGCACCATCCCCGGCCAAGACTGCATCGGCCCCGGCATCCCCGAGGACCCGGGCTGCTTCAACCGCCGCGAGTACGTGACCGCGCAGACCCCGTACGAAATCGTCAGCCGCGGCTGGCTCGACGCCCGCAACCGGCTGTCCCCGTCCCGCACCACACCCATCGAGCCGGGCAAGACCTCCACGTTCACCTGGAAGCTGCAAACCCAGGACCACGTCTTTGCCCCAGGCCACCGCATTGGTCTCGTCCTCACCTCCACCGACCGCGACCACACCCTGCGCTACCCCGCCGGCACCGAGGTGGGCGTCCGCCTCGGCGTCTCCAAACTGGTCCTGCCCCTAGCCGGCTGATCCCGATCATGCTGCGCCGCCCCACCACGAGGCGGCGCAGCAGGAGGCTGGCGCTTCGCGAAAGGCGGAGCGCGTGCGGCGGATCGCAGTTAGTTCGGCCTTCCCGCGCTGCCCTTCTGATCAGCGGCGGAGCTGACATGTTGACCGCACCGAAGCCGCGCATCCGGGCCGCCGCCATAGGGTCCGCGGCAGCGCTGACAGGCCGCACTTGCTGGTCTTCGACCACGCCGATGACCAGCTACCGGGTCACGCCGCCGGATCGAAGGCGATGCCGGGCGGCATGGCCTCGGTGATGAGGCCAACGAAGGAGGAGTCCTTGAGCCCGAAGTGGGCGCTGCCGAAGTCGTAGGTGCTCAACGTGTCCCGAATGCCTGCGGACGGGTATCCGTTCCACCCCACCAGAACTGGTTGCTGCCAAGCACCGGACGCGTTCTCGGGCGGTTCGTCGCCGCCGTTGGCGAGGCGGAACGCGTGGGTGCCCAGGCCGTCCTTGTGATAGACGACCTTGGGATGGTTGCCGCTCCAGCGAACCTTGCTGCTCGGCTGGATGACGAAGTCGCCGTGCGCGGAGGTGGCGACGTACTCGGCGACGTCATCGTGCACCCAGACCACCACGTGTTCCCAGTCGTGCCGGTGCCCGCCGATCGGGATGTACGGCACCGCCTGGTCTTTCTCGAAGTAGAGCGCGTAGGCGATGGCGCACCAGCCGTTGTTGCACTTGTGCCGGGCGTACCCGTTGGTGTTGTTCAGGTCTGACACGTCGTGGCACCCGCCGTGCAGCGGCCCGGTGGGTTTGAGGCCGCCGTTGATCTCTCCGGATGGGCCGATGGCGGGCGTCGGGTAACAGCCGTCGGGGTCGTAGTCGTACGCCGGCTGCCACTTGCTTTCGACAGCCTCGGCATTGCCGGGTAGCTGCATCGGCGGCGCTGCGAGTGCGGGCGTGGAAGCGGCGAGAAGCAGCACGAGGGCAGTGCCCGCCACAGTGACCGTCCGGAGGAACGACCGGTTTCCCGGTGGTCTGTCGGCGGCGGCGCGGCGACTGGTACGCAGGGCCATGAGCTGCTCCTCAGGACTGGTGGGGACCGGCAGTTGGTCCATCATGGAGCACGACGATGCCCTATGTCACCACCGCTACGGTGCTGATATCACCGCGATCGGCGTGCCGACCGGGGCGGTCTCGCCGGCGGCGACCTGAATCTCGCGGAGTACGCCGGAGGTGCCAGCGGGTATCTCCACCGCGGCCTTCGCGATGGCGATCTCGACCAGGGGCTCGCTGGCGTGGACCGGGTCGCCGACCCGCTTGAGCCACCGGGTCACGGTTCCCTCGCAGACATCTGTCCCCAGCGAAGGCATCGTGATGAAGGTTGCGGGGCTGTCGTGGTGCGTAGTGCGCGTCGCCGTGTCTCGTCGGCGTTCGCGGTGGTGCTTCACGAACTGGACGACGGCAGCCAGGGCGAGTAGGAGGGCGGCGACGCCTTTCCATTGACGTTCGGCCATCGGTCGGTGCTCGCCGAATGCGGCGTCCCCGGCCAGCATGAGCCATAGCAGGGCGGCCAGGCACAGGAAGGGCCGGGTGACTGGCGCCGGCCTGCCCCGGCTCAGCACGGCGGCGATCAGCACCCCGAGGCTGACCACCAGCACCGCTGAGCCGACAAGATCCACGCTCGCAGTATGCCGTTTTGTCAGGTGGGTCGGTCGTGGGTTCGAGCAAGCGGCTGTTGCTCAGGTCGCGCAGTCACTTCGCCTTATCAAGTCGATAGCGTCAGGTAGGTGCTGTTCGGGTCGTTGGTGTAGTCGCCGAACGGCGGGCAGGCGACGAAGCCGTGCCGGGCGTACAGGCGCCGGGCCGCGGCGAAGTAGTCGTGTGTGCCGGTCTCCAGGCTGATGCTGCGATATCCGCGCCGCCGGCTTTCGGCGATGAGGAACGCGAGCATGTGGGCGGCCACGCCGCTGCCGCGCGCTTCCGGCCGGGTGCGCATCGTCTTGATTTCTCCCGCGTACGGACCCAGCTCCTTCAGTGCCCCGCAGCCGAGCAGGGTGGCGCCGTCCCACACCGTCCAGAACGACACTCCGTCGGCGCGGAGGGCGCCGGGGTCCAGGGCGTGCACGCTTTCCGCGGGGGAGGTCGCGTGCATGTCGGCCAGGTGTTCGGCGATCAGGTGTTGTACTTCCGCTCGGCTGAGGTCGTCGGGCTCGATCCGCATGATCATGGCAGGAAGTCTCTCATCAGGCCTGGACCGTGAAAGCCGAGATATGGGAGCCCTCCGCCGAGCCGGGCCGGCCACCCCGACACCTGTACCGGCTGAGCAGCGACGGCCTGGTCCTGGCCCGCCAGCGGTTGGCCGATCGGGCCGCGGCGAACGCAGCCGCCGCCCGGCGTCGCCCCGGCGTGATTGCCCAGGCTCGCACCGCCGGCGGTGCACTATGAGCACGTCCACCACGAGCCGTGACGAGACAGCGGTCCGCCGGTTGGCTTACCGGGTGCTGACCGCGGCGGTACGGGGGCGCCGCGGCCGGCCCGGTGGGATATGGCCTGCTCTATCTGCTCAGGTGACCACCGTGCGGTGTCCCTCGATTCTCGGAACGACGTCGCCTATCGCGCGGACGACGTCCAGGGTCGGATCCTCGGGCGGGTGTGGCCGACCGCCCGATGATCAGGCCGCGCGGCGGGTCCTGATGAGGATCGCGATGGCGGCCGCCGCGGCGAGGAGCAGGACGCTGCCGGCCGTGGTGGCGAGGGCGAGTCCGTCCGTGAAGGCGAACCGGGCGGCAGTCAGCATCGCAGTCGCCTGTTCCGGCGGCAGCGCGCCAGCCACCTGCGCGGCACCGGCCAGCGAGTCCTGTGCCGTCGCGGCGAGTTCGGTGGGGATCCCGGCGGGCAACGTTACGTCCCGGTACACGCCGGTGACGACCGTACCCAGTGTGGCGATGCCCAGGGCCATGCCAAGCTCGTACGCCGTCTCCGACACCGCCGACGCGGCACCGGCTTGCCGCTCCGGCACGACGGTGAGGATGACGTCGCTGGCAACGGTGAACGCGAGGCCCATGCCGGCACCCATGAGGAACAGGGCCACGCCGAGCAGGGCGTACGGTGTCGCCGGGTTGATGGTGCTGAGCGCCGCCATCGACAGGCCGGTCAGGGCCATCCCGCTGCCGAGGACCGTGCGGACCGAGGTGCGCCGGGTGAGTGCCCCGGCCAGAACGCCGAGCAACATGGAGCCGATCGCGGCGGGCAGCTCGGCCAGGCCGGCCTCGAGCGGACCGTAGCCCTCGACGAGTTGGAAGTACTGGGACAGGAAGTACAGCAATCCGGAGAGACCGAGGACGGACAACATGCCGGCCGCGATCACTGCGCTGAAGGAGCGATTGCGGAAGAGGCGAACATCGATGAGGGGATGCGGCAGGCGCAGTTGCCGCCGGGCGAAGGCGATGAGGGCTACCGCACCGACGACTGCGGCGATCGCCGTGTCCACACCGAGCCCATGCGCGGCAATTTCCTTGATGGCGTAGACCGTGCCGAACATGCCGGCCATGGACAAGGCGACGCTGGACAGATCCCACGGGCCGGGTTCGGGGTTCTTGGACTCCGGCAGCAGTGTGCCGCCCAACAGCAGCAGGACGGCCATCACGGGCGCGTTGATGAGGAACGCTGAGCCCCACCAGAAGTGCTCGAGCAGAAAGCCGCCCAGAACGGGCCCCAGTGCGGCGCCCGCGGACATGGCGGCGCCCCAGATGCCGATGGCGGTGCTGCGTTCGCGGGCGTCGGGGAACAGTGTGCGGATCAACGCGAGCGTGGCGGGCATCAGGGTGGCGCCGGCGACGCCGAGCAGGATCCGGCCCGCGATGAGCCATTCGGCGCTGGGGGCGTACGCAATGGCGGTGGAGACCAGGCCGAAGCCGGCGGCGCCGATGAGCAGCAGTTTGCGGCGGCCGATGCGGTCGCCGAGGGTCCCCATGGTGACCAGCAGTCCGGCGAGGACGAAGGAGTAGACGTCGCCGATCCACAGCATCTGGGTGCCGGTGGCGCCGAGGTCCTGGCTGATCGAGGGCATCGCCAGGGCGAGGACGGTGCCGTCCACCGACACCAACAGCACGGCGAGGATCAGCGCGCTGAAGCCGAGCCAGCGCCTCATGACGTCGCCTCGGTGCGGACGGCGCCGTGCAGCAGCAGACCGGTGATCATGTGCGGGAAGTCGCGGGCGGCGGCCCGGCCGGTCTGTACGGACCAGGCCGCGCCGGCGGTGAGGGTGTAGAACGCGTCGGCCAGCCAGGCGGGGCTGAGGTCGAGGCGGAATTCGCCGGCTTCCTGGCCGCGGCGGAACAGGGCGGCGATCTGTTCGTCGAGCTCGGCCCAGGCCGCCTGGGACTCGTCCGGGTCGTATTCCTGGCTCTGGCTGTACATGAGGGCCAGGTAGGGGGCGGCGGTCTGGCTGGCGGTGACGAGGCGACTCAGCGCTGCCGTCGCCGAGCCGTCGGCGAGCCGAGCGCTGTCGAATGCCTCGCGCATCTGTGCCACGGCGAGTTCTTCGAGGGCGGCGAACAGCGCGGTCCGCCCGGCGAAGTGCCGGTGCAGGGTTGCCCGGCTGACTCCGGCGGCCTTGGCGATCTCGTCTTGCGTGGCGTTCGGGCGGCGACCCAGGAACTCGGCCGCCGCCCGCAGGATGCCGTCTCGTTGCGTCATGAGACGAAGATAGCTCGCATGAGACAAGTTTGTCTCATGCGAGTGGAAACTGTCACAGCATGCCCTGGCGCGCACCCTCCCACAGGTCCACCGAGGCGGACGTGGCGTCGAGGATCTTGTCGATGGTGCTCAACTCGTCGTCGGTGAAGGCCAGGTTGTCCAGGGCCGCCACGTTCTGCTCGAGCTGCCCGACACTGCTGGCGCCGACCACCAGCGACGTCACCCGCGGGTCGCGCAGCGCCCAGGCCAGCGCCAGTTGGGCCAGGTTCTGCCCGCGCGAGCGGGCCACCTCGTCGAGCTCCCGCAGCCGGCCGAGCATCGTCTCGTCGATCGAGTCCGGGTTCAGCGATTTGCCCTGGGTCGCGCGGGAACCCTCCGGGATGCCCTTCAGGTACTTGCCCGTGAGCAGCCCCTGGGCCAGCGCGGTGAAGCCGATGACCCCGGCGCCCACCTCGGCCGCCGTGTCGAGCAACCCCTCGGTCTCGATCCAGCGGTTCAGCATCGAGTACGACGGCTGATGGATCAGCAGCGGCGTGCCGAGCCCGCGCAGCAGCTCTGCCATCCGCCGGGTGTGCTCGGCATCGTAGGAAGAGATGCCCACATACAGGGCTTTGCCCGAGCGTACGGCCGTGTCCAGCGCGGCGGCGGTCTCCTCGAGCGGAGTGGTCGGGTCGTACCGGTGCGAATAGAAGATGTCGACGTAGTCCAAACCGAGCCGGCTGAGCGACTGGTCCAAGCTGGCGAGCACGTACTTGCGCCCACCGCCGCCCTGGCCGTACGGGCCGGGCCACATGTCCCAGCCGGCCTTGGTGGAGATCACCAACTCGTCCCGGTAGGCCCGGAAGTCCTCCCGCAGCAACCGGCCGGCGTTGACCTCGGCCGCGCCATACGGCGGTCCGTAGTTGTTGGCTAGGTCGAAGTGGGTGACGCCCAGGTCGAACGCACGCCGGGCGATGGCCCGCTGCGTCTCGTACGGCTTGTCGTCGCCGAAGTTGTGCCAGAAACCGAGCGAGAGCACGGGCAGATCGAGGCCCGAGCGCCCGGTGCGGCGGTACTGCATGCCAGAGGTGTAACGGTCCGAAGCGGCGACGTAGATCATGAAGCCACTATGACGGATCAGTGGCCGCGGCCCTCGCGGACGGCATTCTTGACGGCGTCCACGTCACGCTTCGCGCTGTCGACCGCGGCCGTCGGCGCCGGGGGAACCGCCTGCTCCACCTGCTTCTTGCCGATCAGCGCCGCGATGCCCGCCGCGGCGAAGACCACGACCATCACCGTCAGGGCGGCCAGCCACACCGGCCACACCAACGCCAGCGCCGCGCCCGCCGTCAGCAGCAGAGCCGAGACGCCGTAGAGAGCGAGCACGCCCGCGCCGCCCAGCATGCCGATGCCGGTTCCGGCCCGTTTGCCCTTCTCCGCCATTTCGGTACGCGCGAGCGCCAGCTCCTCGCGGACCAGGGTGGAGACCTGCTCGGTCAGCTGGGTGACGAGCACCCCCGCGGGCGCCTCGGAGCCGTCCTGCCGCATTCTCGTGTCGCTCATGCGATCCCGGTTACCCCAGCTCAGCAGAGGTTATGCGGGGGTACTGCTCAAGTCGCCCGATCGGCGGCCGATGCCTGCAAGCACGCCGATGATCAAGGGCGGGGATGGCCGGCCCGGGTAACTGGCGTCACCCGGGCCGGTGCCCTTGTCACTCGTAGGTGTACCAGGCGGTGTGCGAGAGCAACTCGCTCGGCTTCATGGTCGGCACGGTGAAATTGTCGGGAATGACCTCGCCGACTTCGTTCCTCCGCTCCGGCGGCGCCATCGCCTTGTCGAGGTGCACGATGTTGTCGCGGTTGTCGCGGTTGGTGCGGGGATCGCGGTTGTCGAAATCCCGATCCAGCTCGGCCTTGGTCGTGTACGACACGTTCGGGTTCGTCTGCTGCCAGTCCGACCAAATCTTGTCGATGAAGCAGTGGTGTAGCCAGAAGACCGGGTCGTTCGGGGAGGCGCCGCCGGCCATGTTGCCGCCGACCCAGACGTGCACGGCGTTGTGCATTGCGGAGGGTTGCGGCCGTGGACGCCAACCCTCGAGCGCGTTGCGGAAACCGGTGGTGAAGGAGGAGGCGCTGTTCCACGGCGTGACGTCGTAGGTCTTCAGAGCTTTCACTCTGTCCAGGTCGGCGACGGTCGGCAGGGTGCCACCGACACCGAGGGAGCGGCGCAGGCGTGGGTTGCTGTCGGTCGTGCGGGTGATGTTCCACTTGCCCTTGCTGTGGGCGAACGGACCGTTGGTGACCCGGCCATCGGTCCGACGGTCGCCGTTGCCGCCCATGAAGTCTTCATTCCAGATCGGCGCGCCTGCGGTGCGGTCGACGGTCCAGTTCCAGTACGGCAGGTTGACGGTCGGGTCGATCGTCTGTAGCGCACGCTCGAATGAGCGCAGGTACTCGCGATGCCAGGGCAGGAACGACGGCGAGCGGTGGCCGATCCGCCTACCTTGGTCGGTGTCGCTGCCGATGAACCTGTTGTGGGTCAGCACGAAGTCGTCGTACCAGATCCTGACGCCGTCGAGGACAACTCCGTCGTTCTTCAGCTTGAGGACTGCGTCGACGAACGCCTTCCGCTCGGCGGTGGTGAGCTTGCTTTGGTCCTTGCGTACGCCCATAGTGGGTGCGGTCGCCTTTCGCGAAGAGGAGGGAAGGTCAGCCGTGCTGGATCGGCAGCAGGCGGGCGTTGCCGAGCGAGTCGACGGCCGCGCGGGCGACCTCACGCAGGGACGTGAAGGTCTCGTAGTGGTTCTGGATGCTCGTGTAGCTGCCGTCGGCGTTCTGCATGATGTGCAGCTCGACGCCGTCGATCTTGACGGCGGTGGCCGACGCGTGGGCAGCGCTGTCATGCTGGGCCAACATCCGGCCCTGCGGCGCCGGCGTGGTGGCGCCGATCTCGATCTTGCGGCCGCGGTAGGTCTCGCTGAAGCCTTGCGGGCCTCCGGCGGGAGCCTTCGGGCGCTCTGCGGCCTGCGCGGCCTGCGAACCGGCGGTCGTGACCTGCATGATGAGCGCACCGGTGCCGGCCGCGACGGCGGCCGCACCCGCGAACTTCAGAAGTTCGCGGCGATTGGTGGTAGTCATTTCCTCCCCCTTCTCCGCGCACCGGGCACAACAAAACTTCACGCGCAATGGCGTAAGGGATGAAGGATTTGTTGTGCTGCTCGGCATTTCCTAAGTTTTTCCGGCGCCGGAAGCGGGGGGAAGGTAACAGCGGTGCTCGATGCGGAGCAAGGCGAGCGACGGCCGCATGCCGGGTGCAGCTTCGCGGAGAGTGATCTTGCACCGACGGTGCAGGAGCGGCTGCGCAGGGATTGGCCTCGATAAGATCAATAACTGATCGTCAACTCTCGATGGGGGACGTGCGCACTGCGTCATCGCCACGACGGCGGGGGTGATGTGGTTCATATCGGCGGCCGGGAACTAGCCGCGTTATCGCAGGCTGAGCAGGTGTGACGCGGATTTCATCGCACTGTCCGATGTGGACATTCAGAGTGCCAGCCGTCACATCGAGCAACTTCTGGAGATCATCCGTTCGGCCGATCCGGGCCACCGTTTCGGTGGTCAGCGGTAACCGCGTCGGCGAGGGCGGGTGGCCGCTCGGAGGAGCGACCGGCTGCCACTCATCGAGTGCAAGGCGAGTCGTGCGGCCGCCATTCGAGGCAAGCGGCACCGTTCACCATGCAGCGAAAATGGCGCCTGACTAGGTATGCAGACGGTCGGGATTAAATCCGGTGGTACCGCGGCGCGGCACGATCGGAAAGACGCTCGAATGCACCTGCCACGACGGCGGCGCCGGGGGCTCGCGGCGGGCAAGTGCCCGGTCGAGGGCGCGGAGCTGGTCCTGCACCGCTTCCTGCAGACGCGGATCGATGCCGACGCCGCCGGCGGCCGCATGTGGTCCGAGGGGCACCCGAATGCACGCCGGCTTCAAGACCCGGGCTTGGGCATACTCCAGCACGGTCTCCAACGTGGCCAGGGCGGCTTGGTCCTGCGCAGCGGGGCTCAGGGAGAGCCAGGCCGCCGGCTTACCCGCCAGATCACCGCTGTCCACCAGCCAGTCGAAGAGGTTCTTGAGGCTGCCGGGCAGCGACCCGGCGTACTCGGGCGTGCTGACCACCAACGCCTCCGCGGTCGCGGCCCGATGCCGCAGCAATGCCACGGCGGGTGGCGGCACCGGCTCACCGGGCACGAACGCCGGCAGTGTCCGCAGGCCGTCATACAGCGTCGCGGCGATGCCTGCGGGCGCGTTCCGGACCGCCATCCGCAGCGCGGACGTGTGCAGGGCTCCCTCCCGGGTGTCGCCCGAGATCAGCAGGATGCGCGTCATGACGCAGACGATAGAACCCCGAGCGCGCCTCAGCCCGCCCGTGCGTCCAGAACCCCGCGTCGCGCATGTCGATCTCGCTCCGGCCGTTCCCGGCAGCCGTACCGAGTCGTTGCCGCCCGCGACCCGGGCGGCTCAGCCCTCGAGGATGCCGTACCGGGTCATGATCGCCGCCCGCCGGGAGTGGTTCACCGCGCGCACCCGGCGCCCGACGACAACCACGTCGAGCAGCGTCCACACGCCGAGCCCGCCGAGTGTGAAGAGCATCGCGATGGAGCGCGCGGTGTCGCCGAGATAGAACCGGTGGCCGCCGATGATCCCGGTCAGGCACCACAGTGCGTACGCGACCCGGGCGTCTTTCTTCACCGAGTCGTATTCGGCCTCGGCCTGACGCACGCGCAACTGCTCCCACTTCGGCAGCGCACTGGTCTCCACCGGCGCCACGATAGCCGTCTGGGATCATCGCCGCATGCGCCTGCTGCGAGCCCTCCACGACCCCGCGGACGATGAGCGCGCCGTCGTAGCCGCCGGATCGGTGCTGTCCCGGCACGAGTTGCTGGGCCGGGCCGCCGCACTCGCCGCCGAGCTGCGCGGCGTACCCATGGCTGCTGTGCCTGCCGTCGCGACCGAAGCGACCATCGTGGCGGTGACCGCCGGGCTGCTTGCCGGTGTGCCGATCGTGCCCGTGCCGCCGGACGCCGGCGAGCTGGAACGGGCACACGTGTTGCGGGACTCCCGGGCGACGGTGCTGCTCGCCGACGATCCACACGCCGCCGACGACAGCGGCCTGCCCGTCGTACCCGTCTCCGGGCATGCCGGCGGGACCGTTCCCGCCGAGCCGGACCCCGACAGCGCCGCTCTCGTGCTCTACACCAGTGGTACGACCGGTCTGCCGAAGGGTGTCGTGCTCGCTCGGCGGGCGATCGCGGCCGGGCTCGATGCGCTCGCCGACGCGTGGCAGTGGACGGCGGGGGACACCCTCGTGCACGGGTTGCCGCTCTACCACGTGCATGGGCTCGTGCTGGGCGTGCTGGGCGCGCTGCGGACCGGGTCGCGGCTCGTGCACACCGGAAAACCCACCCCGCAGGCGTACGCGCAGGCCGCCGGCAGCCTCTACTTCGGTGTCCCGACCGTCTGGTCCCGGATGTGCGCCGACCCCGCTTCGGCTCGTGCCCTGCGCGGCGTCCGACTGTTGGTTTCCGGCAGCGCCCCGCTGCCCGTGCCGGTCTTCACCGAGCTGGCGGCGCTGACCGGTCACGCCCCGCTCGAGCGGTACGGCATGACGGAAACCCTGATCACGGTCAGCGCCCGCGCGGACGGTGAGCGCCGGCCCGGCCGCGTCGGCGTGCCCGTCGCTGGCGTGGAAACCCGGCTCGTCACCGACTCCGGTGCACCGCTGCCCGCCGACGGCGAGACCATCGGCCACCTCGAGGTCCGTGGCGCGACGCTCTTCGACGGTTACCTGCGCAAGGACGGCGCCGCGGACCGGGAGCTTGCCGCCGGCGGGTGGTACCGCACCGGCGACGTCGCCACGATCGGGCCGGACGGCTGGCACCGGATCGTGGGGCGCGCTTCCACAGACCTGATCAAGACCGGTGGCTACCGGGTCGGCGCGGGTGAGGTCGAGGACTGCCTGCTCGCTCACCCCGGTGTCCGCGAGGCCGCGGTGATCGGCACCCCGCATCCCGACCTGGGCGAGCAGATCACCGCCTTCGTGGTTGCGGACGGCGGCACCGCCGACTCCGACGAGTTGATCGCTTTCGTCGCCACCCGCCTGTCCGCACACAAGCGGCCCCGTGCGGTGCACCTGGTCGCCGAGCTGCCCCGCAACGCCATGGGCAAGGTCCAGAAGGCCCGACTGAAGGGAACCCCCCAACCATGATCACCCTCTCCGACGTCCGCGACGCTGCCGAGCGCCTCCGCGGGGTCGCCCACCGGACGCCGGTGCTGCGCTCCCGGACGCTCGACGCCCTCGTCGGCGCCGAGGTGTTCATCAAATGCGAGAACTTCCAGCGGGTGGGGGCCTTCAAATTCCGCGGCGCGTACAACGCCTGTTCGCGGCTGAGTCGCGAACAGCTGGACCGGGGCATCGCCGCGTATTCGTCGGGCAACCACGCGCAGGCTGTCGCGTTGGCCGCCCGTGAGCTCGGCAGCTCAGCGGTGATCCTGATGCCCGAGGACACCCCGGCCTCGAAGGTCGCCGCCGCCGAGGGCTACGGCGCCGAGGTGCGCACCTACGACCGCTACACCGGGGACCGGGTCGCGCTGGGTGCCGCGCTGGCCGCCGAGCGGGGCGTCACGCTGATCCCACCGTACGAGCACCCGCACGTGATGGCGGGTCAGGGCACCGCGGCGCTGGAACTCATCGAGGAAGTCGGCGAGCTCGACGCGCTCGTCGTGCCGGTGGGTGGCGGCGGGCTGATGGCCGGCTCGGCGACCGCCGCGAAAGCACTGCAGCCGACCATCCGGATGGTCGGCGTGGAGCCGGAGGACGGCGACGACACCCGGCGTTCGCTGGCGGCGGGCGAGCGGGTGAGCGTGCCAGTGCCGCGGACCATCGCCGACGGCCAGGCGGCCGCCATCCCGGGCGAGCTGACCTTCGCGGTCAATCGGCGGCTCGTGGACGAGATCGCTCTGGTCAACGACCACCACATCCGCGACGCCATGGGTTTCGCCTTCGAGCGGATGCGGATCGTCGTGGAGCCCAGTGGCGCCACGGGAATCGCCGCACTGCTCGCGGGGCGCACGCGTATCACCGGCCGGGTGGGTGTGATCGTCTCCGGGGGCAACATCGACACCGCCCGATTCAATGAAGTACTGTCTCGCTGACCGTGGCGGCGGCGAGTTCGGCTGAACGGACCCTTGTGTCGGGAAGCCGCCCGGAGGCTGGTCAACCACGGCGATCATCAGCAACGTGGACGACCGACGGGGAAATTTCGGGGGCTGGGGGGCCACCATGACCACGACGACGACTTTCGACCGCATCGGTGTGCAGAGCAGTGCCCAACTCCTTCGCGAGGAACGCCGGCGGCTCGCGCCCGACGAACCCGGGCTGGTGCCAGCCGGCCAGGGCTGGGCACCAGCGGCCCGCGAAATGGCCGAGCTCTGCGCGGACTGCCCGCAGACGATCGGCGAGGTCCTGCGCATGTTGACCCGGGCGCAGGAGATCATGAACGAGCTGCCGCCGCCCGCGAAGAACCGGGTCGCCGCCTTCAACTCGCTCTACTTCACCATCACCGACCGGGTCGCCACCGCACTACGCGGCACGAGCGTGCGCGACGGCGACTTCCTAGAACTGCTCGACATCGAGTTCGCCAAGCGTTACTTCGACGCGCTGCGCCTGTGGGGCGAGGAGAACCAAGCCACCCCGGACGCCTGGGAGGTGCTGTTCCGGCGCGCCCAGGACCACCGGATCAGCAAACTGGCGGCCGCCATGCTCGGCGTCAACGCCCACATCAACCACGACCTGGCGCTGGCTCTCCTCGCCACCTGGGACCAGCTCGGCCCGCCGCGTGACGACCTGGTGCACCCGGACTACCTGCTGGTCAACGAGATCTTCTACGCGGAGATCCCGCCGCTGCGCCGCCGCTACTCCACCCGCTGGCAGCTGCGCATCGACGGCCTCGTCGGCGACCTCGACGACTGGAGCCAGAGCGTCCTCGTGGCCGCGACCCGCGCCCGAGCCTGGGAACAGGCCGAACGGCTCTGGGCCCTGCGCGCCGACGAGGAAGACCTGGCCCGGGCGCTGCTGGTGATGGACCGCGCCTCCGCGTACGTGGGCGAGCTCCTCATCGCCGGTGACAGCGTGGTCAACCGGGTCGGCGCGGTCCTGCGCGCCGGCCGTGACACCGCCCGCTCCGGCTTCAGCCGCCTCCTGCACCGCGACCGGGTGAGCTGAGCCGGACCCTTCGACACAGGCCGCCGGAGCGTTCGGCGAGGATGGCGCCATGTCCTTTCTCGCCGACCGTTCCGGCCGCCGTTACACCTTCGACGAGCCGCGGTGGCGCGGCGACGACGGCTCGCCGCTGGCCGTGGCGCCCCTGCCCGGCATCACGCGGGCCGACGTCAACTCTTCCGTACGCTCGCAGTGGCGCTACGCCGCTGCCCTCCCCGTGCCGATCGAGCGGCCGGTCAGCCTCGGCGAGGGGCTGACTCCGCTGCTCGACGTCGAGCTGAATGGCTTGCCGCTGCGGGTCAAGCCGGAATGGATCAACCCCACCGGCAGCTTCAAAGACCGGGGCACCTCAGTGCTGGTCTCCTTTCTCCGGCAGCAGGGCGTCACCGAGATGCTGGAGGACAGCAGCGGCAACGGCGGTTCCTCGATCGCCGCGTACGCGGCTGCCGCCGGAATCCGCGCCACCATCCTCGCCCCCGAAGCCACCTCACCGGCCAAGATCCAGCAGAGCCGGGTGCACGGCGCCACCGTGGAGCTCGTGCCAGGCAGCCGGCAGGACACCGCCGACGCCGCCGTGCAGCGCTCCGCCTCCGTGTTCTACGCCAGCCACAACTGGCACCCGTTCTTCTTGCAGGGCACGAAGCTGCTCGCGTACGAAATCTGGGAAGACCTGGATTTCACCGCGCCGGACGCTGTCCTGCTGCCGTGCGGTGCCGGCAGCCTCGTGCTGGGCCTGCACCTCGGCTTCGGCGAGCTGCTCGCCTCCGGGGCCATCACCCGCCGGCCGCGCCTGCTGGTCGCCCAGCCGAGCCATTGCAGCCCACTGGTGGCCGCCTTCGCAGCCGGCGCCGCCGAGGTGACACCGGGACAGTGGCGGCCCACCATCGCCGAAGGCACAGCTATCGCCCGCCCGGTGCGCGACCGTGAGGTGCTCGACGCGATCCGGGTCTCCGACGGTGACCTCGTGGCGGTGGCCGAGTCGGACATCGCCCCGGCCGCCTTCGAGCTGGCCGGGCGCGGTCTCTACGCCGAGCCGACCAGTGCCATCGTGGTGCCGGCCGCCCGCGAATTCCTGCGCCGCGGCACCCTGCGCCGCACCGAGACCACCGTGACCATCCTGACGGGATCCGCCCTCAAAGCCGCCGACACCGTCGGCCGGCTCCTCGCCGAAACGCGCCTAGCCAGCGACGACAGATAGACGCCGTGTTTGCGGAAGGCTGCGGGTGCCCATACCAATGCTTCCATCCGCTTGGATGGCAGAGCGGAAGGGAACCATTCGAGGAACTCCCAGAGGTGCTTCCACCTGATCTTGTCGTCCTGGGTGCGTCGCAGGCGTTCGGCGAGGTCGGCCATCGTCATGGGCGGATAGGCCATGCTGCCTCACCCCGGTTCAGGTATCCGCTGGATCCGATGGTCCTGATCATACGAGGCCGGATGACCTGCGGGTCGTCGGGCGTGTGCCGCCCGGCTGATCGCCGGGCTCAGGCTGGCCGGTGTTGTGCCGATGGGACGGGTGTGGCGTTGGTGGATGACATCCGGGACCGGCTGGCGGAGATCACCGGGCCGGAGCCGGCCGATGCGGAGCGGGCGTTACTCGTCCGGCTGCTGACTTCGTACACCACGAAGACGCCGCCTGGGCTGGACCGGCTTGCCGTGGCCGTGGCCGCCCAGGACGTTGAGGCTGTCCGGGACCAGGCCCATGCCTTGAAGGGCTCGGCGGCCAATGTCGGTGTCAGCACGGTCAGCCACCTGTGCGGCACACTCGAGGATGCGGCTCGCGCAGGGGCGGTCGACGGGGGCAAGGCGATGGTGGACGACATCCGTGCGGCCTATGCGCAGGCCGCGCCGGTCTGCGTCGCGCTCGCCGCGGAGCTGACCGCTCAGTAGTCGGAGGCAGCCTGCGGGGAGCTCGGCAGAACGCCTTGCACGAGATTGGCCAGCACGTTGGGCTGGGCCGGCTTTTGCAGGTAGGGCGCTTCCGGCCGGACGAGGCCCTGGGACAGGGCAACGTGCCGGGGGATCGCGCTGACGTACACGACCTGGATTTTCGGGTACGCGGCAGTGACGTCCCGGGCCAGGTCTCCCCGGCTGTCCCCGGGCATGGAAAGGTCGGCGACCAGGACATCGATCTTGCCTTGCTGCGCGTGACAAATTTCCATCGCCGAGGCACTGTCGAGTGCCGTGTGCACACGGAAACCGCGGACCTTCAGCATGTGGGCTGTGGTGTCGAGGATGTCGGGGTCGTCGTCGACGACGAGCACACCGGGTGCGTTTGACAGGGGACTGGTCATCGCTGCCTCCTTCCTCCCACCGTACGGCAGCGGATCTTGCCGGGGTCGAGAAGCGGAGGAATCGGGTCCGGGCGCATTATCGGCCGCGTACCGTACTAAAAAATGAGGAAGCTGGCGGTGACGGTCCGCCGCAACCCGCTTATCGGGTGGCTGTCGGATCGCAGTGTGAACGTCAAGGGCCTGCTCGCTGCGGGGGTCACCGCGGTGGTGGCGCTCGGCGTCGGTGCGCTGTCGGTCAATCGGATGTCGGTCCTGAGTGACGACCTCGGCACGACGACGAGTGTGCACGTCGCGAGCATGAAGCACCTGGGTGACCTGCGGGGCGCCCTGGGCGACATGTACAGCGGCTTGCTGCTCTACAGCCATGGGGACCGCGATCCGGCGCTGCGTACTCAAGGTCGCAAGGACGTTGCCGCAGCCGATGCACAGGTTGACGCGGCGCTGGGTGCGTACACGCAGCTGGTGCTCTCCGGCCCGCAGGGCGGACACGGACACACCGGCAGGGTGGCAGAGCGCCAGGCGGCGGTCCAGACGTTGACCAAGGCGATCGCGGATTACCGGCTGATGCGCGACACGCTCGACTTCGGTGATCCGCCACCGGCCGGGTTCACCCCGCCGCCGACCGGGCAGATATCCGTGGTGTTCGCCGACATCGCGAAACGCATGGCCGACTCGATCGCGACTCTGCGCAGCGCCGAGGACGCGGCCGCGGCTGCGATGGCGCGCGGTGCGGACGGCAAGTACCGGGGCGCCACAACCGTCACGATCGCGGTCCTGCTGCTCGGTTTGATCCTCGCAGCAGCGGTGGGAGTCACCGTTGCGCGATTGATGGCACGGCAGCTGCGGGTCACCTCTGTCGCCCTGCAAGCCGTCGCCGCAGGGGATCTGACCCACCCGGCGGAAGTCCGCTCCCGCGACGAGCTGGGCCGGATGGCCGCGGCGGTCAACGAGG
This sequence comes from Actinoplanes sp. NPDC051859, assembly GCF_044452725.1. Lineage (NCBI taxonomy): Bacteria > Bacillati > Actinomycetota > Actinomycetes > Micromonosporales > Micromonosporaceae > Actinoplanes > Actinoplanes sp. NPDC051859. The sequence goes on along the minus strand of NZ_JBITBX010000008.1, from coordinate 79,170 downwards.
CCAGGGACGGTATCCGGCGCACGGTCGAGACACTCGCAGCCGGGTCCCGCACCTTGGGCGACAGCTCCCAGCGGCTCTCCGGCGTGACCGGCCGGATCGCCAGCAACGCGCAGGGATCCGCCGACCAGGTCAACATGGTCGCGGCCGCCGCGGACGACGTGTCGGGCAACGTGCAGACTGTCGCTTCCGGGTCCGAGCAGATGCGCGCCTCCATCCGGGAGATCGCCCAGAACGCGCAGGACGCCGCCCGGGTCGCGGCGGACGCGGTCGGGGTCGCCGACGTCACCAACAAAACCGTCGCCCAGCTCGGCGAGTCCTCCGCCGAGATCGACAACGTGGTCAAGGCGATCACGTCGATCGCCGAGCAGACGAACCTGCTGGCGCTGAACGCCACGATCGAGGCGGCCCGCGCCGGCGAGTCGGGCAAAGGCTTCGCGGTCGTTGCCAGCGAAGTCAAGGACCTCGCCCAGGAAACCGCCCGGGCCACCGAGGACATCTCGCGGCGGGTCGAGGCGATCCAGGCCGACACGGTCAAGGCCGTCGACAGCATCGGCGAGATCGGCCGCATCATCGCCCGGATCAACGACTATCAGCTCACCATCGCCGCCGCGGTCGAGGAACAGACCACGACGGCCGGGGAGATGTCCCGCAGCGTCACCGAGGTGGCCGGCGGCGCTTCCGAGATCGCCGCCAACATCCGCGGCGTCGCAGCGTCCGCCGAACTGACCACGTCGGAACTGACCGAGGCGGACCGTACGGCAGCGGAGCTGGCCCGGCTCGCCACCGACCTGCAGACCGCGGTGGGGCGATTCCAGGTCTGAGTTCGCAGCGCGCTCACCACGTTGTCGTGGTTCTGCGGCACACCACGCCTAGGCGAGATGGTTGTCCACGGCCGTTGCCACCATGGGCCACAGCGGAAGGCGGGGGCCGAGCGTGGCCTGGAAAGCGTGGTAGAGGTCGGCTTTGCCCGGCCACACCGTCGCGACCGGCCGGTTGGCCGGGTCGAGCTGGTGGAACCACGACCCGTGCTCGTGGTCGATGAGGTGCTCGTCGATGTAATCCCACCACGTGCGGTACCACTGCGCGTAGGACTCGGCCCGGGTGTACGCATGAAGCGCCGCGGCGGCGTGCACTCCTTCGGCGGCCACCCAGTGCATGCGGTCGCGGACGACGGGGCGGCCGGTCCAGTCGGTGGTGTAGACGAAGCCGGGTTGACCGTCGACCGCCCAACCGTCGGCGACGGCGCGGGCGAACAGTTCCTTGGCGGCTGTGGTGAGCCAGGTCGATTCCCCGACCGTGGGGGCTGCGGCGGTGTGCAGCAGCAGGCGGGCCCACTCGAGGCCGTGCCCGATGGTGGCCCCGTACGGCTTGAAGGGGTGGTCGGGTTCGTCGCGGTGGTAGTCCGGTAGCGGCTGCCAGGCGGCGTCGTAGTGTTCGGGGATGCGCCACTGGTGTGCTTCGGCGACGGTGACGACGAAGCGGCAGATCCGCAGGGCACGGGAGATCCAGGCGGGGTCTCCGGTGACGCTTGCCGCGGACAGCATCGCTTCGACGGCGTGCATGTTGGCGTTCATCCCGCGGTAGCCGTCGAGCGCCGTGAACGTGGTGTCCCACGTGTCGGCGCACAGCCCGGCTTCTTCGTCCCAGAAGCGGTTCAGCAGCACCGCTGCGGCCTCGTCGAGCAGGTCGGTCGCTCCGGGCAGTTCGGCCTGGACCGCGGTGGATGCCGCCAGCAGGACGAAGGAATGGTCGTAGGCGGTCTTGCCCGGCTCCGGGGTGCCGTCGGTGTGGACGGCCGGGAACCAGCCGCCATGCCGGGCGTCGCGGAGCCGTCCGGTGAGCCCGGCCATCGCCGTCGCGGCGACGCGGCCCGCGCCGGGCACTCCGAGCAGCGCGCCGATGCCGTACACGTGGGTCATGCGGCTGCTGATCAGGGTGGAAAGCGGGCGGTCCGCCATCGGCTCGCCGAGGTTGTCCAGCCAGCGGGCGCCGCCGCCGGGGTCGGCGGTGCGGCGCCCGAAGGCCAGCAGGTCGCGGCTGTGCTGGTCGAGCCAGCGGTGGTGGGCGGGACTGCTCGGCCAGGCGGACATGTGGATCACTCTAGGTCAGCCGGGCCGGGGCTCTCCTCAGGTACGGCTGTCGGAGCGCGCGGTGAGGAACAGCTCGGCGAGCTCGGCGAACTCGTCGGGGCGTTCGATCTGCGGCATGTGACCGGTGTTCGGGTACAGGTGCGAGCGGGCGTCCGGGAATGCCGTCCGGGCCGCCGCAAGGTGCGCCGCGGGCAGGATGAGGTCGCGGTCGCCCCACACGATGAGCGTGGGCCGGGGGTGTTTGGCGACCTCGCTCAGCAGGGTCTGCCGCCACGGGCCGTGGATGCCGCGCAGCCCGCCCATCGACTGGGCGGTCTCCAGGAAGACGGCCGCATAGTCTGGCCGGGCGGCGACCCGCAGGGCGAAGTCGACGCGTTCCTGGGTGGCGTGCACCCGGTCGGCGAACAGCGCGCGCTCCACGCGCCGGGCCACGCGGGCGTCCATCCGGCGCATGAGCGGCTTGCCGAGCCCCGGGATCGCCAGGGCGCGCAGGAAGAACGCCACTTCCTTGCCGAAGCCGGCGCTGTTGACCAGGGTCAGCGTGGCGACCCGCTCGGGTGCCGAGACCAGCAGTTGCATGGAAACCGCGCCGCCGAGCGAGTTGCCCATCACATGCAGCGGGCGGCGTTCGCCGAGCACGTCGAGGGTCTCGCGGACGCCGCTGGCGAGGGTGGCGAGGGAGATGGGCTCGGGGAGCCGCTCGGACAGCCCGAAGCCGGGCAGGTCCACGCTGATGACCCGCCACCGCTCGGAGAGCCGGTCATGCTGCGGCAGCCAGTCTTCGAGACTGCGCCCGATGCCGTGCAGGAGCAGGATGGGTGGGTGCTCCGGGTCGCCCGTCTCGTGCACGCGCACCGCGGATCCGCGTACGTTCAGGTATCTCATTTGCGCACTCCGGCCTTGGCCTGACCGCGGCGCGCGACCAGTCCGGTGAGGGTGGTGATGACGCGCATGTGCGTTTCCGGCAGCAGCCGGGCGAGCAGGTCGGGCAGCTTGGCGGTCGGCGCGATGAGCGCCCGACCGCGGCGGCGCCGCACGGCATCGAGGATGTCGGCGGCGGCTTTCTCCGGCGGATACGTGAGCAGCGCGGCGAAGATGCGCTGGTGTTCCTCGACGTCGTCGGCGGGCACCCCCGCGGCGATGCGCGCGCTTTCCGCGATGCGGGTGCGGACGCCGCCGGGATGCACGGTGGTCACCCCGACGCCGAGGTCGCGCAGCTCGCTGCGCAGCACCTCGCTCAGACCGCGCAGGGCAAATTTGCTGGAACTGTACGCGGACTGCCCGGGCGGCGCGATCAGGCCGTACAGGCTGGAGGTGTTGACCAGGTGCGAGCCGGGCTCGGCGACCAGCGACGGCAGCAGGTGATGGGTAAGCAGCATGGGCGCGGTGAAGTTCACCGCCATCACCCACTCGAATTCCTCGATGGACACCTGGTCGAAGCGGCCGCCCAGGGCCACTCCGGCGTTGTTGATCAGCAGTCCTAGCCGCGGATGCCGCTCGCGAATGCCCTCGGCGAGCGCGATCACCGCCGCCCGATCGGCGAGGTCGGCGACCAGGGTTTCCACGGTCAGGCCGGGATAGCCGGCGCGGATCGACTCGGCCACCTCGTCGAGACGCAGCGCGTCCCGGTCGACGAGCACCAGCTCACTGCCCCGCGCGGCGAGGCCGTGGGCGAGCTGTTCACCCATGCCGCCGGCGGCGCCGGTCACCACGGCGGTACGCCCGACGAAACGGTACGGGGTCAGTCCGGTCATCGGATCTCCTCGAGCACGGGGGCGGGCTTGCGGCTGAACGTCATGTCCCGGCGTACGTCGGCGCGGGGGGTCATGAAGGCGTCACGCAGGTAGTTCTGTCGCATGATCCACGGGTCCCGCTCGCCCTGGCTCGGGAACCGGTCCAGCGCGCGCTGCACATAGCCGGAACTGAGGTCGAGCAGCGGCCGGCGCGGTCCGGGCCGTTCCTGCGGGGTGGCACTGGTGAAGCCGTTGCGGTCCATGTAGGACAGCAGTTTGAGGACGTACCGGTGGGAGAGGTCGGCGCGCAGGGTCCAGGACGCATTGGTGTAGCCGATGCAGTACGCGAAGTTCGGCACGCCGCCGAGCATCACGCCGCGGTAGGCGACCGACTTGCCGGGCTCCACGGGCGCGCCGTCCACGGTGAGTTGCACCCCGCCCAGGGGCAGCAGCGACAACCCGGTGGCCGAGACCACCACGTCGGCCTCGAGCACCCGGCCGTCGGTGAGCTTGATGCCTTCCGGCACGAACCGGTCGATGTGCGCGGTGACCACCGAGGCGGTGCCCGCCTTGATGGCGGCGAACAGGTCGCCGTCCGGCACCACACACAACCGCTGGTCCCATGGCTGGTAGGTGGGCGTGAAATGCGCGTCGAACAGCGCCCGGTCGCGCAGGTGGGACAGCGTCATCCGGCGCAGCAGCGACTTGACCCGCTCCGGCCGCCGCCGGGCGAGCTGGTAGAACCCCTGGGTGAGCAGGATGTTCTTGGCGCGGACCACGGAGTTCGCCGCCTTCGCCGGCAACCCCTTGCGCAGGACGTCGGCGATCACGTCCTTCTCCGGCAGGACCGTCATGTACGTGGGGGAGCGCTGGAGCATCGTCACGTGTGCCGCAGTCGAGGCCATGGCGGGCACCACGGTCACCGCCGTGGCGCCGCTGCCGATGACGATCACTCGCTTGCCGGTGTAGTCGAGGTCCTCCGGCCAGAACTGCGGGTGCACGACGGTGCCCTGGAAGTCGGCCAGCCCGGCGAAGTCCGGCTGGTAGCCCTCGGCGTAGTCGTAGTAGCCCGAGCAGGCGTACAGGAAATTGCAGGTGTAGGTGCCCTGGTCGGTGGTGACGGTCCACCGGGAGTCGGCCCAGCTCGCCGCGAGCACCTTGGTGCCGAAGCGGATGTGCGGCAGGACCCCGCCGTCCCGGGCGGTCGCGTTGATGTACGCCCGGATCGACTCGCCGGAAGCGATTGCCTTGGCGCCGCGCCACGGCCGGAACGGATAGCTGAGGGTGAACATGTCGGAGTCGGAGCGGACCCCGGGGTAGCGGAACAGGTCCCAGGTGCCGCCGATCGCGGTCCGGGCCTCCAGGATCGCGAACGTCGTGCCGGGCCGCTCCCGGCGCAGCCGCCATGCCGCGCCGATACCGGAGAGACCGGCGCCGATGATGAGGACGTCGAAGTGTTCGGCCATGGGGACAGTGTTTCGCCCGTACCCATATCGGGACTTGCCTTTGCGCGACAGGGATTTACCCTTGCACGCCATGGACTCGATGGTGCGCGCCGCCTGCCTGCGGGGACTGCCCGCGCTCGTCGACGGCCTCGGCGGGAACGCCGGCGAGCTGTTCGGGCGCTTCGGGGTGAGCTGCGCGGCGCTGGAAACCGACGACGCGGTCATTCCCGCGGAGGCCACCGCGGCGCTGCTCGAAACGGCCGCGTACGAGCTGGGCTGCCCGGATCTGGGCCTGCGGCTCGCCGGTACGCAGAACGCGTCGGTGCTCGGGCCGCTCGCGCTGGCGATCGAGAACTCCCCGACGTTCGGGGCGGCACTGGAGACCACGCAGCGGTTCCTGTTCGTGCACAGCCCGGCGCTGACCGTGTCGCAGATTCCCGACCCGTCCGGGCGTCGCGGCGTGGTGGGGCTGCTCTACAAGACCGCGATCGCCGAGGTGCTGCCGCCGCAGGCCGTCGACCTCGGGCTCGGGCTGGTGCACCGGATCATCGTGCTGCTGCACGGCGGCCCGTACGGCCTGCGCTCGGTGCACCTGCCGCACCCGGCCCTCGCACCCGTCGAGGCGTACACCCGGTTTTTCGGCGCGGAGGTGCGCTTCGGCCGGCCGGATGCGGTGCTGCGGGTGCCCGGCGGGCTTGCCACGACCGCGGTGCCGGGCGGCAACCGGGTGTTGCACGACTTGGCGGTGGACTACATCGCCAGCCACTTCCCGGCGCCCGGAGAGCGCGTCGCGGACCGGGTGCGCATGCTGCTGATCCAGGCACTGGGGTCCTCGCCGGTGGAGGTCACGGCGGTGGCGAAGGTGCTGCGCACCCATCCGCGGACGCTGCAGCGCCGGCTGGCGGACGAGCACACCACCTTCGAGGCGATCCTGGACGAGGTCCGCCGGATCGCCGCACACCGGCTCATCACCCAGACGGATCTGCCGCTGACCCAGGTCACCGCGATGGTGGGGCTGGCCGAGCAGTCGGCGCTCAGCCGTGCGGTGCGCCGCTGGTACGGGCTCACTCCGCGGCAGTTGCGCTCCAGGGTGGCCGGCCCACTCCGCTGAGGCGTACGCCGCCCCACGGGTCCGGTTCGCCCAGTCGGGCCGGGGCTTCGCGCTCGCCGATGCGTACGGTCACGTCCCGAGCGCCGGCACGCAGCTGCGCGCTGAGGGCGTCGTCGGGGGCGGCCCGCCCGGCCCAGCGGTAGCGCCCCTCCATCGGCTCGAACTGGACCGACAGGCGGACCGGCACGGTCACCGCCGTGTCCCCGGCCCGGATCTCGGCCTCGCCCCGGTATTCCTCGTCCGCGTCACTCATATGTCGCCGCCAATCCGCCAGGTATGTCCGCGGCGGCCCGGATTCCGGTGATCCCGCCCCAGAGCAGTGTTGTCAGGTACTCCGCGAGAGCTTCGCGGCTGATCGGTTGCTGGTGGCGTAACCACCAGTCGCCGACGGTCTGGACGTAGCCGACAACCCCGTACGCCCACGGCAGGGCGGGACCGGAGTCGAGTCCCATCGCGCGGAGCCGGTCGCCGAAGAGTCGAGCCAACGCGCTGGCGACACTGTCGATGGCGTCGGCAACCACGTCGCGTTCCCGCGCGATGCCGCGTTGGTGCACGACGAACCGGTAGAGCTGCGGGTCGTTCTCGATGTACGCCAGGTAGGCGTCGACCACCGCGAGGACAACCTCCCGGTCCTCGCCGACGACCGCCGCCACCGCGGGGACGATCGCCGCGACGACGTCCGAGGCGGCCCGCCGCGCAACGGCCTCCCACAGTCCCGGTTTGTCGGTGAAGTAGCGGTACAGCACGGGTTTGCTGACCCCGGCGTGCGCGGCGACCGCGTCGACGCCGGGCTCGGGTCCCAGCTCGCGGATCGCCTCGATGACGGCGCTGATCAGTTCTTCGCGCCGCTGCTCGCGGTGATTCGCCCAGCGCGCACTGCGGCCGTCGGGACGGTTGACGGGCTCATCGACGGAGGCCATAGTACGAGAAGTAGCTGTTACTTCCGGTAACGTCAACCCCTCGGAGGCGGCGACGTGGATCTTTCCGACCGTTCCCAGACTGCGACCCGACTGCTGCGCTCCTCCGCGGCGCACTCGTACGACCCGGGGGTGGAGATCGACTGGGATGCGCCGCTGGTGCCCGATCTCTGGTTCGTGCCGGAGCGCCGGTGCTCGCTCTACGGCACTGAGCTGTGGGAGAAGCTCACCCCGGACCAGCGGCGCATCCTCACCCGGCACGAAGTCGCCAGCGTCGCCAGCCTGGGCGTCTGGTTCGAGACCATCCTCATGCAACTACTCGTCCGCGACTACTACAAACAGGACCCCACCTCGCCCCACGCCCAGTACGCCCTCACCGAGGTCGCCGACGAATGCCGCCACTCGGTGATGTTCGGTCGCATGATCGCCAAACTGGAAACCCCGGTCTACCGGGTCGGTGCGTGGGACAACACCCTCGGCAAGTTCATCGCCACGACCGCGACCGGACCCCGCATGTACGCGGCCATCCTCATCGCCGAGGAAATCCTCGACACCCTGCAACGTGAAGCATCCGCGGACGAGACCGTGCAGCCGCTGGTCCGGATGGTGTCCCGCATCCACGTCATCGAGGAGGCTCGGCACGTCCGCTACGCCCGCGAGGAGTTGGCCCGCCAGGTGCGGGCGGCGGGCAAGAAACGGCTCGCGTACGACCGGCTCGTCATCGCCCGCGCGGCGTACATGATCGGCCGGCGGTTGATCGCTCCCGAGGTGTACCGATCGGTGGGCATCGACCCGCAGCTCGGCTCCCGGGTGGCCCGCACGAACCCGTACTACACCGAAACGCTGAAGTGGGCGGGGGAGAAGGTGGTCGCTTTCCTGCGGGACCTGGACCTGATCGCCGGGCCTGGCATGGCGCTGTGGCGCCGCTCCGGGCTGCTCTGACCGGTCCTGACAACGCCAGGAGCGCCGACCCCTGCTGGAGTCGGCGCCCTTGGCGTTACTCGCCGGGCTGCGGCGAAGCGTGGTTCTTCAGGACGTACTGCTCGCCGGGTGCGCCGTGACTGACCGGCGTGCCCGGAGGCAGCGGCGCGATCTCGGTGCGGTCCAGGTCGCCGGTGACCGCCACGGGCCAGCCCGCCAGCTCAGCCCAGCTGGACAGCCCCTCGACGTAGACCGGCGTGCCGCCGTCCAGCACCAGCACCGCCCCGCTCGCGGCGTCACCCGCGATCCCGCGCAGCGTCACCCGCTGACCCACGAGGTGGTCGATCGTCACGGGTGGACTCGGGCGAACGTTACCGTGAAGACCTGACGGTCGAAATCGAGCAGCGGCCGGGAATAGTGCTTCAGCGTGCTCTGGTAAACATTCATGCCGGGCTCGGCGTGGTTCGCGTGCCACCAGTTTCCGGTGCCCTCGTCCAGCCAGCCGTAGTCGAAGTTGACATATCCCGGCTTGGCGAGGTAACGGTATGCCGACATGTCGACCTGATTGGTGGTCGGGTTCGGCAGGAATGCGCGGGCGGCCTGCTCGTCGGTCCACGCCGGGTTCTGCTTTGAATAGAAACGCTTCGAGAAAATGACCGCGGTCCACTGCGACGTCGGGCCGCTGGGCAGCGAGCTGGTGACGTTGCTGATCCGGCTCAGCAGCGGGTGCCGCTGCACGGCCTGGGTGAACTGCGCCGTGGTCGGGTTCGTCGCGAGAATGTCGTTGAGCGCGTTCTGCACGCTGCGCGAGGTGTTGAACGAGCCGAACGACATGCCGAGCGGCGGGTTGATGTTGCCGCGCTCCAGGTTGACCGTGGTGACGCCGATGCAGCCCCGGGCCAGGGCCTGCTTCTCGGTCGCGGTCATCGGGCGGCCGTACTTGGCCTCGAAGAGCTGGATGAACGCCGGCACCGACCAGGTCTTGGTGCTGACGTTCGGCGGCAGCGCCGGAGCCAGCGGCGCGAGCTCCACGGCGGTCGCCCGGTTGGCGTTGGACAGTGCCCGCTCCGAGGGCGCCACCTCGGAGATCGGCGCCCGGGACGCGCCGGCCGGAGCCGGCGTGCGCGGGTCGTCCACGGTGGTCGCCTGCGCGGGAGCCGCGAATGCGGCAGCCATGCTCAGGCCTGTGGCGAAAATGACAATTGAACGTGCGAAGCCTTTTGGCATCGATGCCTCCCCATCTGTGCGAAAGGAAAGCTACACCATTCGGCGCCGCTATTCTTGCGGGGGTCCGTCCGAACTGGAGAGCCGTTCTTAACAATCGTTTCGAACGTCAAATTCCTAGACGATTTTCGGCCCTTACCGGGCGCCCTTTACCGACCTGCCGCTTGTGCTTCGCGCCCTGATCAGCGAGCCTGTGCGGGCGTACGGAAGGGGAAGCAGCATGGGACGGACGGCCCTGAGCCTGGCCGCGGTTTTGACCCTGGCCGGCGGCGTCGCGGCCTGCGACGGCGACCACGGCACGACGGGCCGGGTCGGCGTGATCCTGCCCGACACCAAAAGCTCCGCCCGCTGGGCGACCGCCGACCCGCGCTACCTCAAGGCGGCGTTCGCCAAGGCCGGGATCGAGGCCGACATCCAGAACGCGCAGGGCGACAAGAACCGGTTCCAGACCATCGCGGACGGCATGATCGCCAGCGGCGTCACGGTCCTGATGATCGTCAACCTCGACTCGGGTACGGGCAAAGCGGTGCTGGACAAGGCGCGCCAGGCCGGCATCGCGACGATCGACTACGACCGGCTCACCCTCGGCGGCGGTGCGGACTACTACGTCAGCTTCGACAACGTCGCGGTCGGCAAGCTCCAAGGCGAGGGCCTGGTCTCGTGCCTCGCCGGCAAACCGCGCAGCACGCCGAAGGTGGCCCGGCTGCACGGCGCGCCCACCGACAACAACGCCACCCTGTTCCGGCAGGGCTACGACGCAGTGCTGGAACCGAAGTTCGGCTCCGGCGAGTACGCCAAGGGCCCCGACCAGGCCGTGCCGGAGTGGGACAACGCCCAGGCCGGCACCATGTTCGAGCAGATGCTCACCTCCCACCAGGACATCGACGCGGTCCTCGCCGCCAACGACGGCCTCGCCAACGCGGCGATCGGGGTGCTGCGCAAGAACCGGCTGAACGGCGAGGTGCTCGTCACCGGTCAGGACGCCACCGTGCAGGGCCTGCGCAACATTCTGACCGGCGACCAGTGCATGACCGTCTACAAGGCGATCGAACAGGAAGCCGACGTGGCGATCGGGCTGGCCGTCGACCTCGCCCGCGGGCAGCGCCCCAGCACGGCCACCACCGCCGTCCTCGACCCGGAGACCGGCAAGAACGTGCCGGCAGTCCTGCTCACCCCGAAAGCCGTCACCCGGGACACCATCGCCGACGTCATCGCCGCCGGCTTCGTGACCGAACAGGAGCTGTGCGCCGCCGAATACGCCGCCGCCTGCGCAGCTGCCGGCATCAATCCCGGCTGAGCGGACGGAACACGACGAGATCGTCACCTCGGCGACTGCCAAGGTGGCGATCTCGTCGAATCGGCCGCTGACCCGTCAGGCGGCGAACTTCAGGTACATCCAGGAGCCGGCCGTGGCGGCGTTCGTCGAGTCCCCCGCGAAGCCGCCGCGGATTCGGTAGATCAGGCCCTTCACCCGCGGGGCATCCAGGTAGCCCGTGGCGACGCTGTCCTCATTGAGGGTGATGCACTTGGCCGACCCCAGAGCCTTCCACTTGCCGCCGTAGTAGACCTGGGCGTCGGCGGTGGCGCAGCCACCCACGTGGTCCGGCGACACTCCGATGCCGAACACGGGGACAGCCGTCGTCCGGTAGAGCTTGTACTTGCCCGAGCTGCCGTAGTGGTTGCCCAGCAGCTGAGTAATACCGGCACGAGTCGCGACGGTCCTCGACGCGCTGGCCGGCAGGAACCACTGGTCGCCGGCGTACGCAGCACTGAACGTGGTGCGCCGGGTCGGCTTGTAGGTGGCGGTGACCGTACCCGTGCCGCACTTGACCTTGGTCTTGGTGCCGCCCCGCGGCGTCGCATAGACGCACAGCGCGCGCGAATCGTGGGTCGTACCCACCGCAGCGGTGATTGTGGCGACGCCGCGGTAGTTGTAGGTGCTGGCGTCGGTCTTGATCGTCACCTTCGTGGCCCGGCGCGACACCACCACGTTGGCCTGCGCGGTCGCGGCGTCGGCGGTGCCGTCTCCCGCCCAGCTGACCGTGTAGGTGTTCGACCCGCCCACCGCGGGCTTGTCCCGCACCGTGAATGCCCCGGACGCGTCGGCGCTGACCGACGGCAGGGCATGCGTACCGGTCAGGTCTTTACGGCTGACGGTGAGCGTGCCCGCGCCCACCCCGAGCGTGCCGCTGAGTGTCAGTGCACCCAGCCGCGCGACAGTCGCCGGACCGCCCAGCGAGAGTGACGTGGCCGCCGCTGCCGACACGGGCGCCGGGCTCACCCCGGCCGCTTGGGCACCCGCGGGTGTGGTCAGTGCCACAGCGCTCCCAGCGGCCACCGTCGCGACCCATGCCCACCCTTTGCTCAGCACTCGTGACCTCCCCGTATCCGCCCGAGACCGTCTCGGCGGCGATCCGAGCCGATTCGTCGGCCGACCCCGAGCTTTTGTGAGGCATATCCGGTACGTGTTAGCCAGCCCACTCGACGAGCCGAGGTCCGCTAGCGTCGTCGCGTCGGACGCAGTGAGCGAGTGCGGGGGAGGGGCTGTGGCGAAGGTCGGCGGAGTGTTCTGCGTCGAAGGCCAGTGGGAGGACGACCTCACCGAGCGTGGCTCGGTCCTGCCCACCCTCGAGCTGCTCGAACGTCTGGGCAGCATCCGATTCATCCACCGTGACACCGCGACGACCGAAGAACTGCATTACTACCTCGACACCTGGCTCTCCCGGAAATACCAGGACTACAAGGTCGGCTTCTTCGCCCTGCACGGCCAGCCGTCCCAGCTCTGCCTCACCGCCAAAACCACCGTCGAGCTCGACGAGATCGGCGCCTGGATGTCCGGGCGGTGCGGCGGTCGCAGCCTGTACTTCGGCAGCTGCTCGGTGCTGCGGGCATCCGATCGCGTCCTCAAGGAATTCCTGCACGAGACCAAAGCCAGCATGCTGTGCGGCTTCACCAAAGCAATCGACTGGGTCGAATCGGCCGCCTTCGAGACGGTCGTCCTCAACGCCCTGGTCAACGGTGCCCGCATCGACAGCGTGGAGCGACTCATGCGCTCCAGCCGCTGGAAAGCGCTGGCCGACCACCTCGGGTTTCGCGTCGTCTACGCCAACGGCCGCTCCGGCTGAGTCTCAGCCACCCGCCGCTGCGGCCCGAATGATTCGTAGCCGTTCGGCTCGGTGACGCGAGTCGGAGCCGAGGGCGGCAATGATGGCGGCCGGAGTGCCGTCCGGACCGATCAGGACCGGGCCGTGGATGGGCCGCCACGATCCTTTTGATCGATCTCGGCGCGATCAGACCAGGTCGTGCACGGCGCTACACCAGCCGAGAGTTTCGGGAGTATGCCACGCCGGCCGGTTCAGGCTGCCGTCCGCACCGAGTGCACGGCCCTCCTCGAACGCCTCACGCTGCTGAGGCTCCAATGCGACAACTCGCTCGACCAGCCGCCGGGCCTGCTCACGCTCACCCCGGCTCAGCAGGAACTCCACCAGGTCCAGCGTGAACGCGAACGGCCCCAGCAGCGCCTCCGGCACCGCCTCGGGCAGAGTCGCCGGATCTCTGGTCGCCATGAACCACGGCACCACGATGTCGTGGACCTGGTTGCACAATGCCTTCAGGCGGGCCGCCCGAGTCTCTGACCGCGTCAAGACCACGGTGTTCTGGAACCCGACCCGACTCATGTCATAGCAGCTGGTCGCGCAGAGCGTGTCGACCACATCATCGTGGCGGACGACGGTAAACAACTGGTTGGCCGTACGCCATTTTCCCAGCACCACGTCCTCAACTGTCAACGAAGCGATCGAGAACCCCATGAACTGCCCTGTCCGATTCCGAGGGCTGGGCTCCAACCGGATGCGCTCACACCGCCCAGCACCGTCCCGCCGTTCGAAGCTCTTGCGTGACTTAACCCAGCGGAATCCCTCCGGGGCCAGCTCCTCAGCGATGCACAGCGCCGCCGCCTGAAACACCTCGCCAGGACCCTCAGAGCTGACAAGCAAGGCCACAAGGTCCCTGCCCCATCGAGAATCCGCACTCGCCACGCTCACATGATGCCCGACTGACCACCACCGCTCCCATCTGGCCCGAGTCGCCAGGGCGTCAAGGTCAGTGGGGACAGCCGACAGGGCAGCAACACGGTATGTGAGTGAGCCGATCAGGGCGCGTTTCAGGTCCGGTCCGGACTGCGGTTCCTGGGTGAGGTTACTCGCGGCGCAGGACCTGACCCCGCTGACCTGGATCCGCAGCGGGCGGGTATCAGCTGGTGACTGATCTGGCCGACTGGATCGCCTATGAACGCGCCGTGCTCAGCGCCGCCGAATCCGGGTCGCTGACCGGCCTGGCCTTGTCGGCGGCGCTGGCCGAGGTCGCCATCATGCTGCCGTACCTGGGCGGGATCGGCCTGCTAGCTGCTGCCAGTTGCCCGGCTGTGGTTCCCTCAATTGCTCGGAGGCTCTGGAAGACTCCTGGATCTGCTTGGTAGCTCAGGTGCGTGACTGGTCTCCCGCGCCAGGCTCGCGGCCCGAGGTTACTTTCGGTCGCCTCGACGTCGCCCTGGCCGATTTCGGCTCGCTGCGGCGCGCCAACCGGCGACAACGCGATCAGGTTCCCCATTGGTCGATGTATGTGGCCTCCCAGTTTCGAGCAGCTTCAGCGAGGGATGGCGACGGCGCCGAGCATTCGGACCGGGCCCGATGAGCCCACCGCTGGCGCCGTCCTGACTATCGCTGGGCAGGGCGTAGAGCCGTAAGCCGAGCTTTGACGGCGGGGAGTCGCTCGCGCTCGGTGGCGGTGAGCGACGGGTTGTGCCGGCGCATCGTCAAAGCCTGCTCCACCGCGGTGAACAACTCGTTGCCGACGGCATGGACGAACGCTTCCACCATCGTGGTGGCAGACGATGCCAGCGGATGTTCCACGTTCGTTGCCACCTCGGCGAGGATCACCGCGGTGAGTGCGATGTCGAGTGCTGCCGGCCCCTCGGCCGCGTTGCGCCAATCGATCACGACCGGGCCTCTCGACGTCATCATGACGTTCTCCGGGTGCAGGTCGAGGGTGCAAGATACTCATGTTCTTGCTCCTCATGCCGCGCGGCGGCAGCGCGTGCAGTCGATGATGCAGCTCGGCCAGGCAAGCGGCCGCTTCGCGGGCGTCGAGCTCACCCGCGAGGAAGGCAGCCAGCATGGTGTGCCCGTCTAGTCGTTCCATGACGAGCTCGGCACCGTGGGCTTCGTACACCGTGGGCACCGGGAAGCCGAGGCTTGCCACATAATCCATGGTGGCGGCCTCGTTCGTCATGTCTGCGCCATCGCGATAGCGGCGCAGCACGCAGCGATCGTCGACGGCGTAGACATCGGCCTCTCGGCCCGATGCTAGGAGCGGCAAATCGATCACGCCGCGACACTAGCGCCAGCCGCTGGCTGTCGTGACGACCGCTGATGCGTCCGGAAGCGGCGATTCGCCGTACGGGCGTACCTGCGCAGGCCACACTGGGGGGATGAGGCTCGGTCGGCTGGCGGTTGGCGTGTGGCTCCTGAGCCCGCTCATGGCGGCGGGGTGCGGCGGCGAGGGGGCATCGTCCGGTAAGGCGGTGGTCTATACGTGCTGCAAGCAGGAGGACGTGGGCAAGGAGTATCGGCCGGGGGAAACGTTGACGCTGCACTGGACCGCCGAGGAGAAGGACGGGGCGCCTGCCTCGGGGGCGACGGATCTGCGGGCGCGGATGGTGGGTCCGTTCGACAGTGCCAGCGCGGTCAAGGAGGTGCCGGTCGGCGGGTCGACCGGGTCGCTGAGCTTGACTGCTTCGCCGGTGCGGATCGACGGTGGCGGGAAGACCGAGCCGGTCAGTGAGATTCAGATTCCGCGGGATGCCACGCCCGGTTACTACAACCTCAACCACATCAGTACGGCTGGCGGTTCGTCCGTGTCGGGTAACGCCGTGATCCGGATTGTGGCGGCCGGCTAGGACTCGTCCTCGTGGGGGTAGGAGCGCAGGGCGTCGTCGATCATGCGGGGGGCCTGCGGCATGGTCTGGTGGAGCAGCTGGTCGGCGATCGTGACGAGGTGGGCTCGCTGCTCCGGCGTCAGCACGTCGATGACTAGGCGGCGTGCTTCGCGTACGTGATCGGGCGCCGCCGTGCGGAGCTTGGCTAATCCGGCTTCCGTGAGGACCGCTTCGACTGCGCGTACGTCACCGGCGTGGGTGCGGCGCTCGACCCAGCCCTGTTTCTCCAGGCGGGAGACGGCGTGGGAGATGCGGGAGGCGGACCCGAACGAGAACTGCGCCAGCGAGCAGAGCTGCTGTGCGTGTCCGGGTGAGCGCTCAAGGGACACCAGGATCGAGTACTCGAAGAAGTTGATCGAGGCATCGCGGCGGAGTTGGGCGTCGATGGCGCTGGGCACGGTCGTCAGGACCGCGATGAGGCGCATCCAGGTGCTGAGTTCCTCCTTGTCGAGCCAGGCGGTGTCATCAGTCACAGCGGAAGCATACCTCCGGGGTATTGAACGTTCAACTCGACGTGTGTCAAGCTGTTGAACGTTCAACTCGAAGCTGTCCCGTCTGAGGAGAAACGCCATGACCCTGTTGCGCATCGACAGCAGCATCCAAGGTCCCCGCTCGGCCAGCAGCGAGCTTGCCGACCTGGCGGTGGCCGAGTTCGCCGCCAACCTGCCCGACGAGACCGTGGTCAAGCGGCACCTCGGCACCGACCCGCTGCCCGCCGAGGCCTGGGCGACCGCCATCGCCGGTGCGTTCACGCCGGCGGAGGATCGTTCGGCGGCTCAGCAGCAAGCCATCGAGCTGGCCAACTCCCTCGCTCAGGAGTTGCGGGACGCCGACGCTGCCGTCTTCGCGTTCCCGCTGTACAACTACGGCGTTTCTCAGCACGTCAAGACCTGGATCGACCTGGCGTTGGCGGGTGGCGTGCACGGTGAGCGCCTCCTGGACGGCAAGCCGGTCGTTCTGCTCACGACCCGGGGCGGTGCCTACGGCCCGGGCACCCCGCGCGAGGGCTGGGATCACAACACGGCCTACCTCGTCCGCATCCTGGCCGACATCTGGGGCGCGAACGTGACCGTGATCGAGCGCGAGTTCACCCTGGTCGGCGTGAATCCGGCGCTGGACGAGTTCACCGAGCTTGCCGCGCTGCTCAAGAAGACCGCCCACGAAGCCGCTGTCGCCGCGGGGAAGGCTCTCGCGACCCGCTGATCCGGGCTTACCAGGAGCGATCACGGATGGTGGCCCAGACGAGTTTGCCGCTCCGGCTGCGCCGGGCTCCCCAGGCATTCGCCACGGCCTGGACTACGCGCAGTCCTTGGCCGCGGGCCAGCGTGGGACTGCCGGGCTCGTGCGGCGAACAGGGCAGCAGCTTGGGCAGCCGGGGGTCCTTGTCGTGCATGGCGAGATAAAGTCCCTTTCCACGCCGCGGCAGGGTGATGCGGATGTGGGTGGCGGCATGTTCCACGCTGTTGGCTACCAATTCCGATATCACGGTGAGTGTCGCTTCTCGGATCGCTTCCAGCCGCCAATCGAGGCATGCTTGGGCGGCCAAATCCCGGGCGCGGGACGCCGACTGCGGTTCAGGTTGCACAATGAGCTGCGTCTGATAGGGAAGCGGTAGTCCGCAGGCCAGTGCCGCCCGCGCCTCAGGCATGCTCGCGAACACCGACAGCACCCGGAGTCCCCTATTTCTGCGGAGCCGGGTGGCAAGCATGGTGGCCGCCGGCAGGCAGATGGCAAGTTTGACGGGTGGCTGCTGCAAGCCGCAGGCCCGATGGGCGGCGAGCCACAAGCCCGTGCTGCGACCGTCGGGATCGCCGAGATCCGTCAGGTCGACGAGGATCGCCGGGGGCTGCTCGGCCAGGCATTTGTGGATGTTGGACCGCAGTGTGGCAGCAAACGGGGAACTCCAGCGACCGTGGACACCCAGGACCAGCGCATGGCCGTCGGTGTCGCTGACGATGTCCACGGGGGAATCAAAGGAGCTGTCGCAGAAATACGGGATAGCCATAACCATGATCCACCCTTCGGCACTGTCGCCGCGTTGCGTGCGTGCAGGGAAGGCTGCACAATCGTCGGGAAGAAAGTGCTGTCCCATCGCTTGCCGTCCAGCAACAGGTTTGGCTCCGGAAAATTAGTCCCGCGAAAATTGTCCGAGATCGCTGTCACGCAAAGATTTACCTGCAATCTGCAGGATGCAGTGAGAAAGGGAAACTGTCACTCGCCGCGCAGGCCACGAGCGGCGAATTGGTCCGCGAGCCGATCAGCGTGGCCGGATTAGCCTACGGCTCATGGCGGACACGCGGGTTATTGGCTTTCTCGGGCTAGGAGTGATGGGCGCACCCATGGCCTCGCGCCTCGCGCGGGCCGGCACGCCGCTGGTGGTCTGGAGCCGGCGGCGCGACCGGTGCTTCGCCGTACGCGAGCAAGGTGCCCGGGTGGCGCACAGCGCGACCGGCGTTCTCGAGCAGGCGGACGTGGTCCTGATGATGCTCGCCAACGATGCTGCCACCGATGCCGTTCTCGGGCGGGAGACGCCGGCGTTCTCCGCCGTGCGGGGGCGCCTCATCGTGCAGATGGGAACCACGTCGCCGGAGTACTCCCGGGGGCTTGCCGCTTCCGTGGCGGCCGCCGGCGGGCGATACGTCGAGGCACCCGTTTCCGGGTCGCGCGGCCCTGCCGAGGCGGGGCAACTCGTGGCGATGCTGGCCGGGGATCCCGCCGACGTCGCGGTGGTGCGGGCGGTGATCGCGCCGATGGTGCGGGAGTCGACCGATTGTGGGGCCATCCCGCAGGCGTTGCTGACCAAGCTGGCCGTCAATCTTTTCCTGATCAGCATGGTGACCGGGCTGGCGGAGGCCTACCACTTCGCCACGCGCTCGGGGGTGGATCTGCAGCGGTTCGCGGCAGTGTTGGATGCCGGGCCGATGGCGAGCGCCGTCTCCCGGATGAAGAGCGCCAAGCTGCGGGAACGCGACTTCGCGGTGCAAGCCTCGCTGCGGGACGTGCTGATGAACAACGAACTGATCGCCGCTGCCGCCCGCCGGGCGGGCATCCCGTCGCCCGTGCTCGACGCCTGTCACGCCCTGTACGCGGAGGCGGTGGCGATGGGCCACGGCGATGACGACATGGCCGCTGTCGTGCGGGCCTTGGAGAAAGAAGATTCGCATCAGCTCTAGCCCCTAAACTCAGACCGTAACGGTCTGACTACGCCGGAGGTGCGGGTGAAGCTCGAAGGTGTCGAGCTGCGCCGCGTCGCCATGCCGCTGGTCGCGCCGTTCCGATCCGCCTCAGGCGTCGAGACCACCCGGGACGTGCTGTTGCTGCGGGTGGTCACCGACCAGGCCGAAGGCTGGGGCGAGTGTGTGGCGATGGCCGGACCGCACTACTCCAGCGAGTACGCCGAAGCGGCCGCAAGCGTGGTGCGCCGCTTCCTGATCCCG
Source organism: Actinoplanes sp. NPDC051859 (assembly GCF_044452725.1). Taxonomy (NCBI): domain Bacteria; kingdom Bacillati; phylum Actinomycetota; class Actinomycetes; order Micromonosporales; family Micromonosporaceae; genus Actinoplanes; species Actinoplanes sp. NPDC051859. The sequence continues at coordinate 60,297 of NZ_JBITBX010000008.1, read as the reverse complement.
GCGGTCGCTGCCACGCCCCGCCTGGACGCTTACGCGGTCGCCGCCGCGCTGGCGCCGGTCAAAGGGCACCGGATGGCGAAGGCGGCGTTGGAGACCGCGGTCCTCGACGCCGAGCTCCGCGCCGAAGGCCGGTCTTTCGCGCGTGAGCTCGGTGCCGTCCGCGCCCGGGTGCCGTGTGGCGTCTCCATCGGCATCCTGTCGTCGATCGGCGAACTGATCGACGCTGTCGGCGGTTACCTCGACGCTGGCTATCTCCGCATCAAGCTGAAGATCGCACCGGGCTGGGACGTCGAACCGGTCCGGGCGGTCCGGGAGCGATTCGGCGCCGACGTGCTCCTGCAAGTCGACGCCAACGCTGCGTACGCGCCGGCCGATGCCCGGCAGCTCGCCCGCCTCGACCCGTACGACTTGCTGCTCATCGAACAACCGCTGGCCGAAGACGATCTGCTCGGACATGCCGAACTAGCCAAGCGGATCACCACTCCGGTGTGCCTCGACGAGTCGATCACGTCGGCGCGGACGGCCGCCACGGCGATCGCCCTCGGCGCCTGCGCGGTCGTCAACGTCAAGCCGGGCCGGGTCGGGGGCTATCTCGAAGCCCGCCGGGTGCACGACGTCTGCGCGGCCCACGGTCTGCCAGTGTGGTGCGGCGGCGAGCTGGAGACCGGCCTCGGGCGGGCCGCCAATGTCGCGCTGGCCGCACTGCCCGGCTTCACCCTGCCCGGCGATATCTCGGCCTCGGACCGCTACTTCGCCACCGACCTGACCGCGCCGTTCGTGCTGGAGGACGGCCACCTGCCCGTCCCGGCCGGTCCCGGCCTGGGTGTGGAACCACTCGCCGGAGTCCTCGACGAGGTCACCACGGCCACCGAGTGGCTCCCGCTCTAACTTTTCCGCCGGCCCAGGCAACCTTTACCGGCGTCGTCGACCACTGACTAGCCATGACCCGAACCCGCCCGTTCTTCCGCTGCGCCGCCCGGCCGGAGCCGTTCTTCGCGTTCTCCGTCGAGACGCCCGCGCTTACCGCGACACTGCTCGACGAGGCGTATGACATGCTGCGCAGCTTCGACGCTGTGCTCGGTCCGACCAGTGCCGGCGGCTGGTACGTGCTCGGCCTGCGGGAACCCTCCCACGCCGCCGATCTTCGCATGCTGCCGGACTCGACCGCCCTGGCGCTGGCCGCGTTGCGTCGTGGACTCCGCGTCGCGATGCTGCCGGTCCTGCCCGAAGAAATTTCTGGACCAGCAGGCAACCTTTCCCGCCCGGACGAGCACTGAAGGGGTGTCCGCCCGCGGGGAGGCCGTTCCCGGACCTCACGGCCTCGTCGCGGGCGGCCGCCCGTACCCATGCTGAAAGGCCCGCATGCTCCGCAAGCGTTTTCTGTTGCCCGCCGCCGTGCTGACCGCAGCGGCCGTCGCCGCCGTCACCGGACTGCGCGGCCCGACCGACTCGATCGCTGGCACCGTGCCAGCTCCCGCCGCCCCGGCGCCCGAAACCATCGCGGTGCAGGCCGCACCCGGCGGTACCCGCAGCTGTACGCCCGGAGCCGAGATCCCGCGCGCCAAGTTCTGGCTCAACAACAACCAGTGGGGCAAGGAATCCGGCACCGGCACCCAGTGCATCTGGGACACCGGCACCCGCGGCAACCTCAGCTGGGGCACGAGCTGGAGGTGGGCCGGTCAGGCCAACTCCGTCAAGACCTACGCCAGCGTCGTCCGCGGCTGGCACTGGGGTTGGAAGGCTCAGCGCACCGGACTGCCCACCCAGCTGTCGGCCCGCAAACCGATCAAGACCAGCTGGACGTACGCGGTCAGCCCGCAGAACCCCGGCACCATGAACGTCGCGTACGACCTGTGGTTCCACGCCCTGCCCCAGCCGGACTGGATGCACCAGCCCACCGACGAGGTCATGATCTGGCTCTACCGCAGCGGCGGCGCCGGCCCACTCGGCACCAAGCAGGCGACCGTCACCATCGCCGGCACGACGTGGGACCTCTACCGCGGCGACATCGGCTGGAATGTGTTCTCGTTCGTGCGTACGGGCAACACCACCTCCGCCGACCTCGACCTGACCCGCTTCACCGATGACCTCACTGCCCGCGGTTGGCTGCCGCGCACCAAATACCTCTCCGGTATTCAGGCGGGCACTGAGGTCTTCACCGGCCAAGGCGCGCTGCACACCTCGGCGTACTCGGTGAAGATCGGCTAAGACCCCGGCTGCCCCGGCCCCCACAGCCGGGGCAGCCGGCCCGCCGCAGGCGGTGCCGTGCTGGCCCGAACGACAAGTTCCGGTGCTACGACGAGGTGGGTCGCGGATGCTGCCTCGTCCTGGTCGGACATGCGCTCGAGGAGGAGGGCGAAACTGCGGCGGCCGACCTCCGCGAAATCCTGGCGGACGGTGGTGAGCGGCGGCAGGAAGTTGCCGGCGTCCGGCAGATCGTCGCAGCCGACCACGCTGACGTCCTCGGGAATCTTTCGCCCCGCTTCGTGCAGCGCGCGCAGCACGCCCAGGGCGATGCGGTCACTGGCGCAGAAGATGGCGGTGACGGCGGGGTCGCAGGCAAGGTCACGGCCCCGGCGGTGGCCCCATTCGCTGGTCCAGGCGCCGAATTCGACGGCGGGGATCGGGACGCCGGCCGTGGCGAGGACGTCCCGCCAACCCGCGACGCGTTCCTGAGCTTCCGGCCAGTCCTGCGGGCCGGCGACGTGATGGACAGTGTGGTGGCCCAGGTCCAGCAGATGCCGGGTGGCGAGGCGGGCGCCGTTGACGTTGTCGCCGCGAACAGTGGAGTCGGCGGCGGGGTCGTGCGTGCCGCCGATGGCGACAACCGGAAGGCCTGACCGTGCCTGGAGGATGCCGCTGGTCACCGCTGGCTGAGGAGTGGCGGCAATGATGCCGTCGACGCCGTGCTGGGCGAGACGGTGGACCGCGTCGACCACCTCGCGGTGTTCCCGGGTGCGGATCGTCGCGATGCTGACCAGGTATCCGGCGGCACGGGCGGCTTCCTCGACGCCGTCCAGCAGGGCGGCCGGGCCGAACCGCGCGGTCTCGAAGCCGATCAGGCCGACCAGGTGGGAGCGCTTGGTGACGAGGGCGCGAGCGGCCAGATTGCGGCGGTAGTTCAGTGACTTCATCGCCTCGAGTACGCGGGTGCGGGTCTCGGCTTTGACGTTGGGGTGCTCGTTCAGCACGCGGGACACCGTCTGGTGCGAGACGCCGGCGAGTTGGGCGACATCGCGCATGACCGTGACCCGCTTCTTCGGTGGCACCCGGCCCCCTCGCCGATCTCCTCGTCGTGGCCGGTCACAGTCTAGATCGGGTTGACGTGACGACCCTCTTTATCGATACTCAATGCATCGACTTTCGATAAGGAGCTTCCTGTGGCGCCAACCCCTCGCCGCTCTGGCCCCCTGCGCCCGCTGCGGGTCCTGTTGACCCTCACCATCTTCGGCAACGTCGTGACTCTGCTCCTCGCGGTCATCGACTGGATCAGTGGTGGGCGGATCCGGACCGAGTTCCTTGCACCGCCCGAGGCGCTGAACAACCTGCTTCCCGACCCGCTGCAGCCAGCCTTCACGTCGAAGCTCGACGACCTCGTGGTGGTCACTATCGCCGAGCCCACCCTGGTCCAGAGAATGCTGGAAGTCGTCGCGGGGGGCGCGGTCGGCGCCGTTGCCTGGTTGGTGATAGCCGTCCTGGCCCGCCGGATCGTCGATTCGGCCCTGCGCGCGGATCCGTTCACCGTCAGCACCGCCGTCCAGCTCCGAAGGCTGGGCGTCATCATCCTCGCCGCCGGTGGACTCGCCGAAGTCATCGGCATGGCGGCGGCGTACGCGCTCTACCGCAGCGTGTTCTCGGACTCCGCCTACACCGGCCCCATCCTCGGCTTCTGGTGGTTGCCCCTGGGCCTCGCCGTGCTGGCGTTCGCCGCTGTCGTGCGACACGGCTGCGCGTTGCGCACCGAGCTCGACGAGGTCATCTGATGCCGCCCGAGGAAGACCACCGCATCGAGATCCACATAGACCGGCTGCTGGCCGCCCGCGGCATGACCCTCACCGAGCTCGCCGGCCAGGTCGGCCTCACCCTGGCCAACCTGTCGATCCTGAAAAACGGACGTGCCCGCGCCATCCGGTTCAGCACCCTGACCGCACTCTGCGACGCGCTCGACTGCCAACCCAGCGACCTGATCACCGTCCGACGCCGACCGTCGGTGCCCACGGGCGACCAATGACCTAGGCGCTGCCGGTGAGCCGCTGGATTTCGGCGCGCAGCTGCTCGGCCATGTCGGACAGCCCCTGCTGTCCGTCATGGTTGCCGCCGCTCGCGGCGGCGGCCACACCAACCACCTGATGGTCCATCTCACCAATCACCCCGGCGACCTCGTTGATCGCCACCAGCGCGTCGGAGGCAGCACGTTGCGCCGCCTCGACCTGGGCGGCGATGTCGTCCGACGACCGGTTCACTTCGTCGGCCAGGGTCTTCACCTCGCTGGCGACCACGGCGAATCCGCGGCCCGCGTCGGCAGCCCGGGCGGCCTCGATGGTGGCGTTGAGTGCCAGCAGCCGGGTCTGCGCGGCGATCCGCTTGATCAGCGCGACCGCGTCGGAGATCTGCTGGGAGGACCGCTCCAACGTCTCCATGGTGATGACGGCGCTCTGCGCCCGGTCCACCGCGTGGCGCGCGGACGTGGCCAGGGCGTCAGATGACGCGCCCAGCTCCGTGGAGGCGGCCGCGACCTGTTCCGCGACCGCCTGGACGCGGCCCGCCAGCTCGACCCGCTCCGTTTCACCCTGCGCCACCAGCTCCGCGGTCCGGTGCATGTGCTCTCGGGCTTCGTTGATGCCGTTGGCGGCGTCCCGGTAAGCGCCGTGCAGGCCGCGGGCGAGGAACTGCCGATGGTATTCGCCGCGCCGGACGGCTGCGAGCGACGCCGCCGATTCCCGGACGAACGCGTCGTTGACGTCGATCACGTCGTTGAAAGCGTCCCGGAGGCGCTGCAGCTCGGCCGGCCCCTCCTGGTACGGCACGCGCGCCTCGAGGTCCCCGGCCTGCAGCCGGGCCAGGGTGGCGAGCACCGCCCGAACCGTGGACCTGTACGCCTCGAGCTCGGTGGTCGTCTCCGTCGTGACGGGACGGGTCAGCAGCTTCATCGGTTGGCTCCCGGGGTGGTCGTGCCGGTGGTCAGGGCCCAGACGAACTCGTCGTAGTTCTGCCCGCGTTCGGTGAGCATGCTGTCGAGCAGCCGGCCCGAGGCCTCCAACGCGTCGGCGGGTCGGGAGTGCTTCTGTTCCTCGGCGCTGAGGCGGGCGTACAACGCTTGGATCGCGGTCACCGCTGCCCGGTCGGGGGAGCGCCGGTTGGAGTGGAACCCGGTGATCTGACCGTTCGCGTCGAACGAGGGCGTGACGTGCGCGAACACCCAGTAGTGGGCGCCGTCGCCGGCCAGGTTCACCACGTACGCAAAGATTTCTTGCCCGGCGAGTAGCCGCTCCCACATCAGCTTGAAGATCACCCGTGGCATGTCGGGGTGCCGGATCATGTTGTGCGGCTGGCCGATCACCTCGGACTCCGGGAACGCCGACAGCTCCAGGAACAGCGCATTGGCGTACTGGAGCACGCCCTTGCGATCCGTCTTGGTGACGATCAGCCGCCCCTGGTCGAAGGTGCGTTCCACCCCGGTGGGGCGTACGGCCAGTGATCGCATCTCAGCTCCGCGAGGCTAGGGCTAGGTGACGTCTGAGCCCATCGGTCCCGCCATGCCCGCCTTGAACGTCGGCAGCCGTTCACCACCCGCTTTCACCGCGCAGCGTTGCCGTACGGTTGCGCCGCGCCGATTGTCAGAACGGCACTGTGGCACACAGGTACGCAGAGTCGTCGAGAAGTTCTGCGGTGAGGGTCACCCCGGTGATGATGTCGGCCAATGCCATGGCGGCCGCCAGGTAGTTGCTGTCGTAACCCCATTCTCCGCCGTCCGGGCCTTCGAATCCCGCTCGCTGGAGCATGTCGTCGAGCTGACCTGCTCGGACACCGGTGGCGTTCTCGGGCGCCACCAGGTCGAATTCGGCCTGCACGATACCGTCCTCCGCCCACATGAAGGTGGTGTCCAGGTTGATTGTCCGCAGGTGTGACACCAGGGTCGTGCCCGTGGAGAGCCGCTCGGCGACGTCCCGGATCACGCCGCGGTATCCGAACGGCTCGAACAGGAGCGTCCAGTTCGCCACGGTCGACGCTGCGACGACACCTCCGGCGTCGCCCACCTCCTGCGTTTCGTGCCACACCGCTGTCATGTTCGGCACCGTGCGGAGGTGATCGCCGTCCAGCAGTGTCAGGACCTCCGCGGGAGCGCGGTCTTTCACCAAGGTCAGGCAATAGGAGTCGGAACCGTCGTCGTCGGCGAACCAGGCGTACTGAGCGGAGAGGCTGGTCATCAGGCCAGCTTCGCAGAGGGAGCGGAGTCAGCTCAGGTCGTTCGTCAACGGGCGGTGAGCAGGGTGATGACCTGGTCGATGTAGCGGCGGCGGTCAGCTTCGGTGGTGGGTAGCGTGCCTGGCGCGACGTGAGCTGTCTGGGCGTGGCCGAGGTAGGCGGTCACCGCGAGCAGTCCCCGGTGCCGGGCCTCGGCGGCAGGCCAGCCGAGCGCGGCGAACAGCCCCGCCGTGTACGCCACCCGACGCTCGGTGACTCGGGCGAGCACCGGGGCGACGTGCGGATGGTCGGCGGTAGCCAGCATCGCCAGTTCGATGGACCCGTCCGCCTCCAGCACCGTGGACTCCAGGACCAGGCCGATGAGTAACCGGAGCCGGGTCAGTGGATCGGGCTCCGCGTCGACGTGGCCGATCACGGCGTCGGTGTGTTCGCGTTCCCAGCGCAGGACCGCAGCCTCGATCAGGGCGTCCCGGTTGGCGAAGTGCCAGTAGAAGCTGCCTTTGGTGGTCCCGAGTCGGACCGCGAGCGGTTCCACCGCGATCGCCGCTAAGCCGCCGCCGGCCATCACGTCCAGCGCCGCCGCGGTCCAGTCGTCCGCGGTCAGTCGTCGCCCACCCATGACCGTACGGTACCGTATGGAAAACCGTACGGATGCGTATGGAAGTGAGGTGGTTGTCATGGTGCTCAATGTCCACGAACGCTCGCTACCGGCTTCCGCGGCGGAGGTAGGCCGGCTCATCGACCGGATGGGTTCCCCCGGTGATCCGCTCTGGCCGTCACCCGCCTGGCTGCCGGTGCGCTTCGACCGGCCGCTCGCGGTCGGCGCCGACGGCGGGCACGGGTCGATCCGCTACCACGTCACCGGGTACGAGCCGGGCCGGCGGGTCGAACTGACCTTCCATCCGCGAAGTGGTCTGCTCGGCACCCACGTCCTGGAAGTCGAGGAACATGGCCCGAATGCCTGCGTGCTGCGGCACCGGCTGGCCGGGAAGCCCATCGGCCCTATGCGGTTACTCTGGCCCACTCTCGTCCGGGTCTGTCATGACATCGTCATCGAACACCTGCTGGACAACGCCGAGCGTGCCGTGACGGGCACAGTGGCGCGGCCCGTCCGCTATCCCTGGCGGGCACGCCTCGCCGTCGTCGTGGAAAGCGTCCGGGTTCGCGAGGTGCCTGTCCCCGCCGAAACCCTGCTGTCCGGCTCGCTCCCGCAGCCAGACCTGGCCGACGCCTTCGCGCTGCGAGTGCCGCCCGGCACCACCACGGATCCCCAAGAGTGGGCAGACGCGGTGTTCCGGGATCCGCCCCGGGTCGTGGTCGCCCTCCTGCACCTGCGGAATTGGCTCGTCACGCCGTTGGGCATCGAGCGCGGCGACGAGTCCGCCTTCGACACCATCGCCGCCACGGAGCGGGAAGTGCTGCTGGGCACCGACGCCGGGCACCTGAACTTCCGGGCGGGTGTCCTGGTCGAGCCGGACGCTGACGGGGCCACGATCACCGTATCCACGCTGGCCGCCACCCGGTCTCGTGCCGGCCGCGCCTACCTCGCGGTCGTACGCATGGTGCATCCCCTGGTGGTCAAGGCGATGCTGCGGCGGGCGGGCCGGACCGCCGTCGCGCCGTGGCTCAGATCAGTGGGGCGTACCAGCGTGCGCCGGTGAGCAGAATGCGGGTGCCCTGATCACGGTTCCACTCGACGTTCATGCCGTGCCTGCGGAGCACCGGGAAGACGCGCTCGTCCAGCAGCCGCTCCAGGTCGAGCTGGTAACGCGCCTCCTTCTCGGCCTCCGGCAGTGCGTCGTACGCGACGTCGTCAAAGTCCGCGGGCGGATAGACGCCGTAACCGAGGTAGACCGAGCCTTCCGGGCTGGTGATCAGCGACTCGGTGTCCTGCTGATGGAACCAGACGAAGCCGTGCCAGTGCCGGGAGTCGTCACGCTCGTCGTGGATCTCGGCCGCAGCGCAGGTGCCGCAACAGGAAAAGTTCTCCCGGGCCAGCACGCCGAGACTGTTGAGCTCGCTGAAGGCCGACGACAGGTTGCTGCTGACGACACCCCAGGCCCGTTGCTGGTCGCGGCGGATGCCGAGCGCCGTTGCGTACGCCGCTGCCAGCTCCGCATCGGTGACGCCGTGCCGTTCCTCGTCGTCGTCGAGATATTCGACAAACTCCGCAGCGTCGACCTCACCGCGGACGATCCACTCCCAGATCTCGGCCTCGAGCTGGGCGCGGCCCGGGTCCGCGATCCGGTCAGGCAGGAAGCGGGCGCCCTCAGGACGGTCGTTGTAAACCCAGGTATTCACGCCGGCGATCATGACATGGCCGCAAGCCGGCCGCTCAGCCGGTGGCGCCTGCGATCATGCGGATGGTCCAGCCCTCATCGTCACCGGCCGCGGCGACGTGGGCGCAGGCCTGGTGGGCGATCCATAGGCCGCGTCCGCCGGTCGCCGTGCCGGTCGCCGGCAGGAGGCCCGCAAACGGGTTCTTCGGCCCCGTGCCGGCGTCGGTCACCGTCACCACGATCCGGTCGGCGCCACCCCACACCCGCAAACGGACCGGCGCGGTGCCGTACCGAAGAGCATTGGTGACCGCCTCACTCACCGCGACCACCAGGTCGTCCACGTCGTCCGCCGGCACGCCGCCGCGGTCGGCGTCGTGCACCGCACGCCGCGCCGAACTCGGCGTCGGCGCCTCCAACAGCACGGTCGGCTCCTCCGCCTGCAACGGATCGGGCACCGGAGGTCGCTGCTCACCGAGATAAAGCCGAGGATCCGTGTACGCGACGCTGTCCTCATGCCGCCCGCCCGGCACCGCGAACCGCGGATGCGTCCGGGCCACATCCGACAGCACCGCCTCCGGAGTCGTCCGGGTGTCGTACGCGCACATGCTCCACAGCGGGAACTCGTCGTATGCATGGTTGATCGCCGACTCGTAGCGTGCCCACCAGTCCCAGGTCGTGCCGAGGGACTCGGTCGGCACCTCGCCGATGATCCGGATCTGACCGGCCCCGTCGGCAACATGACCGGCCAGCAGATCCCGATAGCTGCGAATCGCGGCGGACGGCCGGGCGTACATGGCGCCGCCGGACAGGAAATCCACCTTCGCCCCCACCGGCAGCGCGTCCCGGATCAGGCTGCCGGTGCGCTCGCCGAGAGCCACGATGGTGGGCTCGCCGGCCTCGATCCCACCGAGCAGGAACGGCACGGCGACCGTGAGCAGCTCATCGTCCGAGGCGTACCGCACGGCGGCGTGGAAATAACCCGGGTGCCCCGCGGCCGCTCCCGTTCTCATCGGACGTGCTCCACCCGCAGCGCGGTGAGGCGCAGCAGGGCGGTCAGCCGGGCGGGGACAGAGCGCCGGGTGCGGAGGACGGCCGTCACGCCGCGGCGGCGGGCGTACGCGTCGAGGTCGGCCAGACTGTTGTGGTCGATGAAGGTGAGCTGTCTCGCGTCGATGATCAGCTCCTTGCCCTCGGGCCGCAGGTCGGCGCGGTCCAGGGCCTGGTCGAACAGGTCGCGACAGGACCAGTCCAGCTCCCCGGCGAGCCCGGCATCCACGTCTCCGGGCACGGCGAACAACCGGAACGGCGCGTCGGATATCGGATGGAGGCAGGCGAGCTCGGCCACCGCGGCGCCGCCGAGCTCACCGCGGTTGTACCCACACAGCGCCGAGAAAGGTGCGTCCCGCATGTAGCGGTCCACCAGGTGCTCGTAGCGCGTGAAGGCGGCGAGCTGGTGCGGTGTGCGTACCAAATTGGTGGCTTCTGCAGCGATGCGCAGCCCGCGATAGCCGGCCGCGATAGCCCGCTCGGTGGCGGCCGCGTAGGCGGCCACGCCGGCCGCCGGGTCGATCACCGCGCCCTCCGGGTAGTGATCACCGAGCCGCACCAGCTCCGGCGCGAAGTCCCAGCCCCGCGGTGCCGGTGTCGGTGCGATGTACCAGAGCTGTTCGCCTGCGGCGATGCCCGCGGCGAGGAACTCCCGGGCCGCGCTGTCGAACGCGGCGGGCTCGTCGTAGGCCACGCAGACATGCTCGCCCGCGCGTTGCCGCGGAGAATCGGTCGTCGTCGCCATGCTCCGATGATAGGAGCTTCGGCCGCCGCGGTGAAACGCCGGAATATGCGGGGGTACGCCCGTTTGTGGCAGCCGGCCGGCGGGACGCGCACCCGCTGGGTTGGTCGGCACCGTCTGTCGTGGAGCGTGCGTCGACTCGCTGGTACGAGAAAAATAATGCAAATAAAAGTCGCCGAAATTGAACCGCCTTAATCTGCGCGTGATCTGAACTGATTCGCCGTCCGCACTCGTACCGACTGCCGTACGCCGATACCGAAGTGCGACGACGAGGAGTGGTGATGAGACTGCGTCAGCGACGGGGTTCCGGGGTCAACCGTAAGGCGATCGGCGCCGCAGTCTTCGCCGGCGTGCTGGTGGCCGGCGGATTGACCGGCCTCCAGTTCGCGAACGCCGGTGAGCAGGCCGCGGCCGCGGAAATCGTGGTAGTCGAGGGTCAGAACTTCGACATTGCCGGCTGCGACAAGCTGGAGATCAACGGCGGAGCGGTGGTCTGCGACGGTAAGCAATTGCAGGCCGAGGACCAGGCCGGTGCCGCCGAGGCGGCAGCGCAGTCAGCGGCGCAACTGGAGCTGGCCTGCACCCAATTCGCGACCGACCAGGCCGCGGCAGAAGCCGAGGCTGCCGGCGAGGAGCAGGCAGGCGCGGGCGAAGAGCAGGCAGGCGCGGCCAAATCCCAGCGGGTGAAGCGAGCTATCGCGAAGCGCTGGGCCAAGAAGGCGGAGCAGATCGCTGCCAAGCGCGCGGCCGCAGGTCAGCAAGGTAAGGGCAACGCTGGCAAGGGCAAGGGCAACGCTGGTCAGGATGAGGCTGGTCAGGACAACGCTGACCAGGACGCCGCTGACCAGGATGCCGCTGTCGTCGCGGCGCGGGAAGCGTTGCTGACCGCCTGCCTGACCTTGGAAGAGGCCAAGGCTGCCGCGGGTCAGGACGCCGGTGACAACGCCGACGACAATGGTGACAACGCCGGCAACGACAATGCCGGCAATGACGACGCTGGCAACGACAATGCCGGCAACGACAACGCCGGTGGCAACAAGGGTGCCGATGCCGGTAAGGACAACGCCGGCGGGAACAAGGGCGGCAACGCTGGCGAGCAAGAGGACAACGCCGGCGCGCAAGGCCACGGTAACGCCGGTGGCAACAGCAAGAAGGGCTGACCTTTCAGCGGTGTGAGACGGGTGGCGCGGTCCTGGGCGGGGCCGCGCCACCGCACTGCGTTCAGGCGGTGAACACCCTGTTCAGCAGGGTCGGTGCGCCGGGACGCTTGCCCCACTCCCGCGGGTAGCCCAGCGAAACCTCGTGGAACGGCACCCCGTCCTGCCACGTCACCCGAGGAATATGCAGGTGACCGTAAATCGCGGCGGCGGCACGGAAACGGACGTGCCAGTCCGCAGTCAATTCAGTGCCGCACCACTGCGCAAACTCCGGATACCACAGCACCTCGGTGGGATGCCGGTGCAGCGGCCAGTGACTGACCAGCACGGTCGGCAGCTGAGGATCAAGCGCGGCCAACCGCCGCTCCGTCGCCGCGACTCGGTCCCGGCACCAAGACTCCCGATCAGGGTACGGGTCGGGATGCAGCAGTTCCTCGTCCGTGCACACCACACCGGTGCGGTACGCGTACGCCAGCGACTCCTCCTTCGTGGTGGTTCCCGGCGCACGGAAGGTGTAGTCGTACAGCAGGAACAGCGGTGCCACGATCGCCGGGCCACCCTCGCCGGTCCAGATTGCGTACTCGTCCTCCGGGGTGCGTACCCCCAGGCCGCGGCACATGTCGACCAAACGCTCGTAGCGCGCCACGCCGCGCAGCCGGACCGGGTCTTTCGCATGCGTCCAGAGTTCGTGGTTGCCCGGCGCCCAGATCACCTCGGCGAACCGCGAGCGTAGTGTCCGCAGCGTGGCCTCGATCTGCCCGAACGTCTCGGCGACATCCCCGGCCACGATCAGCCAGTCGTCCGCGGACTCCGGGTGCATGTCGTCCACGAGGCGGCGGTTCTCCGCGTACGCGACGTGCAGGTCGCTGACGGCGTACAGGGTGCCCGGCACGGCGCCTCCCAGTCTTCGACGGCTTTCGATCACGATCTTGGCAGATCGGCACCCACGTTGGGAAAAATCTCGTCCACCTGTGTCACGCCACTGCTCTCCAGTGGACCTAATGATGGGGAGCGGAAACGGAGAACGGAGCGATGGGTGGTCAAGGCGCATGACGTGGACGACAGCGAGGTGGACAGCGGCGGGCCGGGTGCACCGCGGCCGCTGATCGCTGACCCGCCCCCAGCGGCCGAGATCGAGGAGTTTTTCCGGCGTTACTGGGCCGGACTCGTGCGTCACCTGCTCAGCGAGGGCGCCGACCGGTGGGAGGCGCAGGACGCGGTCGCCGAAGCCATCCGCGAGGCGCTGCGACGCTGGTCCGAGCTGACCCACCCGGTCGCCTGGGTGCGTGCCGCCGCCCGCTCGCACTGGCTCAAGCAGCGCCGCGCCACCGGTCGCGGCGACGTTGAGGTGCTGGTCGCCGACGTCACCGAGCTCAACGAGGGTCGCACCGACGACCCCGAGCTCATGACGTACGAATTGACCGAATGGTTTACCGGTGTTCTCGCCCAGCTGCCGCCAGCCCGCCGCGAAGCCCTCGAACTCTCCGCTCAGGGCCTCACACCCTCCGAGATCGCCCGCCACGTCGGGAAATCTCCCGAGGCGGTCCGCACCGCTCTCAAACTGGGCCGTAAGCAGGCCGTCGCCCTCTGGCGTGCCGTCCCGGGTCCACGCGTCGCCCGCCGCCCCGGCAACCCGGCGGGAGGTGACAACTGATGGCACCTGTCCCGCACAGTGGCCGGCCCGATCCCGACCTCACCCACGCGATGATGATTGCCGCGCTCAACCGGGCCCTCGCCGACTGCGGCTACCCACCCGTCCCCGACGACCCCACCGGCACACCTGGAACCGGCGCCTCTGCACCCCCTTCTCCGTGGGCTACTGCGTCTGCCTCGGCCCAGCCCTCGTTCGGCTCGTCGGCCCCCGACTCGCCGCTGCCCTCATCGGCTGTCCCCGCCAACCCGGCCGTGTCGCCCGCCAACCCGGCCGTGTCGCCCGCTGACCCGGCCGTGTCGCCCGCTGACCCGGCCGTGTCGCCCGCTGACCCGGCCGTGCCGCCCGCCAACCCGGGGGTGCCTGCGCTGCCCGCCAACCCTGACGTGACGGGCGTGCCCGCTTTGTCGCCTGCTGCATCTGGGGGTAGCGGTGCCGGGACCGCGGATGCTCTTTGCCGGGGAAACGATTGTCCTTTGGTGGCCGGGGCGGTGGACTGCGGCTGCCTGCCGCCAGGGGAGCTCGGCGACCTGGTGGGAAGTGCCGCTGACCGGCTCATCGACGAGGCCCGGCGCCGCGCCGACGGGATCGTCGCCGCCGCCCTGGAAACCGCCGTCGAGTACACCGATGCCGCCCTGCACCAGGCCGCGCGCACAGTGCAGACCGCCGGTCTAGTAACCCCGGCCGTGACGACACCGCCGGGTGTGGCCGCGCCAGTTCTGCAGGCGTTGTCAGACGGCGCAGGCGGCGGCCGATCTGTCGGCGAGCGATGGCTCGCGGCCGCCACCGCCGCAGGCGTCTACCTGCCCCTGGACGAGTGCGGTGCGGCTCAGGCGTTGGACACCTTTGCGGCCCGCATGCGCAACGCTGCCGGTGCCGTTCCGCCCGATCTGGACGCCGCGTACCGCGTTGGTGGCGAGGTCGTCGCTCTCGGTCTCGGCCGTCCTGAGGCCTTGCCCGCCTCGCTGACCGTCCTGCTCGACCACCTCGCTGACGGAGATCGGGTCCACCGCGGTGCTCGGCAAGCCACGGGCGGGTTCGCGGCAGGCTTCGCGGCCGCCCTCCAGGCGAACATTCTTGCCCAGCAAGAGTCGCTGCACCGGGCCACGCAGCGGGCGGCGCGGGAGTTTCAGCTTGCCCTGCACACCAGTGAAGCCCGGCATCGACGGCACGCCTACTACGACCCGGTCACCGGCCTGTCCAGCCGCAGCCGCCTGCTGCACCGCTTGCGGCAGGCGGTGCACGGAGACGACACGACTCGACACGCCGGGCTCTGCCTCGTCGAACTCGGCGGTCACGGTTCCGCCGGCGAACGGTTCGGTGTCCACGTCGCCGACCAGGTGCTCGCCGAGGCAGCCCGTCGCCTGCAACTCGCGGTCCGGCATCCCGACTACCTGGCCGCCCGCTACGGCCCGCACAGCTTCGCGGTCCTGGTGCAGGACAGCGGCGGCGTCGCCCACCTAGTTGACCTGGCGGAACGCATCGTCCTAGCCCTGCGCGAGCCAGTGTTCCTGCCCGCGGCCGGCCACACCGTCACCCTGCTGACCCACGTCGGTGTCGTCGACATGCCCACCGCGGTTCTCGACCCCGGCAGCCTGCTGATCGACGCAGAGATCGCCCTTCGCCGAGCCCGGTGCACACCGCATGGCTGGGCGGTCCACGACAACCAGCCTGCCGCCCACCAGCCTGCCGCCCACCAGCCTGCCGCCCACCACCCGCCCGGCTCGGCAGCAGACACAGCTGATCTCCGTGCCGTTACCCAGTCTGTTTCCCCCACGGTGAGGGCTGGTTCTGCCCTAGGCACACCTCGGAGCATCGAGACGGCTACGGGATGGGCAGCTCCCGCTGGCAAGACCAGCCCCGGCGCTGCGGCCGGGTTGGTCACCGGACCGCCGGCCTACCAACCGATCATCGACCTGGGCGGCGGCCGGATCGTCGGGCTGCACACCCGCACCACCTGGCGGCATCCCCATCTCGGTGCCCTCGACCTCGCCCAGATCGGCCAGCTCACCGGCGATCAGCACGCCGTTGCCCGGCTCGCCGCAGCCCTGCTGCACCAGGCCTGCCGCCAAGCAATGCAGTGGGACGGCGGCGAGTCAGGCCCCTTCATCGGTGTCGATGTGCCGATCCGCCAGATCGGTCACCCCGAAGCCGCCGACGTCGTTCAGCACGCCCTGACCACCAGCGGCCTGCCACCCCACCGCCTGCACCTCCACCTATCCGGCCCGGACGCGGTGCCTGCCGGTGCACACAGCCACGCCGTGCTCCATACGCTAGCCAGCCTCGGTGTGCGTCTCATCCTCGACGACTTCGGCACAGGCTCCAGCAGCCTGTCCTACCTGCGCGGACTTCCGCTGCACGGGCTGCGCACCCCAGCCGGCCTGTTGCACCCGGCGAGCGACCGCGACCCGTCGCTCGGTGCGGCGGTGGCCGATCATGACCTGTTGGCCGGTATGGCGGGAATCGCCCATGCGCTCGGACTGACCTTGACCGTGCACGGCGTCGACGATGAGCTGCGGGCGGACATCCTCGCCGGCACTGGCTGCGACAACGCCCAAGGCCTTCGGTATGTCGCACCGGCCACACCACATCAGGTGCCGGTTCTCCTCCGCCGGTCTCTTGTCGGGTTGTCCGGCCGGGATTGCGGGCTGGTGACCCTGTGATCGACCACAGTGGAGTAAGCTTTCCGGGCATGTCGAATGCCGAGGCGGATCCCGCGCACCGGCCCAGCAGCGCGCGAATCTACGACGCTCTGCTGGGCGGCAATCACAACTTCGCTGCCGATCGTGCGGCGGCGCAGCAACTCCTTGCTGTCATTCCCCGCGCCGGGGAGATGGCCCGGGCCAATCGGGCGTTCCTCCACCGGGCGGTGCGCTACCTCCTCGACCGGGGCGTTCATCAGTTCCTCGACATCGGCAGCGGCATCCCTACCGTCGGCAACGTCCATGAAATAGCCCAGCGTGTCGTGCCGGACGCTCGGGTGATCTACGTGGACATCGACCCGGTGGCGGTGGCGCACAGCAACGACATCCTCCACGGCAATCCGAACGCGGCAGCCATCCAGGCCGACATGCGTTTCCCCGAGGCCATCCTCCACCATCCGCAGGTAGGCTCCCTGCTCGATCTTGGCCAGCCGGTGGGGCTTCTGCTGGTTTCCATGTTGCACTTCGTCCCCGACGACGACGCGTTCACGGCGGTTGCCCGGCTCCGGGCAGCCCTGCCCGCCGGCTCCTACATCGTCATCTCGCACGGCGTTTCCGAAACACCCGCGGATGCGGCCGAGGATCAGATCACTGCGCTTTACCGCCGTACCGACGTCTCCAACGCCCACGGTCGCAGCCGAGCCGAGATCCTCTCCTTCTTTGGCGACGCCACGCTGGTGCCGCCCGGCCTCGTCTGGGTGCCCGAGTGGCCGCGAGGGGGCTCTGGCGACCCCCACGACATGGCAATCGTGGCGGCGGTCGGTCAGTTGGGTGCGTCCGAACCCGCCGCGCAGGGCTGAAGAGGACGCCGGGGGCGGGGGGCTGCCGGCGCCTTGACGAAGTGCCGAGGCGACCGTCAACCCGGTCACACGGCAAAGCGAGCGGCTCGACGCCTCCCTGACCGCCGGCTGCGCGTCGCTCACCGGGGACCGGACGACGACCATCGCGGCACCCGCCGAAGGCGACGACGGCTGAGAGCCTGTTCTTGAACTTCTCGATCAGGTTTTAGGCAGTCGTACGCTCGCGGTATGACCGGTGGCGGGGCGTCGTGCTCGGGGTTGGTTGTCGCGGGAGCCGAAGCCGGCCGGTGCCGGGCGGGCTCCGGCGCAGCCGCCGCGGTGGTGTCCGGTCTGTGGTGGGTTCCCGCTCGGCGAGCGCTCGCAGATTAGCCGCCATCATGGCGTCGCGGACGCCGAGAGAGCGGGTTCCTGGCGGTGGGCCTTCTCTGCCGCGCCACGGGCGGCTGGTGGTGACGCAGATGTCGGAGCAGATCGGCAGTGTGACCCGGGACCGTTACGACGCGATCGTGGTCGAGGTCCGAGCGTTGGTGCAGCAGCGCAATCGCATCCAGTTCGTCATCGGTGACCGGGCGTTGGAGATTGCAGCGGTGAGTAGCGGGACAGCATCGATCTGGCTCGGCGGGGTCAGTGCCAGTTCTGGTCATAGAGGACCCGGCAGAGCACGATGGGCGCGGCGGTGCGCGCGGACAGTTGGAGGGCGTCGGCGACGGCGAAGCGGACGGGGTGCGCCGCGCCGAGGTCGAGGTATTTGCCGTCCACCGGCGGCAGGATCAGCCGGTACGGCGAGGACGCCGAGATGGCTCGCGGGCCGTGCGGCCACAGTCGCAGGAGCTGCCCGCCGGCGACGATCGCCAGCTTCTCCAGCAGCTGGAGCGTGGTGTACCCCATCGGAATGGCTGGGTAGGGGTCCGGGTCGGGGACGGTCGGGTCCATGCCGAAGAGCCTCGACGGTGTATTGCGCGCCCAGTACAGGCGGGCGGTCTGCTCGTGCCGTAGGTCGAACAGGTCCGGTCCGCCGCCGGGCCAATCAGTGCCGGGTCCGCGTTCGAGCCTGAGCTTCGGCAGAGCCGGCGCGACGTACGCGGATGTAGGCCGGATGTCGGTCAGTCGCACGGTGATCTCTCTCTGGTCGGTCCTGGATTCCGGTGGGGCTACGGGCCGATGGTAGGGGCATGCTGGCAACGTCTTCTCGCGTTCATTCGCCCGGCGGGCAGCAACCAGCTCGACGCGTTCGCGCGCAAGCCGCCAGAACGAAGGACTGCCGCGCCAAGCTCAGCGGAGCACCACCGACCGAAACGCTCCAGCGGCGTTCGGATCGGCAGCACCGTGACGGCGATCCGAACGCCGCCGGCACGCCCTCGCCAGGCGAAAACGGCGCCACCTGCGGAAACGCGGGTCGAGCCTGGACCTTCATGATGCTGCGCGCCACCAGTCCCGTGACCTGTCCCGATCGGGGGAGGGTTAGGCCTGGGCTTCGGTCCAGGCGCGGCAGGTTTTGTCGACGGCCGGGAAGGGTCGACCAAATGCCTGTTCTGAGGCGCGGTCCAGGTCTGTGGCTTCGCGCAGGTACAGCCGGGCGAAGGTCATGAGTGCCCGGTCACCGTACTTGTCGGCGAGGCAGTTCGCGGCGAAGTGGGCCATGCCGTAATACGTGTCGCCTTCCTCGAGGTCGGCGTCCTCTGCCAGCTCGGGAAGCGCGATGGAGGGGGGCCGGTCGCCGCTGTCCAGGGCTTCGCGGACGGCGGGACGGGACGAGCTGTCGGTGGCTCGTTGGGGCAGCCAGCCAATGTATTCGGCGAGGCCTTCCTCGAGCCACATGCGGCTGCCCGCGGACTCGTCGTCGAACAGGCCGCCGATGGTCGCCACGTGGGCGAGTTCGTGCTGGATCGTGACGGCGAGGAGTTCGGCGTCCGATTCCAGTTCGGCCATGTTGAGGACCACGTCGGTCGTCGATTCGGTGAGGGTCTGGGCATAGCCGATGCTCGTTGACTCTTCAGGGTTGGCATACCAGGTGGTCCATTCCTGGGGTCCCGCGACGTAGATCCGATAGTGCCGCTGCGGGTTGTCGATCATTCCGGCGTACCGGTCGGCGACCGTGGCGGCGCGTTCCGCGATGGGGAGCAGGCGTGGGAGGTGGCTGCGCTGGCCGGCGGACGCCACCAGGGTGAGCCGCTTGCCGTGCAGCGCGAACAGTTTGCTCACCTCCCACGGCGCGGGCATGGCGGCGTTGTCGTCTTTGGTCGACTCTGCTGAGGTGATCACCATGTCGCCGTCGCGCCGGGTGAGCGTGATCCTCTGGCTGGCGTCGGCCATGTTTTCCCAGGTGGGATCGCTGGCGCAGGCGTCGCCGGTGAGGCAGTAGTCGATGTCGACCTGGGCGAGCACCGAGTTCTGGCCCTGCGGAACGACCTCCGGGACGTTGACGTGGAACTCGCGGACGCCGAGTGCACGTAACGACGTGAACATGGCTTGGTAGCGGGCGACGAGTGGGGGGCTGCCCGGATCGACCAGCTCCAACCAGCCCTGCTCGTCGCCGCGGAGCAGGGCCTCCGCCTGCTCGTCGAGGTACGCGAGCACCGTGTCGGCCGAGGTGTCGGAATATCCGCTCTGTACGAGGTTGTAGAACGCGCGGCCGCCGATGGCGAGCACAGCCACCAGAGCGAGCACGCCGGCAATCCACCGGCGGCTACGGCGTGGGGTGGGTGTCGGATATTGCGGCCACTCGGGTGCCGCCGGAGGGGTGGGCGGTGCACCGAGGTACGGCTCTGGTGCCCGGGGTGCCGGAACGAACACCGGCGCTGTCTGGCCCGCCGCGGGGAAAGGGCCGTCGCGGTCGGACACCGGTGCTCCTCGAAGGTGAATCCAGTTGTGTCGGGCTCATCCTGACAGGTGGTGCCCGGTCGGCGCTGTCCCCCGGAGGACCGGCCGTTCCACCGACAAGCCCACCGTCCGTACCGATTCGGTCACTGAGTCATCCTCTCGCCGGGCGCGATCGGGCCGCCGTTCGGCTGGAGCTGAGAAACTTGCCACAGCAAGTAAGGAGAATGTGACGGATTGCTCGTCCTGTTTAGACCTTCATGATCAACCTCCTCACTCCGCCCTTACGCCCAGGGCGGCATCCTCGGGTCGAACCACTGACGAGGGGGAGGAATCCGACTAGTGGGGCGACACATGAAATGGGCCTGGGGTGCCGGCGTGGCGAGCGTGACCGCGGTGGCCGCCTTCGGGCTGGCCGCGTGGCAGGCGAATGCCGCGCCGCCGACCACACCGCCGACGGTTTCCGCCGAGCAGCCGAAGGTGACCAATCCGCAGCCGGGACCAGTTCCCGCGACGGGTACGGGCACCGACGCACTGACCACCAGTGAGGTGGACAAGGCCCGCAAAGCGGCCGTGACGCCTGAGCTCGCCACCGCGGCCAAAGACGTGACGGGAGCCGCGGGTCCCGAGTACCTGTCAGCCGACATCACGGCCAAGGGTGACGGGCGGCAAGCCGAGATGTACTTCTACGACTACCAGGCGAACAAGCTGGTCAAGCAGGTCGTCGACCTGAGCACCGGCAAGGTGGCGGCGTCGTACTCGGCCGCCGGAATGCAGCTGCCGGCGTCGGAGCGCGAGGTTGCCACGGCGCTGGATCTGCTGCTGGCGAACCCGCTGGCGACCGAGCTGAAGGACGCCTACCAGAAGTCGACCGGCAAGCCGTTCGCCGGCAAGGACGACATCAAGGTCACGGCGCACGTCTACAAGGCCAAGCCTGCCGACACCGGGGCCAAGCAGTGTGGTGAGCACCGCTGCCTGCAGCTGGTCGTCGAGACGAAGGTCGGCTTCATCGACGTCAATCACATCATCATCGACCTGTCCGGGCGCACCGTCGCCCGCCTGGCGTAATCGGAGAACGGGTAAGCATGACGTTCCGAACAACGGCCGGCGCTGCCGCGCTGGTGACACTCGGCTCGCTCGGCCTCGCCGCGACGCCCGCGACGGCTGCCCCCGCCGCCGCAGCATTGCCCGTGACCGCGGCCAAGGCGCCGCCGGAGCCTGCGCCGTGTGCCGAGGCCTCCATGGTCAAGGAGACGCTGCCGAACGGCACCACGTGGCAGCTCTGCTGGCGGATGGACCGGCGGGCCGGGTTGGTGCTGGAGAAGGCCTTCGTGTCCTCGAAGCGCTACCCGCAGCCGACCCAGGTGTTGGAGTCGATCCGGGTCGCCCAGCTCAACGTGCCGTACGACTCGGGCAAGACCGAGTACAACGACATCACCGAGTACGGGTTCGGCGGCGTTTACGCGCAGGACCTCACGGGCGACGACTGCAAGGGTGGCTCGGTCCGGGAGGGCTTCGACGGCGACGACCAGCCGCAGCGGCGCAAGCTGCTGTGTGTCAGCGCCGAGGCCAGCGGCCTCGCGTACCGGCTGAACGCGCCCGACGACCAGGGCAACCCGACGGTGTTCTCCAAGGAGGGCCACGACCTGGTCCTGCGGACGATCGCCAAGGTCGGCTGGTACGAGTACGTGACCGAATACCGCCTGCACGACGACGGCCAGATCTCGGCCCGGCTCGGTGCGACCGGCGACCTGTCGCCCAGCGACTACGTCAACGCCGACCGGGGCTGGCCGATCGGTAAGGGTGCCAAGGACTTCTCGTCGAATCACTACCACAGCGCCTTCTGGCGGGTGGACATGAACATCGACGGCAAGGGCAACGAGAAGGTCGAGCAGTACGACACCAAGCACGACGGCCAGGGCGAGCGTGCCCCGAAGCTGGTCACCACGAAGACGGCGATCACCAAGGAAGGCACCTTCGACAAGGTGAACCGCCGCTGGTGGCGGCTGGTGAGCCCGACCAGCAAGAACGCCGACGACCACGCCCGGTCGTACGAGCTGGTCACCGGCGGTGGCGACCGGTACGAGGCGCACCCGGAGACCAAGCCGGACGTCACCTTCACCGAGAACAACGCTTGCGAGAAATTCGCCACCGGCAACGACGACCCGCAGTGCGCCACCATGAAGTCGATCCTGGACTTCGCGCGGGACAAGCAGAACCTGAAGGACCCGGTCATGTGGGTGCGGGTGGGCTTCCACCACGTCCCGCGTGACGAGGACCAGAGCCCGATGCCGCTGCACTGGCAGGGCTTCGACCTGGTGCCCCGGGACTTCACCGCGACGAACACGCTGACCCCGGACGGTCGCGGGAACGTCAACGGCCAGAACTGATCTCCGCCCGGCCCGGTCACCCAGACCGGGCCGGGCGCGCTCGTCGCAGGAGGACGACCCCTTGACCGTACGACGCATCGCCGCTGCTTCCGTGTTGGCGGCCACCGCTGCCGCCGTGTTGACCTTCACGCTGGGTGGCGCAGGGTCGGACGCGCGCACCGAGGAGAAACCGACGCCGGTTGCCGCGCCGGTCGCCGCCCCGTCAACCACGGATCTGGCCTACGCGCACATGATGATCGCCCATCACGCGCAGGCGGTCCGGATGAGCCGGGGCCTGGTCGCCAAGCCGGCGGTGCCGGAGCGGGTCCGGGCGATCGCCGAGTTCATCGCCAGCGACCAGCAGCGGGAGATCGACGAGATGACCGCTTGGTTGGACGCCTGGGGGCAGAATGTGGGCCGGCACGAGGACCACGCCGAGCCCGGCAAGCACGGCATGCTCACCGAGACGCAACTGGCCGATCTGGACGCCGCGCCTGCCAAGGCCGCGACGCCGAAGTTCCTCCAGCTCATGATCGAGCACCACACGGGCGCTATCGGCTCGTCGCGGACGCTGCTCGACGAGGGCAAGGGCCGCAACACCTACATCCACACCATGGCCAAGCATGTGATCAACGAGCAGTCCGCGGAGAACGACGCCATGCGCGCTCTGCTCCCCGGCGGCGCCAACGCGCTGGCGGCCGGCTAACGGGGGAGTGGCCGGTTGAGGTGCTGGCGGAGCAGTTTCGCGGCCGGGCGTTCGGCGTACCGATGAATGAGCCAGGCGGCGAGGGTCACGACCGTGACCACCGCGGCCAGGGTGGCGTAGCGCGGCAGGTGGGGGTGCAGCAGCGCGATGAGCGTCCATCCGATGTACTCGTGGATGAGGTACAGCGGGTAGGTCAGTGCGCCCGCCACGGTGAGCCAGCGGCCGCGGATGCGTGCGAGCTTGCCGGTCGCGACGAGTGCCAGCACCGCGAAGATGCCGGTGACCAGCGCCAGGGTGGGCAGTGTCGGCAGGGGACGGCCGAGCACATTGCGGGCCACGTGGTGCAGTTGGTCGACGACCTGATGCTGGGCCAGCAGAAACGACGAGCCGACTAGCGCCCACAGTGCCAGGTGGCTGCCGCAGCGGTGGATGAGGTAGAGCGCGATTCCGGCCGCGAAGTACGGCGCGTGCTCGGGCATGACCAGCACGTCCAACGCCGGTACGTCCGCCTGGGTGGCCAGCGCCGCCGCGACCAGCCAGCCGTAACCGAACAGCGTGGCCGAGCGCACGGTCAGTCCGCGCCACACCAGGAGCGCGAACAGCAGGTAGAAGCGGGCTTCCACCCAGAGCGTCCAGTAGACGGCGTCGACGGATCGGACGCCGAGCGGTTCCTGCAGCATGGTCAGGTTGACCAGGAGGTCACCGCCGCTGACCGGCTTGCGGACCAGCGGCCACACGGTCAGGACGGCGAACGTGAGCAGCGCCGCCACCCAGTACGCCGGGTAGAGCCGGACGACTCGGGAGCGCAGGAAGTCGCCGGGGGTGCGGTCCCACGCGCTGAGGCAGATCACGAAACCGCTGATGAGGAAGAAGAACTGCACCCCGAGCCAGCCGTACGACGCGGGGAGGTGCAACCATCCGAACGCACGGTCCGCGGCTTGGCCCCAGGGCGGGACGGTGCCGCGGTCGTACGCGATGAAGTGGTAGCCGACCACCATGAGCGCGGCGACCAGCCGCAGCCCGTCGAGCACCTCGATCCGGTGCCGGGGTCGCGGCCCGGCGGTGGCGGCGGTCCGGCGCTGCAGGGGAGTGGTCACGAGCACGGCCATGCCGAGCCCAACCCGCGGACGGCCGTCCCGGCAACGCCCGGGGCCGCAGTTTCAGACGGTCGTGAGTGCGGCGCGCTGGTGCAGCATCGCGTCGAAGTCCGCCGCGGCGAGCGGCTTGCTGAACAAGTAGCCCTGGATGGCGGGGCAGTCGACGGCCCGCAGCGCGTGCCAGTCTTCTTCTTCCTCGACACCCTCCGCCACGACGGTCATGCCCAGCGACCGGGCCAACCACAGCACCGCGGAGATGATCGAGGACTTGCGGACGTCGGCGGCCAGGCCGGCGACGAACGAGCGGTCCAGCTTCACCACGTCGGCGGGGACGGACTGCAGCCAGGTCAGCGAGCTGTAGCCGGTGCCGAAGTCGTCCAGGGCGATGCGTACGCCGAGCGCCTTGATGGCGTGGAGCCACTCTTCGAGGTCACCGGTGGTGGACAGCAACGCCGTCTCGGTGATTTCCAGGACCAGGCGGTGCGGCTCCAGGTCGGGAACGCGGGCCAGCAGCGCGGCGAGCATCGGTACGAAGCCCGGCTCGGACAGCTGCCGGGGGCTGACGTTGACGGACACGTAGCCGAGCTCGTCGCGCCACAGGAGCAAGTGCCGCAGCGCCGAGGTCAGCACATGCTCGCCGAGCGGCACGACCAGGCCGGTCTCCTCGGCAGCGGCGATGAAGTGCCCGGGCGCGAGGATGTCACCCTGCCGCGTCCGCATCCGGACCAGCGCCTCGGCACCCACGATGCGGCCGTCGGCGGCGGCGACGATCGGCTGGAACCAGACGGGAAGGTTGACGTCGCGGTCGCCGTCGAGTGCCTGCCGGAGCCGGGTCTCCGCGAGAATGCGGTTCTGGACGCTGACGCGCATCCGGTCGTTGAAGATTTCGAGGCGGTTGCCGCCGGCGCGCTTGGCGGCGTACATGGCGGTGTCGGCGGCGAGGACGCCTTCCTCCGCCTGGTCGACGCCTTCCGCGACGGCGAGGCCGATGCTGGCGGCAAGTTGCAGGCGGCCGCCGGTGAGGTCGAGGGGCTCGGCGAAGGAGGCGAGGACGGCCTGGCCGACGCGGACGCCGTACTCGAACGGCAGCGGTAGGGCGACGACGAACTCGTCGCCGCCGAGCCGGGCGACCAGGGCGTCGTCCGGGACGACCCGCTTGATGCGGGCGGCGAGGGCGCGCAGCACGTCGTCGCCGGTGGCGTGCCCGCCGCCGTCGTTGATCGACTTGAACCGGTCGACGTCGAGGTAGAGCACGCAGGCGGGGGCCGGGCGCTGGGTGAGCATGGTCGCGAAGTCCTGCTCGAAACCGGAGCGGGACAGCAGGCCGGTCAGGGAATCGTGGTTGACCTGGTGCCGCAGTTCGGCCTCGTGTTCGCGGGCCTGGGTGACGTCGATGCAGTGCACGAAGATCATCTGCAGGTGGCCGTCGGGGTCGCGCAGCGCGGTGCTGTGGATCTCCACCCAGATGAGGTCGCCGTTCGGCCCGTGCTGGAACTGCCGGGTGACGGTGACCGGCTCGGTCGCCTCGGCCAGCTGCTCGAACAGCGTGTGGTCGGTGCTGTCGACGGGCAAGAGCGGCAGGTCGGCCACGCTGATCCCGGCGGGCAGGTCGTCGGGCAGGCTGAGCCAGCTTCGGTACGCCGCGTTGGTGCGCAGCAACCGCCCGTCCGGCGCCAGCATCGCCATCGGCAGTGGCGTCTCGTCGAAGGCCAGCCCGAACTGGGCCTGACTCTCGTCGAAGCTCTTCTTGGCCCGGTCTTCCTCGGCCTCGGTGAGCCGCCACGCGATGATCTGGAACGCCGCGGCGAACAGGACGGCGACGCCGTGCAGCAAGGCCCAGAGCAGTGGGTGGGCGACCGCGCTGTGGTGGTCGTAGGTGCGGTGGCTGACCAGCGAGCCAAAAACTGCATGATGCAGCGTCGTCGCGGTCAGGAACATGCCGAACGGTGCCCAGTCCCGGTACAGCGCGAGGGCGCCGACGGCGATGAAGAAGGTGAAATGCGACTCGGTCAGGCCCTCCGCCATGGCGACGAATCCGCCGCAGGCGATGGTGAAGCCGAGCGCCACGAAGATGGACGGCAGTCGACGCGGCGGCAGCACGACGGCCGCGATCACACACGGCAGGATCAGCAGCACGGTCCACAGCCAGGACTGGGTCAGCCCGGTGCCGAGTGCTCCGAAGACGGTCAGCGCCACCACACAGGCGGCGAGAAGTGTCGTCAGCAACCGGTGCCGGCGCACCCAGTCTTCGTCCCGAAGTCCGCCTCCGGTGGGAATCCAGCCACGCATCACGTCCGGAATTGATCGGATGCCGATCCGGTGGCATGAGCAGAAGCGGCCTGTGAGGTCCCCGGCCCGCGCCGAAAAATAGCCTAAAGTGCTTGTGTCGTCGCATTCAGCGATCATCTGGAGGTTCGGTGCCCCGTCGCCGGCACGCCGCCGCCCTGGCCTTACTCGGTGTGTTCGCCCTGGGCTGCGAGGGGGCCGACGCCGGACCCGCACCCACCGGAGCGCCGAAACCCGGACGGGCGTCGTCCATGGCGGCCCTCGGTGACTCCATTACCGCAGGTCTCGGCAGCTGCCGGGTCTACGTAGCGTGCAGCCGCAACTCCTGGTCCACCGGGGGCGCGGAAGCGGTGGACAGCCACTACCAGCGGCTCCTGGCCGGCAACTCCACGATCAAAGGCCGAGTCCGGAACTTCGCGGTTCCCGGCGCGCGGGCCGCGGACCTGCCGGCACAGGCGGCCTCGGCCGCCGATGCCGGAGCGGCGTACGTGACGGTTCTCATCGGCGCCAACGACGCCTGCACCGATGACGTCGACGCCATGACCCCGGTGCGCACCTTCCGGTCGCACCTCGACAAAGCGTTCGGCCGGCTGGGCAAGGGGCTGCCCGATTCCCGCATCCTCGTGGCGAGCATTCCGGACGTGTACCGGCTGTGGGAGCTGGGCCGCGAGAACGCCGACGCGGTCCGCGCCTGGCGCCGCGGCATCTGCCCGGCCCTGCTCGCCGACCCGACCTCGACGCTCCCCGCTGACGACGAGCGCAGACGTCGGGTCGCCGACCGGGTCGACGACTACAACGACCAGCTTGCGCAAGCCTGCGAGGCGTACGGCCGGCGCTGCCACTGGGACGGCGGCGCCGCGCACGGGGTGCGGTTCTCGCTGGACCTGGTCAGCAAGGCCGACTACTTCCACCCCAGCGTGGCCGGCCAGAACCGCCTCGCCGACGTCACCTACGCCGGGCGGCCCGACTGGTGACGAGTCCTCAGACCCCGTTCTCCGCGCACGCCTGAGCGAACTTGCCGGCGCAGACGGCGGCCCGGGTGACGAACCCGTCCTTGATGACCACGTTCACGGTGTCCTTGAAGACATCCTGCGGCTCCAGCAGCACGGCGGGCACGCCGGCGCCGGATTCGGGGTCCTTGATCCGGTCCTTCACCAGGTCGTCGGTCGGCTCGCCCTTGAAGAGGCGGATCGCGAGCTGGGCGGCCGCGTCCGCTTCCTTCTTGATCGGCTTGTAGACCGTCATGCACTGGTCGCCGACGAGAATGTTCTGCAGGCCCTGGATCTCGGCGTCCTGGCCGGTCACCGGCACGATGCGGTTCTTCTTCTTCTCGCGCAGCACGCCGATCGCGGCGTTGCCGAGGCCGTCGTTGGCCGCCACCACCCCGTCGATCTTGCCGTCGAACTGGTTCAGCATCTCGATGAAGACCGACCGGCCGATCTTGTTGTCCCACTTGTCGACCGACTGATCCGGCCCCGCCAGATACGTGCCGTCGTCGAACTTCGGCTGCAGCACCCGGTCGTAACCCCGTTTGAACAGGGTCGCGTTGTTGTCGTCCGGCGCGCCGTTGAGGTAGGCGATGCGCGGCGTGCCTTCGACCTTCTGCTCGGCGAGGCAGCGGATCAGGCCCTTGCCCTGCAGCTCGCCGACCGCCTCGTTGTCAAAACTCACGTAGTAGCCGGCACCGCCGTTGATGGTCAGCCGGTCGTAGTCGATGGTCTTGACGCCCTCGGCGCGCGCCTTGTTGAGGACGTACCGGCCGCTGTCCGGGGTGAGGCTGGCGATGATCAGCACGGTGACACCCTCGGCGATCATCCGGTCGCCGATCCGCTGGAAGTTCGCCGGGTCGCCCTGGGCGTTCTCGATCTCGACCGGCACACTTGCCGCGTCGAACGCCTGCTTGAGGAGCTTCGGGTCGTCGGTGCCCCAGCGCTGCGACGTTGTCGTGTCGGGCAGGATCACCCCCACCTTGCCGGTGCCGTCCCCGCCACGGATCTTGACACCGACGTTCTTCACCTCATCGTCGGTGCAGGCGGTCAGTCCGCTCACGGTCAACAGCGCGACCGTCGCAAGGGCCAGCAGGTTCCGGCGCACGTCTTCTCCCTTGATGCGAAAAACGCGGCAAGGTTATCAGTGCGGCGGGCAAATGGCTGAATGTGCTTCATACTTCGGGCTGCGAGGCGTCGCAGGTGGGCAATCGCGGGTTGGTCGATCTTGTGTCCCGGGCGGCCTGGCAAGATCCATTGGTGCGGGACGACACGGACGGAACCCGCCGCTGTGCACCCGATATCCCGGAGGACGAGCAATGCCGCTCCCGCTGATCGACCTGCACCGACACCTGGAAGGTTCGATCCGCTCCAGCACCTTCCTGGACCTCGCGCGGCGCGACGGGCATCCCTTCGCCCAGGCTGACCGGCCGCGGGACGAGCTGGTGGCGAGTGGGCCGCTGGGTGGGCTGCTGCCGTACCTGGCCAAGGTCGATGACCAGATCGGCGTGATCGCCGGGCTCGGTGACTGGCGGCGGGTCGCCCGGGAGGCTGTCGAGGACGCCTTCAACGACGGGCTCGACTACGTCGAGTTTCGCTTCAGCCCGTACTTCATCGAGCAGCGGACCAGCCTCGACCCGTTAGCGGTCATCGACGCGGTCGCCGCCGGCGTCGCGGACGGGTCGGCGGTGACCGGCCTGCCGGTCGGCCTGATCGCGACGATCCTGCGCGACCTCGGCCCGGACGCGGCAGTCAGCCAGGTGACGACCTTCCTCGCCCGACGTGACCTGTTCTGCGGGGTCGACCTGGCGGGCAACGAGGCCGGGTATGCCGCCGACCTGTTCCAGCCCGCCTTTGCGCGAGTTCGCGACGCCGGACTGCACATCACGGTGCACGCGGGCGAAGCGGCCGGTCCGGAAAGCGTTCGCGCCGCGGTGCGCGACCTCGGCGCCGAGCGCATCGGCCATGGCGTCCGCTCCGCGGAGGACCCGATGCTCATGGCCGAGCTGGCCGCGGCAGGAGTCACCCTCGAGGTGGCACTCACCAGCAACACGCAGACCGGCGCGGCGCCCGGTTATCGCCAGCACCAGATCCACACCCTGTTGGCTGCGGGCGTTCCGGTCACTCTCAACACCGACAACCCGCGGGTCAGTGACGTCACCCTTTCCCAGGAACATGCCCTGGCCCGCTACGCCACGGGACTGTCCGACCAGCAATTGCGTACGGTCGCCGAGCAGTCCGTCCGTGCCGCCTTTACCGACCTGCAGCTTCCAGCGGTGCGTACCTGACGGCAGCGGCGGCAACCGTATGGCACTTCACCAGCACCGCCACCTCGACCCGGCGGGTGAAAGGCTGATCTTCCCCGGTGGCGTCCGTGCTGTGGCGTCGCCAGTTCCCGTCGAGGGTGGTCCCAGATGCTGCGTCGCTCGTTCCGGTCCGCTTCCGCCCTGGCGGCGACGGTGGTGATGTGTGGCTCGCTGGCGGCCCCGACCGGGCCGGCGTCGGCTGCCGGTGCCGACCCCTCCGGAGCCGGCAATGCCGCGGCGGATGCGGCTGACAGCAAGGTCGTTTCCTATCTGGATGTCCGATCCATCTCGCCGCAGGGTTTCCAGGACTACGGGACGACCGTCACTGTCTCAGGCCAATTGCAAGGCCCGAATGTGCCCAGCAGGGTGTCCATTCAACAGCGGCAGTTCATGACCACCAGGTGGGTCGAGGTCGCTTCGGCGATCACGTCCAGCATCGACTTCGACGACAGCCCGGAGGGCTACGCGCGAGGCAGCTATTCGGCCCAGTTCACGCGGCGAGTCTGCGCTGACATCCGGGTCGTGTACGCGGGCAGCGCCACGGTGGCACCCGACGTCGAGATCGGCTCCGGCGGCATCCTGTCGGTAGCCACCCTCAGCGGCTGGGCGACCGCGGGCACCTCCAAGCGGAACGCCACCACGTCGATCACAGTCAAGACCGTGCCCGGTGCCGGCCGCAAGGTCATCCTCAAGTACATGCCGCCGAACAGCACCCGGTGGGTCCGCAACGCCTACATCGCCAAGACGAACAGCACTGGCGTGGCCACCGTGCGGTTCCGCCCCACCGCCAAGGGCACCTACAAGCTGCGGCTTTACGTGTGGCGGGAGAAGGGCATTCTCGACGTCACGTCCAAGATCCGCCTGCAGCGCGTCAGCTGATGCTGCTCATGCGGCGGCACCGGCCGCCCGGACCAGGGCGACCGTCTGATTGATGGTCGCGGCGCGGTCCGCGGTGAACGCAGCGTCGATGATCACCAAGGGATTCGTCGGGTAGACGAGTGCGGAGATGTGCAGGTGGCCGCCCGGCACATCGGACGCACCCAGCTCGCGGCGCAGCCGGTTCGAGCGGTACATGCTCTCGTTCGAGAGGTAGTTGCCGCCGCCACCCGCCTGTGCCTGGCTGCCCGCGGACGGGCCGTTCGGGTGGCAGCGCACTGGGCCGGTGGGTCGTGTGCCGGCCGCCCACTCGCAGATGTTCTGGTTGAGCGAGGTCGGCCACGGTCCGGTGCCCGCGCCGATCATCGCCTGGTGCGGCAGCGTCGTCTCGATGAACTCCGGGGTCGGCGCCGGCTGCGGCCAGCGGGGCGCCGCCGGGATCAGCTCCGCCTCGCCTACATTGTTGTTGTCCGCGAAGCCGCCCCGCCACGCACCGGCCCACCGCTCGACGACCATTGCGCCGCGGTTGCCCTGGCTGATCGTCATGATCAGGTCGGCACGCTCGGGCGCGGTGCCGGTCAGGTGCGGGCCGAACGCGTCCTCCACGATGCCCGCGTCGAACCCACTCCAGGTCACTGGCAGCACCACCGCCCGCACCCGGACGGTCTCGGTGCCCACCCGGTAGGTCAGGCCGTCGAGCTGCAACGCCGAGCCGCCCGACGGGTTCGAGCGGCGGATCTCGCCATTCAACTGGTACGGGTCGAAGCCGCTCACCAGCACCCGCTTCACCCCGGTGCCGTACGACGAGTGCGCGACTCCGCGAGACGCGTACTCGTAGGTCTTGAGCAGGGCCGCACGGTCGGCAGCGCTGAGCGGGAAAGCCGGCCGCCACTGCCGCAGGTCCCGGGTGCCGATCAGCCGGGACCAGTAGAGCGGACGGTCGTCGTATCGGTCGATGGTGCCGAGCTGGATCCGGCCCTGCGCCCGGGCGACGGCGGTCTGCCACAGACGGGTGCCCTGCTGCTCCAGCATCCGGCGGGCGGTCTCGACCGAGGTGGCCCGGCACAGCTCCTGCTTCAGCGCCGCCACGTACGGATCGAAGCCACCCACCCGCACCAACTCGTACGGCACGCGGGTCCCGCCGGGCAGGGCCGGCGTTTCGATGCGACTCTCCTCATAGGTGACGGCCGCCGCACGGTCAAAGCAGCTGGCGGCCGTGGCAGCCGACGGAACGCTGAGGAACGTGGCGCAGACGGCCAGCACCGTGAACAGGCGCAACGGAAACCTGCCTTCCCATAAGGGCATCGACGCCGGTGACTATAACGCGACAGGCCGGCCGGGCGTCCCCCCGGCGGGTGAATTCATGGACTACCGTCAGTCGTCGGACGCCCGGAGGGAGACCGGATTGCACGCGGCCGACGCCCAGTTGCAGGCGCTGCGGACCCTGCACGCGGTCACCAAGCGAGTGCACGCCAGCCTGGACCTGACCGAGACGCTGGAAGCCGTGGCGTGCGGCGTTGTCGAGGCCGCCGGATTTGGCCTGGCCGCGGTCAACCTCGCCGAACCGAACGGCGACTACACCACAGTGGCCGTGGCCGGCAGCGATGACCTGCGCCGCGACCTGCTGGGCGCCCGCGGCTCCGCGGAGAACTGGCAGGAGCTGTTCCGGCGCTCCGAGCGTTGGGGTGCGCTCTACTTCGTCGACCATCGCACCGGCGTGCCGGAAACCCTCTACACCTGGATTCCGGACATCGAGGAGACCGAGGACCCGGACGGCTGGCATCCCCGGGACTGCCTGTTCGCGCCGCTGCGGGCGCCCTCGGGGGAGTGGGTCGGCGTCCTCAGCGTCGACCTGCCGGACGGGCTGCGGAAACCCGGCCCCGAACAGCAGGAGATTCTCGCGCTGTTCGCGGAGCACGCCGCTATCGCCATCCAGCATGCCCGGCTGCATTCGGCGCTGGAACGCAGCCGCGCCGAGGCCCAGCATGCCGCCGCTCATGACAGCCTCACCGGACTCGCCAACCGCACCCTGCTGCGGACCCGCTCCGAAGCGATCGTCCAGCATCCCGGTCGTCAGGTCGGCGTCCTGGTCGTGGACCTCGACGGGTTCAAGCGGGTCAACGACGCCGCCGGGCACGAGGCGGGCGACGAGGTGCTGTGTGCGGTCGCCGAACGGCTACGCCGTCAGCTGCGCGGCGCCGAGGTGATCGCGCGTACGGGGGGCGACGAGTTCGTGGCCGTGCTGACCGGAGCGGGGTTGTCCACCCGGATCGCCAGCGCCGCGGAACGCCTGCGGGCGGCCATCGCCGAGCCCGTCTCGGCAACCACGGGCATTCACCGGGTGGGGGCGAGCGTCGGCTGGGCGGTCGGTGCCACCGGCGACGACGTCCAGGCCCTGGTCGCTCGCGCCGACGAGGCGATGTATCGGCGCAAGCGTCGCTCCGGGGCCGGCGTCTGACCGCAACCTTCTCGCCGACTCGGCAGTTGATCAACAAGTGCGCCGTCTTTCCGTGATCATCGCCCTGACCTGCGCCGTGGCCGTGCCGGTCCCCGCCTACGCCCGGCAGCCCGCCGTCCCCGCGGCTGCAGCTGTTCTCGCGGCGCCAGCGGTGGGCGCCGGGGCCGTGGCGGCGCCCACCTTCAACTCGACGGTCTGGGCGCTCGCTTTCCGCGGGAACGTGGTCTATGCCGGCGGATCGTTCACCGAGGTCAGCTTCCGAGGCCGAACGTACGCCCGCAAGCGGCTGGCCGCATTCGACGCCCGTACCGGCGCGGTCCTGGCCTGGAATCCCACCGCCAACGGCACCGTGCGATCCCTGGCCGTCGTCGTGACCGGCCGCCCGTCGGTGTACGCCGCCGGCGATTTCGACGAGATCGCGGGCGCCCGTCGCGACGCCGTGGCCCGCCTCGACGCGACCACCGGCCGAGCCGCCGCGTTCTCGCACACCGTGTCGGGGACGGTGGCCGACGTGGCGATCGGCAACGGCCGGATCTACGTCGGCGGTGCGTTCACCAAGGTGGATGGCGTTCCCCGGCGCAGCCTGGCCGCCTTCACCCACCGCACCGGCACCCTCGACCGTGGCTTTCGGCCTGCGGCGGACGGCCGGGTACGTGCACTCGCGGTGACCCGCACCCGCGTGTATGCCGGGGGCGACTTCCACCGGATGTCCGGCGTTGCTCGTGCCCGGCTGGCCGCGGTGACGACGACCGCCGGACGGACCGTGGCGGCGTTCCGGCCGCACGCGCCGGCACCGGTTCTGGACGTCGCGATCTCGCCCACCGGCATCTCGACGGCCACCGGCGGTCCCGGCGGCCGCGCCGTCGCCTACACCCGTCCGGCGGCGTCCGCTGGACCCACCTGTTCGACGGCGACGTGCACAACCTCGCGGTTCTGCGCGGCATCACCTACGTGGGCGGCCATTTCGACCGCGCCTGTCGGACCACCAGCACGATTCGCCAGCTCGGCTGCCCGGCCGGGTACGCCGCCCGGGTCAAGCTGGCCGCCCTCGATGCGGGTGGCCGGCTGACCGGCTGGAATCCCCGTGCGAATGGCACGGTGGGTGTCCATGTGCTGACCGCCGACCCGGCTCGCGTTCGCCTCGCCGCCGGTGGCGCCTTCACCGCCGTCGGTGGCCGCGCCAGATCCCGGTTCGCCCTCTTCTCGGCGTGAGCTCCCGGGCTTGCTCTATATAAAGATCATCTTTATATTGGCGGGCATGCCCACACCGATGCGGGAACCCACCTTCTGGATCCTCACCGCCCTGGCACCCGAAGCGCGGCACGGATACGGCGTGATCCGACAGGTCAGCCAGCTGTCCGGCGGCCAGGTGACCTTGCAGGCCGGCACCCTGTATGCCGCCCTGGACCGGCTCGCCGCGCTCGGCCTGGTCGAGCCGGCCCAGGAAGAG
This sequence comes from Actinoplanes sp. NPDC051859, assembly GCF_044452725.1. Taxonomy (NCBI): domain Bacteria; kingdom Bacillati; phylum Actinomycetota; class Actinomycetes; order Micromonosporales; family Micromonosporaceae; genus Actinoplanes; species Actinoplanes sp. NPDC051859. The sequence continues at coordinate 26,142 of NZ_JBITBX010000008.1, read as the reverse complement.
GTCATCGACGGTCGGCCGCGACGGTACTACCGGCTGACCAGCGACGGCGCCGCCGCCTTGGAAGACGAGACCGAGCGCCGCCGGGCGAGCGTGGCGGCCGCATCCGCGCAACTGTCGGCCCGCCGCCAACTCGGGTTGAGCCTCTCGTGACGGATCGGCTGGCACGCCGGTACGCCCGCTGGTTGCGGTGCTACCCGCCAGGCCGGCGCCGGGTCGAGATGCTCAGCACTCTGCTGGACTGTGCCCCGCCTGAACGCACCCGGCCCACCGCCCAGGAAGCCGGCAACCTGCTGCGATTCGGACTGCGCGCGCGGCTGGGCCGTCCGGCGAGCCGATCGGTCGTGGCGCTGTCCCTCCTGGTCGCGCTCACCGCCGGGTTGATGGGCGCAGCGGCGGCGGCCCGGATCGCCTGGGAGTTCGCCCCGCCGCTGCCCAGCGGCGCGGCAGCGCAGGAGCTCAAGGAAACCGCGTTCCCCGGGCTGCCCGCGTACGGCGGCGACGACGCGGAGATCTTCACCACCCACCCCTTGGAATGGGTACCGCAGTTCGGCGCGGCTGAGTACTGGGTTCGGCACACGCCAGAAACCCGCAACGTCAAGGCGTACGCCGAGGGTGTCCGCGACCGTCTCGCCGCAGCCGGCTGGCAAATTCGCAGCGACATCACCGTCGTCGACGACACCGCCGGGTCGACGCAATGGGCGCAATTCTGGGCCACCCGCAACGGCCTGGCGCTGTACTACGACAACAGCTACACCTCGACGGACCCGCCATCCGACGACTCCGACGGCACGGTCAGCTTCGAGCTGTCCCGCTCTTCCGCGCCGCCCTGGTTGGCCGGGTCCGCGGTGTCCGTGGGGCTGCTCACCGCGGTCGCCGGCTGGCTGCTCTTCGGCTGGGCGAGCCGCCGCAGCGAGGGCCATCCGCTGCGCACCGCAGGCAGCGCCTGCCTTGCCGTCCTGCCGGTCCTGTTGGTCGTAGTCGCCGCGCTAGCCGTCGCCGAAGAGACATCGCTGTCGAACCGGCCCGCGCAGGAGGCGCTGTGGGGCGGCCTGCACATGCTGAACGACGGGTTCGGACTGCTGGCACTGCTCTGCACGCTGGGCGCACTGGCCGTCGCAGCCCCGCCGTCCCGCGTCCGGGTGGCCGTCTCGGCGAGCATGGCCGTGCTGGCACTGGCTATGGCGGGGATGGCGGCCGGAGTGCCGAGCCGGCTCCGTGGCACGTGTGCACCCACCGGACCGCCTGCCGTGACGCCTGCGGCCGCCCAGTCGCCGCGAGCGTGGATCTACGTCGTCCAGGGCGCCACCGACCAGCAGCGCAAGGACGTCGAGGACGCCATCAACCGGACCGGTGAGCTCAGCCCGATGTTGATCGTCGACCCGGCGGACGAGGCGTACCGGTACGCGTACTGCGACGGCCGGGAACTCGCTGGCGACTCGGGCTGGCGAGTGCCGCACGTCTGGCGGATCTGGCTGCCGAGCACGGACGTCTACCCGGAGTTGGTGGCGGCGGTGAGTCAGCTGCCCGGGGTGGTGGCAGTGCGACAGACCCGACAGGAGGACTGAGGTCACCACCGAGGTGGCTCAGGGTGGCTCCGAATGTGCCGATAGGCGGACGTGTCACAACCGCGCGGTGCCGGCTGGTGGCGGCCGTGGCTCCTGATCGGTGCGGCTGCCACGGTGGTTTGTCTGCTGCTGCCAGCTGACATCCGTTTCCTCGGCAACGCGACGCTGGGCGCACTGTCGGTCGCTGCCATTCTGACCGCCGTCCGTGCGTACCGGCCGGAGCGCGCCACGCTGTGGGTGGTGTTCGCCGGCGCCATTGCCTGCTGGACGACGACCGGGGTCGTCGACCGCATCCATACGCACGTCCTGCACCGTCCGTCCCCGCTGTGGGCAGAGGTGCTGTTCCTGTGCGGCTACCCGCTGCTGGGCGCCGCGCTGGCCCTGATGCTGCGCAGCCGTACGCTGCGCGGGGACCGGACAGCGCGGATCGACGCAGCCATCGTCGCGGCCGGACTCTTCCTGCTCTTCTGGGTGGGATACCTGCGTCCCGTCGCCCTCGACTCCTCGATCTCCGCCCTCGACCGGTTCTTCCAGCTGGCCGAACCGGCCGGTGACATCATGCTCATCGCACTCGGCGCACTGCTGCTGACCACCCCCGGAGCGCGATCCGCGAGTTTCCGGCTGCTCACCGGCGCGCTCCTGCTCTCCACCGCCGGCAACATCGTCTCTGCGCTACCACTCGAGGAAGCGCCCTGGCAGCAGGCGATCGTCGACGGCACCGCCCTGTCCGGCTACCTCGTCGCCGCAGCGGCAGCCCTGCACCCATCGATGCGCTCGCTGTCGATCCTGCCGTCGCGGGTACCCACCTTCGTCCGGCCCCGGCTCCTGCTCCTCGCTTTCGTGTCGGTGCTGGGACCCGTCGTCGGCATCTACCAGGGCCTGACCCGCGACGGCCGGGTCGACTGGCTGGCTACCAGCGTGGGTTCCATGGTGCTGACGCTGCTCATCGTGCTGCGCACCGCGGACCTCGTACGCCGGGTCGCCCAGCAGGCCGCGCAGCTCGAGGAACTGGCCCGCAACGACGGGCTGACCGGGGTCGCCAACCGCCGCACGCTGGACACCGAGCTGCCGCGGATCCTGGCCCGGGCCCGGCGCTCGGGGGAGACCGTCACCCTCGGCATGATCGACATCGACCACTTCAAGCGCTACAACGACACGTACGGCCACGCCGGCGGTGACCGCCTGCTCAAGGAAGCCACCGCTGCCTGGCAGTCCGACCTGCGTGCCGACGACCTGCTGGCCCGGTACGGCGGCGAGGAATTCACCGTCGTCCTGTCCGGCACCGACCACAACGTGGCGACGGCGCTGTTCGAACGGCTGCGACGCAAAACGCCTCGGGAGCAGACCTTCTCGGCGGGCCTGGCCGAGTGGGACGGCACGGAAAGCCCGGACGCGTTGCTCGCGCGCGCGGACCGTGCGCTCTATCGCGCGAAGGAGGCGGGCCGCAACCGCGTCGAGGTGGACCACCAGGCGCGCAACGACCAGGACACGAGTGCCCCTAGCGGCGCTGGCAGCCGCCCGGCGGCCCGCTGACGACGATCGAGTGGCACGCCCCTGCCGCGGGACCCGGCCGCAGTGGCGGATCCCGCAGCGGCGCGGTCAGGCGCCGACGTAGTCGGCGAGATGCTGGGCGGTCAGGGTCTTGTGGGCTTTGACCAGGTCGGTCGGGGTGCCCTGGAAGACGATCTTGCCGCCGTCGTGGCCGGCGCCCGGGCCGAGGTCGATGATCCAGTCGGCGTGGGCCATGACGGCCTGGTGGTGTTCGATGACGATGACGGACTTACCGGAGTCGACCAGGCGGTCGAGCAGGCCGAGGAGCTGCTCCACATCGGCGAGGTGCAGGCCGGTGGTTGGCTCGTCGAGGACGTAGATGCTGCCCTTGCCGGCCATTTGCGTGGCGAGCTTGATGCGCTGGCGTTCGCCGCCGGACAGCGTGGTGAGAGGCTGGCCGAGGCGGAGGTAGCCGAGGCCGACGTCGGCGAGCCGGTCGAGGATGGCGTGGGCGGCCGGGGTGCGGGCGTCGCCCGTACCGAAGAATTCCTCGGCCTCGGTGACCGACATGGACAGCACTTCGCTGATGTTGCAGCCGCCGAAGGTGTGTTCCAGCACCGCGGCCTGGAAGCGCTTGCCGCCGCAGTCTTCGCAGGTGGTGGCGACGCCGGCCATCATGCCGAGGTCGGTGTAGATGACGCCGGCGCCGTTGCAGGTGGGGCAGGCGCCTTCGGAGTTGGCGCTGAACAGGGCGGGCTTGACGCCGTTGGCCTTGGCGAAGGCTTTGCGGATCGGTTCGAGCAGGCCGGTGTAGGTGGCCGGGTTGCTGCGCCGGGAGCCCTTGATTCCGGACTGGTCGACGGACACCACGCCTTCGGTGCCGGCGACCGAGCCGTGGATCAGGGAGCTCTTGCCGGAGCCGGCGACGCCGGTGACGACGACGAGGACGCCGAGCGGGATGTCGACGTTGACTTTCTTCAGGTTGTGCGAGGTGGCGCCGCGGATGGGGAACTTGCCGGTGGACTTGCGTACCGAAGGCTTCAGGGTGGCCCGGTCGTCAAGGTGCCGACCGGTGAGCGTGCCGGCCTTGCGGAGCCCGTCGACCGTGCCTTCGAAGACCACCTCGCCGCCACCGGTGCCCGCGGCCGGGCCGAGGTCGACGACATGGTCGGCGATCGCGATGGCTTCGGGTTTGTGCTCGACGACCAGGACCGTGTTGCCCTTGTCGCGCAGCTGCAGGAGCAGGTCGTTCATCCGCTGGATGTCGTGCGGGTGCAGGCCGATCGTGGGCTCGTCGAAGACGTACGTGACGTCGGTGAGCGACGAGCCGAGGTGCCGGATCATTTTGGTGCGCTGGGCTTCGCCGCCGGAGAGAGTGCCGGACGGCCGGTCGAGGGACAGGTAGCCGAGGCCGATCTCGGCGAACGAGTCCAGCAGGTGCTGCAGGCCGGCAAGCAGCGGGGCCACCGAAGGGTCCTTGATGCCGCGGATCCACTCGGCCAGGTCGCTGATCTGCATGGCGCAGACGTCGGCGATGTTCTTGTTCTTGATCTTCGAGGAGAGTGCGGCCTCGCTGAGCCGGGTGCCGCCGCAGTCTGGGCAGGTCGTGAACGTGACGGCCCGTTCCACAAAGGCGCGCACGTGCGGCTGCATCGCCTCGACGTCCTTGGACAGGAACGACTTCTGGATCGCCGGGATCACGCCCGAGTAGGTCAGGTTGATGCCGTCGATCTTCAGCTTGGTCGGCTCGCGGTAGAGCAGGTCGTGCATTTCCTTCTTGGTGTACTTGCGGATCGGCTTGTCCGGGTCGAAGTAGCCGCAGCCGCGGAAGATGCGGCCGTACCAGCCGTCCATGCTGTAGCCGGGGATGGTCAGTGCGCCCTCGTTGAGGGACTTGCTGTCGTCGTACAGGGCGGTGGTGTCGATGTCGTTGATCGAGCCCATGCCCTCGCAGCGGGGGCACATGCCGCCCAGCCGGGTGAAAACCACCTTCTCGGCCTTGGAGCCGGCACCCTTGTCCACCGTGATCGCGCCGCTGGCCTTCACGGACGGGATGTTGAACGAGTACGCGTTCGGAGAGCCGATCTGCGGCTTGCCGAGCCGGCTGAACAGGATGCGCAGCATCGCGTTCGCGTCGGTCGCGGTGCCCACGGTGGAGCGCGGGTTGGCACCCATCCGCTCCTGGTCCACGATGATCGCGGTGGTCAGGCCCTCCAGCAGGTCGACCTCCGGGCGGGCCAGCGACGGCATGAAGCCCTGCAGGAAGGCGCTGTACGTCTCGTTGATCAGGCGCTGCGACTCGGCGGCGATGGTGCTGAACACCAGGGAGCTCTTGCCCGAACCGGAGACGCCGGTGAACACCGTCAACCGCCGCTTGGGGATCTCGACGCTGACGTCCTTGAGGTTGTTCTCCCGGGCACCCTGCACGCGGATCAGATCATGGCTGTCGGCGGCGTGCGGCTTGCTCATCGTCTCTCCAGATTCTCGGTCGGCGGAACATTCTCATCGGCGGAGCCAGGGGCCGGTCCACGGCGATCACGCTACGGGTGGCAGTGTGCGATTGCTTCTTGATTCCTGATCGGAAAGTCAACCCCGGACCTGGTCCGCCGTACGGCACGCCGCGCCCCGGCACATGGTCAGCTTCTTCAGCGCCCGGTGCAGGGCGGCGCGGCGGCTGGCGCTCAGGTCGGCGTAGATGTTGCGCAGCTGGTGCGGGTCCTTGCGCCGGTTGTAGTACTCCCGTGCGCCGTCAACGTACTCGACGTAGGTGTAGGTGGCGGTGCGGAGGGCCGCGTACGTGGGCGGATTACCGCTGAAGGGGCGGGGCCGGTCGGGGTCGGTGGGGTCGAAGTCGGGGCCGTGGTGTTCGACGAGTGCGGCCGTACGCCAGTCGGGGGATGTCTTTCCGGCCAGCAGCGGGCGGAAGTCGCGGCCGTGCACGTCGGCGGGCACGGTCGTCCCGGCGAGGCTCGCGAAGGTGGGCCGCAGGTCGACGTTCTGCACCGGGGCGTCGACCTGGCGGCCCGCCTCGACGCCCGGCCCGGAGATGACCAGTGGGACGAGGATGTCGCTGTCGAACGCGGTCTGCTTGCCGGGCATCAGCCGGTACTCGCCGGTGTGGAAGCCGTTGTCGGAGGTGAACATGATGAGGGTGGTGCCGGCGACACCCGCTCGTCGCACGGTGTCCAGCAGCGCGGCGAGCATCCGGTCGATCGACTGGACGGACTGGGCGCGTTTGCGGAACACGGTGTCGATCTCTGCCTGCTGGTCGACGGTCAGCGGCGTCCGGCTCGCCAGCCACGGCGGCGCGTTCTCGCCCATCGCGTCGAAGGCGGGACCGCGGGGCGCCTTGAGCCCGGGGAACAGGTTGGCGTCGCGCGGGGCCGGCGTGTACGGCGAGTGTGGCGCGAACGTCGCCACCTCGAGCAGGAACGGCGTCCGGTCCGCCGCCGACTTTTCGATGAAGGCGGAGGCCTTCTCGCTGAGCACATCGGTCAGATAGTCGCCCGGGGCGCTGCCGTAACGGCGGACCGTGCCGTTCTCATTGAGGGCGTAGTCGAACTGGGCGTACCCGTTGCCGCCCGCGTGCCATTCGGTCCAGCCGGGGGGCACGTGTTTGCTGCTCGGCTGGTACCGGTTGAGGTACTTGCCGAAGAAGGCGGTGCGGTACCCGGCGGTGTGCAGATCCGTGGCGAAGGTCGACCGCTCGTGTCCGCGTCGGCGGAACTGCACGAATCCGCCGTCGATGCCGTCGTTGGTGTAGATGCCGGTGCCGTGCGGGAACTTGCCGGTCAACATCGAGGCGCGGGACGGGCAGCACAGCGAGTTCGACACGGTGTAGTTGGTGAAGGTGGTGCCGCGGCGTTGCAACTCGAGGACCTGCGGCATGTGCCGCACCAGGTTCATCGACAGGTCGTCGGTCAGCACGAGCACGATGTTCGGCCGGGCGGCCGCGGCGGCTGCGGACGAGGCGGTCGGGGTGGGGGGACGGTCTGCCGTGCAGGCCATCAGCAGGCTGACGGCGGCGAGCACCCCCGCAGCGGCGCGGAGTCGAAAACCCATGACCCGGACATTACGGGCTCATTCGCCGGGGAGGCGAACCTCCACGCGCAAGCCACCGTCCTCGCCTGGCACCGCGGTGATCGTGCCTTCGTGGGCGTGCACGATCGAGCGGGCGATGGCGAGTCCCAGGCCCGCGCCGCCGCTGTGGTCTATGCGGTCGGAGCCCAGGCGCTTGAACGGCTCGAAGAGCCCGGCGACCGCGTCGGCGGGCACCGGGACGCCGGTGTTGACCACGGTCAGCGCCGGTGTGCCGCCGGTCCGGACGTGGATCGTGCCACCCGGCCGGTTGTACTTGATCGCGTTCTGCACCAGGTTGGTGATCAGTCGCTCCAGCAGCACCTCCTCGCCGGGGACGATCCGGGGTGCCAGGCTGCTGGTGATCACGACCTGCGCCCGCGCGGCCTGCTCCAGGTGGGCCTCGACGACTCCGCCAGCGATCTTGTCGAGCTGCTGCGGGCTGCTGCCGGCCAGGCCCTGTTCCACCTCGGTCAACACCAGCAGGCCCTCGATGAGCCGTTCGTTGCGTTCGTTGGTCTCCAGCAGTTGCGCGGTGACCAGGGCCAACTGATCGGCGTTCATCACCCGGCTCAGGCCTACCTCGATGAGGGTGCGCTGCACCGCGAGCGGGGTACGCAGCTCATGCGAGGCGTTGGCGGCGAACCGGCGCTGACCCTCGTACCCGGCGGCGATCCGGTCCATCATCGTGTCGAGTTCCACCGACAGCGCGCTCAGCTCGTCACGGCCCCGGCCTGGGTGGCCGACGCGGAAGCCGAGGTTCTGCGGGCCGACCTGGGCGATGACCGGCACCAGGTCGCGGACCGGCCGCAGCGCCCACGGCGCCAGCGCCCACCCGATCAGCAGCAGCAGGATCACCATGGCCGCGTAGACGCCGAGGTCGGTTTTCCAGCTGAACACCACGATCCGGCGGCAGGGGCGGAGCTGGTCCGGCAGGGAGGTCAGCTCGCAGCCCCAGCCCTGGTCGACCCACAACAGCAGGTCGTCTTTGTAGATGGCCAGGAAGAAGCCGACGCTGACGACGGCGATCCAGCAGATCAGGAGCCGCAGGCGCAGGCTGTGCCGGACCGGGTTCATCCGTTGCATCATGCCGGAGGCGGGCAAGCGGGCGCCGGCGCCGCCCCGGTCACCGCCAGGTATCGGACCAGGTCACGCCGCAGGGCGAGCTGCCCGGCGGCGTGCGGGTGCGATTGGCGCCGCTCTCCCAGACGACCGCCGAGCCCTCCTTCTTGACGTATTTGTACTGCACCGGGACGCCGCCGGGCAGCGGCACAGTCGCGGTCCAGACCGGGTAGCCCGCCGAGGAGAGCGGGACAGCCGCGGACGGGTTCCAGTTGCCGAGGGCGGGCGTATCGCCGGTGACGAAGACGTTCTGGCCCCACGTCGTGCTGACGGTCGCCGCGAAGGAGACCGGCGCGGTGGCGCAGTCGGTGGTCGGCCCGCTGCCGCGGGCACCGATGTGCAGCGCGAGCCCCGCGTTCGCCGGGATGGTCGCGGTGAATCGGCCTGCGGCGTCGACCGGGTACGCCGCCCCGGTGCAGGTGCCGTCAGTCGCGTCCCCGCCGATGACGTCGCAGTAGGTCCCCGCCGCCAGCGAGGTCTGGAAAGTGCGGGTCAGAGCGGAGCCTGAGCGGTTGAACGCGACATACGCCGCCGTGCCACGCCCGAAGGCGATCTGGTGCGAGCCGTTGCTCCACCACTGGGTCACGGGTGCGCCCGCGGCGGCGTTGCGCAGCGCCACCAGGTTGGCCGTGGTTCGGTTGCGGTGTTCGCAGACCCAGCCGTTTCCGCAGCTCACCGCCGTGGTGGTCCCGTCGGTCGCGGTGGGCGGGCCGGCTTCCGGGTGGGTGAAGGCAAAGCTCGACATGACCTGCGGGACACCGTACGGCCACGCGAGCAGGAAGGCTTCCGCCAGCGCGTACGGGGCGCCATCGCGGTAGGTCAGCTTCGCGCGACCGTTGCGTTGGGTGTCGTGGTTGTCGATGAACGCCACCGCGTCCGCCGACCCGACTCGCATCCGACCCGCGAGCTGCTGAAGCTCCGCCAGGTTCCCGTCGCGGAAGGCCCCGCCGACTACGTCGCCGTAGCGGAACTCGGTGACGGCGCCGATCCCGGCGTACTCCTCGGGGCCGGGCTCGCCGCTGCCGCCCTCGATGACTTCGGAGTAGACGTACGGGTCGCCCTGCACCGCCGTCATGATGGCGGCGAGGTCGCCGGCGGGCAGGTGTTTGGCGGCGTCCACCCGGAAGCCGTCGACTCCGAGGGAGACCAGGTCGTTGAGGAAGGCGACGAGTTTGCCGCGCACGTACGCTGATTCGGTGCGCAGGTCGGACAGGTCGACCAGTTCGCAGTTCTGCACTTCCCACCGGTCGCCCCAGTTGGCGATGTCGTCGGTGCCGTTGCGGCCGCAGTGGTGGAAGTCGCCGTGGCCGTACGGCACTGCCGGGTAGGCGTACTGGGTGTAGGTCGAGCCGCCGGTGCCGGCGCCGGTGGAGGCTCCGCCCGCCATGTGATTGACGACCGCGTCGACGTAGATCTTGACGCCGGCGGTGTGGCAGGTGCGCACCATGTCCGCGAACGCGGCCCGGTCGCCGCGGCGGCTGGTGAGCTGGTAGCTGACCGGCTGGTAGTCCTGCCACCAGGGGTATCCCTGGGTGGGTAGGACGACGTGTTCCTGCGGCGGCGAGACCTGCACCGCGCCGTAGCCCTGCGGCCCGAGAACCTGGGTGCACTCGCGGGCGACCGACGCCCAGGGCCACTGGAAGAGGTGCACGATCACGTCCCGGGTGCCGGACGTGGTGTGGGAAACGGTGACTTTCGCGCGCTCCTGGACGACGGCGAGGGACATGGCGGCGAGGAGCGCGGAGATCGCGGCGGCCAGGACCGGACGGGTGCGCATGGGGGTCCTCCAGAACGCGGGAGTGGGTGAAACTCCTTGCGTAAGTGGAGGGAAAGTTATCAGCGTGTTTCGATGAGGTAAAGCGATGGCAGTCTATGCAAACCCGTCATCGACCGCGTAAGCGCAGGTGGCGGCAGGAACGTGCCGATGAAAGTGCGGTAACCGCTTACCGGATCATGCCGCGGAGAACGTCATGCTCTCCGGACCACGACCGCTCCGGTTCATCGCCGTCGAGCCGCGCACCACCAGCTCCGGCGGGAAGACGTACTCAGACCGGGGTGCGCCGTGGCCGTTGATCTCATCGACCAGCTGCCGGATGGCGGCGTTGCCCATCGCGGCGACCGGCTGGCGCAGCGTGGTCAAGGGCGGGTCGGTGAAGGCGATGAGCGGGGAGTCGTCGTAGCCCACCACCGACAGGTCCTGCGGCACGCTCAGTCCGCGTCGCTTGGCGGCCCGAATCGCGCCGAGCGCCATCAGGTCGGAACCGCACACGATGCCGGTCACTCCGCGCTGCAGGAGCTGGCTCGCGGCCACCTCGCCACCCTCGACGCCGAACAGGGTCAGGGCGATCAGCTCGTGCAGCTCCTGATCGCGCAGGCCGAGCTCGCGGCGCATCGCCGTCCGGTAACCCTCGATCTTGCGTTGCACGTTGAGGAACCGGTCGGGGCCGGAGATGAAGCCGATCCGCTGGTGGCCGAGGGCGACAAGATGGCGGACCGCGGTCTCCCCGGCGAGCCGATCGTCGCAGGAGATGAACGGGGCGTCCAGCCCCTCGGCATAACCGTTGATCAACACGATCGGCAGCGGCCGGCTCACCAGTTTCCGATAACGCTCGTGGTCCGCGGTGGTGTCGGCGTGCAGGCCGGAGACGAAGACGATGCCGGAGACCTGCCGATCGAGCAGCATCTCCACGTACTCGTCCTCGGTCACGCCGCCCGGCGTCTGCGTGCACAGCACCGGAGTGAACCCGGACTGGGCCAGTGCGGACTCGATGACCTGCGCAAACGCGGGAAAGATCGGGTTCTCCAGCTCGGGCACGATCAGGCCGACCAGCCCCGCGCTGCGCTTGCGCAGCCGTTCGGGGCGCTCGTAACCGAGGACGTCGAGCGCCGTCAGCACCGCCTGACGGGTGTCGGCGGACACGCCGGGCCGGTCGTTGAGCACCCGCGACACCGTCGCCTCGCTGACCTCGGCCTGGCGCGCGATGTCGGAGAGTCGTGCGCGCATGGCCGTCACTGTAGACCCTGGAAGTTCTTGCAGATGTTCCGCAAGCACTTCCAGGGATCGACGGTGCCGGTTACCCGCCGAGCAGCGCCCGGATCCGCTCCGCGCCGACTGCCAGCAACAGCGTAGGCAGCCGAGGACCGGTGTCCTTACCGATCAGCAGCTGATAGATCAACACGAAGAACGACCGCTGCGCGACCTTCAACTCCGGCGTCGGCTTCGTGTCCGGCGGCAGACCCGCCATCTTCTTCGGTACGCCGTACACCAGCGTCGTCAGCCCGTCCAACGACCAGTTGGCGTCCAGGCCGGCGCTGAGCAGCCGCAGGGACTCGCGCTGGGAGTCGTCCAGCGAGGCCAGCAACTCCTTGTCCGGCTCGGTGCGGACCTGGGTGCGCGCCTCCGGCGGGAGCTGGGTCAGCACCCAGGTCTGTGCCCGGTCCAGTCGCGGCCGCACCTCGGCCAGGTCGGTCACCGGCCGCTGCGGGTCGAGGTCGCTCAGGATCCGCAGCGTCTGCTCGTCGTGCCCCGTGGTGATGTCCGCGATCGAGGCCAGCGTCCGGTACGCGACCGGCAACGGCGTCCGCGGCAGCGTGACCGTGGCCGTCCGGGTCGCGCGGTCGTACGCCGACGCGTCACCGGCCGGAGCGGTCCCAGCGGCGATCTTCGCCTCCAGGGCATCCCACTCGTCGTAGAGCCGCTGAATCTCCGCGTCGAACGCCACCTTGAACGACTGGTTCGGGCGGCGGCGCGCGTACATCCAGCGCAGCAGCGGCGCCTCCATGATGGCGAGGGCGTCGGCCGGGGTGGGCACGCCACCGCGGGAGCTGGACATCTTCGCCATGCCCGTGATGCCGACGAAGGCGTACATCGGGCCGATCGGCTGCTCGCCGCCGAAAATCTCGCCGACGATCTGGCCGCCCACCACGAACGACGAGCCGGGGGAGGAGTGGTCGACGCCGGAGGGCTCGAAGTGCACGCCCTCGAACGCCCACCGCATCGGCCAGTCGACCTTCCAGACCAGCTTGCCCCGGTCGAACTCGCTGAGCTGCACCGTCTCGGTGAACCCGCACGCACACTCGTACGTCAGGGCAGTGGTGGCATCGTCGTACGCCGTCACCGTCGTGGTGTCCTTGCCGCACTGAGCGCAGTACGGCTTGTACGGGTAATACCCGGAGCCCGCGGCGCCGTCGTCCTCGTCCGCGGCGCCCGAGCCCTCCGCCGCCTCGGCTGCCGCAGCGGCGTCCGCCGCGTCCAGCTTCGCGTTCGCCTTCTGCCCGGCAGCGGGACCCTTCGGCCGGCCCTTGGTGCGGTAGCGGTCCAGGATCGCGTCGATCCGCCCACGCTCGCGCATCGCCAGCAGGATCTGCTCCCGGTACGCCCCCGAGGTGTACATCTCCGTCTGCGAGATGCCCCGGTAGTCGACGCCCAGCTCAGCCAGTGAGTCGATCATCGCGGCCTTGAAGTGTTCGGCCCAGTTCGGGAACCGGCTGCCGGGCGGGGCGGGAACGGCGGTCAGCGGCTTGCCGATGTGTTCGGCCCACGACGGGTCCACCCCGGCGGGCACCTTGCGGAACCGGTCGTAGTCGTCCCAGGAGACGAGGTGCACGACCTCGTGCCCGCGCCGGCGAATCTCGTCCGCGACCAGGTGCGGGGTCATCACCTCCCGCAGGTTGCCCAGGTGGATCGGCCCGGACGGGCTGAGCCCGGACGCGCACACCACCGGCTTACCCGGCGACCGGCGCTGCGCTTCGGCGATCACCTCGTCGGCGAACCGGCTCACCCAGTCGACGGCTGCTGCTGCTTCCACCACGCGATCTCCACCTTCTCGTTCGCTACCCGCCCATTTTCCCGGATCGGCTTCCACCGGCCGTGCACCGGGTCCGGCAGGGCCGGCTGCCCGCGAATCCTCAAGTCGGTGCCGGGCGCGGTCGATGGTCGCCTCGTGACGACCAGGCGAGCACTCGGGCACCACGCCGCGTCCGTGGCGATCGCCATCGGCGTCGTGCTGCTGGCCGCCCTGATCGGTGCGTACGTCGCGGGCTGGGCGCGGGCGTACCTTCCCCTCGCTGCGGTGCTGCCGCTCGCCCTGATTTGTGCTTCCCTCGGCTTCCGAGCCGGCAAACGCAGCGCCGACGCGGCCCGCCGGCCGGATCATCGGCAGCGCACCGACCCGCTGACCGGCCTCGCCGACCACGCAGCGATCGCCGACCGGCTCGCCGACCTCAGCGCGCAACCGCTGCACGCCGGCCGGCACTCGGCCGTCCTCGCCATCGACCTGGACCACCTCGCCACCCTCAACCGCCAATACGGGCGCGCGGCCGGCGACGCGGTGATCGTCACCGCGGCGGCCGCCGTCCGCTCGGTCCTGCGCACCGGCGACACCGCCGCCCGCCTCGGCGGCGACGAATTCGCGATCATCCTGCGTGACCTGCCCGCACCCGCCGCCGCGGCCCGGGTCGCCGAGCGGCTGGTGGACGCTCTGCACACGCCGGTGATCGTCGGCGAGCAGGTGGTCGCGGCCGGCGCCAGCATCGGCGTGGCGGTCCGCGACGAGCTCACCCTGGGTGGTGACCTGCTGCTGCGGCACGCCGGCACCGCCCTGGAAGCGGCCAAGCGGTCCGGCCGCGGGCGCCTCGAAGTGTACGGCGGCAAGCTCGACAACCGCGCCCGCGAGGCCGAACTGCGGCGCGCCATCGACGAGGGCGCGCTCGTCGTCCTGTTCCAACCCGTCGTCGGACTCTCCACCGGTGGCGTGGTGGCCGTCGAGGCGCTGGTCCGCTGGCTGCACCCACACCGCGGGCTGCTGCTGCCGCAGGAATTCCTGGAGCTCGCCGAGGAGACCGGGGCGATCGTGCCGCTCGGTGAGTGGGTGCTGCGCGAAGCCTGCCGGGAAGCCGCGCACTGGCGGGCGACCGTACCGGCCACCGAACACGTCCGGCTCAACGTCAACCTCTCACCCCAGCAAATACGCCGACCTGACCTGAGCGAGACGGTCCGGAGCATCCTCGCCGAAACCGGGTTCCCGGCCGACCGGCTGGTGCTGGAACTCGCCGAGGACGCGGTTCGGCATCCGGACGAGCAGGTTCTGGTCGGCTTGCAGGGCCTGCGCGGGCACGGCATCGGCATCGCCGTCGACGACGTGGGCGCCGGCCGGTCCGGGCTGGGTCACCTGCGCGGCCTGCCCGTCGACACCCTCAAAATCGACCGGTCCTTCATCACCGGCATCGCCGACGACCCGCAGGCCCGTACGCTCGCCGAGGCGGTCGTCCGCCTGGGCGCGGCGGCGGACCTCACCGTGGTCGCCGAGGGGGTCGAGACGGCCGACCAGGCGCGGATCCTCACCGCGATGGGGTGCGGCTTCGGTCAGGGTTTCCACTTCAGCGAGCCGCTGCACGGGCGGACGGCCGCGCAGGCACTGCGCCGTACTTTCCAGGGCGCACCCTGGAAGGATTGACGTCCGGTCACGCGCTGCCGACGCGATAGCCGGACCGGTGCACGGTGTGCACTACGGCGGGATCGCCGAGCTTCTTCCGCAGGTTCATCATGGTGACCCGCACGACGTGCGTGAACGGGTCGGCGTTCTCGTCCCAGGCCCGTTCGAGAAGCTCCTCGGCGCTGACCACGGCACCGCGGGCGGCCAGCAGCACGTGCAGGACGGCGAACTCCTTGTTGGTGAGCTGGAGTGCCCGTCCGTCGCGGGTGGCTGAGTGCCGCGCGACGTCCAGGACGATGCCCTCCCGCTCCAGCACCGGCGGCACGGCCGGCGTCGACCGGCGGCCCAGCGCCTGCACCCGGGCGGCCAGCTCGGCGAACGCGAACGGCTTGGTGAGGTAGTCGTCCGCGCCCAGGCCCAATCCCTCGACCCGGTCGCGCAGCCCGGCCGCTGCGGTCAGAAGCAGAACTCGGGTGTCCACGTCCGGCGTGTCGGCCACCCACCGACACACCTGATCGCCGGTACGCCCCGGCATGTCGCGGTCCAGCACCGCGACGTCGTAGCGGTGTACGCTGATCCGTTCGAAGGCCATGTCCCCGTCGTAACAGACGTCCACCGCCATGGAGAGGCGCCGCAGCCCCTCGGCCACGGTGTCCGCCAGAAGTCGCTCATCGTCCGCCACCAGCACTCGCACGGGGCGAGTGTGCCAGCCGGGAGTTAATGCCTGCGTCAAAATCGTCGAGTACTTCGCCCGCCGCCGCTGGTCTATGGTGAAGCCGGGGCATCCATCCAGGGCCGCCGATCGGAGGCGGGGATGAGCGACGGCCGGGCGATCGACGAGGTGGCGCCGCTGGTCAGCCGGGCGGTGGCCGGCGACCCCGCGGCGTGGAACGAGATCGTGCAGCGCTACAGCGGTCGGGTCTGGGCGGTATGCCGGGTGCACCGGCTCAGCGCCCCCGACGCGGCCGACGTCTTCCAACAGACCTGGCTGCGCGCCCTGGAGAACCTCGACTCCCTGCGCGACCCGGCCAAGTTCGGCGCCTGGATCGGCACCACCTGCCGGCACGAAGCGTTGGCCGTCCTGCGCCGGGCCCGCCGCGCGCAGGTCGTCGACGACTCCTGGCTGGACGAGCGGCCCGGCGACCCCGACGACGATCCGGCGCTGCCGTTCCTGCTCGCCGCCCGCGACGCCGAGTTGTGGCAGGCCTACCAGCAGCTCAGCGGCCGGTGCCGGGACGTGCTGCGGGTGCTCGTCGTCGAGGCGGAGGACGGGCGGCCGTCGTACGAGCTGGCCGCGGCCGCGCTGGGCATGCCGGTCGGCAGCCTCGGCCCGACCCGGGGACGGTGCCTGGCACATCTGCGCCGATTCCTGACAGAAGGTATTCCCGACGCCGGTGGCGATTCATGACAGTGATGGACACGCTCCGCAACTTGTTATCCCACCGGCTGGAGGAGTCTCCGTGAGCGACGCGTACGACCCTGCCGACGGGCGCCTCCTCGCCCGGCTCGGCGACCTGTTCGCCCAGGCCGACCCGCCGCCGGAACCCCTGTTGGAGCTGGCCCGCCTCAGCTTCGGGCTGCGGACGCTCGACGCCGAGCTCGCGGCGCTCGTCGAGGATTCCGAGGCCGCCAACGACGGTGCCGTGCCCCGGCGCGCCGTTGCTGTCCGCGACCCGGGCACCGCCCCCCAGCCTCGCCAGCTCACCTTTCAAGTCGTCGGCCCGTACGGTAGCGACGAAGTCGTCATCGCCGTGCAGGTCGAAGCGCTCGGTGCGCGCCGCCGGCTCACCGGCCACCTGGCCCCGCAGGGGCCGGCCCGGATCGAGATCCGGCAGCCTGCGTCCGTCCAGCCGCGGCAGGTCGACGCCGACCGGCGGGGACTGTTCGTCGTCGAGGACGTGCTGCCGGGTCCCCTCAACCTGACCTGCCGCCGCGACGGCGTCCCGGCCGTCACGACGCAGTGGACCCTGGTCTGAACCCGCCCGCTGTTCGGGCCGCCCCGCCGTTTGCCGGCCGGGCGGCCCGCATCATCACGGCAGGGGAGTGCCCGGCAGCAGATGCACCACCGTGCCGAAGCCGGCCAGTGTCGGCCGCGGCCCCACCAACTGATCGAACGCCGACCGGGGGGTCAACGCCGGATCCTCCCCGCACAGGGCCGCCACCGCCCCGCTGATCTGCGGTGCGCTGAACGACGTCCCGCTCCAGGTCGCCCAGGAGTTGTCGCCGAAGGGGATGTCGGCGCCGACCCCCTCCTCGGGCGGCAACAGCCCCCGCACGAACGTGGACACCACGCCGACACCGACCGCGGAGCAATGCACCCAGGAGCCGCGGTTGGAGAACACCGCCGGGGTCAGGTCGGCGTTCAGCGCACCCACCGCCTTCACCCCCGGATATGCCGCGGGATACAGCGGCAGGTCCGCGCCGTCGTTGCCCGCGCTGGCGACGATCAAGGCTTTCGGGTACGCGCTGTGCACGTACTCCACCGCCTCCTGCATCGCCAGCGGCGGCACACCGTCCACCGCGGGTGCCCCGAACGAGGCGTTGATGACCAGTCGGCGGTCGCCGGCTTCGTCGACGGCCCGGATGAGCGTCTCGGCCGCCGCCTCGTCGGTGCCCAGCCCGTCCGGTCCGGTGAACCGGTACACCACCACCTCACAGTCCGGCGCGAGCTGCCGGACGATCCCCGCCGCGAACGTGCCGTGCCCGGCCATCCAGTCGATCCGGTTCTTCGGCGCCACCAGGTCCAGGATGTCGGTGCCCTGTCGCACCAGGCCGGTGTCCCACGCGTCGGTGCGGGCCTGATCGGTCAACCCGGTGTCGATGACGGCTACCCGGACCGGCGCCTGCGCCCCGTTCGACGCGTACGGCCCGGGTGCGCTGGTCACGCCGGGATAGGACTTGCCCTTGATCACGTAGCCCAGCGGCAGCAGCAGGTTGGGGCAGGCCGTGATGCCGTTGTCCCGGAGCCGGCGGGCATCCGCGCGCAGCTCCCGCTCGGTGCGCGCATTCCGGCAGCGCAGCACGCGGGTCCGTCGGCGCTCACTGCGACCCGGCACATCATCCGAGGCGTACGTCGGCAGCAACGTGCCCAGGCGGCCCAGCTGGTCGGCGGTGGCGTCCACCACGAGCTGATTCTCTGCGGTGAGGACCAGGCGGTCGTCGCCGGTCGTGACCACTTGAAATGGTCGACCTGCCGTCCGTCGGCGCACCCGGATCCGCTCCACGATGTCCTGTTGCGCGGAGGCCAGCACGGCGACCTGCCGCCGGACGTCCTGCTGATCGTGGGCGAGCTGCCCGGCATCCCGAGTGTCCGGAATCGGCCAGTCCGAAGCGATGGTCATGGATTTATCCCCCTGTCGGTCGGTACGCTGACGACGACCTGCCGCGCTCAACCTCGGGCGGTGCCAGATGGACACAGACCCGATAGCTGCAGACCTGGAAGACACCGGCCCGGTAAGCGCAGAGGCGAGCCTACGGGCGGAGGCCGACGCCGCTTACCGGAGAGTGCTGCGTGATCCGGCCAGATACGCGAACGCCGCAGAATCAACCCTCCGGCGGACCCGCACCGGTACGGACGTCGACGCCGAGCTCATCGCCCTGCGCGCCGTAGCCTGGGCCCGGCATGCCCGGCTCGACAACGAAGGCGCCCGCGACCTGCTCGACCAGGGCGTCCGTACGGCCCGGCGGCACGGCCTGTCGAGACGGCTCGGCGAACTGCTCGTCACCCGCGCCGTGGCCCTGCACGAACTGGGCCGCCACGACGCCGCTGCCCGCGACCTGCGCCACGCCGAACCGCTGATCGAGCCGGCCGACCGCACCGACCTGCGTCTGCAGCGGGCGGTTCTCGACCACAACCGAGGTCGCATCGTCGCCGCTGCGCAGGCCTATCGGAGCCTGCTCGCCGACCCGGCCACCCCCGCTATCGTCCTGGTCAAGGCCGCCAACAATCTCGCCCATGCGCAGACGTTGCTCGGCCGCCCGCACGAGGCCCTGGAACACCTTGACCGTGCCGCCGTCCTCGCCCGCGATCTCGGCCCCCAGCTGCCCGCCGTGATCGCCGGCAGCCGGGCCTGGTCCACCTTTCACGCCGGCCGGCTGGCCGAGAGCGTGCGCTACTTCGAGCAGTCCCGACGACTGCACGCCGACGCGGGTCTGCCGCTCGGCGAGCACCAGCTCGAGTACGCCGATGTCCTGCGCGACCTGCGCCTGCTCGACGAGGCTATGGTCGCTGCCCGGTCCGCCGCGGCCGACTTCGACTCCCACGGCGCTCGTCTCATGGCGGCGGAGGCCCGGCTGCGCGTGGCGGGCCTCGCCCTGGACCTCGGTGATCCCGCCACCGCATTGGCCGAGGCGCAGGCCGCCGCCCAGGACTTTCGCCGCCAGCGCCGTCCGGCGTGGACGGCACGCGCCACGGTCACCGAGGCCGAAGCCCTGGCCGCCCGGGACGGCTACACGACGGGGGTGCTTCGCCGGCTCCGAACGGCTGCGGCAACGCTCCGCAGCCAGGGTCTGCGCGCCGAGGCGGCGTACGGTCATCTCGCCGCTGGCCGGGCCGCCCTGGACCTGGGGCGCACGGCCGTGGCCCGCACCGAGCTGGCCGCGGTCAGCGAGGTCGCCGAAGGACAGTCACTGCTGGTTCGGCTGCGTGGCCGCGTCGCCCGGGTGCTGCTGGCCGAGGTCGACGGGGGCGCCGACGTGCTGCGCGAGTGCGCCCGCGGCCTGCGCGACCTGGCTCGGCACCGTGCCGCCCTGCCCTCCCTCGAGCTGCGCGTGCTCGCCTCCGGCCACGGCACCGAGCTGGGCGAGGCCGGCCTGCGGCATCTGCTTCCCGTGACCGCCGGCTCGCGCCGCCCGGCCGGCTCCCCGGCCCGCGTGCTGGACTGGCTGGAACGCACCCGGGCGGCGGCACTGCTGCGGGTCCACCCACCCGCCACCGGCGTCGACCAGGACGTCATCGCGCTGCGCGGCATCGCCCAGGAGCTGCGGGTCGCCCGCCTGGAGCGGGGTGAGGAACCGGCGGCGCTGCTGGCCCGGCAGAGCGCGCTCGAAACTCGCATCCGGCGTCGCTCCTGGAGCCGCGAAGACCCCGGCACCGAGGCGGCGGCGCCGGCCACGGGCGCCTCGCTGCGCCGCGCCCTTGCTGGCGAGTGGCTGGTCGAATTCGCGGTGACCGGCGACCGGATGTGGGCTGTGGTCGTCGAACCCCGCCGGATTCGCATTGTCGAACTGGGTGGTGCCGACCCGGTCCGGCAGGAAGCGGCGGCCCTGATGTTCGGCCTGCGGCGGCTGCTGCACGGCACCCGGTTCGCCTCGGTCGCCCACGGCGCGGCCCGCGATGCGGTCGACGCGCTGACCCGGCTGCTGGTCACTCCGCTCGGCGTACCCGCGGACACACCGCTGGTGGTGGTGCCGTCCGCGCGTGTTCCCGGCGTGCCGTGGTCGGCACTGCACCCCGCTCCGGTGACCGTGACACCGTCGGCGGCCCTGTGGGCACGTGCTCGCCGCACTCCGCCCAAAGGCCCGCCGGACGCCCACGGCCGCGCGCGGGTGGCCGTCATCGCCGGTCCCGATCTGCCCGGCGCGCTCGCCGAGGTGACAGCGGTCGCCGCGGCCCACCCCGGCGCCCGCACCCTGATCCCGCCGGACAGCACGGTGGACGCCACCATCGGTCTGATCAAGGACGCGGACCTGGCCCATCTCGCCTGTCACGGCCTGTTCCGCTCGGACAGCCCGCTCTTCTCCGCCCTGGAGCTCAGCGACGGCCGTCTCACCCTGTACGAAATGTTGTCGCACGGCGTCGCCCCGCACCGCGTCGTGCTGGCCTCCTGCGACTCCGGCGCTCAACGTTCCTACAGCGGGGACGAGGTCCTCGGCTTCGTCGGCGCCATGATGTCCACCGGCAGTGCGGGCATCGCGGCCACCGACCTGCCCATCCCGGACGGCGCCTGCGCCGGCTCGATGGCGGTCCTGCACGACCGGATTGCTCGGGGCGACTCGCTCGCCACGGCGGTCTGGCATGCCCGTCAGGCCCTGTCGGCTGGTGGCGGACCCGAGGAGTACGTCGCCTGGTGCGGCCTCACCGCCTACGGCCCCGGCTGACCGGCCGGCGGACTGAGACTCACCCTCAGCCCGCCAACGTGGTGTGGTCAGCCGGTCTCTGCGGTGAGTTCGGCGACCTGGTCGGCGCTGAGCCGCAGGGAGCCCGCGGCGACGTTCTCCTCCAGGTGCGCGATCGAGCTGGTGCCCGGGATCGGGACGATCACCGGCGAGCGGTGCAGCAGCCAGGCGAGGGCCACCTGCGCCGGGGTCGCGTCGAGCTGCTTCGCGATCCGGCCGAGTGCGCCGTCCGATCGTGCGAGGTCACCGCTGGCGATCGGCACCCACGGGATGAACACGATGTTCTCCCGCTCGCAGTAGTTCAGCACTTCCTCATGCTTGCGCTGGCTGAGGTTGTAGATGTTCTGCACGCTCGCCACGTCGATCTGGCGGCGCGCGTCTTCGATCTGCTCGACGCTGACCTCGGAGAGTCCGATGTGGCGGATCTTGCCCTGCTCCTGCAGCTGCTTCAGCGCGCCGAACTGCTCCTCGGCCGGCACCTTCGGGTCGATGCGGTGCAACTGGAACAGGTCGATGCGCTCGAGCCGAAGCCGGCGCAGGCTCAGCTCGCACTGCTGGCGGATGTACTCGGGGCGGCCGAGCGGGCGCCACTCGTCGCGCGACGGCCGACTCTGGCCCACCTTGGTGCCGATGACCAGCCCGTCCGCGTACGGGAACAGTGCCTCGCTCAGCGTCTCCTCGCTCGTGCCGGGGCCGTACGAGTCGGCGGTGTCGATGAAGTTCACCCCCAGCTCGACCGCGCGGCGTGCCACCGCGTGGGCGGCCGCGGGGTCGGTCGGGGGTCCCCAGACGTCGGGGCCGGTGAGGTGCATCGCGCCGAAGCCGAGACGGTTCAGCGGCAGGTCGCCGCCGAGCGTAAGCGTGGACATTCAGTGAACCCCTTGTGGTCGGGAACGGGCTTTGCCGCCATCTTGCCGCAGAACGGACGACCGACTCGTGAAACCTTGTGGACACTACTGTTCAGCGTTGCTTCGATGCCGAAGTCGGGTTTACGACCATCAATAGCGTAAACAAATTGTTTGTGCCGGGCTGACCTGCGAAAACGCGAAGCCAATGTACTCATGCACCGAGCATGCTGGTAAATGGCTGTGAATTGCGGTATTAAGCAAAGTGCCTGGTAGAAGCGCTCCGGTTGTCCGAAGTGGATGCCCGTTCAGCAGCGCTTAACTGTACTGGGAAGAAGCTTTCAGAGCCCGTACTCCGCCCGGTCCGGCAAACTGGCCCGGCGATGGAGATCGCGGCAGGACGGCTATCGGAAATGCGGGGTAGCCGCCGCGTGCGACGAAGGAGATGGACCGTGCACAACGGAGTCGAGGGGGTCCTCAGCCGCGCCCGGCAGGCCCAGGTCGAGTTCGCCGCGTGGCCGCAGGACCGGGTCGACGAGCTGGTCGCCGCCGTCGGGTGGTGGTGCTACCGCGAGGACAACGCCCGCACCATGGCCGCGATGGCCCACCGGGACACCGGTCTCGGCGACCCCGAGCATCTCTACGCTCTGCACCGCAAGCGCGTGCTCGGCACCCTGCGCGACATGCAGGGCGCCGCAACCGTCGGGGTCATCGCCGAAGACCCGACTCTCGGCCTGCGGACGTTCGCCAAGCCGCTCGGCGTGGTGGCACTGATCAGCCCGGCCACCGCACCCTGCTCCGCGGTCGTCTGCACCGGCCTGCAGCTGCTGAAAACCCGCAACGCCATCGTGTGCAGCCCCAACCCGGCCGCCCAGGCCGCCGTCGACTTCACGATCGACCTGATGCGTACGGCGCTGCGCGAGGTGGGCGCCCCGGCGGACCTCGTCCAGCGCGCCGCACCCAGCGAACGGCAGACCGCCGAGCAGCTCATGAAGGCTGCGGACTTCGTGGTGGCTTCGGGGGGTGCGCAGACGGTCCGCCGGGCGTACACGAGCGGCACCCCGGCGATCGGCGCCGGCGTGGGCAATCCGACCGTCATTGTCGACGAGACCGCCGACCTTGATCTGGCCGCCGAGAAGATCGCTGCCGGGTCGAGCTACAACAACGGCACCTCCTGCTCCTCGGAAAGCAACGTGCTGGTTGCCCGGGAGATCGCGGCAGAGTTCGAGGCCCGGCTGCGTGCCCTGGGCGTGCGCACCTGTGACACCGCGGAAACCGATCGGCTGCGCGCGGCGCTCTGGCCCGACGGCGTACGCCTCGACCGGGCCGCGATCGGCCGGCCGGCCACGACGCTCGCCGCGCGGGCCGGGATCACGCTCGACGACTCGGCCAAGACCACGTCGCTGCTGGCGGTGCTCGACCGGGTGGACGTCACCGATCCGCTGCTCGGCGAGAAGCTGTCACCGGTGTCCACCATGGTGGTCTACGACACTTTCGCCGAGGCCGTCGACGCCGTCGACGCCATCACCCGAAACTGCGGCAGCGGGCACAGCTGTGGCATCCACACCACCGACGACGCGCGGCCCGGCATCCTGGCCGACCGGATCGGGGTCGCCCGGGTCATGGTCAACCAGTCCACCGGGGCGGGCAACAGCGGCAACTTCGACAACGGGCTGGCGTTCACCTCGATCGTGGCCAGCGGCAGCTGGGGTGGCTGCGCCCAGTCCGAAAACGTGAACTGGCGGCACTTCCTCAACCGCACCACGATCTCCCGGCCGATTCCCGAGCGGATTCCGGCCGAGGACGAGATCTTCGGCGCGTACTGGGATCGTCATGGTGTCTGACCCGGTCTTCCACCCGTGGGCCGCGCAGGCGAAGGTGGCCCAGGCCGAGGTGACCCACGGTGCCGGCGCCTGGTTCGGCAACGATCACGGCGACCGCTGGCTGGATCTGCACTCCCAGCTCGGCAACCTGCACCTCGGTCATCAGCACCCGACCGTCGTCGCGGCGGTTGCCCGGCAAGCCGCGCAGTTGTGCACGCTCGCGCCGTCGTTCCGGACGCCGATCCGCGACGAGGCCGCCCGGCACATTCTCCAGGTGGCGCCGTCCGGCGCGCAGAAAGTGCTGTTCACCAACGGCGGCGCGGAGGCGGTCGAGCACGCGTTGCGGATGGCCCGGGTGACCACTGGTCGGCCGAAGATCCTGGCGGCGCACCGCTCGTACCACGGTGCCACCGACGGGGCGATGGGGGCGACCGGCGATCCTCGGCGCTGGCCGCTGGCCGCCACCGGTGCGGGGACCGTCCGGTTCTTCGGGCCGTACCGCTACCGCTCAGACTTCCACGCCACGACCGACGCACAGGAGTGTGAGCGGGCGCTGGAGCATATGCGCCGACTCCTGGCGTACGAGGGGCCGGAGACCGTCGCGGCGATCATCATCGAGCCGATCGTCGGCAGCAACGGCGTGCTGGTGCCGCCCGACGGCTACCTCGCGGGTGTGCGGGAGCTCTGTGACCGACACGGCATCCTGCTGATCGCCGACGAGGTGATGACCGGGTTCGGCCGGTGCGGCGCCTGGTTCGCCGTCGACCGGTGGGGCGTGCGCCCCGACCTGATGACCTTCGCCAAGGGCGTCAACTCGGGTTACGTGCCGGTGGGTGGCGTCGTGGTGGGCGAGGTGGTGGCCGAGCACTTCGCCGAGCGGCCGTACCCGGGCGGGCTCACCTACGCCGGGCATCCGCTGGCCTGCGCGTCGATCGTCGCGTCCATCGGTGTGCTGCGGGACGAAGGCCTGGTCGAGCGGGCGGAACGGCTGGGCACTGACGTCCTGCGCCCACTGCTCGACGAGCTGGCTGACCGGCTGCCGATCGTGGGCGAGGTGCGCGGCGCCGGGCTCGCCTGGGCCATCGAGCTGGTGGCCGACCGGTCCACCCGGGAGCCACTGGTGCCGTACGACGCGCCCGGCCGGGTGCATCCGCGGATGGCCGAGATCCTGCGGGCGTGCCAGGCGCGCGGGGTGTGGCCGTTCGTCGCGGCCAACCGGATTCATCTGTTCCCCCCTCTGGTCATCACCGAGGACGACCTGCGCGCCGGCGTGGCCGCGGTCGGCGCTGTCCTGGCCGAATGACCTTCCGACCACGGAGACGACGATGAGCATCCTGATCGTGCACAAGACCAATCTGAGCCGCCGCCAGCACCTGCAGCGGGCTCAGCGCTACGCCGCCGACCACGGCGAGGAGCTGGTGTTGCTGATGAGCGACGCCACCTGGGAGGCGGACCTCGTCGACCGGGTCGTGTCGGTCGACGTCGGCGACGCCGATGCGGTGCTGGCCGCGGTCAAGGCCGAGACCGCCCCGGTCTCCGGTGTGATCACCTTCGCCGAGGCGCTGGTGCCCGCGGTGGCCCGGGTCGCCGCAGAGCTGGGCTTGCCCTGGGTGGGCGAGCGCACCGCGATGCTCGCCCGGGACAAGTTCAAGATGCGCGAGGCAGCCGAGGCCGCAGGCGTGCCGCAGCCCCGATTCGGGCTAGCCCGCACGGTGGCGGAGGCGTTGGACGTCGCTGAGCGAGTCGGTTTCCCGCTGGTGCTCAAGCCGGTGCTGGGCACCGGAAGCATGTTCGTCCGCAGCGTCGCCGACCGCGCCGAGCTGACCGCGCACTTCGAAACCTTCCGTGCCGGGGCTTGGGACGCGTTCACCAAGGATCCGCTGCACGACGCCGCCGAACGCGAGTACGCCGGGGCACTGCTGCTCGAAGAGTTCGTGCCCGGCCCGGAGATCAGCGTCGAGTCCCTGGTGGTCGACGGTGTCACCCATTCGTTCGCCGTGCACGACAAGCCACTGCCGACCGGCCCGACCTTCGAAGAGGTGTACGCCTGCACCCCGACCCGGCTGCCCGCTGACGTGGTCGCCGCGGCGTACCGGGCGGCGGCCGAGGTGCACGCCGCGCTGGACATCACGGTCGGTGGCACGCACGTCGAGTTCCGGCTGCGGCACGGCACCGAGCCAGTGCTGTTGGAGGCAGCGGCCCGACTGGGCGGCGGGCCCATCTACAAGTCGGTGCTGTTGAGCACCGGCGTGGACATGGTGGCGGCGGCGCTGGACCTCGCCACCGGCCGGACCCCGGTGATCGAGCCGCGCGAGCAGCCGGTCGCCGTCGGTTTCTGGAACATCTTCCCGGCCCGGGCCGGCCGGCTGGTCGCGACGCACGGTGTCGACGAGGCCCGCGCCGACGACCGGGTCGCGGAGATCGACATGTACCGCAACCCCGGCGACCTGCTGAACGTGCCGCCGCAGACCTTCCAGGGACACGGCCACCTGATCTTCCTCGCCCCGTCGGTCGACGACCTCGACGCCACCTTCACCGAGCTGACCCACCTGGTCCGACTCGAGACCGAACCGGCATGACACCCCCTGTGTCAACCTCACGCCGCTTGAGCGAGCGGCGGGGAGGTGGTGAACCGCGAGGCTCCGCCGTGTTTGGCGGGGTCGTAGGG
>NZ_JBITBX010000007.1:0-438715 GCF_044452725.1 Actinoplanes sp. NPDC051859 | reverse complement strand
CACCCCCCGGATCATCCGTACGACAGGGGCAGTAAGTCATACCGGACCAGGCGACCGAGCAGTCCCCGGCTGGGGACCTGAAAAAGGTAACGGGGTGGGTGACTGATCATGGGGACGGTGGCGCGGCGCTTCACAGCGGACCTGAGCGCCTGCACAGGCCTCGCCCTGCTCGCCCTTTCCGCCGTCGCGCCGAGCCCGCCAGCCGCCCCGGACTTCCGGCAGACGGCCGCCGCCGCCCTCGATCCGGTGCCGCTCACCGGCGAACCGGGAATGCTCATCGCCGCCTCGGGCAACATCGCCTGCGGACACACTGCGCCAGCCTTCAAAGACGGCAAGGGTACGGCCGTGGGATGCGCCATGGGCCGCACGTCCGACTACGTCTGGAACCTCGACGAGCATCCCGGGGTCCTCGCGCTGGCGGCGGTCAACCTGCTGGCTCTGGGCGCCGGCGGCTTCCTCCTCTGGCGTCGTCGCAGCGCGCGGAAGCTGCTGCCGGGTGCGGACGGCTCCGGTGAGCCACCCACCGGTGAACCTGGGCCGCACGGTCCCGGGCCGGATGATGCCGGGCCGGACGACGATCATCCGGCCGGCACCACCGGCGGCTACGGGCGTACCCCCGCAGCGTGGTAGCGGGTCAGCAGGCGACCCAGGTGCGGTTCTTCTTCGACGCCCACGAGCAGGAGTCGACTGCCTTGCCGGTGGCGTTGCGCAGGTGCGCAGTGTCGCCCGTGTTGTTCCAGATGTAGTTGCCGCTGCCCCAGTAGCGGTTTCCGCCCTTGTCGGTGCCCGTGCCGGTGCGCAGCCACAGGCGTCCGCCGTGCGCCGCGATGGTGACGTTGCCGAACGTGTAGACGCGGTTCGACTCGTCTCGGATGGTGTAGCCGCGCAGGTTCACCGCGCGGCTCCCGCTGTTGATCAGGGAGACCCATTCGTTGTTCAGGCTCGCGTTGCTGCGGGTGTCCTTGCCCGGCGAGTCGTACTGGGCGCCGTGGAAGCGCAGTGTGGGTGCCGCAGACGCGGGTGTGCTGACAGCGAGGGAGCCGGCGAGGACTGCCGTCGTCGTCGCGATGATGGTGATCGTTTTGCGCACCGGTTCCTCCAAGTGTCCGTGCCGAGTGCTCGGACATTCTGGACATGCGGTGTCGCTGGGTGGTGTCGCATACCCGTCCGTGCGGCGCCGGTCATCCTTTCGAGTGCGGCGCTGACGCTGGCGTGCCGGAGTCCGGCCCGCACAATGCTGGGGTGCTAAACCAGACATCTAGTGATTCCTGGCAGCATTTACTCGAAATGCCGCGAAAGTCATTCTGGGCGCGCCTGCCGTTCAGCGTCCGCATGACCACAGCAGGGCTGGGCGTCCTTGCCCTGATCGCCGGTACGGCAGGTGGAGTCGCCGCCCTGACCGGCGGTGACCAAGCTCGTGCGGTCACCGCCGTCAAGCAGGAAGCCGTGGCTGCCGCGCCGCTGCACGTACCGCCGCAGGTGCCCACCGCACCCGCCGACGACCGAACCGTGCCCGCCGACGACCACGCCGCCCTCGGTGCTGACCGAGCCGCGCCGGGCGAGGCTGACCGCAACGGCACCCGCAGTCCCCGGCCGCCCGCTGCGACCACTCCTCCGCAGGCGAAAGCACCGGCGAAGCCTGCCGGGACCGCCGCTGCGCCCGGCCCGTTGGTCCGCACCGAGCGGGTGTCGGAGACACACACCATCCCGTTCCGGACGATGCTGGTCCGCGACCCGTCGCTGCCGCGCGGCAGTAAGCGGGTGCAGACCCGCGGAGTTCCCGGCGTTCGCGTGCTGCAGTACGAGGTGACCTACACCGGCACCGCGGAGACGTCGCGCAAGCTGCTCGGCTCGACGGTCGCCCGCGAGCCGCAGCACCGGGTCATCGCGTTCGGCAACCGTCGCGACTCCGACGGCCCGGGCCGAGACCGGGACCGAGACCGGGATCGGGACCGGGATCGGGACCGGTGGTGTGGGAACGGCAAGAAGGAATGCACTCCGGCGGGGCGAAGTGCCGTGTGCAGCGACGAGACGAAGCCGGAAGAGGAAAGCATCCTCGACCAGCACCTCGGTCTGCTGAGCGCCGATGACCTCGACGCTCTGGATCTGACGCTGCCGTGCGAAGACGAGGTCCCGGTGGAACCCACCCCCGCGACCACGGCACCGAAGCAGCCTTGACCGCGAGAGGATGACGGGCGTGGCGGTAAGTGAGGCGCGACTGCACGAGCTGGCAGCCCGCCTGATGGAGGTGCCCGGCATCATCGGTGTGCTGCTGGGTGGCAGTCGCGCCCGCGGTTCGCAGACCTCCGACTCCGACACCGACCTCGGGCTCTACTACCGGCAGCCGCTCGACGTCGCCGCGCTGGACGAGCTCGCCCGGGCGGTGGCCGGCCCGCAAGCCCGGGTCACGGCGACCGGTGAGTGGGGCCCTTGGGTGGACGGCGGCGGTTGGCTGACCGTGGACGGCGAACCCGTGGACTGGATCTACCGGGACATCGACCGGGTGGTCCAGGCCGCCGTGGACGCCGAGCACGGCCGGTACGCCTTCCACGCCCAGGCCGGCCACCCCCTCGGCGTACCCGACTTCGCGTACGCGGGAGAAGTCGCTCTGGGTGTTGTCCTCGCCGACCCATCCGGGCAGCTGACCGCGCTGCACGACCGGGTCCAGGCAGTGCCGCCCGCGTTGCGCGAAGCGCTGGTGTCCGGCCTCTGGGAGGCCGACTTCCTGACCGGTGTGGCCCGCAAAGCCGTGGCCCGGCGCGACGCGGCCTACATCGCTGGTTGCCTGTTCCGGATCGTTGGCGTCTGCGCGCATGCCTTGCACGGCGCGGCCGGACAATGGCTGATCAACGAGAAGGGCGCGGTGGCCGCCGCGGCGGCGCTGCCCGGATCCCCCGAGCGTTTCCGGGATCGGGTCGACGCGCTCTTCACCAAGGTGGATGCGGATCCGCTGCACTTGTCCGCGGTGCTCGACGCTGCCGCGGACCTTGTTCTGGACACCGCCGACGCGTGCGCCATGATGACGCGATGACCGCCGACGAACCCACCATCCTCGCCACCAGCGCCGGATTCCGCCGGGGCGAACACGGCCTCTACGACCTGAGTCCCGGCCCGATCCACCACTTCGCCGCCGAGCTGTCGAACGCGGGGCCGAACGCCAAGTTCTGCTTCCTGCTGCAAGCCACCGGCGACCCCGAGAACTGGATCGGCGCCACCTACGCCGCGTTCGCCAAGACCGGTTACCGCACCTCGCACGTGCAGCTCTTCCCGATGCCCAATCACCGGGACCTTCGCGCGCACCTGCTGGACCAGGACGTCATCTGGGTCGGTGGGGGCAGCGTCGCCAACCTCTGCGCGGTGTGGCGGGTGCACGGCCTCGACGAGATCCTGCACGAGGCGTGGCAGGCCGGTGTGGTGCTGGGCGGCGTTTCCGCCGGGTCGATCTGCTGGCACCAGGGCGGCAGCACGGACAGCTTCGGCCTGATGCTGCGCGGGTTCACCGACGGGTTGGGCTGGCTGCCGTACAGCAACGGTGTGCACTACGACGCCGAGGAGCAGCGCCGGCCGATGATGCACCAGCTGATCGCGGACGGCACCCTGGGCGACGGGTACGCGACCGACGACGGCGCCGGACTCGTCTACCGCGGCACCCGCCTCGCCGAAGTGGTGGCCGACAAGGAAGGGCCCCTCGGGTACGAGCTGAAGCGGGCAGCGGACGGCACGGTCACCGAGACGCCGCTGCCCACTCGCGTGCTGGCTTACTGAGGCGGCACTGGCTTACTGAGGCGGCAGAATCCACCGCTGGTTGGCGGCGCCCAGGCAGTCCCAGAGGTGGATCTGCTGACCGTTGACCGGGCGATTCTCGCTGACGTCGAGGCAGCGGCCGGACTGCGGGTTGCGAAGGGTGCCGTCGCTCTGTGCCATCCAGGTCTGGGCGCCGGTGCCGTTGCACGTCCACAGTTGGACCTTCGTGCCGTTGGCCGTGCCGCCGCCGGCCACGTCCAGGCATTTGCCGAGGGCATGGAAAGTGGCGGTCGGCGTGATGGTCCAGCGCTGCGCCCCGGTGCCGTTGCACGTCCACAGTTGCACCTTGGTGCCGTCCGCTGTGCCGGCACCGGCGACGTCGAGGCACTTGCCGGCGAGGCCGACGACCGGCCCGACCCACGGCCCCGGATCGGGATCGCCCGCCTCCTTGATCCGAACGTTGCGGAACGAGACGTTGTCGCCCACCCCGTGGTTCTGCAAGCCGATGTGGCCGGCCAAGGAGCGGGCCGGATCGGTGTTGGTGAAGTCGTTGATCTTCCGGCCGTTGAGGAAGATCTGCAGCCGCTCGTCCTCGACCAGCAGCTCGAAGGTGTTCCACTCGCCCGGTGGGTTGAGTGCGGCGTCCCGGGCGGCGATGTCGGCCGACTGGAAGGTGTAGACGGCGCCGGTGGTGCGGTCGGGTGCGTCGGTGGCGTCGATCTGCACCTCGTAGCCGTTGTTCACCGCCGACCACGGGTCATTGGACGGCGGGAAGCCGAGGAAGATCCCGGAGTTGTCGTCCCCGGCCAGCTTCCAGTCCAGCTTCAGCGAGTAGACGGTGAACTGCTGGGCGCTGTACCAGAACAGGCCCATCCCGCCGGTGGACGTGAGGGTCGCGTTCGAGTTGGTGAAGCCGCCCGGGCCGGCCTGGGACCAACCGGTCGTCGCGCCGTCGTAGAGCTTGGTGTAGCCGGTCTCGGGTCGGCAGTCCGCTTGCGTACGCCCGGCCGCGTACCGGATTCCGCCGAGCAGGTGCGCCCGGAACGCGGCGTCGGAGTAGGACTGGGCGGTGTGGCCGCCGCCGGTGTAGAACGAGCGTCCCGTCTCGACGGTCTTGCACCACGCGTGCGGGTGATCGGCGCCCATTCGACCGCCGGAGTAGGTGCTCTCGTCCAGGGTGGCGAGGATGTGCGCGGTCGAGCGGGCGTTGGTGCGGTAGTCGTACCACTCGTCTGTGCGGTTCCAGCGTTGCGGCAGGTGGGCGGTCGCCGCGTGCGCCCGGTCCTCGACGACGACGGTGGCGGGCTGGATCAGCGGGTGGGACGCGAACCAGGCGCCGACCAGTTCGCCGTAGAAGGGCCAGTCGTATTCGGTGTCGGCGGCAGCGTGCACGCCCGCGTACCCGCCGCCGCCGCGGATGTAGCCCTCGAAGGCGGTTTGCTGCGTGGCGTTGAGGACGTCGCCGGTGGTGTTGAGGAAGACCACGGCCTCGTAGGTGGCGAGGCCGGCCGGCGTGAAGACGGCCGGGTCTTCCGTCGCGGTGACCGTGAAACTGTTCTGGGCGCCCAGTTCGCGGATGGCCTGCGTTCCGGCGGCGATGGAGTCGTGCCGGAAGCCCGCGGTGCGCGAGAAGACCAACACGTCGTACCACGTGTCAGCGGCCACCACCGGCGCCGGGACGAGCAGCAGGGCGGCGAGCAGTTTGCCGATCATGGCAGCACCCACTTCTGGTTGGCCGCGCCCAGGCAGTCCCAGATGTGGATCTGCTGGCCGTCGGCGGGATTGTTGCCGGAGACGTCGAGGCAGCGCCCCGACTGCGGGTTGCGGATCGTCTGGTCGCTCTGTGCGGACCAGATCTGTGCGCCGGTGCCGTTACATGTCCAGAGCTGGGCCTTGGTGCCGTTGGCGGTGCCGCCGCCGGCGACGTCGAGGCATTTGCCGAGCGCCCGGATCGTGCCGTCCGTGCCGACCGTCCAGCTCTGTGCGGGGGTGCCGTTGCACGTGTAGAGCTGAATCTTCGTGCCGTTGGTGGTTGCGCCGCCGGACACGTCCAGGCACTTGTTCGCGAGGCCACGGACCGGGCCGATCCGCGCTGCGCCGGAGTTCAGCGTGAAAGCGTCCACGTCGAACAGTGCGCCCGCACCCCCGGCGAAGGTCAGATAGAGCGTGCCCGCCGCGGCCGGTGCACCGCTGATCGCCCCGCTCACGTCGATGAACGTCTCCCAACCACCCGTCCGCGGCACTGTCGCCGAGCCGAGCACCGGACCAGTCGGGGAGCCGGTCCGCAGCTGCAAGGTGCCACCCGTGCCGCCGGAGGAGACGCGCGCGGTGAAGGACGTGGCCCGATCCAGCCGGTACGGCTCGAACGACACCCAGTCCCCGTTGTCGATGTTGCCAACCGTCTTGCCGCCCTCGGCCTGCGTCTTGACGATCTGCGTGATGCCGGACTGCGCCTTGTAATGCTCGGCCTGCCGGTGCCGGGGCTGCAGGATGTGCTGGGTGTGCGTGGTCAGGCCGCCCGCGTCGGTGTATTCGGCGTCGAAGACCGCGAAGATGTTGGCCGCCGAGTCGTGTTCACCGTCGACCGGAATGGTGATCGTGCCGGAACAGCCCGGCTGCGAGGTGATCTGGTGGCCGTGGCTGTCGTGACCCAGCACGTAGGTCATGGTCACCTTCGTGCAGTCGATCGTCGTGTCCTCCGGGTCGGTCACGGTGATGGAGAACGGGACCGCGTCGCCGTAGGAGAACAGCGAGCCGTGCATCGGGGCGTTCACCCGTACCGTCGGAGCGGTGTTGCCGACCGTGACCGTCACGCTGGCCGTGCCGGTCAGGCCTTCCGGGTCGGTCACCGTGAGCGTCGCTGAGAAAGTGCCATTGCTTCCGTACGTCTTCGTCGGGTTGGCTGCGGTCGAGGTGGTGCCGTCGCCGAAGTTCCACGCGTACGTGAGGTTGCTTCCCTCGGGATCCGCGGAGCCCGCCGACGAGAAGGTGACGGTGAGCGGCGGCTGGCCGGACGTCCGGTCGGCGCTGGCGACCGCGGTCGGGGCCTGGTTGGCGCCGGGGAGGTAGTCGAAGCGGTACAGCGCGGAGTTCTCGTCGCCGTTGAAGTAGCCGGTGCCGTAGTCGAGGACGTAGAGCGCGCCTTCCGGGCCGAACGCCAGGTCCATGACCTGCTTGCCGACCCAACCGAACGACGAGATGGTGCCCGGCGAGCCGTCCGCGCCGACCTGGATCGGCTTGATCCAGCCGCGGCCCAGCTCGCCGGCGAAGAACTGCCCGTCGAAGCCGACCGGGAACTTGGTCGGGGAGTTCAAGTTCGGGTCGAACCGGTAGACCGGGCCGCCCATCGGGGACTCGGAGCCGCCACCGAACTCGGGCGGGGTGCCGGCGTCGCCGCCGTATCGGATCCAGGCCGGGCGGGCCGGGGGCAGTTTGCTCTGCCCGGTGTTGCGGAACGAGTTGTTGGTGGGGCCGCCCGCACAGTCGTACTTCGGCCCGGTGCTGCTGGTCGCGAAGTTCCACTCGTTGTATGTCTCGGTGCTGGTGTTGGTGCCGGTGCAGTACGGCCAGCCGTAGTTTCCGGCGCTGGTGATCCGGTTGAACTCGACCTGGCCGCTGGGGCCGCGCAGCGGGTTGGTGATGCCCGCGTCGGGCCCGTAGTCGCCGAGGTAGACGATGCCGGTGGCCTTGTCGACGCTCATCCGGAACGGGTTGCGGAAGCCCATCGCGTAGATCTCGGGGCGAGTTCCCGGTGTGCCCGGCGCGAACAGGTTGCCGGTCGGAATCGCGTACGACCCGTTGGCGTTCACCTTGATCCGCAGCACTTTGCCGCGCAGGTCGTTGGTGTTGCCGGAGGTGCGCTGCGCGTCGTACCCGGGGTTGCGGTTGGTGCGCTCGTCGATGGGCGAGTAGCCGGCCGAGTCGAACGGGTTGGAGTCGTCGCCGGTGGACAGGTAGAGGTTGCCCGCCGCGTCGAAGTCGATGTCGCCGCCGACATGGCAGCAGAGGCCGCGGTCGGCGGGCACGTCGAGGACGTCCACCTTGCTGGCGGCGTTGAGGGTGAAGTCGGCGTTGAGTGTGTAGCGCGACAGCCGGTTGACGCCCTGCCATGCGGCCCAGGTGGTGCCGGTGGCGGGGGCGTCGCCGGTCGGGGTGTTCAGCGGCGGCGCGTAGTAGAGGTAGATGTGCCGGTTGGTGGCGAAGCCGGGGTCGACGCCGACTCCTTGCAGCCCTTCCTCGTCGTGGCTGTAGACGGCGAGGGTGCCGATGACGGTGGTGGTGCCGGCCGCGTCCGTACGCCGCAGCGTCCCGTTGCGGGCGGTGTGCAGCACGGACCGGTCGGGCAGGACGGCGATAGCCATGGGCTCGCCGACCTCGGCGACCCCCTTGGCGAGGGTGACCTGCTGGAAGTCGCCGGGTGCGGCTGGTGCTGACGGAGTGTCGGCGGACGCGGAATGGGGGAGGGCGGTGAGCAGGCTCGCGGTCAGCACTGTCACCACGGAGGCGGATCGAAGCTTTGCCATGCATCGATATGTGGGGGACATGGGACGACGCTAAGAACTTCCGCCGGGAGTGTCCATGCTTTCCGTCAGCGGAGGTGAACTTTTGTCTCTGGCGACAAAAAGCCTCAGGCGGCGTAGTGCAGGATCACGTTGTGCACGTGATGGGTCTTCTCGGAGCCGCGGAATTCGACCTCGTAGACGTGCTGGCCGACCGTGATCGCAATGGTGCCGGTGGAGAAGTACTGCCCGGCCCAGCTCTTGTTGCTGACCACGCTGACGCTGCTGATCTTCGAGTACGGAATGCTCGTGATCGCGAAACGCTTGCCGACGAAAGACTTGTCCTGGATGATCACCCGGCGGTCGGTGAGCCCGATGAATCCGGTGCCGACGCCGATCGCGTCGTAGACCGCGATGATCTGCTCACCCTCGAGGAGGCCGGAAGCGACCTGCTGGTACTGACCTTTGCTGTCGTATACCGGAGCCGTCATGGCGCCGAGATTACCGAGGCGGCGCCACCGCGATGCCGACCACCGTGCGATAGGCGTCTTCGATCCGGGCGGCCAGGGTGACCTCGCCGTCGGTGATGGTGCTGGCGTCCGGCGCGCCCAACAGGATCTGTGTCTCGCCGTCCGCGCGTTGGATGCGGGGACGCAGGTGCAGGGTGTCGGCAGCGACCTTGATCCGCTCGGTCAGTGCGGCGTGTTGGCTGTCATCGCACGCGAGAACCCGCTCGAGTCGGCCACCGTCCTGGGTCCAGCCGCCGAGCACTGCCAGTGCGTCACTGAGGTAATCGGAGCGGGCGCCCCGGGATTTCCTGCCGCGCATGGCCCACCTCCCAGGCGTCGTTGCCGGCTTGTGGCCAATCTGTCGCCGTGTCGTTGTATCAGTGCCCCCAGTGTGATCCCCCTTGTCAATGATGTCCACGCCCACATATCCGTGTTCTCGTGACGTACGGGACGCATCGTTCAACCTGTTCGGTCAAGATTTGTGGCACGCTTCAGTCTCATGCCCCCTGGACAGCAGTTCGGCACTCCGCCATCACGCAGAGTGATCGTTGCCGCCGTTATCGTCATGGCTGGCCGAGTGCTGGCCTGTGAGCGGTCCGCGCCGCCCGAGGTGGCCGGTCGCTGGGAATTCCCGGGCGGCAAAGTGGAGCCCGGCGAGACCGATGCCGAGGCGCTCGCCCGGGAATGCGTTGAAGAACTGGGTGTCCACGTGGAGGTCGGCCCACGGGTCGGCCCGGACGTGCCGTTGGCGCATGGTCGCGCCGTCCTGCGGGTATTCGCGGTCACGCTGCGCGATGGCGACGTGCCCCAGGCGCTGGAGCACACCGCCATGCGCTGGCTGGCGGTCGACGAGCTGCACAGCGTGCCGTGGCTGCCCGCCGACGAGCCGATCGTCGCGGAGCTACCCGCTCTGCTCGGCGCCGAACGTCTGGCGTAGCTCCCGCTTCAACACCTTGAAGCTGGGACCCATCGGCAACTCCGTCACGAACCGGACCTGGCGTGGGTACTTGTGCCGGCCGAGCCGCTCCTTCGACCACTCGATGAGCTCCTCGGCGCTGACCCCGCCCGGATCCGGCACCACCACCGCGCAGATCTCCTCACCGAGCACGTCGTCCGGCACGCCGATCACCGCCACCTGCACCACCGCGGGGTGGTGGGCCAGCTCCTCCTCCACCTCGCGCGGATAGACGTTGAAACCGCCCCGGATGACCAGGTCCTTCTTGCGGTCGACGATGGTGACGAAACCGTCGGCGTCCTTGGTGCCCAGGTCACCGCTGCGGAACCAGCCGTCGACCAGCGCCTCGGCGGTCGCCTCCGGCCGGTTCAGATAGCCGGCGAAGACGTTGTGGCCGCGGATCACGATCTCGCCCAGCTCGCCGGCAGGCAGGAACTCGATGCGCTCGTCGACGTCGGCCCGGGCGATCTCCACCTCGACGCCCCAGATCGGGTGGCCGATCGAACCCGGTCGCGTGCCGTACGCCGGCTGATTCGCAGTCGCGGTCGGCGAGGTCTCGGACAGGCCGTACCCCTCGAAGATGGTGGCGCCGAACGTCTCGGTGAACCGCTCCAGCACGGCCACCGGCAGCGAAGCGCCACCCGAGACGCAGAGCCGCAGCTTCGGCAGGTTTTCGCCTCGGTTTTCCGCTGCGGGTCGGCTCGGCAGCTGGTCGGCCTTGGCGGCCGCCTCCAGCAGGGCGATATACATCGTCGGTACGCCGTGGAAGGCGTCCACTTTCTCCCGGACCATCAGGTCGATCGCCGCCTCACCGGTGAAACGGGCCAGCAGCACCAGGGTGTTGCCCAGCCGGAAGGCGCCGTTCATGCTCACCGACTGCCCGAAGGTGTGGAACAGCGGAAGGCAGCCCAGCACCACGTCGTCGTGCCGGGTGTCGTTGACGTCGAACACGTTGACGGTCGCGTTCATGACCAGGTTGAGATGGGTGAGCAGGGCGCCCTTCGGCTTTCCGGTGGTCCCGCTGGTGTAGAACACGACCGCGACGTCCTCGGCCTCGCGGGTCACGTACGTCGGCAGCGTCGGCACCGCCACGACGGCCTTCTCCAGCCGTTGCGGCGCGTCCGGCAGGTCGGCCGGCAACGGACCCACCGAGACCAGCCGAACCCCGGCCTTCAGTGCGGCCACCGATGCGGTCTGCAACTGGCTGGCGTGCGCGACGAGCATGGTGGCGCCGCTGTCGGCGAGGACGTACGCCATCTCGTCGGGGGTGAGCAGCAGGTGCACCGGCACGACGCGGGCGCCCACGGCCAGGGCGGCGTAATAGACCCGCGGGAAGTCGGTGATGTTCGGGATGAGCACGGCCACGGCGTCGTCCGGTCGGACACCCAGTTCCTGCAGGCCGGCTCCGTAGGCGAGGGCGTCGGCCCAGAGGTCGCGATAGGTGGTGCGGTCCGTCCCGTCGATGACGGCGACCTTGTCGGGATACTTGCGGGCGGATTCGGCGAGGATGGTCGCCAGCGACAGGACCGTCATGCTGAGCCTCCTTTGGCATGCCCTCCTGGCCCTTGCTGCGCTGCGGTGCAGTCGTTCATGCTGAGCCTCCTTTGGCATGCCCTCCTGGCCCTTGCTGCGCTGCGGTGCAGTCGTTCATGCCAGGTGCCCTCCTATCTTGGTGTAACCCCGGAGCAGGTCGCGGCTGATGATCAGGCGCTGCATCTCGTCGGTGCCCTCATAGATGCGCATGAGGCGGACCTGGCGATACCAGCGCTCGATTGGTAGCTCGCGGGTGTAGCCCATGCCGCCGTGGATCTGCAGCACCCGGTCGACGACGTGGTTGACCATGTTCGCGCCGTAGAGCTTCGCCATCGACGACGAATGCCGCGGGTCTTCGCCCTGGTCGACTGTCCAGGCCGCGCGCAGGGTCAACCACCGGGCCGCCTCCAGCTCCACCTCGGAATCCGCGATCATCCACTGGATCGCCTGATTCTCGCCGATCCGTCGGCCAAAGGTTTCTCGAGTGTTGGCGTAGTCGATCGCCATGCCGAGCGCCCGCTCCGCGATGCCCAGCGCGTGCGACGGGATGAGGTAACGGCCCTTGCCGATCCACTTCATGCCCAGCTCGAAGCCTTGGCCGAGCTCGCCGAGGATGTTGCGCGCGGGCACACGTACGTTGTCGAAGACGAGCGCGGCCGGACCGCCCTCGCCCATGGTCTGGATGAATTCCGAGCGCCAGCCCATCTCCCGGTCGACCAGGAACGCCGTGGTGCCGCCACCCCGGACGCCCTTCTCCTTGTCGGTCACCGCGACCACGATGGCGAAGTCGGCGTCGTTGCCGTTGGTGATGAACGTCTTCTCGCCGTCGAGGATCCAGTCGTCGCCGTCCCGGCGGGCGGACAGGCGGATGTTGGCCGCGTCCGAGCCGGCGCCCGGCTCGGTGATGGCGAAGCAGGAGACCCGCTCGCCCTCGATCGTCGGGACCAGATAGGCGCGCTTCTGGTCGGCGTTGGCGTGGTAGAGGATGTTGTCCGCTTCGCCGCCGAAGGTGAACTGGACGAAACTGCGGCCGGTCTCGGTGACGATCAGGGACTGCAGGACGGCGGGCAGATTCATGCCGCCGTACTCCTCCGGCGTGGACAGTCCCCAGAAGCCGAATTTCTTGGCCTTGAGTCGCAGTTCCTTCAACTCACTGCGGTCCAGGCCAGGCAGGTGTGCCCGCTCCCGGCGCAGCGCTTCCTGCTCGAGTGGCATGACTTCGCGGGTGATGAATTGGCGGGCAGTGTCGCGGACCGCACGTTCTTCGTCGCTCAGTGAGAAATCCACGTGCTAAAACTAGCGGCGTAAGTTTTCCGGAGTCCAGAGTCGCAGGAGCGTGGAATGGCCCGCCCCCGGCAGACCGTGCTCACCCGGCAGCGGATCGTCGAGGTAGCCGCCGGACTGGTGGACACCGAGGGGCTCGACGCCGTGTCGGTCCGGCGGCTGGCTACCGAGCTCGGTGTCGCGGGACCCTCGCTGTACCACCATTTCGCCACCAAGAACGACATTCTCGATGCGGTGGCTGACGCCGTCGTCGCCCGGGTGGACGTGTCAGCCTTCGCCACCCTGGGCTGGGCGGACGCGCTGCGGCACTGGGCGCGGTCGTACCACGCGGTGCTCTGCGCGCACCCGCACATCGTGCCGGTGCTGGCACAGGGCCCGGGTCGGCGGCCGGCCGCGCTCGCCATGGCCGACACCGTCTACGGCGCGCTGATCGACGCCGGCTGGCCGCCGGCCCGAGCCACGCACATCGGCGCCCTGATGCGCTATCTGGTGACGGGTTCGGCTCTCGGCTCGTTCGCCCAAGGCTTCGACGAGGATCCTGGGGTGTACGCCGAGCGCTACCCCCACCTGCGCGACGCCCACCTGCTCGCCGAGCACCGCCGCAGCGTGGACGAGGGCGCGTTCGAGCTCGGCCTGGAAACCGTGATCACCGGCCTGGTGGCCCTGCGGAACGGAGTGCGGCAATGAACCGGGACAAGATCTATATCGGTGGCCGGTGGGTTGCCCCGGCGACGCGGGACACGATCGCTGTGGAGAACCCGGCGACCGAGGAGACCCTCGCCAAGGTGTCCGCCGGGACCGCGGAAGACGTGGACCGGGCCGTCGCTGCGGCACGGGGTGCTTTCGACGGCTGGGCGGCCACGCCGATGGCCGAGCGTGGCGCCCTGCTGGGCAAGCTGCACGAGGGGCTGTCGGCCCGGTCCGCCGACATCGCCCGCACGGTCGGGCTCGAACTGGGCACCCCGCTCAAAATCGCGAAGGCGGTCCAGGCTGGACTGCCGCTCAAGGTGCTGCAGGGGTACGCCGACCTGGCCGCCAGGCCGGTGGCCGAGGAAACGATCGGCAACTCGCTGGTGGTCCGGGAGCCGGTCGGCGTCGTCGGCGCCATCACGCCGTGGAACTACCCGCTGCACCAGGTCGTCGCCAAGGTTGCCGCCGCCCTCGCCGCTGGGTGCACGGTCGTGCTGAAGCCGAGCGAGTTGACGCCGCTGGTGGCGTACCTGCTGCTGGACGCCGCTGACGAGGCCGGGCTGCCCGCCGGGGTCCTCAACCTCGTGCCGGGCACCGGGCAGGTGGTCGGCGCCGCGATCGCCGGGCACCCCGACGTCGACATGGTGTCCTTCACCGGCTCCACGGCCACCGGGCGGGCGATCTCGCATGCCGCCGCCGACCGGATCGCCCGGGTCGCGTTGGAGCTCGGCGGCAAATCCGCCAACGTGATCCTGGAGGACGCCGACCTGGCCCGAGCTGTGAAGGTCGGTGTCGGCAACGCGTTCCTCAACTCCGGGCAGACCTGCACCGCGTGGACGCGCATGCTGGTGCACCGCAGCCAGTACGACGCGGCGGTCGAGCTGGCCGGGGCCACGGCGGAGACGTACCGCACCGGCGACCCGTTCGACGAAGCCACCCGGCTCGGGCCGCTCGTCTCGGCCGCACAGCGCGAGCGGGTGCGGGGCTTCATCGACCGGGCGGACGCGCGGCTCGTGACGGGTGCTGCGGGCGTACCCGGGAAGGGGTATTTCGTGGCGCCCACGGTCTTTGCGGATGTGGACCCGGACAGTGAGCTGGCCCAGGAGGAGATCTTCGGGCCGGTGTTGTCGATCATCACGTTCGACGACGACGACCACGCGGTGCGGATCGCGAACAATTCCCGGTACGGGCTGGCGGGTGGCGTCTGGGGCTCGCCCGAGCGGGCCATGGCGGTGGCTAGGCGGCTGCGCACCGGCGGCGTCGACATCAACGGCGGCGCGTTCAACCCGCAGGCGCCGTTCGGCGGCTACAAGCAGTCAGGCATCGGTCGTGAGCTGGGTGTTCACGGCCTCACCGAGTTCCAGCAGACGAAGGCGATCCAGCAGTGACGGCTTACATCCGCGCCCTGGTGGCGCACGCCGCGGGCACACCGCCCACGGTCGAGGAGATCCGACTGCCCGTGGTCGGCCCCGGCCAGGTCCGGGTCTGCATCCGCGCGGCGGGCGTGTGCCACTCCGACCTGTCGATGGTGGACGGCACGCTGCGGCCGCCGTACCCGCTGATTCTCGGGCACGAGGCGGCCGGCGAGGTGGTCGAGGTGGGCGCGAACGTCACCCGCGTCGCCCCGGGTACGCCCGTAGCCCTCAACTGGTCGCCACCGTGCCGCAACTGCTGGCACTGCACGCACGGGGAGCCGTGGCTGTGCTCGGCGGCCAACGTGGCGGCAACAGCGAACGGCAGCACCCTCGACGGCGCGCCGGTCCACGTGACGCTGGGGCTGGGCGCGTTCGCCGAACAGGTCGTGGTGCCGGAACGGGCTGTTATCGCCGTACCCGACAAGGTGGGGTGGGCCGACGCGGCCCTGCTCGGCTGCGCGGTGTTGACCGGCACCGGCGCGGTACGCAACACGGCTCGGGTGCAGCCGGGCGACGCGGTGGTGGTCATCGGGCTGGGCGGCGTCGGCCTGTCGGTGGTCGCTGCCGCGCGCGCTGCCGGAGCGGCCACGGTCCTCGCCGTCGACGTGTCGGAGGCCAAGAAGGCGCTGGCCGAGGCGGCCGGCGCGACGGAGTTCCTGCTCGCAGGCGACACGCTGGCGAAAGACGTGCGGGCTCGCACCGAGGGTCGTGGCGCCGACCACGCCTTCGAATGCGCGGGCCGGGCAGCGGCGATCAAGGCGGCCTGGCGGACCACCCGCCGCGGCGGACAGGTGACCGTGGTCGGCATGGGCCGGGCCGACGACCTGGTCGAGCTGAGCGCGCTGGACATCTTCACGTCGGCACGGACTCTGCGCGCCTCGGTGTACGGCTCGTCCGACCCGGACGTGGAACTGCCCCTGCTCGCGGGCGAGGTGGTGTCCGGCACGCTGCGCCTCGACCACCTGGTGACGGACCGGATCACCCTGGCCGAGGTCCCCGAGGCGTTCGCCCGGATGGCCCGCGGCGAGGGTGCCCGGTCCGTGGTCACCTTCTGACCGTCCTCAACCGATCAGGCGCCGGAACTGCAGCGACGACGACTTGTAGATGAAGCGCTCGGTCACCCGGCGGCCCGAACCCGGCGCGTCGACCATGCGCCAGCGGCCCACGAGGATGCCCACGTGGCCGCGCATGGCGACCAGGTCACCGACCCGGGCGGTGCCGGAGCTGACCCGCTTGCCGCGCCGGGCCTGGGCGGCCGACGAGTGCGGCAGCCGGATGCCCACCACCCGGTAGGTGCCGGCGGTGAGGCCCGAGCAGTCCCAGCTGTTCGGGCCGCTGGCGCCGTACGAGTACCAGTCGCCGCGTTGGGCGCGGGCGAACTTCACCACCTTGATCCGGGCCCGGGCATGCCGCTGGGCCAGCTTTCGGGCGGTCAGGATCTTCTTCTTGCGGGGCGCGACCGCCTTCTCGGTGGTCAGCTGGGGGATCTTGCGCGGGACCAGGCGGCTCTGTAGCTCATCGGCCGTGATCGGTGGTGCCTGCAGGCGCTTGGTCGGCGCCGACTGCACGGGGGTGGGCAGCAGCAGGATCGTGAGGGCACCAGCGCAGGCGGCCAGGCGCAGCGGGCTCGTGGACAGTGCGGCTCCTCGGTCGGCCCGGGACGCACGTGTGAACTCCGATGCCCTGCACACGCGGCGCAGGGCGGACCCGGGCGGGATCTTGACTCGCGGACCGTAACTCGGAGCTGTCTTCGCAGGTCAATCCGCACAGCCCGGGTCCGGCGTCAAGGAAGCGCGCGCGGCGGGAAACCCTGGGGCCCCACGACTCGTTAGGTCTGTCCAAGTACGACTCGCGCGCGCGTGGCGGCGGCCGGATCGACCTGAAACCTGATCACCTCCACGGGTGATCTTGATTACTCACCGGGAGCGCGGCAGCTGACGACAAAGCAGGTCCAGCTCCGCCTCGGTGTTGTAGTAGTGGGTCGACGCGCGGACCACGTCCGGCAGTCCGCGCCCCTTGAGATGCCACTGCGCGTAGTCCGCGGAGCTCGTGCTGGTGTTGATCCCGGCTCCGCCCAGCACCCGCTTCACCTCGGCGGCGTCGACTCCGTCCACCGTGAACGTCACGATGCCGCTCAACCGGTCGCCGCGGTCGTGCACGGCGACGCCGGGAAGCTCACGGAGCCGGTCGCGCAAGGCTGCCGCGAGCGTCGCGATGCGGTTGGTGATTGCCGGGAAGTTCCAGGTCAGCGCGTAGTCGGCTGCCGCGCCCAGGCCGAGCTTCGTCGCGTAGTTGGTCTCCCAGGTCTCGAAGCGGCGCGCGTCCGGTCGGATCTCGTACCGGTCCGGCGCGGGCCAGCTCGCCGCGTGCAGGTCGAGCAGCGGCGGCTCGAGGCGCTGCACCAGGTCGCGCCGGGCATAGAGAAATCCGGTGCCGCGCGGGCCACGCAGGAATTTGCGGCCGGTCGCCGACAGCAGGTCGCAGCCGATCTCCGCCACGTCGATGGGGAGCTGCCCGACGGACTGGCACGCGTCGAGCAGGAACGGCACTCCCGCGGCCCGGGTAACCTTGCCGACCTCGGCCGCAGGGTTCACCAGACCACCGGAGGAGGGCACGTGGGTCAGCGCGACCAGCTTTACCGTGTCGTCCAGGCGGCGGGCCAGGTCAGCGACGTCGATCTGGCCGTACTCGTCGTCGTCGACCAGCTCGACGACGGCGCCGGTGCGGCGGGCCACCTGGAGCAGGGCGATGACGTTGCTGGCGTACTCGGCGCGGGTGGTGAGGATGCGGTCGCCGGGCTGGAAGCCGAAGCCGTAGAAGGCCATGTCCCAGGCCCGGGTCGCGTTCTCCACCACGGCGATCTCGTCCGGGTCGGCGCCGATCAGCCGACCGATCGAGCGGTAGACGCCCTCGACCTCATCGGCGGCCTCGGCTGCGGCCTCGTAGCCGCCGATGAGACTTTCCCGCTGGGTGTACGCGATAACGGTTTCGGTGACCACCGCCGGGGGCAGTGCAGCCCCGGCGTTGTTGAGATGGGTGACCGTGGCACAGCCTGGAGTTTCGCGGCGGGCGCGGTCGACGTCGACGGTGGTGATAGCGGCTCCCTGGTCGTCGGTACGCCCCCTGAACCTACCCGTTCGACGCTGCACAAATCGATGCTTGTGTGTATGGTCGCGAAGGAATCACCACTCTAAGGAGAGCTGTGACTACCGAAAGTAGTGACGACGATCCGACCGGGAACGTCCTACGGCGGCTGTCCGACGCTGCCGAGCACGTCTCGGGTATCTGTTTCAAGACCGGTCCACCGCGCCGGGTCGGCGCCGAACTCGAATGGACCACCCACCGCGCCGGGCTCCCCACGGCGCACCTGCGGGTCACCGACC
Organism: Actinoplanes sp. NPDC051859; assembly: GCF_044452725.1. Classification (NCBI taxonomy): domain Bacteria; kingdom Bacillati; phylum Actinomycetota; class Actinomycetes; order Micromonosporales; family Micromonosporaceae; genus Actinoplanes; species Actinoplanes sp. NPDC051859. The sequence goes on along the minus strand of NZ_JBITBX010000007.1, from coordinate 420,703 downwards.
TGAGCCGGGCGCTCGGCCCGTACACCCCCGCGAACCTCGGCAACGCCGCACCCCGGGCGCTCCCCGGCGGCGGCACCGTCACCCTCGAACCCGGCGGCCAGCTGGAAATCTCCTCCGCCCCGGCGGACTCCCTCGCCGCCCTGTACGCCGCCGTCACCGTCGACCAGGAATTCGTGGCCGACCTCCTCGCCACCGGCGGCCTCGTCCTCGGCGACCGCGGACTCGACCCGTACCGGCCACCCGTCCGCATCCTCGACACCCCTCGCTACGCGGCCATGCAGCACGCCTTCGACCGCACCGGCTCCGTGGCCGGCCGCACGATGATGTGCAGCACCGCCGGCCTCCAGGTCTGCCTCGACGCCGGCACCGCGGCCCGGCTGCCGCAGCGCTGGGCGGCCGTCCACGACCTCGGACCACCCCTGCTGGCTGCGTTCGCCAACTCCTCGGGCCACGCCGGCGGCGACACCGGGTGGGCCAGCGGCCGGATGGCGACCTGGCTCGGCATCGACGCCCGACGCAGCGGCGAAGTGCCGCTCACCGCCGACCCCACCGACGCCTGGACCCGCTACGTCCTCGAGGCGCCGGTGCTGTGCGTGCGACGCAACGGCCACTGGGACACCCCGGACGGGGTGACCTTCGCCGAATGGATCGGCGGTGCCCTACCCCGGCCGCCCACCGTGGACGATCTCGACTACCACATCAGCACGCTGTTCCCACCGGTCAGACCCCGCGGCTACCTCGAAGTGCGCTACCTCGACGCGCAGCCCGGCACCGAATGGATCGCCCCGGTCGCCGTGCTCTGCGCACTCCTCGCCGACGACACCGTCATCGACAAAGCCCGCGACCTCGCCGGACCCGCCGCCGGTCGCTGGCAGGAAGCAGCCCGCCACGGCCTCGCCGACCCCGCCACCGGGGCCTGCGCGGCCGACCTGATCGACCTCGCCTGCCGCCACCTCGACCGCACCGGCCTCCCCGGACCGGTGCGTGACCTGGTGACCGGCATCGCCGACCGGCGGCTGCACGCCGGTGCTCTGCGGAAGGACCAGTACCGATGACCCAGGACCTGCGGCTCACCATCGCCGCCGAGCTGGAGCGCGCCCGGGCGCGTACCACCCTGCTCACCGAGACCGTCGACGACGCCGAACTGGTGCGCCAACACTCGCCGCTCATGTCGCCGCTGGTCTGGGACCTCGCCCACGTCGGCAACCAGGAAGAGCTCTGGCTGGTTCGCGACGTCGGCGGCCGCGAGCCGCTGCGCCGCGACATCGACGAGCTCTACGACGCCTTCAAACACACCAGATCGGACCGTCCCGCTCTGCCGCTGCTCAATCCCACCGAGGCCCGGGCGTACGCGGGCCAGGTGCGCGACAAAGCCATGGACGTCCTCGATCACGTACGCCTCAACGACCGTCCACTCGTGGCTGACGGCTTCGCCTTCGGCATGATCGTCCAGCACGAGCAGCAGCACGACGAGACGATGCTGGCCACCCACCAGCTCCGCGTCGGCGCACCCGTCCTGGAGGCACCTTCACCGCCCCCCGCTCGCAGCCCTGTGCGCGGCGAGGTTCGGATCCCCGGCGGCCCGTTCACGATGGGCACCGACACCGAGGCGTGGGCGCTGGACAACGAACGACCCGCCCACACCGTCGACCTGCCCACGTTCTTCATCGACGCGGCCCCGGTCACCAACGCCCACTATGCGGCCTTCATCGCCGAGGGCGGCTACGACGACGAGCGGTGGTGGAGCGAGCGGGGCTGGGCTTACCGGCAGAAGGCGGGACTCGTTGCGCCCCTGCACTGGCAGCGCGACGGGGACGGCTGGGCGTACACGCGATTCGGGCGCACCCAGCGGATCATCGCCGATGAGCCGGTGGTGCACGTCTGCTACTTCGAAGCACAGGCGTACGCCGCCTGGGCGGGGAAGCGGCTGCCTACCGAGGCCGAATGGGAGAAGGCGGCCCGCTGGGACCCGGCGACCGGACGCTCCCGCCGCTATCCCTGGGGCGACGAGTCACCCGGCCCCGAACACGCCAACCTCGGCCAGCGCCATCTCGCCCCGGCCCCGGCCGGCGCCTACCCGCTCGGCGCCTCACCGCTGGGCGTGCACCAGCTCATCGGCGACGTCTGGGAGTGGACCGACTCCGGCTTCCACGGCTACCCCGGCTTCCAGGTCTTCCCGTACGCGGAGTACTCGCAGGTCTTCTTCGGCGGCGACTACCGGGTGCTGCGCGGTGGCTCCTTCGGCACCGACGCCGCCGCCTGCCGCGGGACCTTCCGCAATTGGGACCACCCGATCCGGCGGCAGATCTTCAGCGGGTTCCGCTGCGCCCGCGACGCCGACTGATGTGCCGCCACCTGGCCTACCTCGGCCCGCCACTGCCGCTGTCCGCGCTGCTCTTCGACCCGCCGCACGCCCTGGCGAAACAGGCTTGGGCGCCGCAGGACATGCGCGGCGGCGGCACGATCAACGCCGACGGGTTCGGTGTCGCCTGGTATCCACCCAGCGCCACCGTGCCGATTCGCTACCGGGGAGCGATGCCGATCTGGACCGACCCGGCGCTGCCCGCGCTCGCCGCCGCCACCACATCGCGGGCAGTGCTGGCCGCCGTGCGGTCCGCGACAGTCGGCATGCCGGTCACCGACACGGCTGCCGCGCCCTTCACCGAAGGTCGCTGGTTGTTCAGCCACAACGGGGTGGTGCGCGGCTGGCCCGGCTCGGTCGCCAAACTCGCCAGCCGGCTGCCGACCGAGGACCTACTCACCCTCGACGCGCCGACCGACTCGGCACTGCTGTGGGCGCTCCTGCGGGACCGTCTACGCGCCGGAACGCCGCCCGCCGAGGCCGTCGCCGAGACAACCGCCGACGTGTCGCTGGCGGCTCCCGGCTCCCGGCTCAATCTGCTCCTCACCGACGGCACCACGATCATCTCCACGACCGTCGGTCATGCGCTGTCCGTCCGGGCGGGGGCTGACGCCGTACTCGTCAGCTCCGAGCCCGTGGAATCCGGGCGTGAGTGGCAGGCCGTGCCGGACGGCCACCTGCTCGTTGCCACCCCGATGCATCTCCACCTCAGTCCACTAGGGAGACCGTGACCATGCTCGAGATCCACCTCGACGACAGCGACATCGACCGCGAGTTGCGCGCCGACGTGACCACCGGCCTGACCGCCGCCGGAAAGTGGTTGCCACCCAAGTGGTTCTACGACGCCCGCGGCAGCGAACTGTTCGAGCAGATCACCCGGCTGCCCGAGTACTACCCGACCCGCACCGAGCGGTCCATCCTCGCGTCGCATGCGCTGGAGTTCGCCCGGATCACCGAGGCCAAGACGCTCATCGAGCTCGGCTCCGGCTCCTCGGAGAAAACCCGAATCCTGCTGGACGCCCTGCTGCAGCGCGGCACGCTGGGCTCGTTCGTCCCGCTCGACGTCTCCGACGCCGCCCTCGAGGAGGCGGTGGCCGGGCTGGCGGTCGACTACCCCGGTTTGACCGTACGCGGCGTCGTCGGTGACATGACCCGCCACCTGCACCACATCCCCGACGGCGACAACCGCGTCGTCGCCTTCCTCGGCGGCACCATCGGCAACCTCGCCCCCGCGGAACGCGCCGCCTTCCTCGGCAACCTGCGCGGCGTGCTGCACGAGGGCGAATGGCTGCTGCTCGGCACCGACCTGGTCAAAGACCCGGCCGTGGTGGTCCCCGCCTACGACGACGCGGCCGGCGTGACAGCCGAGTTCAACCGTAACGTGCTGCGCGTGATCAACCGGCGGCTGGCAGCCGACTTCGACGTCGACGCTTTCGCCCACGTGGCGCTCTGGAATGCCGAACAGGAGTGGATCGAGATGCGGCTGCGCGCGACCACGGCGCAGCACGTGCAGGTCCGCGAACTGGGGCTCACGGTCGACTTCGCGGCCGGGGAGGAGATGCGTACCGAAATCTCGGCCAAGTTCCGGCAGGCCGGGCTGGCCGCCGAGCTCTCGCAGGCAGGTTTTGCCCTGCGGCACTGGTGGACCGACCCGGACGGCCTCTTCGGCGTCTCACTGGCCCAGGCGGTCGCTACGAGCTAGGCCGGTCCCGCTACGAGCTGGACCGGTCCCGTTACGAGCTGGACCGGTCCCGCTACGAGCTGGACCGGTCCCGCTTCGAGGTGCCCAGGGTGTGCCGCAGCCGGGCCAGGTGGATCTCCACCTGGTCCAGCTGCCGGAGCAGGACCCCGGCCGGGAGGTCCGGGAGCGGCCGGGCGATGCCCAGGTCCCGGAGCGTCTTGAACTGGGTGTGCACCAGCTTCTCGCTGGCGGCGACCAGGCGAGCCAGATCCGCGGGATCGGGTTCACCGATCCCGCGTGCCGGGTCTTGCTGTGTGTCACGCACGCCCTGGCTATCGGCGGCGCCGCGCCCCGCTTCAGAAAACCCGCCGCCTCGAAGCGGCACCGCCGAGGGTGATGTGTCCCTCAGCGGGGAGATCAGTGGGGGAGCAGGGCGCGGAGCATGCGGGCCAGGGCGGCGCGGGCCCCGGCGGGATCAAGATCCATGGCGTCACGCAGCGTGCCCCAGGTGGGCCACATGGCCGCCGCAGTGAGGGCGTTGAGGAGGTCCTCGTCGCCGTTGATCTCGCGGGCGAAGACGGTGGACAGCTCGGTACGGACGCGCTGGAGATGGATGCGGCGGTAGCTCTGCAGCGCCGGCGAGAACGGCTCCTTGATCGAAGACGCCTTGGCGACCGGGGCGATCTGCTCCAGCTGGCGGGCGCGCTGGTGGCAGTAGAGCTCGATGCGGCGGTCGAGCGGAAGGTCGGGCGGGATCGGCTCGTGCAGGTCGTCGCGCTGGTCCAGGGTGAGCTGGCCGCTGGCGGCGAAGAGCGCCTCCATGTCGGCGAAGTGGCTCCAAAGCGCCCGGAGGGAGACACCCGCCCGTTTGGCGATGCGGTCCGCGGTCGGGCGCAGGTCGCCTTCGCGGAGCAGCTGCACGTGGGCCTCGACGATGGCGGCCCGGGTGCGCTCCGAACGGGCGGTACGCCCGTCGACGCGCGGGGCTGGTGGCGGGGTGGCGGGCATGGAGGGGCTCCGAGGTGTGGGCGTTCGATGAACGAGGGGTGGAAGAGCGGCCGCGACGACGTTGACGCGGCTACTCGAGGGCAGGGTGGTGCGGGTGGGTCAGGGGCGGTAGGCGGCGAGCTCCCGCCGGGCGAGAGACCGCTTGTGCACCTCGTCCGGCCCGTCGGCGAGCCGGAGGGTACGGGCCGCGGCCCAGAGCCGGGCCAGCGGGGTGTCCTGGCCGACGCCGGCCGCGCCGTACGTTTGGATGGCCTTGTCGATGATCCATTCGGTGCTGGCCGGGACGGCGATCTTGATGGCTTGGATCTCGGTGTGCGCGCCCTTGTTGCCGACGGTGTCCATCAGCCAGGAGGCTTTGAGGACCAGGAGGCGGGCCTGCTCGATGCGGACCCGCGACTCGGCGATCCACTCCCGGACGACGCCCTGGTCGGCCAGCGGCCGGTGGAATGCGGTGCGGTTGAGGGCACGCGTGCACATCAGCTCGAGCGCGCGTTCCGCCATGCCGATGAGCCGCATGCAGTGGTGGATCCGGCCCGGGCCCAGGCGCGCCTGGGAGATCGCGAAGCCGGAGCCCTCCGCACCGATGAGGTTGCTCGCGGGGACCCGTACCCCGTCGAAGGTCAGTTCCGCGTGGCCGCCGTGGTCGCCGTCGTCGTAGCCGAACACCTCCATGCCGCGCTCGATGGTCAGGCCGGGAGTGTCGCGTGGCACGAGGATCATGCTCTGCTGGACGTGCCGGGCGGCGGCAGGGTCGGTTTTGCCCATCACGATGAAGATCTGGCAGTTCGGGTTCATCGCGCCGGAAATGTAGAACTTGCGGCCGGTGATCACGTAGTCGTCGCCGTCGCGGACGATCCGGGTGCCGATGTTCGTCGCGTCCGAGGAGGCGACCTGCGGCTCGGTCATCGCGAACGCCGACCGGATGGTGCCGTCGAGCAGCGGCCGCAGCCACCGCTCCCGCTGCTCCGGGCTGCCGAACTGGGCCAGCACCTCCATGTTGCCGGTGTCCGGCGCCGCGCAGTTCAGCGCGGCTGGGGCAATCGAGGGGCTGCGGCCGGTCAACTCGGCCAGCGGGGCGTACTGCAGGTTGGTCAGCCCGGCGCCGTGCTCGCCGGGCAGGAACAGGTTCCACAACCCGGCGGCCTTGGCCTTCTCCTTCAGCTGCGCGATGACCGGGGGCGGCGACCAGTCATTCGCGTACGAGGCGTGGAACGTCTCCTCCGCGGGGTAGACCCACTCGTCCATGAACGCGAGTAGCCGCTTGCGGTAGTCCTCGGTCTTCTCGTCGAACGCGAAGTCCATCAGCTTGCCTCCAGCGTTCCATCCAGCGACTCGTGTCCCTGCGCGACTAGCGGTGCCACCATCTCGCCGACAGTGTCGAAGCCCTCACCAACCGTCTGCCCTTGAACGTATCGGTAGTGCACCCCTTCGAGGATCACGGCCAGCTTGAATGCGGCGAACGACACGTACCAATGCAGGTCGGAGACGTCCCGACCGGACCGGTCGGCGTAGTGCGCGGCCAGCTCCGGCAGGCCGGGGTGACCCGGCACTGACAGCGGCGTCCGAATCCCACGGTCGCTGACCAGCAGCGGTCGCCCGGCGTAGACCAGCATGAGCGCCAGGTCGCCGAGCGGGTCGCCCAGCGTGGACATCTCCCAGTCCAGCACCGCGTTGACCTGCAGCTTTTCGCCGATCAGCACGTTGTCGAGGCGGTAGTCGCCGTGCACGACCGCGCCCGGTCCGCCAGCTGGCACGGCCGCCGCGAGCCGGGCGTGCAACTCCTCGATGCCGGGCACGTCTCGGCTCCGCGAGGCGTCGAGCTGCTTCTTCCACCGGCGTACCTGCCGCTCGTTGAACCCGTCCGGTCGGCCGAAGTCGGCGAGCCCGATCGCCGCCGGGTCAAGCGCGTGCAGGTCGGCCAGCGTGTCCACGAGGGACAGTGTGAGACTCCGCACGGAATCCGGCCCCAGCGCGGTCAGCACGTCCGCATCGCGGTAGATCGTGCCGTCGGCGTGCTCCATGAGATAGAACGGCGCACCGATGACGTCCGGGTCGGTGCAGAGCCGGACCGGCCGGGGCACGGGGAAACCGGCTTCGGACAGCGCCGCCAACACCCGATGTTCCCGGGACATGTCGTGCGCGGTCGGCAGGACATGGCCGAGCGGTGGGCGGCGCAGCACCCACCGGTGCGTGCCGTCGCTGACGGCATAGGTGAGGTTGGATCGGCCGCCCGCGAACATGGTCGCGCTCAGCGGCGGCGCATTCAGGTACGCCCGCAGGCGCGCCAAATCCAGCCCGCGCGGCCCCGCCCCGCTCATGACCGCCCCGACTCGTCGAAGCCGCGCTGCACCTTGTTCATGCCGCCGAGCCAACGATCGGTGTCGGTGGCCCGCAGCGCGTAGTAATCGGCCACCTCCTTGTGCGGCAGGACCAGGAAGCTGTCGCCCTGCACCGCCTCGGCCACCACGGTCGCCACGTCTTCGGGCTCCAACGCGCCCGCCGCCAGGATGGTCCGGCTGGCGCTTTCCTCGCCGCCGGTCATCATCGCCGTGTTGACGCCCTGTGGGCAGAGCGCCTGCACGGTGATGCCGCGGTGGGCGTACGTGGCCCGGAGCCATTCCGCGAAGCCGAGCGCGGCGTGCTTGGACACCGAGTAGGGCGCCGAGCCGAGCAGCGTGAGAAGTCCCGCGGCGGACACGGTGAACAGCAGGCGGCCGCCGCCCGAGTCGAGCCAGCGGGGCAGGACGGCGCGGGCCGCGTACACATGGGACATGACGTTGATCTGCCAGGCCTGCTGCCACTCGGCGTCGGGTGCGTCGGCTGATCCGCCGGTGAGGATGCCCGCGTTGGCGCAGAAGAGGTCGCAGCCGCCCAGCTCGGCCCAGGCGGTGTCGACGAGTCGGCGCACATCCGCCTCATCCCCGGCGTCGCCCGGCACGGCGATGCCGCCGATCTCAGCCGCGACGACCGCCGCGGCCGCCTCATCGACATCGTTGACCACGACCCGCGCGCCATCCGCGGCGAACCGGCGGGCCATGGCCGCCCCGATCCCGCCACCAGCCCCGGTCACGACCACTCGCCGCATGCTCATCGCAGCGCCCCGTTTCGCCGGCCCGCACCGGTGCCGACCTTGCGCGCGCTCATCGCAGCCCCCCGCTTCGCCGGCTCCCACCGGTGTCGACCTTGCGCGGCGCGCTCATCGCAGCGCCCCGGTTCGTCGGCTCCCACCGGTGCCGACCTTGCGCGCACTCATCGCAGCGCCCCGCCGAGGGTGACGCCACCGTCGACGACGATGGTCTGCCCGGTGATCCAGGCGGCGTCGGGCGAACACAGGAAGGCCACCGTTCCGGCGATGTCCTCGGGGACGCCGAGCCGTTTGAGCGGGTAGGTGGCGGCGACCTTCTCCTCGCGGCCTTCGTACAGTGCGGTCGCGAACTTGGTCTTGACCACCGCCGGCGCGACGGCATTGACCCGGATCGCGGGTGCCAGCTCGACGGCGAGCTCCTCGGTGAGGTGGATGAGCGCGGCCTTGGTGACGCCGTAGAACGCGATGCCGGGCGCCGGGCGGATGCCCGACACCGATGAGATGTTCACGATCGCGCCGCCGTCCGTGAGGCCGCCCCGCAGGCCCTCCTGCACCCAGCCCAGCGTGCCCAGCACGTTGACGTCCACCATCTTGCGCGCGGCGGAAAGATCAAGGTCGGCGAGCGGACCGTACGCGGGATTGATGCCCACGTTGTTCACCAGGATCGACACCGGCCCGAACGCGGTCCGCACGGTGTCCACGACCGCGGCGCGGTGGTCGGCGTCGTCACCTCGCCCGGCCACCCCGATCGCGACCTCGGCGCCGCCGAGCCCTTCGACCGCGGCATCCAGCGCCTCCTTGTCGCGCCCGGTGATGCACACCCGGGCACCTTCGGCAACGAACCGCTGGGCGATCGCGTACCCGATTCCTCGGCTGGCGCCCGTCACGATCGCGACGGCGCCCGAGAGTGTCGACATCCGGCCAGACCCCCAAAAAGTTTGCACTTAGAGTGCTGAATACTATTGAGTAACCGTCCCGTCGCCCACCCTGCATGGGCTGACGGCCCGCCGCAAGCGGTACCGGTTTCTTGACCGCTGTGCTATCTGTCCGGGCCGCACCAGCGGCGACTAGGGCTAAGCGACGTTGATCGGGCGGAACTGCACGCTCACCCGGGGTCCCACCGCCCGCGCTGTCTTCGGGATGGCGTGCTCCCAGGTGCGCTGGCAGGAACCACCCATCACGATCAGATCGCCGTGCCCCTGCGGAAAGCGCAGCGTCTCCGCCCCGCCTGCGCGTGGGCGGAGGAGCAGGTGGCGAGGAGAGCCGAACGACACGATGGCGACCATCGTGTCCTGGCGGGCCGAGCGGCCGAGCGTGTCGCCATGCCAGGCGACGCTGTCGCGCCCGTCGCGGTAGAGGCACATGCCGGCGGTGACGAAGGGCTCGCCCAGCTCGGGGCGGTAGTGGGCGGACAGCCGGTCGCGGGCTTCGGTGAGCGTCGGGTGAGGGAGTTGCTCGTCGCGGCCGTACCAGCGCAGCAGTCGGGGAACGTCGACAATGCCGTCATACATCGGGCGGCGTTCAGCGCGCCAGGCCACCTCGGTGCGCAAGGTTTCGAAGACGGCGTCGGAGCCGGTGATCCAGCCGGGCAGGACGTCGATCCAGGCGCCGGCCGTGAGGTGCCGGCGCACCATGCGGCCGGGCAGGGGTTCCAGCGCCGGTGCCGGGCCGCACAAATCGAGCATCGAAGGCTGGTACGCTTCCATCGCGCGATAGTACGCCTGTTCGACTGCGGGAATGCTGACAAGTTCCACACACCGGCCCGCCACGCTGCTCACAACGAACGAGCGGCTGACGTGGTGGGAGCGGGCGGACGATGGCAGGCGACAGCGGAAAACGCAGGATCATGCTGGTCGGGTTGGCGGCGGTGGCCGTCCTGGCGGCCGCGGTGGCCTGCTCGGCGGAGCAGTCGAAGGACGGCGCTGCACCGCAGGTGGCAACCCTGACCAGCGGCGGCGCCAGCCCGGCCGCCTCGGGCAAGCCAGCCGAGCGGCCCCGGGAGCGGCTCGACACCACTGAGGAAGAGTTCGAGGCGCTGATGGCGCCGTACCGGAAGTGCCTGAAGGAACAGGGCGGCAAGGACAAGAAGGACTGGACCTACAACGGCGACACGCCGTTGGAGGCGGACATCCGCAACTACGAGAAGGCGGACAAGTTCTGCAATCCGCTGTTCTATCCGCTGCCGCCGTGGGAGCGGGATCCGAAGAACCCGGAGTCCAAGGACTTCACCCGGGACGTGGTCAAGTGCCTCAAGGGCAAGGGTGTGCGGTACGTCGAGGCGGGCGAGAACGGCCTCTCGTTCGGCGGCCCGCAAAACGACCAGGACTCCATCAGTAAGGGCCTGGAGTACGCGGACGACTGCGAGCGCGAAGTAGCGGCGAAGAAGTAGTGAGATGGGGGAGGGTCCGTGTAGTGCGGACCCTCCCGTACCAAAAGAGATCAGGGCTCGGGGTGCCGGTAGCTGATCTCGGTGAGCGGGAACTGCTGGTCGTCGCCGAAGGGCGACGGACCGCCCGCGTTCTGCGACAGCAGCTCGGCGACCTCCATTTTGCCGTCAGGCCCGATCGGCGCATGCTGCGGCGGTCGGGCTCCGGCGCCGGACAGGCCCGCGGCCACGCCGGTAACACCCTCGGAGATGCTGGGCGCCATGTTTTCACCGCTGCGGCTGCGGCTCGGGATCCCGCCGTGGCCGACCGACGTGCCGTCGAGCTGGTCCCGGCGGAAGATCTTGCGGCCCAGCCAGACCAGCGGGTCGTAACGGTTGTCCACCACCCGTTCCTTCATCGGGATGATGGCGTTGTCAGTGATCTTGATGTGCTCCGGGCAGACCTCGGTGCAGCACTTCGTGATGTTGCAGTAGCCGAGGCCCTGCTCCGCCTGCGCGTACTCCTTGCGGTCCTCGCGGTCGTCGAGCGGGTGCATGTCCAGCTCGGCGGCCCGGATGAAGAAGCGCGGTCCGCTGAACGCCTTCTTGTTCTCCTCGTGGTCGCGGACCACGTGGCAGGTGTTCTGGCAGAGGAAGCATTCGATGCACTTGCGGAACTCCTGCGACCGCTCGACGTCGATCTGCTTCATCCGGTAGTCGCCCGGTGCGACACCGGGCGGCGGCGCGAACGCGGGCGTCTCGCGGGCCTTCTCGTAGTTGAAGGACACGTCCGTCACCAGGTCGCGGATCACCGGGAAGGTGCGCAGCGGCGTGATCGTGACGGTCTCGGTTTCCTCGAATGTGGACATCCGCGTCATGCAGCCCAGCCGCGGCTTGCCGTTGATCTCCATCGAGCAGGAGCCGCACTTGCCGGCCTTGCAGTTCCACCGGCAGGCCAGGTCGGGGGTCTCGGTGGCCTGCAGCCGGTGGATGATGTCGAGCACGACCTCGCCGTCGTTGACCTCGACGTCGAAGTCCTGGATCTCCCCGCCGGACGAGTCGCCCCGCCACACTCGGAAATGACGCTTCATCAGTGGGCCTCCGTCGCGATCGCGTCGAATTCCGCGAGCTCCTGCTCGGTGAGGTACTTGCTGAGCTCGGTGCGCTTGAAGAGGCGCTGCAGCTCCTCGCGCATCTTCGGCAGCGGCTTACGTTCCAGGTGCACGTCGCCGTTGTCGTCGAGCGAGCAGACCAGGTTGACCTTGCGCCATTCCGGGCTCATCTTCGGGAAGTCCTCCCGAGTGTGCCCGCCGCGCGACTCTTCCCGTTCCAGCGCGGCTTTCGCCGTACATTCCGAGACGACCAGCATGTTGCGCAGGTCCAGGGCCAAGTGCCAGCCCGGGTTGTACTGCCGTCCGCCGGTCGCGCCGACGTTCGCCACCCGCGCCTTCAGCTCCTGCAACCGCTTCAACGCGTCGGACAGCTCGCCCTCGCGCCGGATGATGCCGACCAGGTCACCCATCACCGCCTGCAGATCTTGCTGCAATGTGTACGGATTTTCGCCGCCGCTCCGGTTCAGCGGGGCCAGCGCGGCGTCCACTGCCTGCTCGACATCCGCGGTAGCGACCTTCGGCCGTTTGGTCAGGCCATCCAGGTACGCGGCCGCGTGCTCACCGGCCCGCTTGCCGAACACCAGCAGGTCGGACAGCGAGTTGCCGCCCAGCCGGTTGGAGCCGTGCATGCCGCCGGACACCTCACCCGCCGCGAACAGCCCCTCGACGTGGCCGTGCGCCGCCGCCGAGTCCGGGTCGACCTCGACGCCGCCCATCACGTAGTGGCAGGTCGGCCCGACTTCCATTGGCTCCTTGGTGATGTCGACGTCCGCCAGCTCCTTGAACTGGTGGTGCATCGACGGCAGCCGCCGGATGATCGTCTCGGCCGGCATGCGGGTGGAGACGTCGAGGAACACGCCGCCTGACTTGGTGCCCCGACCCGCCTTGACCTCGCTGTTGATGGCCCGGGCCACTTCGTCGCGGGGCAGCAACTCGGGCGGGCGCCGGTTGTTGTCCGGGTCGGTGTACCAGCGGTCCGCCTCCGCCTCCGTGTCCGCATATTGGTGCCGGAACACGTCGGGGACGTAGTCGAACATGAACCGCTTGCCGTCGGAGTTGCGCAGCACACCGCCGTCGCCGCGGACCGACTCGGTGACCAGGATGCCCTTGACGCTGGGCGGCCACACCATGCCGGTCGGGTGGAACTGCAGGAACTCCATGTTGATCAGCGTCGCTCCGGCGCGCAGCGCCAGCGCATGACCGTCCCCGGTGTACTCCCAGGAATTCGAGGTGACCTTGTAGGACCGGCCGACGCCGCCCGTGGCCAGCACCACCGCGGGCGCCTCCAGCAGGATGAACTCGCCGGTCTCGCGATAGTAGCCGAACGCCCCAGCCACCTTGTCGCCGTCGAGCAGCAGCTCGGTGATCGTCGTCTCGGAGAAAACCCGGATCTTGGCGTCGTAGTTGCCGGTCTCCGCGAAGTCTTCCTGCTGCAACGAGACGATCTTCTGCTGCAGGGTGCGGATCAGCTCCAGGCCGGTGCGGTCACCGACGTGGGCCAGGCGGGGGTATTCGTGGCCGCCGAAGTTGCGCTGGGAGATCTTCCCGTCTTTCGTACGGTCGAACAGCGCCCCGTACGTTTCCAGCTCCCAGATCCGTTCCGGGGCTTCCTTGGCGTGCAGCTCCGCCATCCGGAAGTTGTTGAGGAACTTGCCGCCGCGCATGGTGTCACCGAAGTGCACCATCCAGTTGTCCTTGCTGTTCACGTTGCCCATGGCCGCCGCGGCGCCGCCCTCGGCCATGACCGTGTGCGCCTTGCCGAACAGCGACTTCGAAATGATCGCGGTCTTCTTGCCGGCGAGCCGGGCCTCGATGGCTGCCCGCAGCCCGGCGCCACCGGCGCCGATCACGACCACGTCGTAATGGTGTCGTTCGATTCGGGTTGTCATGGGGGGCCCTCTAGTTGATGAAGCGCAGGTCGGGCCACCAGCCCGCGGCGAGCGCCATGATGTAGAAGTCGGTCAGGGCGAGCGTCCCGAGGGTGATCCAGGCGAGCATCATGTGCCGCGCGTTCAGCTTCGACACGAACGTCCAGAAGCGGTACCGCACCGGGTGCTTCGAGAAGTGCTTCAACCGCCCGCCGGCGATGTGCCGGCACGAGTGGCACGACAACGTGTACGCCCACAGCATCACCACGTTGCCGACCAAGATCACGTTGCCCAGCCCGAACCCGAACTTGTCTCCACTTTGGAAGGCGACGATCGCGTCCCACGTGTTGATCAACGAGATGACGGCGGCGGCGTAGAACGCGTACCGGTGCAGGTTCTGGAAGACCAGCGGGAAGCGGGTCTCACCGGTGTACTTCTCGTGCGCGTCGGGCACGGCGCAGGCCGGCGGCGACAGCCAAAAGGCCCGGTAGTAGGCCTTCCGGTAGTAGTAGCAGGTGAGCCGGAACAACAGGAGGAAGGGCAGGGTGAACGCGGCCTCCGGAATGAGCCAGAAGGACGGCAGCGGCGTCCCGAACTCCGCGGCACCCTCGACGCACCGGTCCGTGATGCACGGCGAGTAGAAGGGGGTGAGGTAGTGGTACTCCTCGACGTAATAGTTGTTGTGCATGAAGACCCGGACGGTCGCGTAGATGACCCACGCGCTCAGTCCCGCGAAGGTGACCAGCGGCGGAAGCCACCACCGGTCCGTACGCAACGTCTTCGCCGCGATCGCGGCGCGCGAACGCCCCGCCTCCGGCCTCGTTGCCTGCGTCGTCATTGACGTCTCTCCCTGACAGTGCTGCGCTGAGGTGCTCTGCCGGCGGGCGCGCCTGTACCTGTCTGACAGACGGGGGGTGTGCGTCCGCAATGGTGTGGCACACGTTACAACGAAGGTCAGCGCAATGCTCTGTAAGGGATGGCTTACTGCCCGCTACAGCTCCGGTGCGGCAAGTCTGCGGATAAGTCCGGAACATACCGCCGGCGAGCGCCGCACCAGCTCATCGGCCGCCACCGCGCCGTCGCCGGTCCGCGGAACAACGAAGAACGCAGGTGTCCGTGACTCGGTTTGTGCCGCCAGCGCCTCTGCATACGACGTACGCGCATCGAGCAGCTGTCGCCACAGGTCCTCGGTGTGCTCGCCCCGCAACTGACCAACGTAGACACGCGCAGCGGTGTTCTCGTCACGTACGGCGACCGCTCGGGCGTCCGGAGTGGCTGTCGCCCCCGGCGGAGTCAGCCGGTTGAGCCGCTGCTCCAGCTCGAGGCAGGCAGTGTCCCGGGCGGCCAACTGCTCCTGTGCCTTGTCCCGGTCACCCCGGAAGTCCGCGACGGCGTTCACGACGGCAAGCCCGCCAACACAGAGCGACCCGACGATCAAGGCCGCGCCCGCCGCAACGCCCCCGATGAACCACCGGCGCCGCCGCCGGCTCCGCGGACCGTCCTCGGCCCCAGCCGGCGCGAACCGCAGCGCCCGGCCCCGATCAACCCCGCCCGGGTCCCCGTCCGAGCCGCGATCATCGTCCCGGCTGTGGTCCTCGGGCTGAGCGTGGTCTCCGGCTTGGCTGTGGTCCTCGGGCTGAGCGTGATCTCCGGCTTGGCTGTGGTCCTCGGGCTGAGCGTGATCTCCGGCTTGGCTGTGGTCCTCGGGCTGAGCGTGCTCTCCGGCTCGGCCGCTGGCGGCGTCCGCGTGCTGATTCGGGACCTGGTCATGGTCCTGCGAGTCGTTGCTCACCGCCCTAGTCAAACACGCCGGTCAATGCGGAGGCGTCGGCAACGGCTTCCGCTCAGCCGGAGGTGTCGGCAACGGCTCCCGCTCAGCCGGAGGTGTCGGCAACGGCTCCCGCTCAGCCGGAGGCGTTGCCGGTGATGTTCCAGGAGGCCAGGTGCAGGGCCGGAGCGGTGTAGCGGACACCCGACCAGCGATCCGGCAGGGCCACCGACTCCGCACCCACGCCGAGCACAGCCCCCGGACCCAGCGCCTGCGGGTAGGACTGGGTGAAGCGCATATTGCCCACCGCCGTCGTCACCTCGCCGTCCTCGATCAGCCAGACGCCGTTCCGGGTGAGACCGGTGACGACGAGGCTCTTCTGGTCGAGCACCCGGGTGTACCAGAGGTCGGTGACCAGCAACCCTCGGCGCACGTTCGCGACCAGCGCCCGCGCGGACGGCACCACCGACTCGGCCGCGCCCACCGAACCCGTGCCGCCTGTTCCCGTGCCTGCCGGACCCGTGCCGGCCGTGTCCGTGCCTGCCGGACCCGTGCCGGCTCGGCCCGCACCCGCCGGGCTTGTGTCCGGGTTGCTCGCTGCCCCGGCACCGGAGGTCGAGCCAGGAGCCAGACGGAGGTTGGCGGCGACCGGTCCCCAAGAGCGGGAGGCCGGGGAAGCATGTCCGGTCGAGGCGGCGCCCGCTTCGGCCGCCGAGGTCCGGTCATGGCTCACCGCGCGGGTCACACCCGCCTCCACCAGGGTCAGCGTGCCGCGGGGCGTGCCCTCCGCGTCGAACGGAAGGGTCGCGCCCAGCGGCTCGTCGGTCAGGGTGATCCGCTCGTCGAACTGGGCCACGTCCAGCTCGGCGAACGACTGACGCTGCGCGAAGGCCTTGCCGTTGAAACCGAAGCCGGCCAGGTTCTCCAACAGGTCGGCGACCGCGGCCGGTTCAAGGACGAGCTCATAGCGGCCGGGCGGCAGCTCCATCGGGTTGGCCGCGGCCCGAGCCTTGGCCGCGGCCCGCGCGCCCAACTCCGCACCGTCCAACTCGGCGAGCCGGCCACTGGCCCGGCGAGCCACCCCGTCGGCGCCGTCGAGGCGGGCGATGCCGTCCATTCCCGCGTCGGCGGAGCGGCCGTGGACCGCCTGCCCGAGAGTGTTGGCGAACCCGCCGGAGGCGTACGCGGTGCGGCAGAAGCCGGCCGTCTCCAGCCCGCCGGCGGCGTCCACGAATGCGCGGACCAGCGCAGCCCGGTCCTGCGGGCCGGCCGCGGCGGTCGCCTCGTCGTAGGCGGGGGCCGAGCGCAACTCGGTGGGTGCGGTGAGCCCCGGCCAGGTGGCGTCGGGCGGCGACAGGCGGGCCGCGGCCAGGGTGCGCTCCACCAGGGACCGTAGCCCTTCGGTGCTGGTCACGGTGGTCGAGCCGCCGGCCGTACGCCCGTCGAGGTGCAGGCGCAGCCGGACGGTCGTGGTGGCGTCTGCGACGTTCTGGTGGATCGCCGAGTTGGCGAACCGGGTCAGCGCCTCCGCCGAGTGCGCCGCCACCACTTCGGCTTCCGCGCCGGCCCCGGCGAGCTGCCGGGTGAGTTCGATGACGCGGGCGGCCAGGTCGAGTTCGGTGCTCATCCGCGGACTCCCACCCGTACGTTGGCAAAGCGGGCTGGTGCGGCGGGGTGGCCGGTGTGGCCGATCTGGCCGGGTTGGCCCTTGCCGCAGTTGGGGGTGCCCCACGCGACGGTCTCGCGGGACAGCATGTCCATCGACTGCCAGAACGTCGGGCCGATGCCGGTATAGGTGGGGTTGCGCAACATCCGGCCGCGCTTGCCGTTCTTGATCTCGTAGCCGATCTCGCAGCCGAACTGGAAATTGAGCCGCCGGTCGTCGATCGACCAGGAGCGGTTGATGTCCATGAAGACGCCGTCGTCGGTGGCCGCAATCATCTCGTCCAGGGTGTGCGGTCCCGGTTCGAGGCCGACGTTGGTCATCCGGACCATCGGCAGCCGGGCCCAGCCGTCGGATCGGACGCTGCCGGCGTAGTCGAGCCCGGCCATCGCCGCCGAGTCGCGTCCGGCCAGGACACCGACCCAGATGCCGTCGCGGACCGCGTCGCGTTTGGTCGCCGGGGAGCCCTCGTCGTCGAAGCCGAAGCTGCCGAGCGCGCCGGGGATCGTCGGGTCGAGCGTGATGTTCATGAGCTCGGAGCCGTACCGCAGGCTGCCCAGCTTGCTCAGATCCAGCCAGGAGGTGCCGGCGAAAGCGGCCTCCCAGCCGAGGATCCGGTCCAGCTCGATGGCGTGCCCGACCGACTCGTGGATCTGCAACGCCATCTGCTCGCCGCCGAGAATCAGCGTGGTCTCCTCCGCCGGGCACTGCGGCGCGGTGAGCAGCGCCCGTGCCTCGTCGGCCATCCGGGCGGCATGATCGGTGAGGGCGAGCTCGTCGACCAGCTCCCAGCCACGGGTGCCGTACTGCCCGCGGTGCGAGGGCCAGGAGCGCCGCTGGATCTCGCCGTCGCCGTACGCGTTGGCGGTGACGCCGGCGCCGCACTCGCGGATGTGCTGGTCGATGCGGTGGCCTTCGCTGGAGACGAACCACTTGCGGGTGTCCCAGATCTGATAGAGGCCCTCGGCGAGGTCCGCCCCGGCATCCTTGGCGGCGGCCGTGGCGGCGACCAGCAGATCACCCTTGGTGGACAGCGGCACCGAGAGCGGGTCGATCTCGCACGGGCTGGCCCAGCTCGCGGTCACCGCGGGTGCCGCCACCAGGTCGATTGCCGGCCCGGGCACCTTGGCACTGGCCGCGGCGATCTCGGCGGCCCGCCGCCCGGCGGCCCGCGCCGCGGCATCGGACAGGTCCGGCACGGCGTAGAAACCCCAGCTCGACCCGACCAGCGCCCGCACGCCGAGGCCGGCGCTCTCATCAGAGCTCAGGTCCTCGACCGCACCGTCCCGCGCGGTCATCGTCTCGGTCCGGCGCAGCATGACCCGGGCATCCGCATAGCGCGCCCCGGCATCCAGCGCCGCCTGCACCGCCGCCCCGGCCTCCGCGAAGTGATCGCCACTCATACCCACGACCCTAGGCGACGCCCCCGACAGAAACCCGCCTACTTCACTGCGGAGGCAACAGATCCTCCGGCGAAATCTCCGCCACCACGGGGTCCGTCAGCCGCAAGACCTCACCGACCTGAGCGACGGACCGCAGAACGTATGCGCCGTTGCTCAACTGGTGGAGGTGCAGCGCTCCGGTCTCCTGCTCCACAAGCAGATACCAGGGAATTCCGGCTGTCGCGTAGTAGTGCATCTTCAGCACCTTGTCGGCCGACGCGTTGGACGGCGAAACGATTTCGCAGACCAGGAGGACGGCCTCGGCGTCGACTGCCAACGCCGCGAAGTCGATCTTTTCGGTGATCACCACGTCGGGGATCGGTATGCGACCCGGTTGGAGCCGGACATTGATCGCTTCCGACACGAATCGCCCTGGCTCTGCCCCCGCTTCCAGGGCATTCGCGAGGCGTCGCGAGATGTATTGGTGGCGCGGCGTAGGCGCGGGGGTCACGTGCAGGCTCCCATCGAAGAGCTCGACGCGATCGGGGGTCTCCCCGAGGGCGAGGTAGTCCTCCTCCGTGATGGGTGAACCCATGCCGAAGATGGCGGACGTCATGCCCGCTATAGTCCCATGACTAGGGTCGTGCTGCATAGCTCAGATATTAAGGCCGGTTACTCGGACCAGCTGCATGACGGACTGTTCGACGTAGCCCTGGGCGGTGAGCATGTTGCTGTGCAGGAGGCCTCGGTCGGGTTCGGCGACGAGGTAGCAGGGGATGGCGGCCTGGGCGTACGCGTGCATTTTGAGGGTCCAGTCCACCGTGGCGCTGGCGGCCGACGTGATCTCGCAGACCAGGCGGACGGAAGCCGCGTCGACCAGGGGGATGTCCGGGTCGATGGCGCCCGCGATGACGAGGTCGGGGACGGCGATGCGGCCGGGGGCGAGGCGGACCGGGACGCCGGTGACCACGTTGAGGTCGGTGCGGCCGGCGCGCAGCGCGTTGGCGAGGGCGTTGAGGATCATCTGGTGTCGGGGGGTGTCCCGGGGGCAGGTGAGGACGTTGCCGTCCCAGAGTTCCGAGATGGCCGAGGTCTCGCCGAGTGAGAGGTAGTCGACTTCGGTCGTCGGCAGGGCTTCCATGGGCAGGCTGCGGCCGATCAGGGCTGACGTCATGCACACTCCCGGATGACGAACTCACGTTCTTCGGACAGATCCCCGGTGGGGGAGATCAACAGCGGCGCCCCGCCGGGTGCGGCGAGGGCGTGGTGGTCGTAGATCTCGGGGTTGTCGGCTCGGTTGCCGAGGTAGCGCTCGGCGAACGCGGGGGAGAGGTTGGCCCAGTCGGTGACGGGGTCGATGGCGACGCCGCAGCGGAACACGTCGGGACGGCGTTGGACGGCGAGGGCGGCGAGCCAGCCGCCGAGGCCGGTGCCGCGGATGGCGACTCGGCTGAGGTCGAGGTCGGGGTGTTTGCCGGTGAGGGCGTGCAAAGCGTCGACCTGGTCGGTGAGGGCCACGTCGGCGAGGCGCCGGTAGACGACTTTCTCGAAGCTGGGGGCTACTCCGGGCGTACCCCGGGAGTCGACGCTGACCACGACGAAGCCGGCGTCCGCCCACCATTGCCGGTCTTGCCAGGACCTCGCGTCGGTGACGACTTGCTGGTGGCCCGGCCCGGCGCCGAGGTCCAGCAGGACCGGCAGCCGGGTGCCGCTGACGTGGGCGGCCGGGTAGAGCACGCCGGCGGGGAGCCGGCGGTCGGTGACCCGGGTGAGCAGCGGCCGGGGCCGGTACGGCAGCGGGTGGGCGTCGTCAGGCAGCGGGACGGTGGCCGCGCCGCGCCGGATCGTGTCGTCGATGACCATGACGTCGCCGCCGAGGTGGGCGTGGTGCCAGCCGGGTTCGGTGGTGAGGCGACGGAGTTTCGCGCCGTTGCCGCCGAGGGCGGTGCGGACGGCGAAGACGTGTTGTTCGGCGGGTTCGCCTTCGGTGGCTTCGACGAGGACTTCCTGGGTGTCGGCGATCAGGCCGACGACGCGGCGGACGTAGAGCTCGGGCGGGGTGAGCAGGCTGCCGTCGGCGAAGAGGCAGCGGGCGTCGAAGCCGTCGTGGGCGAGTTCGCCGCCGACGAGGACGCGGCCGTCGGGCAGCAGCAGTGGGGTGCCGGGGACGGGTTCGACCCAGCGGGCGTCGGCCAGCTCGGCGTGCACCTGGGTTTCGCCGGTGCGCGGGTCGACGGACAGCACGAGGCCGTGTTGTTGGCTGCGGCGTAGCACGGTGAGCAGGGCGTTGCCGGTGGTCCAGCGGACGTCGACCAGGTAGGGGTAGGTCTCCCGGTCCCAGTGCACGTCGACCCAACCGCCGTGCAGGTCGAGCAGGTGCAGGCTGACGGTGGTCGCGCTGCGGACGGCCAGGATCCGGCTGCCGTCGGGGGACCACCACCACCCTCTCCTACGCCCGAAGTCAGCGGCTGTGGGTTCGGCGACGCCCCAACGCACGCCGCTGCCGGGTTCACCCGCGAGCAGCTGGTCGTCGCCGTCGGGGCCGATGACTCGCAGGGTGTCGTCGGGGGTGGTGTAGCCGATGGACTGTCCGGTCGGGTCGGGGCGGGGCGCGAGGACGGGCTCGGCGGCGGTGCACGGACCGCGGCCGGCGCAGGCCAGTTGCCCGGCTGTCGCCCAGGCGAGGACGGACAGGTCGGCGGAGCCGGCGTACGAGTCGATCGGACCGTCGGCGATGCGGGTGACCGCGCCGGTGGCGACGGTGAGGACCCACAGCGCGGCTGCCGGGTCGTACGGTCCGGCGGAGCGCAGGAAGGCCACCCGCGCGCCGTCGTCGCCGACCGTGACGGCGTGCGGCGCGCCGAAGCGGAACCGGCCGGTGCGGGCGGCGAGTTCGGGATACTCCACGCCGACCAGCATCGCTGATCAGGTGCCCCCCGCGTGCGGCAAACAGCAGACGCGGGCCTGGTACACCACGCGCGTAAAGTGGCGCGGGTGACCGACACCCTGCCCGCCCGCCGCCTCATGCTGGTGCACGCTCACCCCGACGATGAGGTCACCGGCACCGGCGCGACTATGGCCCGTTATGTCTCCGAGGGCGCCCAGGTGACGCTCGTGACCTGCACGTTGGGTGAGGAGGGTGAGATTCACGTGCCGGCGCTGGCCGGGCTGGAGGCGCAGCAGGCCGATCAGCTCGGTGGGTGGCGGATTTCGGAGCTGCAGCGCGCCTGTGCCGCGCTGGGCGTGACCGATCACCGCTTCCTCGGCGGTGCGGGCCGTTACCGCGACTCCGGGATGATGGGTCTGGAGACCAACAACCACCCGCGGGCTTTCTGGGGTGCCGATCTGGACGAGGCGGCGGCGAGCTGCCTCGCCATCATGCGGGAGGTACGCCCGCAGGTCCTGATCACGTACGACGAGAACGGCTTCTACGGGCATCCGGACCACATCCAGGCGCACCGGGTGGCGATGCGCGCGGCGGAGCTGGCCGAGGCGGAGGGCTTCGGCCCCGAGAAGATCTACTACACGGCGATGCCGCGCAGCGTGCTGGAAGGTGGCATGGCCGCGTTCCGGGGGATGGACGACAACCCGTTCGCCGGGGTGGAGCACGTGGACGATCTGCCGTTCGGGCACCCGGATGACGAGATCGCGGCCCGGATCGACGGCACCGACTTCTATGACCAGAAGGTCGCCGCGATGCGCGCGCATGCCACCCAGATCCCGGACAATTCCTGGCTGTACGGCATCGCCGGCGACTTCGGCGGCGAGTTCATGGGCGTGGAGTACTTCACCTTGGTCAAGGGGGAGCGCGGCGAGGTGTCGGGTCCGCACAAGTGGGAGAGCGACCTGTTCAGCAATGTGGTGGGGCGATGACGCTGGAAGCGTCCGTGCCCGCCCCGCCGGCCGAGCCGCCGGTCACTGCGCCGAGACCGGCCGTGGAGCGGCTGATCACCATCGGCGGTCTGGTCGTGCTGGTGCTCGCCACGGTCTTTAGTGCGCTGTTGGAGCTGTACTGGTCGCCGCTGCGGATCGGCCAGGTGCCGATCGGCGTGGCGATCCTGTTCGCGGCCGTCGCCAATTACGCGTTGTGCTGGTTTGCCGAGGCGGCGGTGGGGCGGCGTTCGGCGGTTGCCGTGCCCTGGGTGTTGTGGACCGTGATCATGTTTTTCGCTGCCGGGTTCAGGACCACCGAGGGTGACTATCTGGTCGGCCCGGAGGACTGGGTGGCGCTGGCGATGATTCTGGTGGGCAGCCTGACCTTCGCCGTGTACGCATATCGGGCTATTCTCCGCCCAACCGTCACAAAGTCATGACATCCGGTCGTGGCGTGCGTCGACGGCGCTGACCGGGCCGCAGACTCTTCGGAAGTCCGCCGCCGCCGCTGAAGGTGACATCGTTGACCTCCGTATCCGAAGACACCGCGGCATCGGCCGCCTCCACGGTCTACGCAAGCAGTAATGCCTCCGCGCCAGGGCCGCTCAACCGTAAGCGCGTCGTCATCGTGGGCACCGTCGCTGCCGTCCTGATCGCCGGCGCCGGTGCGGTCGCCTGGTCGTACGGCGGGGACGTCCCGCGCGGCACCCACATGCTCGGCGTCGACCTCGGCGGACTGTCCCGCAGTGACGCCGAACGGTTGCTCACCGACGCTGTCGAGGGCCGCACGGGTGAACCCGTCCAGATCGACCTCGACGGCGAGCTCCTCACCGTGCCACCCGCGGACCTCGCGCTGACCCTCGACATCGACCGCAGCGTCGGCCGCGCCATGCGGGGCAACCCCGTGCCGTTCGGCGTACGCACCGTCGACCCCGTGGTCGAGCTCGACGAGGCGAAACTCGCAGGCCTGCTGCGCCGCGAGGTCGACCCCAGACAGATCACCCTGAAGAAGCCCGGGATCGCGTACGCGGGCCGCACCCCGAAGCCCACCTACCCGGCGGCCGGCCGCAACCTGGACCCGGCACTCGCTGCCGCCGAGGTTCGTCGGGCCTGGCCGCTCGGCGAGACGGCCCTGGTGCCGCTGGTCGACCGGACGCCCATCACCGGCAGCGAGCAGGTCGACGCGCTGATCCACGAGCTGGCCGAGCCCGCCGTCGCCGCGCCGGTGACCGTGCGGGTGGGCGCGAAGTCGTTCACCCTCGCCCCCGCGGCGATCGCTGCCGGGCTCGTGTTCCGCTCGGACGACGACGGCCGGCTCACGCCCACCATTGACGGCAAACGGCTGCATGCTGCCGCGGAGCAAGCCTTCGCCACGGTGGAGAAGGCCCCCCGAGACGCTCGGGTCAAGCTCTCGAAAGGCAAACCGACAATCGTTGCGGGTACGCCGGGAGACATGGTGGACCTCGGCGCGCTGGGCACCGCCCTGCTGGATGTCCTTGGCAAGCCGGCGCCGCGCGAGGTGGCGGCCGTTCTCGTCGAGCGGCAGCCCGACCTGACCGCGGCCGGGGTGAAGACGCTCGGCATCAAGGAGAAGGTGTCGGCTTTCACCACCTACTTCACCGGCGGGGCCAGCTCGCCGCGCAGCCAGAACATCATGACGATCGCCCGGGCGGTCGACGGGGCGCTGGTCCGGCCCGGCGAGACGTTCTCGCTCAACGGGCACACCGGCGAACGCAACTACGCCGCCGGATACAAAGATGCCCCGGTCATCGTCGGCGGGAAGCTGGAGCCGGGCGTGGGCGGCGGCGCGTCGCAGTTCACCACGACCCTGTTCAACGCCGCCTACTACGCCGGGCTGGAAGATGTCGAGCACAAGCCGCACTCGTTCTACTTCTCCCGCTATCCCGCGGTGATCGAGTCCACGATCTTCTATCCGACGCTGGACCTGAAGTTCAAGAACACCACGCCGTACGGGATCTTCATCGACACCTCGTACACCAGTGGCTCGGTGACGGTGCGGATGTTCAGCACGAAGGTCTACGACAGCGTCAAGACCGTACGCGGGCCGCGCCGCAACGTGACGTCGCCGCCGACCGTGCACCGCGAGCCCGGCCCGAAGTGCATCGAGTCCAGCGGATTGCCAGGTTTCACCCAGGACGCTTGGCGCGTGATCCGCAAGGATGGCGAGGAGGTCGTGCGCGAGAAGTTCTCCTGGCGCTACGATCCCGAGCCACGGTTCGTGTGCGGCGGCGAGGAGCCGTAGGCCTGGTATGTCGGAGGACGTCATGAAGCAGCGGGTGGTGCCGATCGCGGTGTTGGCCGGAGCACTGTTCGCAGTGAACGTGGTGGCACGGCTGATCACCCGGTTCGGGTTCGACGGTGACGACACCGCCCAGTACCGGATCACCATCGGCATGTTCGCGACGATCGGCGTGATCCTCGCGTCGGTGGCGTACGTCCGGGCGCAGAAGTCGTTGCCCAGCGAGTGGCTGCCCAGCCTCGCCGCGGCGGCGATCGGCGGCATGCTGTTGACGATTCTGGTGGGCCCGTTCCTCAGCGGCGGCTACCCGTTCTCGGCCGGCGCCGGCAACTTCTTCTCGCAGATCTGGCTGTACGGCGGCTTCGCCATCGTCGGCATCCTTTTCGGTTACTGGATCGCGACGATGCTCGGCCGGGACTACCGCTCCCAGTCGCTCAAGGCCTTCACCGCGGCCAAGGCGGGCAAGCCCCGGCGCGTCGTCCGTCGCTGACCGTGGCGACCCGGCCGGGGTGAGAGGATCCGGCCATGCCGTACACGCAGCTCGGCGCGGTCAACACCTGGTGGGACGAGCACGGAGCGGGCGACCCGGTCGTGCTGCTGCATCCGGGCGGCGCCGACTCGCGGGCCTTCGACGTCACCCTCGCCCTGGCCGACGCACTGCACGTCTACCGGTTCGACCGGCGTGGGCACGGCCGGACCGCGGACGTCGACGGACCCATCGGGTACGCACAGATGGCCGACGACACCGCCGCCTTCCTCACCGAGGTCGTCGGCGGTCCGGCGCACCTGGTCGGACACAGTGACGGTGCCCCCGTCGCCCTGCTCACCGCCCTGCGCCACCCCGGCCTGGTCCGCCGGCTGGTCTTCGCTTCCGGCGTCTTCCACCACGAGGGCTGGCGTCCCGGCGTCCTGGACCTGGACGACGAGGCGACCGAGTTCCTCAGCTCCTGGTACGGCGAAGTCTCCCCGGATGGGCCGGCGCACTGGCCGGTGGTTGCGGCGAAGCTGGACCGCATGCACCGCACCGAACCGGTGCTCACGACCGCCGACCTGGCCGGCATCGAAACGCCGACGCTGCTGATGTTCGGTGACGACGACGAGGTGGAGCCTCCGCACCTGCACGCCCTGCACCGCGGCTTGTCGAACGTCCAGCTGGCGATCGTGCCGGGTGCGGGGCACGGCGTGCTGCTGGACCGGCCCGAGCTGTGCCACCTCATGATCCGCGACTTTCTGTCCTCGACCGAGATGTGACCCAGATCACTTTGCGGCGAGAACCGTTGCTGATCATCTCGTCGTCTAGCCGGGTGTGAGAAAAACCTTGGCGGAGCTCGACGAGGGAGAGCTGCTGCGCCGTACGGCGCGCGGCGACCGTCGCGCCTTCGACGAGCTGTATCGGCGGACGTCGCCGTGGCTGGCCGTGCGGTTGCGCCGGCGCTGCGCCGACGAAGACGTGGTCGCCGACGTGCTCCAGGAGACCTACCTGGCGGTGTGGCGCTCCGCCGCCAGCCAGGCGAGCACCGCACCCGAGGGCAGCGCGGTCGGTTGGCTCTGGACCATCGCCGCGCACCGGCTGGTCGACGCGTTCCGCAGCCGGGCCCGGCGCTCCCGCGTCCCCACCGTGGAGACGGTCGAGACTGTGGCACCCGCCGCCGAGGACGAGGTGATGGCCGGCCGGATCGACGCCAACCTCGAGAACGCCCTGCTCAACCTGCCGCCGGAACTACGCCAAGTGTTGCGCGCGATGGTGCTCGACGGGCTGACCGTTCGGGAGACGTCGCTGCTGCTCGGCATGCCGGAAGGAACCGTCAAGACCCGCGCGCGGCGGGCCCGGATCGCACTGCGGGAGGCGCTCTCGTGAACACCCATCCGTCCCCCGACCTGATCTCGCGCTACGCCACTGGCGACACCGACGTCGACGAAGCCACCCTCTGGGCCATGGAGGCCCACCTGGAAACCTGCGCCGACTGCCGGGACCACGTGACCGCCGCCATCGACCCCGGCACCCAGGACCTGCTCGCCCGAGTCGCCGAGGGCGTTTCGGCCGGGATCGCCACCGGCCCGGCGCCGGCTGGGCCCCGACGGCGGCTGCGGCGGACCGGAGTGGCCGCCCGGGTGCTGCCCTGGCTCGCCACGGCAGGCCTGCTGATCGGCGCAGCGGTCATCTTCGAGCGGTTGTTCCCCGAGATGCCGTCGCTGGTGCTGTTGCTGGCGCCGGTGGTGCCCCTGCTGCCGGTCGCCGCGGCGTGGAGCCGGCGCACCGACCCGGCCTGGGAACTCGTGGCGAGCATGCCGCGTACCGGTCTCCAGCTGCTGTTGCGCCGAACGTTGTCGGTGCTGGCGGCGGTCATTCCCGCGCTGGCCCTGGCGGCCTGGGGGACCGGCCACTCCCCGGCCCTCTGGCTGCTGCCCTGCCTGGCGTTCACCGCCGGCACCCTCGCCCTCGGCGGACTGTTCGGCATCGATCGTGCCGCGATCGGGCTGACGATCGCCTGGTCCGCCGCGGTCGTGGTGCCGAGCATGGTCACCGCGCGCCTGCCGGCCCTCCTCAGCGGAGGGAGCTGGCCGGTCTGGGCCGTACTCACTGCGCTCCTCGTGGGACTGGTGCTCGTTCGCGGCGCCGACCACCGCCGGTTCGGTGCCGGCAAAGGCTGATCCCACCCCTTACCTCGTACCTGTTATCCCGCACGACGGAACGGAGAGACGATGATGCGCGCCATCAGCGCGGCCGAAACGGCCCCGACCACCTACGCCTGGGCGGTGCACGCCTCGGGGCTGAAGGTCAAGGCCGGGCGGCACCTCGCCGTCGACGGGCTCGACCTCGCCCTCGGCACCGGCGTCCACGGCCTGCTCGGCCCGAACGGCGCGGGCAAGACCACCCTCATGCGCGCTCTCGCCACCGTGATCGAACCAGCCGGCGGCTCGCTCGCCCTGCTCGGCGCGGACGTCAGCGCCCGGGGCGACCTGCGCCGGGTCCGCCGCGGCCTCGGTTACCTGCCGCAGCACTTCGGCTTCTACCCGCGGTTCACCGTGCGGGAGTTCGTCGAATACATGGCCTGGCTGAAAGAGATGCCGAAGGCGGCCATCCCCGCAGCGGTGCAGCGGGCCATCGACCGGGTGGGCCTGACGAACCGGGCCGAATCAAAGCTCAAGACGCTGTCCGGTGGCATGCTGCGGCGGGCTGGCATTGCCCAGGCGATCGTGAACGACCCGGAGATCCTGCTGCTGGACGAGCCGACCGTGGGCCTCGACCCGGAGCAACGCCTCGACTTCCGGGAACTGCTGCGCGACATCGGCGTGGACAGCACGGTGCTGGTCTCCACCCACCTCGTCGAGGACGTGGTCGCCGCCTGCTCCGACGTAGTCCTGGTCGACGCCGGACGTCTCGTCTACCAGGGCACTCCGGCAGACCTCGCCGCGCGCGGCGGAGCCGGTGATGCCGGGGACAGCCCCGCCGAGCGTGGCTACTCCGCGCTGCTGCGGGCGTACCGGACGGAGAACGGCCGATGACCCGGGCGCTGTGGATCCAGGCGCGCCGCTCGACCGCGCCCGTCGTTCTGCTGTTGTTGCTGGCCGCTTGCTTGATCGCCATGTTCGCCGACAGCCCGTTCTGGTCCGGGGGCTGGCTGATGCTGGCGAGCGGTCAGCGGCTCCTGCTGGTGCTGCTGTGGCCGATCGCGCTGGCCTTGGGCGCCTGGCAGATGCGCTGGGAGCAGCGAGCCCAGGTGGACGAGCTCTTCGCCACCACCGGCCGGCCCCGCTGGCACCGCATCGTGGTCACCGCCGCTGTGCTCGGTGTCGCCGCGTTCACTTCCTACTTGCTGGCCTTCGCGGCGGGTGCCGCCTGGATCGCCGGCGGCGCCACCTATTTCCCCGCAGCGGTGCCCGCGGTGGTCGCCATCGGAGGGCTGTCGTTGGTGGCAGCGGTGTGGCTCGGCATGGGTGTCGGCTATCTGGTGCCGCACCTGGTGACCGCGCCCGCGCTGGCCGTCGTCGGCTTCGCGGTGCAGGTCCTGCTCGGGGTCATCTTCAAGAACGCGCGGTGGCTCGCGGACCTGCTGTCGCCGATGATGTCGGCGCCGTGGGACCCGTACTACACGCTGCCGGCCTCGTTCACCGTCGGACAGACGCTTTGGCTGGTCGGGCTGGCGCTGACCGGATTGCTGCTGGTCGCCCCTGCCTCCAAACGGTTCCGCCCGGCGGCGATCGTGCCCGTGCTGCTCGGTGCCGGGCTGGCCGTCGCGTTGTCGCCGCGAGTGGACACCGCCAATGCGCAGTGGGTCCGGGACCTGGCCGGCGCCGAGCTGGTCTGCGCCGAGGGCACGCCCCGGGTCTGTGTCACCAGGGTGAACGCCAAGGTGCTGCCGGCGGCGACTCCGCTGGCCCGGGAGGTCCTGGCGAAGCTGGCCGACTTGCCCGACGCACCGACGAGCGCTGTCGAGGACTGGCACCTGCCCTACGGCGACGCCCGGGACGTGTCCACCGGACGGCCCGGCCCGGACACCCTCACCTTCCTCGTCGAACGTAGTGGGGAGCTCGTGCAGGAGAAGTTCGTCCTGGACACTCTCACCACCTTCATCTCGCAGGGCAGGTACGACTGCGATGCGTGGACCGAGGAACAGCAGACGGCGAACGGGGCCGCCCTCGCCGCGGCCGTGTATTGGTTCGCGGGAAAGACGCCGGCGGCCGGCCTGTTCGTAGACCCGGCCGAAGTCGACCAGGCCACGCGGCTCGCCACCGAGCTGGGCTCCATGCCCCGGGACCAGGCTGTGCAGCGGGTCGCCGCCGTCCGCGCCGGGGTCAAGGAGTGCCGGACCGACTTGACCGCGATTCTGCAAGGACGCGCGAAGTGAGGTGGCTGTGGCTTTACCTCCGCTCCCGGAGCGTGCCGGCGGTGGCCGGGGCCGGGTTCGGCCTGATCGCCACTTTCTGGGTGCTGTGGAGCGTCTTCTCGAAAGAGCGGGACGTGCTGTTCCCGTACGTGGTGCTGATCGTGGTCGTGCTGGTCAGCGCCGTAGGCGGCACGCTGGCCGGCAATGACGACGCGCTGGACCGGACCGCGGCGAAACGCTGGGTGCCACGCCGGTTCGCGCATCTGCTCGTCGCCTGGGCCGCGATGACGGGTGTGCTGCTGGCGACGCTGGTGACGTCGGCTCGGTTCGGCCCCGCGGCAGAGGTGGCCCGCGACACCGGTGGGCTGCTCGGCCTGACCGCCCTGGGCGCGGCCCTGCTCGGTGCCCACCGCTGCTGGTTCCTGCCGTTGCTGTGGACGCTGCCCGCGATCGTGGTCGTCGCCGCCGGCAGCGAGAAGCTGACCGTGCCGGAGCAGGCCTTCACCTGGATGATGCAGCCGATCGGCAACAAGCCCGCCGCGCTGACCGCCGCAGTGCTGATCGTCGCCGGGACGGCCGCCTACGCCCTGCGCGGCACGCCTCCCCGGCCGGCATCCGACCCGTCCCCGGCTTAGCGCGGCGCCTCGCGGGTCAGATAGGTGTGGTGGGTGCGGAAGCCCAGTTTCCGGTAAAGCTCGACAGCGGGCGTGTTGCGTTCTTCCACCTGCAGGTAGGCCCGCGCCGACCCGTGCTGGAGCGCCCACCCCGCCAACGCCCGCATGACATGGGCCCCAAGTCCCCGACGCCGGGCGGCGGGAGCGGTCTGCAGCAAGGCCACCCCGAGCCACCGGTCCGGCCCGGTCACCGCGCCCCGGGCCACCGCGAGCAGGTCACCCTCCGCGTCGCGGACGTGCGCGAAGACAGCGACGGGTACGCCGGTCAGCACGCGTTTCGCCGGCTCGGGCAGGGTGCCCTTGTGCTCGGCGACCAGGGCGTACCAGTCGTCGGTGGGGGCGTCGGCGAGCTCGACCGTGGGCAGGTCGGTGCGCTCGGGGAGGGTGTTCAGCAGGTTCGGCACCCGGGCGGTCTGCACCAGGGTCAGCGGCCGGGCGGTCCAGCCCCGGGCGTCCAGCGCCGCGTTGACCGGGGCGGCCAGCGGCATCGGAGCGTTGATCAACGGTTGCTGGCCGCGGGCGGCGTACCACTGCTCGACGGCGTCGATCGCGGCGTCGAGGGTGCGGTCCGGATCACCGACGGCGAGCGCGGAGTTGGCCCGGCCGGTCCAGTTCCCGGCGGCGCGCAGGATCCAGCTGCCGAGCCGGGCCTGCACCGGGGCGGGCCAGCCCTCGTTGGCGGCCAGTTCCAGCGCGGCCACCTCGGCCGCGGGTGGGCGGCGGGCAGGCGGAACGCGTTTGGCCCGGTGCACCTCGGTGAGCGGTACCCGAACTGTGCCCTTGGCGGTGGCGATAGTGAGATCTGTCTCCGTCAGCGCCACAAGTTCGCCCAGCGCATCCGTGAAAAGTGGGCGATTCTGGGAAACGCCTACAATTCGACGAACGACAACCCGATGTCCCACATCCTGCCGTCGGAGCACGCCCCACCTCCTGTCGGCGAGATACTAGGCTCTGCGGCGTACCGTCGCGCTGCTGAGCTGTTAGCGGCATGGCTCCGGAAGGGAAAGACCGTGACCTACATCATCGCTGAGCCCTGCCTCGATGTCCTGGACAAGGCATGCATCGAGGAGTGCCCGGTCGACTGCATCTACGAGGGCAACCGGATGCTCTACATCCACCCCGACGAGTGCGTTGACTGCGGGGCCTGCGAGCCGGTCTGCCCGGTCGAGGCGATCTTCTACGAAGACGACGTCCCGGAGCAGTGGAAGGACTACACGAACGCCAACTACGAGTTCTTCGAGGACCTGGGCTCGCCCGGCGGCGCCTCGAAGATGGGCAAGGTCGAGAAGGACGCGACGTTCGTGGCGGCCCAGCCGCCGCGCGGGGATGCGCACTGACCGTGCTTTCGGCGGCGCTCCCCGATTTTCCCTGGGACCTGCTGGAGCCGGCGAAGGCGATCGCCGCCGGGCATCCCGGCGGCATCGTCGACCTCTCGGTCGGCACCCCCGTCGACCCTGTTCCGGCCGTGATCCGCGCCGCGCTGGCCGCTGCGGCGGATGCGCCGGGCTACCCGCTGACCGCGGGCACCCCGGCGCTGCGAACGGCAATCGGTCAGTGGGTGCGCGCGGCGTGTGCCACCTCCGGCGATCCCGCCGTGCTGCCGACCATCGGCTCGAAGGAGCTGGTGGCCTGGCTGCCCACGCTGCTGGGGATTGGTCCCGGCAACGTCGTGGTCATTCCCCGGATCTGCTACCCGACGTACGAGGCGGGGGCGCGGCTCGCCGGCGCTGAGGTGGTCCGCAGTGATTCGCTCACTGCGCTCGGCCCCGACCGTCGGGTGCGGCTGGTCTGGATCAACTCGCCGTCGAACCCGACCGGCCAGGTGCTGCCGGTGGCGCACCTGCGCAAGGTCGTCGAGTGGGCCCGTGAACGTGGCGTGCTGGTCGCCTCCGACGAGTGCTACCTGTCGCTGGGCTGGGAGCAGACCCCGGTCTCGGTGCTCGCGGACGAGGTGTGCGGCGGCGACTACACCGGTGTGCTCGCCGTGCATTCCTTGTCCAAGCGGTCCAACCTTGCTGGCTACCGCGCCGGGTTCGTGGCCGGTGATCCGGCGGTGGTGGCGGAGCTCCTCGCGGTTCGCAAGCACGGCGGCATGATTGTTCCGGCCCCGGTGCAGGCGGCGATGATCGCGGCGCTGGGCGACGAGTCGCACGTCGTCGAGCAGCGCGACCGCTATGCCGCGCGGCGGGAGGCGCTGCGCGCGGCGCTGGTGGGGGCCGGCTTGGTGATCGAGCACAGCGAAGCGGGCCTCTACCTGTGGGCGACCCGCGGCGAAGACTGCTGGAAGACGGTCGACTGGCTGGCCGAGCGGGGCATCCTTGCGGCGCCCGGCGCGTTCTACGGCCCGGCGGCTGCGCAGCACATCCGGGTAGCACTGACGGCCACCGACGAGCGCGTGGCCGCAGCCGCCGCCCGGCTCGCGGGGGCGTGAGGAACGTGGGCAAGTAGATGCGGGCGGGGGCTTGAAGCCCCCGCCCGCGGCGGTGAGAAGGAAGTACTAGCGGGTCAGACCATGACCTTCAGGGCTTCGAGGCGCAGGCTCTGGCCGGTGGTGCCGGCGCTCGCCCACTTCCAGTTCTTGGCGCAGCTCTTGCCCATCCAGCCGATGTCCTGCACGTGGCCCTGGACGCAGATCTTCTTGGCGGTGGCGAGGCGCAGGGCCTCCATGCGCAGCGACTGGCCCCAGGTGCCGACCGTGGCGATGTGGTTCTTCTTGGCGCAGCGGACCGGCTGCCAGCCGATGTTCTCGACGTGGGCCCGGGCGCAGATGCCGCCGGACTTGGTGGTGAGGATGGACAGCGCCTCCATGCGCCGGGACTGACCCCAGGTGCCGGCGGTGACGACCTTGCCGGCCTTCGCGCAACGCCAGCCCTGCCAGCCGATGTCCTGGATGTGGGCGTTGACGCAGACGGCACCCTTCCACTTGGCGGTGAACGCCTTGGCCGCGCTGCTCAGCGCCGGGGCCTGGACCGCGGCCGGGGCGGTCGGCTTGGCCGGGGCGGCAACGGCCGCGCCGCTGTTCATGGGCAGGATGATCGCGGCGGCGGCGATGCTCGCCACGGCAGCGTTGCGGAGGAAGTGTGTGACCTTGATCATGGTCGGAAAGGTACCGCCCAAAAGCGACATAAAACCTCAGGACGCCATGAAGATCATTTTTTGCCCCATTCGGATGATCCGTAACGGGTGACGGCGGATTGGCGCAGATCGTTTGCGCCGAAACCGGCCGGGTACGCGCTGTAAGCCCCCCGCGCTCGCCGTATCTGGAGGACTCGTTCCGATGAATTCCCGCAAACCGGCAGAGGTCGTCAAAGGCGCCGTCGAGGCCGCCGCGGCCAAGGTGACCGAAGCCCTGACTCCGGACGTGCCCGGCTCTCCTGGCAGCGCCCCGGCGCCCCTCGAAGAGCCGACCACGCCGGTCGCGCCACTGCCGCCGAAGGACGAGCAGGGAGCGCCGGACACTCGCACGCCGACGGGTGCCGAGACCGGGGTCCCACCCACCGCGAAGGGCCAGCAGGGCGCGTACCTCACCACCGCGAACGGGACTCGGCTCCGCGACACCGACCACTCGCTGAAAGCCGGGCCGCGCGGCCCGATCCTGCTGCAGGACCACCACTTTCGCGAGAAGATCACCCACTTCGACCACGAGCGGATCCCGGAACGCGTCGTACACGCCCGAGGTGCCGGGGCGCACGGCACGTTCACCGGCTACGGGTCAGCGGACGGCGTCACCTGCGCCGGCTTTCTCGCCAAGGGCAAGGAAACCCCGGTCTTCGTACGCTTCTCGACGGTCCTCGGCTCGCGCGGCTCGGCCGACACCGTCCGGGACACTCGGGGCTTCGCCACGAAGTTCTACACCGACGAAGGCACCTTCGACCTGGTCGGCAACAACATGCCGGTGTTCTTCATCCAGGACGCCATCAAGTTCCCGGACATCATCCACGCCGGAAAGCCGCACCCGGACCGGGAAATTCCGCAGGCGCAGAGCGCACACGACACCTTCTGGGACTTCGTCTCCCTGCACACCGAAGCCCAGCACCACACCATCTGGAACATGTCCGACCGGGGCATCCCGCGCTCCTACCGGACGATGGAAGGCTTCGGCGTCCACACGTTCCGACTGATCAACGCGGCTAACGAGACCGTGCTGGCGAAGTTCCACTGGAAGCCCAAGCTGGGTGTGCACTCCCTCGACTGGGAAGAGGCCCAGATCGCCGCGGGCATGGACCCCGACTACCACCGCCGCGATCTGTACGACGCGATCGAAGCCGGCGCCTTCCCGGAGTGGGAACTCGGCATCCAGGTCTTCCCGGACACCCCCGAGGAGACCTTCGCCGGCATCGACCTGCTCGACCCGACCAAGATCGTTCCCGAGGAGCTCGCACCCGTCCAGGCGATCGGCAAGCTGGTCCTGAACCGCACGCCCACCAACTACTTCGCCGAGGTCGAGCAAGTCGCGTTCCACCTCGGACACTTGCCGCCCGGTATCGACGTCACCAACGACCCGCTGCTGCAGGGCCGACTCTTCTCCTATGTCGACACGCAACTCACCCGGCTCGGCGGACCCAATTTCTCGCAGATTCCGATCAACCGCCCGCACGCCCCGGTCAACGACATGCTCCGTGACGGCTTCCACCAGCACGCGGTGCATGCAGGCGTGGCGCCGTACAAGCCGAACTCGTTGGACGGCGGCAACCCGTTCGAGGCGGGCGACGCAGAGCAGGCGTTCCTGGACTTCCCGGTCCGGGTCGCCGAGGCGCCGAAGGTGCGCGAGAACCCGGTTTCCTTCGACGACCACTACAGCCAGGTGCGCCTGTTCTGGCAGAGCATGTCGCCCGTCGAGAAGGAACACATCATTCGGGCGTACACGTTCGAGCTGGCGAAGTGTTACGAGCAGGCGATCAAGGAGCGGCAGCTGCGCTGCCTCGCGAACATCGACCCGGTGCTGTGCGAGCAGGTCGCGACGGGGTTGGGCCTTCCGGCGCCCGAGCCGACCGTACCCCTGGTGGACGTGGAGCCCAGCCCGGCACTGTCGCAGGTGGGCGGGGAATGGCCGGCTGACGGCCGCGTCATCGGCGTCGTCGTCGACGAGACCGACATGGCCGGCGTCGACGAGGTGCGCCAGGCGGTCTTCGCTGCGGGTATGACACCGCTGCTGATTGCTGCGCACGGGGGCAA
This sequence comes from Actinoplanes sp. NPDC051859, assembly GCF_044452725.1. Taxonomy (NCBI): domain Bacteria; kingdom Bacillati; phylum Actinomycetota; class Actinomycetes; order Micromonosporales; family Micromonosporaceae; genus Actinoplanes; species Actinoplanes sp. NPDC051859. The sequence goes on along the minus strand of NZ_JBITBX010000007.1, from coordinate 385,598 downwards.
GGTCGGTGGCCTGCCCGTGCAACGTACCTTCGCCACCGCCCGGTCCATCGAGTTCGACGCGATCCTGCTTGCCGCAGCACCCGCGCCCGCTCCCGACGCGCTGCCCGCCCGGGGCGCCACGGCGGGCGCCGCTGGTGGGACGGTGGATCCGCGGGTGATCCTGCTGGTCGAGGAGGCCTGGCGGCACGCCAAGGCCGTCGTCGCGTGGGGGACCGGCGAAACCGTGCTCACGCAGGCCGGTGTCAAGGACACCCCGGGCGTCGTCACTGCCGGCTCTGGTCCGGAGGCCTTCGCGGCGTTGCAGCCACTCCTGGCCGCGCACCGAGCCTGGGAGCGGTTCCCCGCCTCGGTCGCCTGAGAGTGCCGGCCGCGGGATCGGTCCTCGGTCGCCCGTCATGACGCAAGCCCGTCCCCGTACCGTCGGGGGCGGGCTTGCTGCATCGGGCGTCAGTTCTCGACGCGGAACCGGCCGACTGTTGCCTGGAGCTCGCGGGCCAGTCCGGCGAGGTCGCTGACGGCTTCGTCGGCCTCAGCCAGCGTGCTCGTCGTCGATTGCGCGGCGGCGGCGACCCCCTCGATGGTCCGGGCGATGTTCGTCGTGCCGTCCGCGGCGCCGGTGACGTTGCGGCCCATCTCGCTGGTCGTGGCGCTCTGCTCGTCGACCGCGGACGCGATGGTCAGCTGGTAGTCGTTGATTCGCGCGATGATCTGGCCGATCTCCTGGATCGCCAGGACCGCCTTGCCCGTCTCGGACTGGATCGCGGTCACCCGCTGGGAGATGTCCTCCGTCGCCCGCGCGGTTTCCTGCGCCAGGTCCTTGACCTCGTTGGCTACCACGGTGAAGCCGCTACCCGCGGCCCCGGCGCGGGCCGCCTCGATGGTCGCGTTCAGGGCGAGCAGGTTGGTCTGCTCGGCGATCGAGGTGATCACCTTCACCACGTTGCCGATCTCGGCCGAGGACTCGCCCAGGCTGGAAACCGTACGGTTCGTCTGGTCGGCCATGGCGACCGCCTCGGCCGCGACCCGGGCGGCCTCGTTGGCGTTCTGCGCGATCTCACTGATCGAGGCGCCCATCTCCTCGGCGCCGGACGCCGCCGCCTGCACATTGCTGGACACGTCCCCGGCATCGGTGGCGACGGCACCGGCTTGCTCTGCGGCGGCGCGGGCCGCGTCGCCGATCCGGCCGGTCAGGGTGGTGAGCTGCCTGGCGCTGCCGCCGAGCGTACGGGCGCCGGTGTTCAGCACTTCGACGGTGCTGCGCGTCGCGTCGCTGGCCCGGTTGACCGCGGCGGCCATCCCACCCAGTTCGTCGCGGCCGTGGACCTCGGCGCGCCGGGTCAGGTCGCCGTCCGCGAACGCGGCCAGGGTGGTGGAGACGCTGGAGAGCTGACCACGCATGACCTTGTTGAGCCAGAGGGCGAACAGTGCAGCCAGCACCAGCCCGGCGACCAGTGCGCCGATGGTCCACGCCCGGGCGGTGTGAAACTCCTGCTCGGCGTGCTCGGACATCTCCTGGGCCGTCTCCTTCTCCAACGCCTGGAGCGCGGACAGGGAGTCCTTGACCTCCTTCTCCCGCGCGAGGTAGGTGGGCACGAGCTGGTCGCGCGCGGGCAGGGTGAAGCCGGCGGGCGGTTCCTCGCCCAGCTCGACGACGTTGCGTAGGGCACGGTAGTCGGCCAGCGCCTTCACGACCCGCTCTTCGGCCGCCACGCGGTCGGAGCCTTCGGCCAGCGTGCGATACCGGTCGAGCGCCTGGTCGACCGTGACATCGGCGGCCTTGATCGTTTCCCGGCCCATCTTGCCGTACTCGGGATTGATCGGGGTGCCCCAGACGAGCATGAGGCCGCGGAAGTTCTCGCCGATGCCGTCCCGCACGACGACGAGTTGTTCCATGCTGTCGACGTGGGCCGACTTCATCTCCGCCAGGTCGTCGTTGGCCTCGGTCATCGCGCTGATGCAGAGGGTGGAGATGGCGACGGCCACCAGCGCCATCATCAGGGTGGGAAGCAGGTTCTTCAGCCACACCGGCCGGTCGGCCAGCCAGCCGACCAGCGGGTTCCGGCGTACGGTGACTTCAATCGCAGTCTTCGATGTCCGCACCGGATCTCGCTTCCTCGTCACGCCTCAGGTCCAGCGGCAGGCCCGCCTAACCGGACTCTTCGGCGGTAGTGGACCGCAACTGAGAGCGGGTCGGTTACGGCTTCAGCATCCACCTTTCGGCGCAGTTTCTGTGCCCGATCGGATGAGTTTGGGACACCCTTGCTGCTGGGCAAATGTCTGGTCGACCGCGACGGGTCTAGCCTCCCGGCTCCGCCGCACGTCACTGCAGGGAACAGGGCCACCGAGACTCGGTGGCCGGGATTGAAGGAGTCGTCCATGACCGTTATCGCCTCTGTCGACAGCGCCGAGCTCGCTGCTGATTCCTCGGCGACAACGGACCCCGCGAGCGAGCTGATCGCCGCGGTGGCCGCCCTCCCCGCCGGGCACCCGTCCCGTGCCGGTGTCCGCGACCGCGCGATCGAGGCCTGGATGCCGCTGGCCCGGCACCTGGCCAACCGCTACGCCGGCCGCGGCGAGCCCACCGATGACCTGTTCCAGGTCGCCGTGATGGGCCTGATCAAGGCCGTCGACCGCTACGAGGCCGACCGCGGCGTCGAGTTCGCCGGCTTCGCGATCCCCACCATCGTCGGCGAGCTGAAGCGGCACTTCCGCGACCGCACCTGGTCCATCCGGGTCCCGCGCCGCCTGCAGGAGCTTCGCCTCGCGATCACCGGCGCCAACAACACCCTGAGCCACACCCTGGGTCGTTCGCCGACGGTCACGGACATCGCCGAACACCTCGGCGTCACCGAGGAAGACGTGCTGGAAGGCCTGGAAGGCGCCCGCGCCTACAACGCCACCAGCCTCTCCACCCCGATCAACGCCGACGGCAGCACCGAGCTGGGCGACACCCTTGGCGGCGAGGACTCCGCCTTCGAGCTTGCCGAGACCCGGATCGCCCTCGGCCCCGCCCTGGCCACGCTGGACGAGCGCGAGCAGAAGATCATCTCGCTGCGCTTCTACGGCAACCTGACCCAGTCGCAGATCGCCGAGCAGGTCGGCATCTCCCAGATGCACGTCTCCCGCCTGCTCACCAAGGCCCTCGCCAAGCTCCGCGGCCACCTCGAGATGGCCGCCTGAGCCTGCCCGCCCCGCACCGCCTGACCCGCGTCTCCTCCGAGCCGCGGGTCAGCGGCGTTTCACGCACCCGAACCAGGAACCAGCGGTCGGATCAGCGGTCGACGGTGCCGGGCGGTGCCATGATGCGCAACGCGTTTCCGATGACCTCGATGCGGATGGGCGTCTGGCCGCAAGGTTCGCCGTCGACCTCCACCCGGGCCGGACGGTCGGTTTCCAGGCGCAGCTCGCCGACCGCGATGAACGGCTCTTCCCGCAGCGTGCGCCGGTGCCCCGTGGCGGCGTTCCGCGCGGTTTCGCGCAACAGGCCGCGCCGGTTCGACCCGCCCACCGGGTAGGCCACCAACAGCCGGTCGTCCGCGTCGGCGTCGCCGGTGATGGGCCGGCCGGCGTGGAATCCGCCGTTCGCGACGTACAGCTGGTGGGTGCGAAACTCGTGCTGCCGGCTGCCGGCGCGGACCACGGCCCGCAGCGGCCGGTGCCGGGCCAGCAGAGCCAGGGCCGTCAGCGGGTACGCGAGCCGCCCGGTGAGCCGTTTCAACCGCGGCGGCGCTTTGATCATGACGTCCGCGGAGAGCCCTACGCCCACGTGGTTGGTGAAGAGCTGATCGCCGGCCCGGCCCAGGTCGACGTCGACCACGATGCCGTTGGCGAGCGTGTCGACCGCCGCGCTCAGGTCCAGCGGCACTCCGACCGTACGCGCGAAGTTGTTGGTCGTGCCCAAGGGCAGCAGCCCGAGCGCGATGTCCTGGTGGGCGAGCATCCGGGCCGCGGTGCTGATCGTGCCGTCGCCGCCGCCGACCGCCAGCAGGTCGGGGCGCAGCGCGATGGCTTCGGACAGGCTCGACTCGAGCTCGCCGGGCCGGTCGACGCCGAAGTCGCCGAGCGACGTGAACCCGGCGGCGAGCAGCTGGTTCCGGGCGTCGCGGTAGAGCTTGCCGCCCCGCCGGGAGTGGGCGTTGACCACGAGGGCCGCGCGCCGTCCGCCGTGGATGTCCGCAGTGAGCTGCTGCTTGGTCCGCATCGGCGATAACCCTACCGCCACCCGCCGCTCAGCGCCCCTCGGCGACAGCGGCGGGCAGACGGAGGCTCACGTGGTGGAGCGGGTGCGCCGGCGGACGAGGTACGTGGCGAGGAGGCCGAGCAGCACCATGGCGCTGCCCGTGGTGGCGACGGTTGCTGCGGGCGTACCCGTGATCGGAAGTCCGGCACCGGAACCGGAAGCCGCCGACGTTGTCGGTGCCGGTGCGGGGGGCGCGGAGGATGGCGCGGCGGGCGACGGCGACGACGACGTCGGCGTGACCGAGGGTGACGCGGACGGTGTCGGCGACGGGGTGAGCGGCGGCTCGTTCGTCACGGTGAGCCGGATGTGGTTGCCATTGGTGCGGATGTCCGCGATCGGCAGGGCCAGCTTCGCGACGGTCAGTGTGCCCTGGTTGCCGCGGACGACCGGCTGTCCTGGCCCAGCGAAGAATGCGGTGACCGGTCGCAGCCCGCCGCGGGCGTCGGACCAGGCCTTGCTCTGCCAGCGGAAGGAAACGGTGGCTTCCGTGCCCGGGGCTGTGTCGGTGTGCACTCGGGCGACTGGGGTGGTGATGGACAGGCCGCCGCCGTTTCGGGGCAGCACCGCCGTCGGGAACTGGCACCACGCGATGTCGGTGTCGGCGTCGGCGGTGTACCAACAGTTGCTGTAGCGCTGGGTGAACTCGAGCGTGTGGTCGATCGCGACCTTGGCGACGAGGCCACGGACCGGTTTGTCGTCCATGCTGATCACACCGAGCGGCGCCCGGACGACATCGCCGCGCCGGGTCCGGTATTCGGGTTTGGACGGCCAGCCCATTTCCTCGTCGATCTCGGTGACCGCCTCCATCTTTGCGGGGTCGGCCGGGGCCGCGGCGGCGGCCGGGGCCGCCGCCGCGACGGAGAAACCGAGGACGGTTCCGGCGCTGAGCGCGAGGGTCCGGAGCATGCGGGAAGCGGTCACGCCGACATGCTCCCATACGCGGACAAATTGGACGGGGTCATCCGATGGCTACCCAGACGTCGTCCAGCGCGCCCTGAAACTGGTCGTTGTCGCGGTACGCGCCCTTGCCGCCGATGCTGAGCGGAATGGAGTTGGACACCGACAGGTCCGCCGGGATGGTGGCGCTGCCGCGGCGGCGGCCGTCGACGCGGATGGCGAGCCAGGAGCCCTTGCGGCGACATTCCAGGGTGTGCCACTCGCTGTCGGCGACGGTGACGCTGCTTCGGGCGATGTGCACCGCGCCCTTGGCGTCCACCATGGCGCAGCTGGGCTTGCCCGCTTTGCCGTCGATCTGCAGCTTGAACTGGCTGCCGCCCGCCGAGTAGCCCTTCTGGATGATGTTCTCGCCCTTGGTGGTCTGCTTCTTGTCGAGCAGCACGGTGGCCCCGAAACGGATCGGCTTGCGGCCGGGGTTGAGGCCGGCCGAGTTCTTGGCGCGCAGGGCCACCCGGGGGCACGGCTCGGTGCGGCACGGCGGCGGGAACTGCAGCGCCGTGCCGCCGCCGTGGGCGATGGGGGTGAGCGCGCCGCCCTTGCTGCTGACCGTCTTGAGCAGGTGCGGGCCGCCGGTCACGCTGGGGAAGAGCGCGCCGTCGGTCTGCTCGAAGGTGTACCGGACCACCTCGGTCTCTCTGGTGCCGGCGTCCGCCCGGATCCAGAACGAGCCGCCGATCGCGGTTCCCGCGGCAGCCGTCGCGGCGATCGCTCCGGTCATCCAGCGTCGGCGGCGCGACCGTGCCCGCGGCTTGTGATCGTCAATCATGTCCGAATCATCCCTTTATGGGGCACGCGGGGCAGCTTTGGCGGTGCGGTCGAACGGCCAGGAGGTGCTGGCCGAACGGAGGGCGGATCACTCGTCCTCGGCTTCGGCCTCAGCGTCACCCTCGGCCACGATCTCGATCTCGATCGTGGCCTGCGGGTTGGCCTCCGTGTCCTGGAGCTCGTCGCTGACCACCGGCACGTCGACCCACAGGGCGCGCAGCTGGGTCTGCATGAAGGCGGTCAACCGAGACCGGTACTCGCGATCGAACTGCTCCAGCGACTCGATCTGCTTCTGCAGCGCCTCGCGCTTGGCGCCCAGGCTGCCGACCGCGTCCTCGTACCGCTGCTGGGCCTGGAGCTTCAGCTGCTCGGCCTGCTCCTCGGCCTTCTTGGCAGCGGTCTCGGCCTCGGCTCGGGCCTCCGAGAGGACCTGGTCCGCGTTGCGCCGGACCTCCTCGGCCTGGGCGCGAGTCTCCCGGGCCGCCTTCTCGGCGGCCGCCCGGGCCTCGGCCAGGACCTTGTCGGCCTCCCGCCGGATGTTCTGCGAGTGGGCCTCCGCGTCCTCTGCGATCTTGTCCGCGGCGGTCTGTGCGTCCGTCCGGATCTTCTCGGCCTGCCGATTCGCGATGGCGATGTGCTCCTCGGCTGTCCGTTGGGCCAGCGTGAGTACCTGCAGCGCCTGGTTCGGCGGCATGTGACCCGGCACGATCAACGGATGTTCCGAGGTCGCGGTGTCCGGGGAGTTCCCGTTGAGAACGGCCTTGAGGCGGTCCTTGATCTGATGCTCGGTCACGGTTACGGCGATCTCCCCTGGGGTCGTGGGCGGACTTCTCGTCGCGGGATTCCTAACGCGTGAGAACCGTCATTCGGCGCGGCAGTGAGACATGGTTCGCCGCGTCGGATTCCTCCCACGATTCGCCCGGTGGGGGACCCGCGGGCCGACCGGGTGGGCCGCGCTGGCTGTTCGGGCCACTTCCGCGACCCGCGATGACCGGTTTGTCAGGGAGCGTGGCCGGGTCCTCGGGTGGTTGATCCGGCCACGCTGCACGTCCGGACCGGCTCGGCGGGGGAGTCCATGTCGTACCACGGAACCCGCCGCCGCACGGGCCGGTCGCTGTGGCCCTGGATCGCCGGTGGCCTCACCCTCGTGATGATCACGTCGCTGGTTGCCCTGTTCGCCGTCCTCGGGGTCATCGCCAACTCGCTGTCGGCCGCACTCGGGCTCGACGCCGTCCCGGCGACCCGCCAGGAGGCGGTGGGCGGGCGGCTGCACGAGGTGATCGCGGACGGCGGCTTCCAGTTCTCGGTCACCGGCATGCGGTGCGGCGCCCGCCGGGTCGGCACCGACAACCTCGGGCAGCGGGCGCGCGGAGAATATTGCCTGGTGGCGGTCACGGTCCGGAACATCGGTACGCGCGCCGAGGCGCTCGATGGCGCGGCGCAGACCGCGTACGCCGCCGACGGTTCCCCCTTCACCAGCGAGGTGGGCGCCGCCATGTACGTGGGCGGCCGCCGTCCCGGCATTCTCGAGCCGATCCCCGCCGGCGCGCTGGTCCGGGGCACCCTGGTGTTCGACGTTCCCCGTGGCACCCGGCTCACGTCGATCGAGCTTCGGGATTCCGTACGGACGCGCGGCGTGCGAATCCCGCTCACCCGCGAGTAGCTTCGACAAATGGCCGAGCAAGCGATGATCGTTGTCCGCGGTGCAGCTGTCCGCGAGGTTCCGCCGGAGATCGCGCAGTTCTCCGTGACCGTGTCCGCGCGTGACAAGGATCGGCAGGTCACGCTGACTCGACTGGCCGAGCGGTCCGCCGCCCTGCGCGACGCGCTGGACCAGTGGGCGGACGTGATCGAGCGGCGCGACACCAGTGGAGTGCAGGTACGCCCGGAGCTCAAGCGGGGCGGTGAGCGCGTCTCCGCGTACGTGGGCAGCGTCAGCACCACCGTGACGGTGTCCGATTTCGCCGCACTGGGCGAGATGTTGTTGCATCTCGCCGACGCGGACCAGACCACGATTTCCGGCCCGTGGTGGCAGTTGCGTCCCGGCAGCCGGGCGGGCGCCGAGGTCCGGCGGGAGGCGATCACCGATGCCCTGAGCCGCGTCCGGGAGTACGCGGCGGCTGTCGGTGCGCAGGTGGATCGCCTGGTGGAGATCGCTGACGAGGACACCGGCGGTGGGGGTCATTGGCGGTTGATGAGCGCCGGATCGGCCGAGGAGTTCGAGTTGGAGATCGACCCGCAGCCGCAGACCGTGCAGGCCACGGTGGTGGTTCGGGTAGCGATCACCGGCGCCCAGATCTGACCGAAATGTGTGACAGATCGGAATAAGGGAAATATCTTCAGACACCACGTGGTCTGAAGGGTGTGAGTGCGATGGCGCTGCCACAGCTCGGCGCATGGGTGCTCGATGAACTGCCGCGGCTTAACCAGGGCATTCTGCGCGACGAGGTGGCGCCGAGCGTCCTGGTCGACGCGCTGCACGAGGTCGTGCTGCCCCATCTGCCGCTGCCTGACCGCCTGTCCGTGCCCGAGGCGCAGCAACTCGTGGTCAACCTCGGCTTCGTGGGTGCCTCAGTCGGCCGGCACTATCAGGAGCGCACGCCCGGCGGCAAGGACACCCCGGAGCGGGCCTTCGAGGGCCTGGAAGCCGGCACCGGGCAGATTCCTTTCCAGCGCTACTTTGCGGCGCTCGCCGACCACACCGGCACCGGCCACGATCACCGGGACAGTTACGCCTCCCTGGTGCGGTGGAACGTGGGCACGGTCGAGGTGCGGCTGGGCGAACAGACCGTCGTGTCGATGCCGGGGGTGTTCTCCGACGGGCGTACCCGCACATACACCGGCACCAGCGGCGAGGAGCACTTCTTTGCGCTGGTCAAGAAGGGTGAGGCGGTCGAGAAGGCGGTCAACGACCTGCTGGAACCGCTGGCCGACCCGGAGACCTGCTGGGCCTGCCCGGAGCCGATGGCCCGGGTGCGGACGGCCATCACGTTGCTGGGCACGCTGCGCCAGTTGTTCCTGGACTTCGCGGCACTACCGCCCGAGCACAGCATGCCGCCCGAGCACTTCATGGACGTGTTCCGCCAGTTCGCCGTGCACTGGACCCCGGGTGACATTCCGCCGAGCGGCGCCCTGGACATCGAGGGTCTCAAGCGGGACTTCCTGCTGGGCATCGCCATACCCGACTACGCCTCGCACGTCCGCAAGCTGTTCCCCGGCCTGCTCACCGAGGAGCGGGCGATCCTGGAAGAGCTGATGGTGCAGCCCACTCTGCCGCAGCGGGTCGCTACCTCGCTCGGCGTCGACCTGGAAAAGTTGCCGGACGCCGACCCGGCGGATCTGCGCCGGCTGGTCGCGGCACACCCCGTCCTGATCCTTTGGTACGACATCCTGACCGCGCACGCCAAAGCGGCCGGCTCGCACCTGATGCTGAGCAAGAAGTTCCTGTTCAAGCCGCAACGCCAGCGGGACGCCGAGGGCATCGGTGACCACGCCCTGGTGTCGAACCGGTCCGGCACAACCGGCATGACCGAGACCTACCTGGAGCGGCTGACCCGCGCCCGCCGCGATCACGTATTGGCCCCGCTGCACCGAGCCGTCGCCGAAGTGGGCGAGGGCACCCCATTACATGCGGTACGGTCGGATATGAGAGAAATTCCACCAGTAGGGGTGCTGCTGGTGACCTGAGGGCGGGGCGGCAGCCGGGGGCTGATGGTGCAGACGAGGGTGAACGCCGAACCAGCGGGCGAGGTGCAGCTCCCCGGCCACGAGCAGCTCATGGCGCTGATCGACCACACCTCCGCCGTGATCTACATGCGCGACGCCGACGGCCGCTACCTGCTGGTCAACCGCGAGTACGAGCGGCTGTTCAAGCTGCACCGCGAGAACATCGTCGGCCTCACCGACCACGATCTGTTCCCCAAGGACACCGCCGACGCGTTCCGAGCCAACGACCTGGAAGCCTTCGCGCGGGGCGTGCCCGTCCAGATGGAGGAAGAGGTCCCCGGCGAGGGCGACGAGATCAACACCTACATCACGGTGAAGTTCCCGCTGCTCAACGCGGCCGGACACCCGTACGCGGTCTGCGGCATCTCCACCGACATCACCGACCGCAAGCGGGCCGAGGAACAGGTGATCCAGCTCAACGCCAACCTGGAACTGCGCGTCCGGGAACGCACCGCCGAACTGGAGGCGTCGACCCGGGAGCTGGACGCGTTCGCGTACTCGGTGTCGCACGACCTGCGCGCGCCGCTGCGCAGCCTCGAAGGCTTCAGCCAGGTGCTCCAGGAGGACTACGGCGACGTCCTCGACCAGCAGGGCCAGCGCTACCTGCAACGCATCCAGGCCAACGTCGGCCGGATGGCGCAGATGATCGACGACCTGCTCGGCCTGTCCCGGGCAACCCGGACCGAGCTGCATCGCGAGCACACCGACCTGTCCGCGTTGGCCCGTGACCTGGTCGCCGAGCTGCACAACACCGACCCCGAGCGCTCGGTCGACGTGGCCGTCGCCGACGGGCTGGTCGCGCAGGCCGACCCGCACCTGATCCGGCTGGTGCTGCAGAACCTGCTCGGCAACGCCTGGAAGTTCACCGCGAACTCCGAAGCCGCCGCCATCACCATGGCGTCCGAGGACCACCACGGCGTCGAGGTCTTCACGGTGACCGACAACGGCGCCGGCTTCGACATGAAGTACGCGCACAAACTCTTCGACCCGTTCCAACGCCTGCACACCGCCGACCAGTACGAAGGCTCCGGCATCGGCCTCGCCATCGTCCAGCGGATCATCACCCGGCACGGCGGGCAGATCACCGCCGACAGCTCACCGGGCAACGGCGCGACGTTCCGCTTCAGCCTGACCCCCGCCCCCGACGACTGGGAGATCCGATGAGTGACGGACCCATCCTGCTGGTCGAGGACAACCCCGACGACGTGATGTTCACGGTGCGCGCGTTCGCCAAGAACCACATCAAGAACGAGGTCATCGTCGCCAACGACGGTGAGGAAGCGCTGCGCCTGTTGTTGCCCGAAGACGGCACCCCGCCGCTGAAGCCGGCGTTGATCCTGCTCGACGTCAACCTGCCGAAGGTCAACGGGCTGGAGGTGCTGCGGCACATCCGCGAGGACGACCGCACCGTCACCCTGCCCGTGGTGGTGCTGACCACCTCCAACGAGGAACGCGACATCGTGGCGAGTTACCGGCTCGGTGCGAACAGCTACGTCCGCAAGCCGGTGGTGTTCGACGAGTTCCTCGCCGCCGCCAAGGTGCTGGGCGTCTACTGGCTGCTCGTCAACGAACCGCTGCCGCCCGGGTTGGGCCGGTGAGCCGCGCGTGGACCCCTGCCACCTGCTGGTCATCGACGACAACGACGACGACGCCTTCCTGATCGCCCGGCACCTCAAACGGGCCGGGCTGACGGTCGACCACACTCGGGTCGACACCGCCGCCGATCTGACGGCTGCGCTGCGCGAGCAGCCGCCCGACGTGGTCATCTGCGACTACAACATGCCGGCGTTGCGCGCCGAGGACGCCCTCGAACAGGTTCGCGGCCAAGACCCCGACATCCCCTTCATCCTGGTGTCCGGCGAGGTCGGCGAAGAAACCGCGGCCGCGGTGATGCGAGCGGGCGCGCAGGACTTCGTCCTCAAAAGCAAACTGGCCCGACTCGCGCCGGCGGTCCAGCGCGAATTGCGCGAGGCCCGGGAACGCCGGCAGCGGCGCCGAGCCGAAGCCGCACTGCGCGACAGCGAGGAACGGTTCCGCCTGCTCGCCGAGCACGCCCAGGACATCATCTTCCGCTACCGCCTGGTGCCCGAGCCCGCCGTCGAATATCTGAGCCCGGCCATCGAGGCGATCATCGGGCGCCCACCCGACGACTTCTACGGCGACCACGAGCTCATCTTCCAGCTGGTCGAGCCGGGCGACCGTGCGGCGTTGGAACAGTCCTGGCGTTCACCGCGACCGGGCACGGTCACCGTCCGCTGGCGGCGCCCGACCGGGGAAACTGTGTGGACCGAACAACGCGCGGTGGCGATCACCGACGACGCCGGCCACGTCATCGCGGTCGAGGGCATCCTGCGCGACACCACCGAGCAGGTGCTCGCCGAGCAACGTCGCGCCGAGCTGGAACGCCAGCTGCGCCAATCCGAGCGGCTCGACTCGCTCGGCCAGCTCGCCGGCGGGGTGGCGCACGACTTCAACAACCTGCTCGCGGTCATCTCCGGCTACGCCGCCATGCTCGCCGAGGACCTGCCGGCCGACGACCCGGCGCTCGCCGACGTCAACGGCATCCAACAGGCCTCGGCGCGGGGCACCGCCCTGATCCGCCAGCTCCTCATCTTCAGCCGGCTCGAACCGTCCCAGCCGGAGATCCTGGACCTCAACGCCGTCGTGCAGGAAATGCAAAAACTGTTCAGCCGTACGCTCGGCGAAGACATCGAGATGACCACGCTGCTCGAGCCCGCCCTGCCGCCGGTGACGATGGACCGCAGCAAGCTCGAACAGGTGCTGATGAACGCCGTCGTCAACGCGCGCGCCGCGATGCCCACCGGTGGCCGCCTGACCATCGCCACCGGCGGCACCCGGTTGGCCGACGGGTCGGCGGTCACCCTGACCATCACCGACACCGGCTGCGGCATGTCGCCCGAGGTCGCCGCGCGAGCCTTCGAGCCGTTCTTCACCACCAAGGGACGCGGCCAAGGCACCGGGCTCGGGCTGGCCACCGCGTACGGGGCGGTGACCGAGGCGGCTGGCACGATCGAATTGGACTCCCGCCCCGGCCAGGGCACCACACTGCGCGTCTGCCTGCCCGCCACCGCCGCCGCGGCGGACGACGCGGACACCGCTGCCACACCGGCGCCGGACGAGGCAGGCGGGCAGACGGTGCTGGTCGTCGAGGACGAGGACGCCGTCCGCGACATCGTCTGCCGGATCCTGACCAAAGCCGGATACCAGATCCACCGCACCGCGACGCCGCACGAGGCGCTGAAGCTCTGCCTGGAGGACCACGTGCAGATCGACGTCCTGCTGACCGACGTCATCATGCCCGGCATGTCGGGGACACAGCTCGCCGCCGAGCTGCGGCGCAGCCGGCCGGACCTGCCGGTGCTGTTCATGTCCGGCTACACCGGCGTCTCACCCGGCGGCCAGGAGCTGCCCCCCGACGCGCCGCTGCTGCGCAAGCCGTTCAGCAAGGACACCCTGCTGACCGAACTGCACAAGCTGTTGAAGCAGGCGGCCGGTGCATAGCGGCCCGGTCGATCCCACGGTTTCGCCCGCGCGGGCTCCAGGGATCGGCGAGACTTCCCGCATGCGTCGATTGTTGCTCCGGATCGCCAATGTGAACCCGGACAGCGTCACCACGCACTCGGACCGCGTCCTCTACTGCTCCATCGGCGTCTTCATCATTCTCTATTTCGGGTACGCGACCGTGGGCGGCGCGGCCTTCGTGGACGCCAGCGCCAACTACACCAACCCGTGGTGGCAATGGCTGGTCGGTCCACTGGTGGCGACGGGCGTCGTCGCGTACGACCGGGCAGTGGTCGGCCGGGTGGCGGTCAACTACCACAACCTGGACTCGCCGGACCCGGAAGAACTGCTCCGCAAGCCCACCCTGGGGCTGTACGCCGGCCGGGTCTGCCTGGCCCTGCTCTTCGCGGTCATCATCACCGAGCCGCTGATGCTGGAACGCTACAAAGGCGAGATCGACGCCCGGCTCAACGAAGTGCACAACGCGGAGATCAGCCAGATCGAGAACGGCGGGGCGATCGCGGCGTACGACGCCCGGCTCGCCCAGCTCAAGAAGGTGACCGTCGCCGAGAACGACGCCGTGAAGTCGCTGAACACCCGGGCGGCCGAAAAGCGCAGCGACGCCCGCAAGCTCTACGCCCAGGCGGTCGCCGACTCGGAGGGCGACGGCGCGTCCCGCAAGGCCGGCTGTCCGCCCGGCGGCTTCTGCGACACGCTGGTCAAGCGGTCCCGGGGGCTGGACAGCGAGGCCGCCCAACTCGACGCGCAGGCCGCCCGGTTGCAGGAAAGCCAGAAGGCCGCCCGACAGTCGCGCGCCGCCGAAGAAGCCGATCTCACTTCCAAAATCCAGGCGCAGCGTACGGCCAACGCCAAAGCCATCGCCGCCGATGCTGGGTTCGGCGCCCGTACCAAAGCCATGTGGTATCTGCTCGGCAGTGACTTCTGGGGCATCGGCGTCTTCTACATCGGCATCGCCCTGCTCCTCGTCGCCCTGGACTGCGCGGCCGTCGGGCTCAAAATCGTCTCGCACGGCAACGCGTACGAACGCACCGAAGCCCGTCTGGCCCGCGGCCACGAACACGAGGCGGCGATCGGTTACGAGCAGGGGCTCAAGGATGCGCGCCGCTACGCGGAGGCGGCCTCCCGGGTGATGGCCGAAAGCATAGGTAAGGCCTCCCACGACGAGGACTTGCAGGACATGGCGATGGAACGGGCGCGCGCGCACCTCTATGACAGCGTGGCCGGACTGGCGATGTCGCCGATGTCTCCCGTGCCCCTGATCGAACACCACCTCCCGCCGCATCCGCCCGAACTGCGCCGCCCGAACGGCGAGCTGCGGCAGGCCATCGACCTGCGCACCCTCAACGGTCAGCGCGGCATGCTCGGTGACCTTCCGGCTATGAACGACGAGCGGGGCAGGTATGGCGACATGCGGACCCTGGACGATCAGCGTGGCCTGCGTGGCGACCTGCTGGAGGTGGACCAGCTGCGAGACGTGAACGGTGAGCTCTCGGACGGCACCGGTCGCCGGGGCGTGGACGAGCTGCGGGACATGGACGAGCTGCGGGGCATGGATGAGCTGCGGGGCGTGGACGAGCTGCGGGGCATGGATGAGCTGCGGGGCATGGATGAGCTGCGGGACATGGATGAGCTGCGGGACATGGACGAGCTGCGGGACATGGACGAGCTGCGGGACGTGAACGGTGAGGTGCGGGACACGGTCGAGCTCCCGGTCCTGGACCGGCTGCGGGATGTGGGCAATATCAGGGCGTAGTGCAAATTGCACGAGGGGGCTAGGATTTCACTCCGGCGCTCCGTCAGCCCACGCTCTGTTTCGGCGGTGGCGCCGGGCTCGAAGAGCGGCGGAGGCGGCGAGGGATCGCCGTCGCCGCCGTGGCAATCCCGGCACCGGGGCGGGTCCGAGCGCGAGTCGCAGTTGCTCATACTCCGCACTGGTCAAGATGACACTGGCCAGGTCCAGCGCCTCCTGCCGGGATGTGCCGCGCGGCAGCGCCACCACGATGCCCGCCGGCGTCGACACTCGGACCGCGATCGGCAGTTCGGTCAGGCAGACGCGCATGGTTCCTCCTGGGATTCGCTGACAGCGGCGGGGCAGGCACTTGCCTACCGGCACCGCCCGCGGCTGCCCCCACGCCGGGCGAACGCCCGCACGGCCACGGCTACGGATTGCGCACTCGGCCACACTCTATGAAGTATTTGGCGGGATCGATGCGCGAGGCGCAGATTTCCAGCGATCCGAAAACGGGGCCAAACCGGCAGCGCCGCTAATTTGGCGTTGGCGGCTCTGCCGCTTCGGGCGGGTGTTCAGGCGCTCCGGGCGGGTGTTCAGCGCTCCGGGCGGGTGTTCAGCGCTCCGGGCGGGTGTTCAGCGCTCCAGGCGGGTGTTCAGCGCTCCAGCGGGAGGCGAGCGTTTCAGGCGGGGCGGTCAGGGTTTCAGGCGGGGCGGTCAGCGCCGAGGAGTGACTGGACCAGGGCGAGCACGTGCCGGCGGTCGTCGGGGCTGAGTCGGGAGAGCGCCGCCACCAGGATGGTGATCTCGGGATCGGTGGCCGGCTCCTGCCAGGTGGTGAGCCCGGCGGCGGACGCGGCCGCGGCCCGGACGGCGTCCAGTGGCACCGCCAGCCCCTCGGCCAGCCCCTCCAGCGTTGCCGGGTGCGGCGGCCGGCGCAGATGGTCGGCCGTTGCCAGGTGGTGCACGGTGGAGCGCGGGATGGTGCCGCGGCGGGCCACGTCGGCGTACGACCAGCCCTGCTCCGCCATCCGATCCCGGATGAGCTGCTGGAGCGGGTTCATCGGCATCCGGTGATCGCCTTCGTCGGAGAAGTTCACAATTTACCGTGCAAATATATCGAACGACTTCGACCCCTTGTCTGCCCGCCGGCGCCGGGCGTAGCGTCCGATGTCGATGGACAACCTGTCCATCGAGGTTGGACGTTCGGAGGCACGATGTCAGCCATGACGTACGCACCCACCATGTCGACGAGCCAGGGCTTCAGCGGCTGGGGCGACAACCCGTACGCGACGCAGCAGGGCGGCCAGCAGATGACCCCGCACCCGCTCGCACAGCAGGCAGCGCAGCAGCAGCTCGCCCACCGCATCGCCCAGCAGCTGATCCGCCAGCAGGTCACCCAGGTGCTGGCCCAGCAGCCGGGCATCACCCAGCAGCTCGAACACATGCAGCTGATCCAGGTGCAGACGCAGTCCCACCCGCTGGTCCAGGTCCTCGCTCAGCAGCCCCTGCTGCAGCAGATCGCCCAGCGGGCCATCGAGCAGCTCACCCAGTCCGGCGTGCTCCAGCTCGCCACGCAGGCCGCGCAGCAACTCGTGCAGCAGCAGCTGAGCCAGCAGCAAACCACCGGCCAGCAAGGCATCGCCCAGCCGTTCGCCCAGCAGTTCGGCTCGCAATACGGCCAGCAGCCGTTCGCTCAGCAGCCGTTCGGCCAGCAGTTCGGTTCCCAGTACGGCCAGCAGCCGTTCGCGCAGCAGCAATTCAGCCAGCAGCCGTTCGGCCAGCAGCAATTCAGCCAGCAGCCGTTCGGCCAGCAGTTCGGCAGCCCGCAGGTCCCGGGCCAGACCCCGTTCGCCTGGAGCCCCGGCCCGTTCGGCCGCTGACGATCCCGGCCGACCCGCGACCGCGGCACGTGAGCTCACCTCACCGTCGTGTCCGCGGTGTCAGACCTACCGATCGCCACCACGGTGCGTCCTCACTTCGGCGGTGGCCGGACCCCGCGGTCCGGTCGCCGCCGGCGCACGGCAACTCGCCCTACCCGGCGCGTCATGAAAGCCGGCGGCGTCAGGTTCACGGCAACTCGCCCTACCCGGCGCGTCATGAAAGCCGGCGGCGTCAGGTCAACGGCAACCCGCGGCGTCGCCCCGGCGTCACGTAAACGTCAGCGTCAGCGGAAGGAGCACGCCATGGCCGAGCAGGGCCAGGCACACGGCACCGGCCGGCCAAAGGGACGGCCCGACAAACCCCACGAGCGTGCGGCCGACCCCCGCCCCACCACCGCCGGCACCGCCCGGCCAGGTGCGCCGCAACCCGGCGAGCAGCAGCAGCCCGCCGACCGCCCCACCCCCGATTCCCTCGGTCGGCGCCCGGAGCGCTATCTCGTCGCACCGACGGGCCTAACAGCCGCGCCTGGCATGATCACGCAGTCGGGCATGACGGCTGCGCCCGGCGTGGCTGATCCGGCTCGGGCTGGGCAGCAGCTCATCGAGGCCCTGCAACGCGATCCCAGCCTGCACGTGGTGCGGATCATCCGCAGCGCCGCCGAGGAGGTGAGCACCGCTGAGCAGCGGACCGGCAGCTATTTCCCGGCCGTCGCGGTGGTGGAGGCCACCCCGGAGCAGGCGGCGATTCTGGCGGCTCGGCCCGAGTTCCACGTCGACATCGACCATCCGTTGCGGCACGGCGAGCAGTTGCCGGTTCCCGTGATGCTGCCGGCCACGGGGTCGGCGGAGCAGAGTGTGTCCGTACGTTTCCGGGTTCGTGATGATCAGGGTGAGCCGCTTGGCGATGCCATGGTTTACGTGCATGGCGGTTTGTATCCCGTTGCTGGCCGGACGGGTGCTGAGGGCATGGTGGAGTTGACCGTGCCGGCCGATTCGCTGGATGCGGTGCGGGGGGTCTTCGTCCGTCCGCGGGCGGACTGCTGGACCACTCTGGTGGACTCGCCGGACCTGTCGGCGACCGACGCCAATGCGGTGACCTGCCGGCGGCTCGACAGTGTTCCTCGTGAGCACGGGCCCGAGGAATGGGGACGCCGGGCGATGAGTTTCGATCGGCTTCCGCCCACCTACCGCGGGCACGGCGTACGCATCGCGGTGATGGGGTCGGGGGTCGACGGTGGTCGGCTCGGCGCGGCCGAGGGCGTCATGTCCGGCATCAACGTGGTGGGCCAGGATGAGAAGTCGTGGGATCAGGACGCGGTCGGCCGGGTCACCCACTCGGTGGCGCTGCTCGCCGGCTGTGACGGTGACCAGGCCGGCGGGCTGGCGCCCGAGGCGGAGGTGCACGTCTGTCGGGTGCTGCCGGGGCGGTTGAGCGATCTGCTGGAGGCGATCGACTACTGCATCGCCCAGGAGGTCGACGTCATCGATCTCGGCGTGTACGCGGACGGGGCGTCGGGGCTGTTGGCGCACAAGGTGGCGGAGGCGCGGCAGGCGGGGATCTTCTGTGTGGCGGCGGCTGGTGACACCGGTGGGCCGGTCGCGTTCCCTGGTTCGCTCGCGCCGATCTTCACCGTGGGGGCGATGGGGCAGCTGGGGACGTACCCGCAGGAGAGTCACCATGCCATCCAGCCGGCCGGGCTGCCGACGCCGGACGGCTTTTTCGCGGCCCGGACCAGCTGCGCCGGTCCCGAGGTGGATGTGTGTGCGCCCGGCGTGGCAGTCATTTCCGCGGTTGGCCCGCAGGGGCGGGCGGCGTTCGATGGCACGGCGGTGGCCGCGACACATGTTGCTGCGTTGGCGGCGTTGGTGCTGGCCCATCACCCGGACTTCCGGTACGGCTTCGGCAGCCGGCATCCGGGTCGGGTGGACCGGCTCGGTCAGCTGATCAAGGCCAGTTGCCGGCCGTTACTGGGCGTCGACCCGTACCGGTGTGGCGCGGGTCTGCCGGATGCTGCTGTGGCGGTCGGGCTGATCCCGTCCGTCCCGCTGGCCCCACCGGCTTCCCAGGTCACGGCGATGCGGGCTGCCGGCTATCTGCTGCCGGACCTGGACGACTGACGCTTTTCCCGGTGTGCGGGACCGCTGGGCGGACTCCGGTCCGCCCGGCGGTTTGTCATGTCCGCCGAGATTCGCCCAGCCTTGCCCTGGGTTTGACTGCCGCTTGAGACGGGGTTGAGGTAGCCCGCCGAACTATCCCCCTGACAGCGACGGAGTGGCCGGCAAGCCGGTCGGTGAGAGGACAACACAGATGCAGCTCGGCGGAACGAAGATGCTGGCGGTGGCGCTGACGGTGACCGGCGGAATCGCGATCAGCTCCGGCGTCATGTGGCAGGCCTCCAGCGCGGCCTTCACGGCGAACACCGGCAACGGCGCGAACAGCTGGAACGCCGGCACGGTGGCCCTGAGCGACGACGACAGCAACGCGGTCATGTTCAGCCCGACCAACCTGCGGCCCGGCTCGACCGGCGACAAGTGCATCACGGTCTCGTACTCGGGCACCTTGTCCTCCACGGTGAAGATGTACGGCACCGCGGTCTCCGGTGGCCTGGCCCCGTACATCGACATGGTGGTCGAAGAGGGCAGCGGCGGCGGCTTCGGCAGCTGCACCGGCTTCACCCCGACCGGTACCGCGTACACCGGCACGCTGAGCAACTTCGGCACCACCAAGAACAACTTCGCCAACGGCGTCGGCACCTTCGCCCCGTCCGGTGCGGGCCAGAGCAAGACCTACAAGATCACCTACACCGTCAACGCGGGTACGCCGGACGCCCAGCAGGGTGGCTCCGCGAACGCCTCCTTCACCTGGGAAGCGAACAGCTGATCATGACTGTCATGTCCGTACCGGCCGGATGGGCCGGAACCCAGCCGTCCCCGGTGGGACAGCGCAGTCGCCGGAACTTCGCCGGCCTCCCCTCGCTCCTGCTCCGGCTCGTTGCCATCGCGATCCTCGCGGGTGTCGGCGCCCTCGTCGCCTGGAGCTCGGTGCCCGCCCTCTGGGGCTGGACCCCCGTCGCTGTCGTCAGCGAGTCGATGAGCCCGAACCTGCACCGCGGCGACGTGGCCATCACTTCCGCCCCGCCGGAGAACTGGACGCCGATCGTCGGGCAGGTCGTGGTCGTGCCCGACCCGCAGCACCCCGGCAACACCCGCATCCACCGCATCAGCGGCATCGACGAGAACGGCATGCTGATCACCCGCGGCGACGCGAACGGCAGCGACGACAGCTTCCGTACGGCGCCGGACAAGGTCGAGGGCATCGGCCGCCTGCTCATCCCCGGCGTCGCCCTGGCCACGCTGGACCTGCAGGAAGGCGACCCGGCGATGTTCGTGCTGCAGACCGTCGCGGTGCTCGGCGCGGTAGCCTTGGTCCTGCGCCCGGCCCGCAAGCCGGAGTGATCCATCCGCCGACTTGACGGCCCGCGACGCGGCTCCTACGGTCGGCGCATAACTCAAGATCGCGCTGCTCGAGCCCTGGCGGGAGAGCACCCGGCCCGCCGGGACGCCGAAGGAGCAACTCCTCCCCGAGAATCTCTCAGGCCCAGATACCGCCACGGCGAGGCGACTCTGGAAAGTCGGGACCATCCTTCGGTCCCGCACCCACGGTGCAAACCGCCTGACGGCGGTGAAGCTCTCAGGTAGAGATGACAGAGCGGGGAGGGTCATCTGCGACCAGGGAGCCCTGTCATGGCGGTCAGCGCCTTCGACCTGTACTCAATCGGGATCGGCCCGTCGTCCTCGCACACGGTCGGCCCGATGCGCGCCGCGCGCAGATTCGCGGCCGCCCACCCGGACGCGACCCGGGTGCGGGTCGAGCTGTTCGGCTCCCTCACGGCGACCGGCAAAGGCCACGGCACCGACGGCGCGATTCTGCTGGGCTTGGAAGGTGCCGACCCGGCCACGATCGACCCCGACCGGGCCATCGTCCGGATCGAAGAGATCGGTACGGACGGCAAGCTCTTCCTCAACGGCACCCACCCGGCCGCCGTGGAATTCGTCCGGCACCGGCGCAGCTTGCCGTTCCACCCCAACGCCCTGCGACTGAGCGCCGACGACGGCGCCGAGCAGACCTACTACTCGGTCGGCGGCGGGTTCGTGGTCGAAGAGGGTGCGAGTGCCGACCCGGACACCACAGTGCTGCCGCACCAGTTCACCACCGGTGACGAGCTGTTGCAGGTCTGCCGCCGGGAGAGCTTGTCGATCTCGGACGTGATGCTCGCCAACGAGCAGTCCTGGCGCAGCACCGCCGAGATCCACGACGGGTTGCTGCACATCTGGTCGGTCATGCGCGGGTGTGTCGAGCGCGGGTTCCGTACGCACGGGGTCCTGCCCGGTGGCCTGCGGGTCCGCCGCCGCGCCCCCGCCTTGCACGCCGAGCTGATCCGGCGTCCAGAGACCGACCCGCTGCACGTGATGGACTGGGTGAACCTGTTCGCGCTCGCCGTCAACGAGGAGAACGCGGCGGGCGGCCGGGTGGTCACCGCCCCGACCAACGGCGCGGCCGGCATCGTCCCCGCGGTGCTGCACTACTACGACAAGTTCGTGGCCGGCGCCAACGACGAGGGCGTGGTCCGCTTCATGCTGACCGCCGCCGCGATCGGCATCCTGATCAAGGGGAAAGCCTCGCTGTCTGGCGCCGAGGTCGGCTGCCAGGGTGAGGTCGGCTCGGCCGCGGCGATGGCGGCGGGCGCACTGTGCGAGGTGCTCGGCGGCACCCCCGAGCAGGTGGAGAACGCGGCGGAGATCGCGCTGGAGCACAACCTCGGGCTCACCTGCGATCCGGTCGGCGGCCTCGTGCAGATCCCGTGCATCGAACGCAACGCGATCGCCAGCGTCAAAGCGATCAACGCGGCCCGGCTCGCCCTCAACGGCGACGGCGACCACCGGGTCAGCCTGGACACCGCGATCCGGACCATGCGCGACACCGGCCGCGACATGTCCAGCAAGTACAAGGAGACTTCCCGCGGCGGGCTCGCGGTCACCGTCGTGGAGTGCTGAACCCGATAATCTGCACCGGTGAAGGTGAAGCCGAACAAGCGTCAACTCGTGATCGGCGGCGGGGTCCTGCTCGTGGTGCTGGCGGGCCTCGCGATCGGCCGTTCCGCCCAGGAGCCGGGGCCGGGCACCCTCGACGACGCGGCTGCGCGCGCCTGCACCGCGTTCGCCGAGGGCCAGCGAAACGCCGATTCCAAACAGGCGCGCCTGGCGCTCGCCGACGAGGTCGGCAAGTGGTCGGCGGACAGCGACAACGACCGGATCGCGGAGCGGGCTGTCGCGATCGGCCGCAGCGCAAACGGCACCTCGACCGCATGGAAAGCGGACGCTACCGCCTTCACCCAGGCCTGCCGAGACGCCGGCTGGCCCACGTCAAAAAGCTGACCACGCCACGCTGGGCCGCCCGATGGCCTAGCCAGCGTCGAAGGGCCGGCCGGGGCGTCGGTCAGGGGCGGCGGGCCGAGCCGGTGATGCGGACCGGGACCGTGAAAATGGCGTCGCGGCAGGCTTGGTCGGCATCGGCCGCCATGCGCAGGGCGCCGGGCACGGTGAACACGGCCACGTCGTTGCGGCTGACCTCCCACTGCACGGGCAGCTCCGGCCTGGTGAAGTCGACGCCGTGCCGCGTGCAGCCGTTTTCGCGGTGCTCGTCGTCGGCGATGATGTTGCCCGAGCCGGGTGCGACGGAGGTGACCCGGATGGCGAAGTCGTTGTCGTTCGAGACGGTCACGGTCAGGTCGCCAGTGCCGCCCGGGGTCAGCGGCACGTCCAGGCTGGTGCGCCCCCGCAGACCCATTTCCAGGTACGCGCCCGCTCCGGCCGCTGCGCTCTGCGATCCGGTGATTTTCCAGTACGTCCACATGGCACCGGCATTGACGATCACGGCAGCGACGGCCGCAGCGACCAGAATGCTCCGGGTGCGTGGATCGAGTCCCCGTGTGCGGCGCGGTGCGGGTGTGGTGCCGTCGGGGTCCGCGACGGCGGCCGGCGGCTCTTCGGTGTCCTCCGCTCGGTCCTCCGCAGCGGGGCGTTCACTGCTCAGGACGGCTCGCCTCATGAGTCCACACCGGCCTTGGCGGCGGTGCTGACAGGGCAGGGCGTCGCGGTCGGGGCGAGCCGTCTGCGGGACGTACGCATACGGGGCTTCCTTCTGCGCGGTGGCGGGTGTTCCAACCGGGTGCCGCCGGTTCGGCACGGGGGCCGCTGAGCGGTGACACCACCCTGCCCGATTCGCCGGCGTGCCGAGATCGGCGTTCCGTCTGGCTTTGTCCGCGCATGACTCAGTGAGGACGGCCGGTACGGCCTAATTCCTCCGGGGGAGCGACCACCGCAGATGGATCTTCGACAGCCTGGCGGCCACTGCTGCGCTTCTCGGGTTGACCAGCGGCGACAGCGTGGTTAACACCAGGAACCCGGGGAGGCAAATCCGAGTGGTTCTGGGAAAACGCCTTCATCTCACGCGGCATCCGGTGACCCGTGGCCGCCCACCTGAATCGTCGCCCGCCGGATCGCTCGACCGCATCGTCTGGCGGTGCACAGCGGACTGCCGTTCGGCCGACCCGGATCGGTGCCCGTCGCACAAAGCGAGGCTGGCTGGATCGGTGCCCGTCGCACAAAGCGAGGCTGGCTGGATCGGTAACCGTCGTAGAAAGCCAGGCCTGCTGGATCGGTGCCCCGTCGCAGAAAGCCCTCTGCTCGGCCTAGGTCTCAGCGGGTGTGGGAGCGGCGACGTCGACGGCCGGCGGGCTTGGCTTTCGGGTCGGGCTGGATGCGGCGGCGGGCGTGGCCGACGAGGTGGGAGCGGTCTTCCGCGGGGGGAGTGAAGTCGGTGCCGGTGGCCGGGTCGTGCCGACGCTTACGGATGGCGAGGTCGAACATGGAGTTGGAAGCCTGGTCGTATCCGTTGCGGTAGGCCAGGTCCCGATCCAGTCCCTGCTTGTACCACTGGTGGATGCGTCCGGCGGCGTATCCGCTGGCGATGACGAAGGCGAGCGCGAACAGCGCTTGGATGATGCTGTTGCCGGGCACGGTCATGACTTCTGGTGTTGCCTTCCGTGGGTCAGACGTGGTGGTGCAGCAGCCGTTCGGCGTGGATGTCGACGGCGGTGCGCTCGGGGAGTTGGTGCAGGGGGACCACCGCGCGCACCTGGGCGGGTGCCACGGGCCGGGCCGGGGCGGGGGTGACTTCCACGGCGTCGCTTGCGTGCGAGCCGCTGGGCAGGGACCCGCTTGCGGTGGGGTTGATGCCGACGGGGTGGTTGCGGACGGCGAGCTGGAAGAGCGTGTGCGACGCCTGGTTGTAGCCCTCGCGGAAGGCCACGTCGCGGTCGAAGCCGTGCCGGTACCACTGGTGCACTCGCCCGGCCACGTATGCGGTGAAGATGACCATGGCGACCGAGAGGGCGAGCTGAAGTGCAATGGAACCGGTTGGCGTCATGGTGCAAATGTTATTAGTTGCCCCCGGTGAAGTAAGCCCTCTGTAACGGCAGTGCGGACCTACTCCCGGCGCCGCGATTTGACTGTTTGTTCAGGGTGTTTTGGCGTGACACGGCGACATTTTCATGAACTTCGACGGTCGCCTACTCAACGGCCGGGGAAAGCGTTTCTTTCTCATTTTCTTCTGTAGGCGCTGGACCGCTGGAACCGACCGGCGGCGGCACCGATTCCTCGACCGGTGCACTCTCGGGCGGCTCGGGCGGCACGATCACCGGCGCTGACGACGGCACCGGGACATCGGGTGAGGGGCCAGCCGGCGGGGAAACCGTGCCGGGCGCCGGTGCGACCGCGCTGGTGCTGGGGTCTACACCCGGCACTACCGCAGTTCCGCCTGGGCCGGGCGTGACGACCACCCCGTCCACCACGATGGGCTCGGCCTTGCCCGGCAACAGGAGCTGCTGACTGGCCTGACTCGGCGTCCCGGTCCAGAAACGACCGTGGGTGGCCACGACGGTGTACGTCACGAGATAGCCAGCTGGCGGGAGCAGGTCGACGCAACCGCGCCGCGGCGCCGGGACGTCGCAGGCGATCTGCCGGATCGGACCCAGGTTGCGGGTCACCACATAACGCTGGACACCGACGGACGGAGTGATTTCGACTCGGCTCCAGGTGATCCGTGGACCACGGAGGATCCGACCGCCCGCGTCGACCAGCGCCGGTCCGCTGGGCAGGACCGCGTTCGGTGCGTCCATGCGGGGGATGCTCGCGGCGTGCACGGTGAACGTGGCCCTGTCGGCGTTGACGTCCCAGTCGCCGTACGCGGCGACGCCGGTCCCGATCACCAGTGCGGTCGCCGTGCCGATGTACGGCAACGGCGACCGCAGGAGACGCGACGTGCGGGTACGGCCGGGCCGTGGCGTCACCGCGCGGCCACGGCGTCGGCGGTGACAGCCACGGTGAAGGTTGCTTCCTGGCATGCGTCCACGACGGTGTTCGGCATGCGCAGCGGCACCGAGCCGGCCTGCCGGGTGCTTCGCGCGTCGAGGCGGGCGGGCAGCGCCCCGGTGTATTCCTCGACTTCGAGGTTGGTGGCGTCGGGCGCGCAGCCTGGCTTGCTCGTGGCGGTGAGGCGGGCGTGCATGCCGGTCACCAACAGGTCGACGCCGGAGGAATTCGCCAGGGTCAGGACCAGTCGACGCCGGGCGCCGGGAACGAGGCCGTCGACGGCGGTGCCGCGTACGGTGAGGATCGGCACGGAGCCCGCCACCACGCTGAGGGTGAGCTGCTGATCGGTCGAGGTCTGGTCGTGCAGGGCGGCGCCGAGGCTGGCCGCGCCCACGACGGCCGCGGCGGCGGCCACGGTTTTGTGCCAGCGGTGCACGGGGGTAACTCCTAGACGGGCGAGGGGTGGGTCAGGAGGCGCTGCTCAGGCCTTTGGCCGTGACCGGGATCGTGAACGTGGCGCCCTGGCAGGCGCTGTCCGAGCTGTTGGTCATCCGCAGGCCGCCGGGCACGGTGAAGACGCCGATGGTGTTCTTCGGGACCTCCCATGACACGGCCAGCACATCAGCGCTAACGATCACTCCGGTCTCGAGGCAACCGGCGTCGCGGTGTGCGGCGTCCGCCGTTACCTTGCCGTCGCCGGGGCTGATCGAGGTGATGCGGACCGGGAAGCCGTTGCGGTTGGTGACCGTGACGGTGAGGCCGGCCGTCGCGCCGGGATATAGCGATTCGCTGTTGTCGGAGCGGCCTTGCAGCTCGAGCTCCACCGCGGATCCTGCCACGGCCACACCGGTGCCGGCTCCGCCGAGCTTCCAGTATGCCCAGGCCGCGCCGGCGTTGACGATCACGGCGGCAGCGGCGGCGGCGCTGAGGATCGCCTTGCCGCGACGGTTGAGCTTGCGCATGCCAGTCCTTTTCGGTCTGAGGGCATCGGGGGCCGGCGGCGACGGAGCGAGGGCGGCGTGACCGCCCTGCCCCATCGCCGTGCTCACGCCGCCGCGCTGACGGCGTCGAGGTGGACGTTGAACGTGAACGGTGCCCCCTGGCAGGCGTCCGCCGGGTCCGCCTTCATCTGCAGCGGACCGCTCCACGCGATCTGCGCGGTCGCCGGTTTGTCCTCGCTGCCCGCCGGCACGGTCGCCTTGGTGGGCAGGGCCGCGTCGTTGACGACGTCGACGTTGGCGCTGGCGTCGCAGCCCTGCTGGGTCGAGTCGAGCTGGGTCAGGTCGATGTTGGTGATCTTCACCGGGAAAGCGTTGCGGTTCTCCACCGTGAGCAGCACCGTGGTCGGGTTGCCGGGCGTGAGCCCGCCCGCCGCGAGGCCCGCGCTGGTGACTTTGAGGGTGACCACCGAACCAGCCTTGGCCTCGGCGGTGCCGGAGCCGGTGAGGCTCCAGGCGGCCCAGGCGGCACCAGCGGCGCCCACGGCGACCACGGTGGTGACGACGACGGTGGTGGACCGTCTGCTCAGTTTGCGCATGTGCGCTTTCCTCCTGCGAAGACATGAATGTGGCTCCGGCCGCCGGGACACGGCCGGAGCCACGGGGAATGAACTGCCTGCGCCCTCCGGTGGAGGCGGAAAACGGGCGCGGCACAACATTCCCGGACCAAGGGCAGAAACGTGATCGGATGTCCGTTCGGCATTACCGCCGGATGTAATCCCGCTTCTGCGCTCACCGGGTTAACCCGTCCGGGGTACGGCGCCGCATCCGCAGCATCGATCGTCGATGCGCTTTCGCGCTGTCAACGCTTCGATGAACGTTGTCACCAGCGAGAACATGCGGCTACCACCTTTCTCGGGAACTCTTCAAATCGGTGTCGGTCACGCTGTGCCGCCAATCCCCGTCACCGGGCGGGGTGACGGGGACCGGCGGAACCGCCGGTGCCGGGAGGACGCGGCGGGTCCGCACCGTCCCGGCCGTCGAAGGGGGGCGTTTCTGCGACGGCCGGAGAACGGTGAGGCTCTTCACTGGACTATCGTTTCGTGGCACGGGCCCTCGGCGTTTTCTGGCCGCCGAGGGCTCGCCCGATCCGCAAACGCGCCACGACACGGTTCGCGGATCCTCTTCACTTTTCTTCTTTCTCCATCACCTGCCGGGTTCGTAAGCCGCAGGTGTTTTGGGGAGACGCCGTCGCTTCGCAGGTAGGACGGCGTCTCGTAGTAGAAAACGCTACGGGGACGCCGGCGGAGATCGGGCCTTCGTGCGGCGAATTCCAGGTTTTGATCAACGTGCTGGGACCACTCGGATTAGCCCGAGAGAGTGACGTGAGCGCGGCTCGTCGGAAACGACGCCGGCCCGCACCTCGCAAGAGGTACGGGCCGGTGCCTTCCAGCACGTGCGGTCAGCTGTGCTGACGCCGCCGCATGGTGCGCCGGGTGACGACCGTGCTGCCAGCCAGGGCGAGGACGCCCAGACCCGCGACAGCCAGCCACGCGCCGTTCGAGTCGGCCGGGCTGCTGGCCGGGGTCACCGCGGTGCCACCGATACCCGCCGGGCCGCCGGCCGTGAACGAGGCACGGCGGATGTTCCAGCCGCCGCCCTTCTTCTTGTCGATCACATACACGGCGGCGGAAGCGCTCTTACGCGAGTTCTTCCCCTTGGCCGTGATGATCAGGACGCCGGCCGCGAAGGCCTTCAGGTTGTACGTGAACTTGCCGTTGCTGTCGGTGCGCACCGTGGAGACCTTGATGGTCTTCCACTTGGTGGAGCCCTTCTTGCGGAAGGTGACAGTGACGGTGACCTTCTCCTTCTTGGCGTACTTGCGGCCCGTAGCCCGCACGGAGACGCCGTACTTCACCACGCCCTTGTTGACCACCAGCGACGGCGGCGGCGGCGGGTAGTGCACCTTCGGCGTGGCCGATGCCGCGGTTGCGGTGAAGGCCGTCAACCCCAGGCTCATCGCCAGTGCGGCGATGACCGAGGTGAGAAAAGCGATAGCCCGATTGCGGCTCATTGCTGCCTCTTCCAGATTTTGTGATTAGCCCTCGACGTACAACGGGCCAGGCCCGTTCTCGTTGCGATGTCAGCCCTTTCGGGTGCACCGGGCTCTGTCGCGACCCTCCGGCGCTGGGCCGGGGTCGCCCGTGGCTCGATCGCAGGCGGCGGGCCGCCGGTGGTCACACCGACGACGCGGTCTGGTTCGAGTCCGGTGCCGGCTCCACCTCCTCGCCGTCGAGCGTGGCCCCCACCATTCCGCCGCCGGTGGGGCTTTTAGTCTGGGAATGACGACCCGGGTAATACCGTTGCGGCATTGCCGAACAACGATCGAGAAATAGCCCCGACAACAATGCGGTCATCGACTCGGACCGGGTTGTTCCGCGCGGATTCCCGGCGGCGGGCAGCAGTCGTCGGGTCCCGGCCGTAACCGGCCTGACCAGGCATTTCGCGGTGCCATGTCGGCCGTCGCGGAAATCATGCTGCCTCTTCCGGGTGAAATCTTCCACGTCGTCGGAGTTTCTGCTCGGTGAACCATCATTGGAGGCGCTATGCGCCGTTATCCGTGATGAGCCCCGGTTGCGCGCGGGCTCGTACGGGACAACGCGTAACCGATGACCGAATACATGCGCAGTTCGGGCCGATGAAGGTGACCGAATGGCGGATACCGGGACACGAATAGAGGAGGCAACTCGATGGACCTGCGCGATTACCTGCGCGCCGTCCGGAAGCGATGGTGGCTGGTCGCAGGAGCAATCGCGGTGTCGGTCGGCGTTGCCGTCGGCGTCACCCTCCTCACCCCGCCGACGTACGCCGCCTCCGTCACGTTCTTCGTGAACACCCGCGGCACCGAGGTGACCCAGGCGTTCCAGGGCGGCCAGTTCGCCCAGCAGCGAGTCAAGTCGTATGTGGACGTGCTGACGAGCAACCGGCTGGCGCAGTCGGTCGCGGCGGCGGATCCGGCCGGCTTGGCCGCCGAGGATATTCAGAAGCAGATCGCGGCGCAGGTCGTCCCGGATACCGTGCTGGTGCAGGCAACGGTGACGGATACGAATCGTGCTCGGGCCTTGCAACTGGCCCAGCGGCTGGCCGTGGAGTTTCCGGCGTTGATCGGCAAGCTGGAGACGCCGCCGGGTTCGAAGTCGCCGACGGTGGGCGTACAGATCATTGCGGAGCCGAAGCTGGCAGATGCGCCGGTGTCGCCGCAGCCTGTCCGCAATGTGGGCCTGGCTATTGCTCTGGGTTTGATTCTCGGGGTGGGGGCCGCGGCCCTGCGCGAATCATTGGACAGCACTATTCGATCGCCGGAGGCGTTGAATGCGGCCGCGTCGGCGCCGGTGCTGAGTGCGATTCCGTTCGACCGCAAGGCCGACAAGTCGCCGCTGATCACTGAGGGCAGTGCGCAGTCCACCCGGGCTGAAGCAATGCGTCAGTTGCGGACGAACCTGCAGTTCGTGCACGTGGACCGGCCGTTGCGCAGCCTGGTCGTCAGCAGCGCCCTGCCGGGTGAGGGCAAGTCCACCACCGCCTGCAACCTGGGCATCGCGTTCGCCGAGGCGGGCAAGCGGGTCATCATCATCGACGCTGACCTGCGGCGTCCCCGCATCGCCGAATACCTCGGCCTGGAAGGTGCGGTCGGGCTCACCAACGTCCTCGCCGGGCAGGCCAACGTCCGTGACGTGGTGCAGCCGTGGGGCAAGAGCGGCCTGTGGGTGCTGCCCAGCGGTTACGTCCCGCCGAACCCCAGCGAGCTGCTCGGCTCGGGCAACATGGCCGACCTGCTCACGGCGCTGGGCACGGCTTTCGACGTCATCATCATCGACACCCCGCCGCTGCTGCCGGTCACCGACGCCGCGGTCATGTCGACCATCGCCGACGGTTGCCTGCTGGTTTCCCGGCACGCCAAGACCACGGTGTCGCAGGCGCAGACGGCTGCGGCAGCCCTCGCCAAGGTGAGCGCCAAGCTGCACGGCTGCGTGCTCAACATGGTGCCCGCCAAGAAGGGCAGCACGTACGCGTACTACAGCTACGCGTCCGCTACCGACGAGGTGACCGCCCCCGAGACGACCGCCCCGCCGCGGCCCCGCAACTCCGGTGGCGGCATCGGCGAGTCGAAGCTCCCCGCCTCACCGTTCCGGCAGGAGTACACGCCGAACGTCGCCAAGGAAAAGTCCCGCCACGGGCGCCTCGTCGACGCGGTGGACACCCCGACGACCGATCTGCGGGCGTACCGCAAGCCCGACGCCGGCCACTACGAGGGGACGGCGTCGGTGCCGAAGGTCAAACGGCAGTGATCACCCCGACCACCGCGCGCAGGGACCCCCACACATCCTCGGCACACACCCGGAACGCCTCGATCGGCTGGTTGACCGGGTCCGGCAGGTCGTCGGCGTCGCCCGGCGCCGCGGGCACCAGGTGCCGGTGGTCGTTCACCTCGGCCACCAGCCGGTGCATCCGCTCCGCGGGCGACCCCGCGGTGATCGGCGGCACCACGGCCGCGAACCTGGCGAACTGCCGCACCGTGAACGTCCGCCGGACGGCCCCCGGCTCGACCGCCAGACAGGCCGAGCGTTGCTCCCGCGTGGCGGTCAACACCAGGTCGGCGTCGCGCAAAATTCCGGCGGTCACCGTACGGCTGACGAACCCGGACGCGTCCACCCCGCACTCACCCAACACGTCGGAGCTGCCCCGGTGCATGGGCGACCCGTCGTACGCCCGGGTCCCCGCACTCGCCGTCACGACCGCGGCGGCGGCCGGCCCGAACGCGTCGTCGAACGCCCGCCGCGCCAGCCGCTCCGCCAACGGCGACCGGCACAGATTCGCGTGGCACACGAAAAGCATTCCGAAACGATCCGCAGACACCGCTTGCCCTCCTGTCGACAGTTCCGCAAAGGATGCCCCACGATGACCGGACGAATTCTGTTGTCCGCCCCCGACGTCGGCGACCTCGAAGAGACGTACGTTGTTGAGGCCTTGCGTTCCGGCTGGGTCGCTCCGGCCGGCCCGGCCGTCGACGCTTTCGAACGTGAGGTCGCCGACCGGGCCGGCGTCGCGCACGCCGTCGCAGTCAGCTCTGGCACGGCAGGCCTGCACCTCGCGCTGCTCGCCTCGGGCGTCGGCGCAGGTCAGACGGTGATCGTGCCGACGCTGACCTTCGCCGCCACGGCCAACGCGGTGGCGTACACCGGCGCCCAGCCGATCTTCGTGGACGCCGACCCCGCCACCGGAAACCTCGATCCGGACCTGGTGGAGCAAGCCCTCCACGTGCACGGCGACACCGTCGCCGCCGTCCTGCCCGTGGACCTTTTCGGTACGTGCGCCGACTACGACAAACTCATCCGTACGTGTGACGCCGCCGGGGTGCCGTTGATCGAAGACGCCGCCGAATCGCTCGGCTCCACCTATCGGGGGCGACCGGCCGGCTCCTTCGGCGCCGCAGCCGTGATCTCCTTCAACGGCAACAAGATCATGACGACGTCCGGCGGTGGCATGCTGCTGTCGGACAACCGTGAGCTCATCGAGCGCTGCCGGCACCTGTCCACCCAGGCGCGCCTGCCGGTCCCGCACTACCAGCACGAAGAGATCGGCTACAACTACCGGCTGAGCAACATCCTGGCCGCCCTGGGCCGTGCCCAGCTCCGGCGACTCGACGAGATGATCGCCCGCCGCCGGGCGCTGCGTGACGCCTACGCCAAGCTGTTCGCCAGCATCGACGGCGTTGACCTGCTCGGCCAGGACGACGGCGCCAACTGCTGGCTGACCAGCGTGATCATCGACCCGGCCCGCGCCGGCTGGGATGCCGCCAGCCTGGCCCGACACCTCGCCGAACACGACATCGAAACCCGGCCGGTCTTCAAGCCGATGCACCTGCAACCGGTCTTCGCCGGCGCGGACTCGGTGTTGACGGGAGTGGCGGAACGACTGTTCCAGAGGGGTTTGAGCTTGCCCAGCGGCTCCGGCCTGAACGAATCGAACGTCCGCCGGGTGCTGGACAGCGTGAAGGCATTTCTCGCAGAACGCTGACGTCGATCCGAACCTATCCTCTGATCAGGAGTACGCATGATTCACGTTCTGGATGCCGTAACGGACCGCGAGGTGTGGCTGGAGCGGTGGGCGGCGTGCGGCCGTGAGCCCTTTGCCCACCCCTCCTACAGCGGTCTGTTCGCGGCGGCCGGCGAGAGAGCACTAGCCTTGGTGGTGGAAAACGGTGGCGAGTTCGCGCTTCTTCCGCTCATCGTTCGCCCGGTGCCGGCAGCCCTCTCACAGGACGAGCTGACCGACGCCATCTCGCCCTACGGGTACGGCGGGCCCTTCGTGTCTGGCTCCGTCGATATCGATCAGGTCCTGACCGAGGTCGAGGATTGGGCAGCCAACGAAGGCATCTGCTCCGCCTTCCTGCGTCTGTCGCTCGAGTCGGGCCTGTCCGGCCGGCTTGGCACCGGGCGTACCGCGATCACCGAGACGGCGGACAACATCGTGGTCAATCTTCGGCAGAGTCCGGAGGAGCTGTGGGCCAACTACGAACACAAGGTGCGCAAGAACGTCAAGAAAGCCCTGCGCGCCGGCTGCAGCGTACGTAGGGACGACAACCTCCAGGACGTTGACGCGTTCCTGAACGTCTACTCGTCGACGATGCAGCGTCGGAGCGCAGCCCAGTGGTACCGCTTCGATCGAAGCTTCTTCTCCGCTCTCGCCGATGGAATCTCGGGGAGCTACAGCGTCTTTTCAGTGGTCAACAGCCAGGACGAGGTAGTCAGTGTGGAGCTGGTGCTTCAGAGCGACGCCTACCTCTACTCCTTCTTGGGCGGCACGTTGGCGGAAGCCTTCTCGATGTCACCCAACGACCTGCTGAAACACGAAGTGGCCTCATTCGGTCAGCAGACCGGGCGCCACGGCTACGTGCTGGGCGGCGGGTACAAAAAGGACGACGGCATCTACCGATACAAGAAGGCATTCGATCCGCAGGGCGTTCGCGGCTTTCGTACCGCGAAGTTGATCGGCTGCCAGCAGCGATATGACGCGCTGGTCGCAGCACGTCTTCAAGAGGTCGGCGGGGTCCTGGACGAAGGCTTCTTCCCGGCCTACCGCGCGTCCGTTGCCGCCCTCTGAGCTACGCCTGTTCTGACCTTGCTTTTCTGACTCATTGATTGGAAGACCGATGCGCCGGAGGAACGTGCACCGTTCGGTGACCAAGAGGATCACCGACCTGACCATCGCGATGCTGCTGCTCGTGGTCCTGAGTCCACTTCTGTTGCTGGCAATGGCAGCCATCGCTCTCACCATGGGGCGACCAGTCATCTTCACCCAGACCCGAACCGGCCTATCCGGGCAGCGATTCCGGCTGATGAAGCTCCGCACTATGCGGGACTCGCACGGCGCGGACGGCAAGCCACTCAGTGACACTGAGCGGCTGACCTCGCTCGGTCGCTTCCTGCGTAAAAGCAGCATCGACGAGCTTCCAGAGCTCATCAACGTCATGCGCGGGGAGATGAGTCTGGTCGGCCCCCGGCCGCTGCTCACCAGGTACGACCGTTGGTACACGGACACGGAACGACTGCGTTTCGCCGCACGCCCCGGACTAACCGGTCTGGCCCAGGTCAGCGGACGAAACAATGTCGGCTGGGACGCGCGCCTCGCGATGGATGTGCGCTACGTCCGCAACTGGAGCCTCGGCATGGATCTCTCGATCCTTGTCAAAACCGGTTGGGGCGCGGTCGCCGGTTCGGGCGTCACCGTGGACCCGAGCGCGGCCATGCAGGACCTGGACATCGAGCGGCAATGCCGGGTCTGACGGAGACGACCGGTCGGGTCAGTGACATGGACGCGACCGACCCGGTCGCAGTTCAGGAAGCTACGGCGCTTCTCGCGGAGTCGGTACACGAATCCATTCGAGGTCTGGTCCCATATCACGCCGATGGCTATGCCGCATACCTCCGGGCCGTGCTGGGCGCGCCAGCGCCGATGCGCACGGTCCTGGTCCGTACTGTCTGCATCGGCTCGGAAACGGTCGGGACCGCCGATTGGCGTGTTCTCCCTGGAGAACTCTTCCTCAATGGCATCGCGGTGGCCTCGCACGCCCGAGGCATGGGCCTGGCCAGCCTGCTGATGGAGGACGGCGCGCAACTCGCCAAGAGCATGGACATTCGCAGGCTCGGACTCGATGTGCTCGCTGACAACCTTGTGGCCCTGAATCTCTATCGCCGTAGAGGCTTCGTTGCCACTGGG
This sequence comes from Actinoplanes sp. NPDC051859, assembly GCF_044452725.1. NCBI lineage: Bacteria > Bacillati > Actinomycetota > Actinomycetes > Micromonosporales > Micromonosporaceae > Actinoplanes > Actinoplanes sp. NPDC051859. The sequence goes on along the minus strand of NZ_JBITBX010000007.1, from coordinate 351,104 downwards.
AGTACCTATTGGCGGCACGTCGATCATGCCGGTGCCGATGAAACCAGTTTGCAGGCGATCGACTGGCCGGTCTTCAGCGCTCATATGCAGGCTTATGGCTTCGGCGACTTGACGCTGCGGCTGCGCTCTGGCGAGTCGCGACGAGTTCGCCAGGTCGGGAGAAAGCTGAGAGTCCCCCCGGGCTGTCCCGGCGTTGCCTATCTAGCTGCAGCTCTTGGCGCTGACAGAGTAGTGACGACGACCGTCGAGGCGCCGGATGACCTGTCAATTGCGCATTCTCTACGAATGTCGCGCGAAGTCTGCCCTTGACGGAAGGTTCCCGTCACTTGATACGACCGGCCGCCATGCTCCACGTGGTAGGAGCCGGCCTGAGATCGTCCCTGGAGTCCGAATCAGAAAACTCGTCGCTGAAGACATGTCTTCTGAGCACAGGGAACTGAACCCTGCGCTCCTGGACGCAATCGAAGCGCTGGACCCACAGCCGCGAAGTGGCCGATGGGCCAGCCTCAGCTATTGCATCCTCGACGCGGTGTGGTCGATCGGCGCGCGGTACGACGCGGTGGTCGTACCGCTAGTCAGGCGCATCTCCGAACTCGCTGGCGATACCACGCCCCTGATCCCACCCGGAAGCCCTCCGCCTGACGATCCGATGCGGTTGGAGCGATTCCTAGCCCGGTACCCCGACACGATGGCTTTGCAAGCAATCACCAACGCCCAGCGAACCTCCACCCGGGCTGGCATCGCCAAGGCCGATGCTGCGCTGCGCTTCGCGCGCGTCTTCGCCGAGCAGGGGATAAACGACCTGAGCAGCGCCGCGACGCTCGTCGTTGATGGCTCTTCGGTCCGGTCGCAGATTGATCATGCACTGGCGGCAGTTCCTGGCGCCGGACGGGCCGGCATCCGCCTCAGCTACCTCTGGATGCTCGTCGGTGACGACGATGCGATCAAACCTGACCGGATGGTCCTGCGCTGGCTGGCTCGTCACGCTGCACCGGTTTCGCCAGTCCAAGCCCGCGTGATGCTCCACGATGCGGCGTCGGCGTTGTCCAAGCGCCTCCACCGACCAGTGACACCATGGATGGTCGATCACGCCATCTGGCGCACCGAACGTGCCGGTGGTGCACCGGCTCACGGCCTACACGCAAAATAGCTGGCTAGCATCTCGGTGGCCCAGGTTGCTTGGTAGACCTCACCTCTTGGCCCGAAATCAATGAACCAGGGTTTGATGTCAAGGACCGGCGTTCCGTCAACGGCGTCGAGTTCCTCCACGTGTAGATCGAGTCCGTCAACCCTTAACAGGCGGCATCGCGATACACCGAGCCAGTTCAGGCGGCGCATGTTGCGGTGACCGAAGATCCCCACCTCGGGGTAGCTCGGATTGTCCCGCGGCCGCCGGGCGCCGCGGCTCAGATCGCTCTGGTCTGTCAGGTGGAAGCGGAAGACCACCTCGAGGTGGGAGAAGTCCTCAAGCCCCTTGGTTGACTCTGGCGCGACCCTGCTGCCCTCGATCCGAATGATCGACCGCGTCCCACCCCAATAGTCGTCAGTCGGCTCGATGCGACCACCCACCACGTGAGCGACCGGCTCGACAATGAAATCCTTATCCGGCATGTGCTACTCCTCTCGATCTTGCGTGCTCCCCGCGGTCCGTGCATCGGAGGTTTGACACTGACAAGACCCTGCCGCTCGTTCAGCTAGGCGTGCGTGACAGTCTGCCCTTCGGCTCGATAGATTCGTAAGGCTCGAAGCCCGGCTCACCGGGCTAGTAAGGGTTCGCATGGCGCCGAGTACAGGGGTGTACAGGTGACGCAAATCCAAGTCTTGGAACTGTTTGCGGGCGAGCTGCGCAGACTGCGTTCGGGAGCTGGCCTGTCGCAAGAGGCCTTGGCCGAGAAGATCAGCTACTCGGCGTCCCTGGTCGCTGCCGTCGAGCAATGCCGCCGCCCGCCGCAGCTCGAGTTCGCCCAGCAGTGCGATCAAGTTCTCGGCAGCGAAGGACTTCTTCTCCGGATACGTGAGGTCTGCATCCGAGAGTCGCTAGTTCCCTGGTTCCGTGAATGGGCGGCGATCGAGCGTGAAGCAAGAGCACTGCGCACGTTCCAGCCGCTCGTGATTCCCGGCCTGCTCCAGACAGCTGACTACGCCCGGGGGATGTACGAAGGTGGCACTCCGCTGACCGCGGACGAACTCGACCAGATCGTTCTCGGCAGACTCACTCGACAGGAGATTCTCGAGAGTTCTCGGCCGCCCCTGCTCGTCGCGGTGATCGACTACTCGGTCCTCGAGCGGCCGGTCGGCGGGCCGAAGATCATGCGGGAGCAGCTCCTCCACCTCGCTGAAGCTGCAACCCGGCCGTTCGTACACGTGCATGTCATACCGAGAGGCGTCGGCGGCTACCTCGGTCTGGGTGGGCCATTCGTTCTCGCTACGGCACCTGACGGGGCTGACATGGCCTACCTGGACAATCAACTCAAGGGCATGTCGGTCGACGGTGTGGAGGAGCTACGCTACCTCCGGGATGCGTGGGAGTGCGTGAGGGCTGATGCCTTGCCGCAGCGCCAGTCCCACGCACTGATCGCGGAGGCAGCGAACCAATGGACCTGACCCGGGCGAAGTGGCACAAAAGTTCCCGCAGCAGCACTAATGGCGGCGACTGTGTCGAGGTCGCCGCCAACCTGCCTGACGTGGTCGGTGTAAGGGACTCCAAGGCTCCCGCGGGCCCTGTCTTGGCGTTCCCCCGCGGCGGCTGGCTTGCCTTTGTAACCGGTGTGAAGTCCGGCGAGTTCGACATCTGAGCTATCTGGAGCGAAGGCGCATCTCGACCTCCTGCAGCCGGGCATCAACGCAAGGCCAGAGCAAGCCACAGACGCAGAGCCGCCGACCGAGGCCCCACTGTCGTTTCCGAGGCCTGTGATTCAGGTGTAGCTCGTTCATCGGATTCCCTACCGATCGCGACGGAGAGATGCCGACGGCGCAGCGCGAGCGATCTCTCCGTCGCGATCCGCGGCCACCCGATACACGCAGGGGTGACCGAACGACGCGACCTGTCCTTGGCTCGGGAGCAACCACTCGTTCCAGCCGGCCGTCACTAGCCAGTCTGGTGCGGCGATGGGCACGGCGTAAGACCTGCAGCCAGCACACACAGGTTGTAAGGCTCTATGACTGGCGAGTGCAGATCTGTACAGAAGTTGGATACTCATGCGGTCCAGGTCAGAGTTGCCACCATCGCAGTCCGGGCGTGCTGGTCACACGCTCGCAGGGTGTTATCCAGCTCGGCCACCGAGCCGCGCCGTCTCAGCCCGGAGGCGGTCAAGTTCAGCCACGATTAGGTCTCTACCGGGTGGCCCGCGTGCATGGCTCGCGCCTCTATGCGCTCGTCGGCCGACGAGTCAGATCGATGACGGGTCTGTGCTACGTCATTGACGGCGCGTGGTGCTGCACCGCGCCGCTCATCATCGACTTCGGCGGCCCGCGTCTGGAACTCGCCTTCGACGGCTTCGACGAAATGCACCTGGGCTGGGAAACGATCGACGTTGATGAACCTCTAGACACACCCGACCAGGACGACCCTGAACTGGCTCTCGCCTGGGGCGATCCGCAGGAACCACACTTGGCTGGCATCCTCGGCGCCGTAGTCCGAGAGGTGCGAGTACTGGAACATGACTTCCGGCTCGATCGCGTTGACGGGCAACGCCTCCAGGCGTGGCTGCTCGCCGGTTTGGAACTGGTCTTCGACGACGGACGGGCGGTGCAGTTGTCCAACGTGTTCAGCGAACTGACGGTCGCCGCGGAGCCGGCGGACGATGACACCTGGCGGCGACAAGTCGTTAGGAGCTGAGGGGGAGGACCGGGCATCATCGTACGATGACTGACCGCGAGCCGATGATCGTCCTCATCGACGATCTCCGCTCGTTCGTCGACGGCCGGCCAGCCGAGGTGGCGCGCACGAGCTCAACTGGTGTCGAGCTTCTCAACCGTCACCGCGGCCACCGGCTCGACGAACTCTGGCTCGACCATGATCTTGGCGACGATGACACCATCTGGCCGGTCGTGGAGGTTCTCGAACGGGCTGCCTTCGAGGGCCAGCCCTTCGATATCGGTGTCGTCATCATCCACTCGGCCAATCCCGCGGGCGCCGCGAAGATGGCGCAGGCTCTGCGGCGCTGGAACTATCCGGTTCGGGTTGCTTCGGGCAATTCCGCGGTGGGATACATCGGCCCAGGGGACTCGGGTGGATGATCTAGCAACTACCCCGGAGGCCGCTCACGAGCACACTACTAGTGCGGCATAAGCGGAGATCCGTAAACAATTCAGATTCAGGTCGGGGCCGCGGATGTCAGATCGCGCAGGTAGGCAAGGATGCTCGGATGCGCCGTCCCGTCATCGCCCTAGCCACCCTTGTCATGGCAGCCGGTTCACTGTCGTCTTGTGACTCCGGCGGGACGTCGTCCAGCCTCTCACCGCACCCCGCTGCGTCGGGCACGCCGGCTGTCAGCGGCACGCCGCAAACCCTCCGGATCTTCCGTGAGGGGGACAAGACGCTATCCATCATGTTCTACGTGCGCGGTCAGGGGCGGGCGGAAGTCACGTACTCCGTGCGTGCCGGCGACACACCGACCCGCGAGACGGTGGCGGTCCCGTGGACCCACATCGTTGAGGTCGGGGTTGACGAACCCGATTTGTCGCCTGTCCTGACCGCTCGGAACACCGATCCGAACGCCACGGCCGAATGCCAGATAGGGACGAGCCAGCTCGCTCTTTCCGGAGGCGAGCTGCCGCTGGTGCCGGGCCGCACGGTCAGGTGCGCCATCGACAAGGTGCCGTCCGTGCGTTGACGTGTCGCACCGGCGCCGTCCAGCGCGGGATCAGACGGTGGGCGTGCGGGCACCGCCGGATGATTCCACCAGCGCGTCGGCGACCAGGGCGGCATCCGCGTCAGCCAGCTCGGCCGGGTACTCCGGCAACAGATCGTCCCAGACCGGCAGCCATGAGCCGTACAGTTGCGCCTGGCCTTCGGGTCGGGCGAAGAACCACAGGTGTAGATGCGCGGCGCCGTCGCCGAAGCGGTACATGTGGGCTCGCGAGATGTGCGGCACCGCTTGGATGTGCCGGACGATGCGGGTGCCCAGCAGGCCGAGTTCCGCGGCCATGTCGTCGGGGAGATCAGCAAGGTCGTAATGCTCGCGGGGGTAGAGCATCAGGATCAGCGGCACCCCGACGCCGGGGATCCGGTCGAGACGCCAGCGTTCGTTGAACCAGATGCCCTTGTCGCGGTCGCTGCAGATGCTGCAGTCCGCGGGGTCCTCGCCGTGTCGCGGCGGCTCGGGCAGGACCGGCGGCCGGAGGGCGGAGACCCGGAGGCCGTCCTGTTCGAACGGGCTGATCTCCCAAGCGGTCATGCGGGACAGAGGAAGGCGCTGCTCGCTGTCGGTGGCAGCGAGCGCGTGCTGGTAGAACTCGTCCGGAGTCAATGCCATTGCCGCAGAGTAGTCATGCCGGGCGAGGCGAGGGGACACACGAGCGTTCCGCGTCTCCCCTCGCGCGGTCAACCGCGGCTGTGCGTACGCCCGCCTAGCAGCGGGCCTACACTCACCCACCCATCGGCGCAGCCCCCGCGGACGCACTCGCCCCCTAGGACCGACCATGCCGACACTCACCGACGCCCCCACGACCGTCGCGACGCCAACCCGGCTGCGCCTCGCCAAGCTCATCACCGACGTGCTCTCGCCCGCCGTCCTCGTCGCCCTGCTCACCCTCACCGTGGCGTGGAACGCCGCCGCCGGCCTCGCCCAGGCACTCACTGTCGGCCTGATCGCGGCCGCGGCCGGAAGCTTCATCCCCATCGCCTACATCCTGCGCGGCGTACGGAAAGGCAGATGGACCGACAAGCACGTCCGCGTCCGGGCCCAGCGCAAGCTGCCCATCCTCGCCTGCCTCATCTCCACGGTCCTCGGCACCGTCGTCCTTTACCTCGTCGACGCGCCCCGGCAGCTCATCGCCCTCATCATCGCGATGGTCGCCTCCCTCGCCGTCGCCGCACCCGTCACCGTCCTGCTCCGCTGGAAGATCTCCGTCCACGCCCTCGTCGCTGCCGGAACCACTGCGGCACTCACCGTCATCTTCGGACCCTTCGGTCTCGTGACGGCACCGGTCGCCGTCGCGGTCTGCTGGTCACGGGTCGTCCTGCGGGACCACACCCTGCTCCAAGTTATCGGCGGCACCATCGTCGGCACCGCCGCGATGACGTTTCTCTTCCCCGTCCTCAGCTGATCCCGCAGATCGCCTCCGGAGTCGCCGTGCCATGCCCGCGGCGGTGCTGTTGCTGCCGGACCACCTATACCGCGGCCCAGCTGCCTCGCAAGGCGGCCGTTGCTTGCACGCGGGCTGCACTACTACCGGGTTTCGCGAGGCAACTAGGACGGTCCGTCCCACTACCGACCGCTCGGAGTCGCAGAGGAACCACACGGACAGCTTGTATGGCTCTGCGGATCGATGGGTACAGCGTCGTATCGGGGGTAGCTTGGCAGCTGCTCTTACTCGGCTCGATGAGAGGTTTCGGATACATGCGACGTTTTTCACGATGGTCAGCGGCGGTCGTGGGCATTACCGCAGTGGTGCTCGGATCTACTGCACTGCCTGCGGCGGCGGCAACCAACGAGGTGTTGCTGCAGCGCAACGGCGAGTGGAAGGCGTACGCCTACCTCGACATGTCAGCCCGCAAGGCTTGCGTCCGCGTCTACAACGCCGGTTCGGGCGCGTACGCCGGGGTGCACTACGAGGCCTGGGACAACGGCGCTGACGCGCAGGCGTGGGACTACGGCGGCGACAACGCGAACACCTGTGCCGCAATCCCGGGCAATTACACCCGAGGCGAGAAGGTCAACGTTTATCTGAGTTTCACCGGAAGCGGCTGGAGCGACTACCGCTACGTCACGGGGATGGTGCTGCAGTAGGTCAGCAGCCCCCGACAAAATAGTCAGGGCCGCCACCTCGCGGTGACGGCCCTGACTGCTATGCGGTTTCTCAGTACCGGATGGTGATGTCCACTCGGCGGTTGCGGGCCATGCCCGCGGCGGTGCTGTTGCTGCCGGACGGGTTCGCTTCACCCTTGGTGATCACGTTCGTGCGGATCTTCGTGCGGGCCGCCAACGTGCGACACACTTCCCGGGCACGCCGTTCACCGAGCGCGCGGCTGGCGGCTGCGCTACCCCGGTCGTCGGTGTGCCCGACGCAGGTGATCGACCGGATACCGGTCAGGTTGCTCCGCAGGGTGCCCAGGTAGCGGCGTTGCGGGGCGCTGATCGTCGACGAGGCGGTGGCGAAGTACACCGGTCGTGCCGCGGTGAAGCTGTTCAGCACGAGCTGGGTACGGCTGCTGCCCCGCAACGTCTTCCCGCCGCCGGTCGGCACGGTGGTGATCGCCGCCGCGATCGGGTAGCCGCCGAGTCGCGCGGCCATGGCCCGGCCGAGCGGGTTCAGCGTGGCGGTGACGACCGCTGAGCGGCTGGCCGTGGTGGTGACTGCGCGGCCGGTGCCGAGCATGACCCGCTTGCCGGACACCGTGCTCCACAGCACCAGCGTATGCCGGCCACGAACCGCCGAGGAGAACGACACCGCCACGGGCACCGTCGCCTTGGCCGGAAGGCCTCGGGTCACGGTCAGCTTGGAAACCTTCACTGTGACCGAGCCGGTCGACGGGCTGGGGCCGGGTGTCTCGCCACCACCGCCGGTCACGACGGCCGTGTAGGTGCCGTCGACGATCGTGCCGATGGAGTCGGTGATGCGGTACTTGACCGCGGTGGCCGTACCCGTGAAGCCGGTGACCGGGACGAAGGTGATCGCGCCGGTCGTGGCGTCCAGGGCGTAGGTGCCCTGTTGCGGGATCACGACGGTGGTGGTCGGGTTGTTGAGTGCGTCGAGCAGGGTGATGCCGCCGCCGGCCGGGACCGGCAGGGTCGTCTTGTTCGTGTCGCCGGGCCCGGTGGTGTCCGGGTTGGTCGGCGGCACGGTGACGGGCAGCGCCATCTTGCGGGACGCACCGTTCGGGTCGACACCGACAGCCAAGAAGGTGTGCGCGCCGGCGGCCAGCGACGCCGGGACGGTGACCGGCACCGAGAAGTTGCCGTTGGCGTCGGTGGTGACCGTGCCCAGCTCGATCGGGTCGGAGTAGATCGTGACCTTCGCCGTCGAGAACGGCGCGAAGCCGGTGCCGATCACGACGATCTGCTGCGACGGTACGGCCAGCGACAGCTTGCCCTTGTCCGTGGTCAGTGTCAGCGGCGCATCCGTGGGCACGGTGGCCGGCGGTTCCGGTTCCTGCACCGTCACCTGGTTCGACGCCGCCGACGGCAAAGACGTGCCGCCGGGGCCGATCGCCACCACCGTCACCGTGTAGGCCGTGCCGGCGACGCCGCCGAGCACACACGACGTGGCGGGTGCGTCCACCTGGCAGAAAGCCTGACCCGGTGACGCTTCCGCCTTGTAGTTCACCGCGCCCTGCACCGCCGGCCACGACACCGTGATCGACGAGATCCCGGCCGTGGCGACCGGCGCGGTGGCCGGGGCAGCGGGGGCCGGGGTCGGAGCGGCGGGGGTGACCGTCGCCGCCGCCGACGCGGTGCCCGGTCCGACACCGTTCACCGCGCGGACGCGTACCTGATAGAGCTGGCCGTTGACCAGCCCGGTGACCGACAGACGCCGCTGGGTGTTGGTGTGCACGGAAGTCTGGACCGTCGCCCAGTTCACCCCGTTGTTGGTGGATACCTCGTAGCCGGTGATCGCACTGCCGCCGTTGTCGGTCGGCGGCGTGAAGATCACCATCGCGGCGGTGTCATCGGGCTGCGTGCTCAGCCCGGTCGGCGCGCCAGGCGCGACCGCGGCCGGGGTCACCGACGAGGCCGTGGAGGCCGCACCGGGTCCGACACCGTTCACCGCACGCACCTTGATCTGGTACGTCGTGGTGTTCGTCAAGTTGCTCACGGTCGCCGTGCGCGTGCCGCCGCCACCCGCGGAGGTGGCGATCGTCGCCCAGTTCACCCCGTTGTCCGTCGACACCTCATAACTGGTGATCGCGCTGCCACCGTTGTCGACCGGCGGCGTGAAACTCACACTCGCCGAGGTGTTGCCCGGTGTGGTCGACAGACCCGTTGGCGCACCCGGCACCTGCGTGGCCGGGGTGACAGACGACGCCGTCGAGGCCGCACCAGGACCGACGCCGTTCACCGCACGCACCTTGATCTGGTACGTCGTGGTGTTCGTCAAACTGCTCACGGTCGCCGTGCGCGTGCCGCCGCCACCCGCGGAGGTAGCGATCGTCGCCCAGTTCACCCCGTTGTCCGTCGACACCTCATAACTGGTGATCGCACTGCCACCGTTGTTCACCGGCGGCGTGAAACTGAGGCTCGCCGTGGTGTTGCCCGGCGTCGTGGACAGGCCGGTCGGCGCGTCCGGCGCCACCGAGCCCGGGGTCACCGACGAGGCGGTCGACTCGGCGCCCGGTCCGACGCTGTTCACCGCGCGCACCTTGACCTGATAGGTCGTGGTGTTCGTCAGGCTGGTCACCGTGCCCGTCCGGGTGCCGCCGCCAGCCGCGATCGTGGTGATTGTGGCCCAGTTGACGCCGTTGTCGGTGGACACCTCGTAGCTGGTGATCGAGCTACCACCGTTGTCGACCGGCGGCGTGAAGGTTACGGTCGCGGTGGTGTTGCCCGGCGTGGTCGACAGGCCAGTCGGGGCGCCCGGCGCCTGGGCGGTCGGGGTGACCGAGGACGCCGTCGACGCGGCACCGGGTCCCACTCCGTTCACTGCCCGCACCTTGATCTGGTACGTCGTGGTGTTGATCAAACTGGAGACGGTCGCCGTGCGCGTACCGCCACCACCGGCGGAAGTGCCGATCGTGGTCCAGTTGACGCCGTTGTCCGTCGACACTTCGTAGCTGGTGATCACGCTGCCGCCGTTGTCGACCGGCGGCGTGAACGTCACGCTCGCCGAGGCGTTGCCCGGCGAGGTCGACAGGCCGGTCGGGGCGCCCGGCGCCTGGGTGGCCGGAGTGACCGAGGAGGCCGTGGAAGCCGTACCCGGTCCGACGGAGTTCACCGCACGTACCTTGATCTGGTAGGTCGTGGTGTTGGTCAGGCTGGTCACCGTCGCGGTGCGCGTACCGCCGCCGCCCGCCGACGTGGCGATCGTGGTCCAGTTGACGCCGTTGTCGGTGGACACCTCGTAGCTGGTGATCGTGGCGCCACCGTTGTTGACCGGCGGCGTGAAGCTCAGGCTCGCCGTGGTGTTGCCCGGCGTGGTGGACAGACCGGTCGGCGCGTCCGGCGCGGTCGCCTGCGGGCAGGCCGTGAAGGTCGCGATGACGCTACCCGCGCCGGATCCCGACCGTACGCCGTTCGTGGTGGCACCGTTCGGCGCGAGGTTCGCGCCGCCACCGCCACCGCCACCGTCGAACTGGTCGACGCCGCCACCGCCACCGCCGTAGTAGCCACCGCCACCACCGGCGCCGCCACCCGAGCCGCCCTGCGCACCGTCACCACCCAGTCCGGCGCTGCCCACACCCGCGGAACCCTCCACGGTCGAGCCGCCCATGCCGCCTCCGATGGTCGAGGCACCGCCACCGCCGCCGCCGTTGCCACCGGCCGAGCCGTTGGCACCGTCACCGCTCAACGAGCCCGCGTCGCCGCCGGCACCGAGGCCGCCGCCGCCACCACCGCCGGCGATGATGTCCGGGCTGGAGTTCGCACCCATCGTCACGCTCGAGGCGCCACCACCGCCGGCGGCACCGATGCCGCCGGACGGCGCACCGCCGCTGACGCCGCCGGACCCCATCGAGCCGACATCGCCGACGTGCACGGTGTAGGCGTCGCCCGGTGCCACCGTGACGGCGTGCACGACCTGCCCGCCCTTGCCGGCGGCTCCGGCGCCGATGTCACCACCCGAAGCACCGCGCACGTCAAACTGGATCTCACACACGTTCGCCGGAACGGTCTCGACCAGCGGCTGCGACGAGTCGGTGTACGTGGTCGGCGGCGGCGGACCGTTGGGGGCCATCGACGCCGAGGGCATCGACTCGTTCGAGTTGCCCACACTGTTCGTCGCGTGGACCGTGAAGGTGTACGAGACACCGTTCGTCAGACCACTGACCGTGCAGGGGCTGTTCATGCAGGAGGCGTTGAAACCGCCCGGCGTCGAGGTCGCGGTGTAGGTGCTGATCGCCGCGCCGCCGTCGTTGAGCGGCGGCGTGAACGACACGGTCGCCTGCGCGTCACCGGGAACCGCGTCGACACCCGTGGGCACACCGGGGACCGAGTTCGGCAGGGTGTTCACGTAGCCGTAGCCCGCGAAGATTCCGGGCAGGCCGCGGCCGGTCACATACAACTTCATCGCGGTCGGCGAGACCGCCACGCCGTAGGTGTCGACCCCGCTCGGCTGGTCGTAGCCCTCCTGCGGGACGGGCGGGTTGGACGAGTAGTCCGCAACCTTGTACCAGTACAGGTTCGAGCCCGAGGTGTTGCCGCCGTTGGCGCCGTACACCTGCTGCCCGTCCGGGGTGACGGCGATCTGGTTGAACCGCTGCTCGTAGTTGGTGTTCCCGTCCGTCGTGTTCAGGTACGCGAGGCTGGCGGTGGTGAACCCGTCGATGTACCCGTAGCTGTACTGCCCACCGGTGGCGTCGTCGTTGGCGGCGAACAGCGTCGTCCCGTCCGGGGTGACAGCCAGGTACTGCACCTCGAAGGTGCCGCCGCCGTTGACCGTCGCGGACGTGGTCACGGTGTTGTTCGACGTGTCGATCTTGGAGATCTTGCCGCTGCCGCCACCGACGTAGACGAACTTTCCGTCCGGGCTGGCGGCGACGGCGATGGGCGAGAAGGACACCGGAACCGTCGTCGTGACGGAGGCCGTGCTCGTGTCGATGACCGAGACCGTGTTCGCTCCGGCGTTCGCGACATAGGCCATGTCGGTGCTGCCCACGGAGGTGACGACGATGCCCTTCGGCGAGTTGCCCACGCTGATACTGGAGCTCGCCGACCCGGTGGCGGCGTCGATGACGGAGACGTTGCCGGCGGTGTTTCCGGTGACGTACATGGTCGCGCTGTCGCTGCTGAACGCGATCTCGTACGGATCGGCGTCGGGAACGCTGACCGACCGCCACGTGGGGCTGTTGTCGGTGCCTTCCAGCGCCAGAATGTCGGTCGCGCCGGCCTCGTCGTTGATCGCGTACACGCGGGTGCCGTCCGGCGAGACGGAAAGCAGGCCCGGCTCCTGGTTACCAGTGGCGGCTACCGACCCGACCTCCGTGGGTGGCTGAACGGCCAACGCCGGGGCCTCGCCCAAGGCTGCCACCAGCACGCCGACCAGCGCCGCGGCTACCGCTTGCGCAGGCGTCACACCCGCTCTCACGCGGCGGTTCCGCCGCCGAACCCTATCATCACCGACTACCCCGAGTGTCATAGTCTGCACTTTAGGTGACATGCATGGCGCTTGATGGCGGTTCGATGGAGCTCACCACCGATAGGCGTCGCGCGAGGAGCGAACCTGAGGGCCGAAAAGCAAAGCGCACAGAAGGGGCGGGTATGCCGAACGGCGGCTCGCCTGATCCAGGCAGCCGCCGTTCGGAACATCACGGAACCCGATCCCCACACCCGCACTTTCCGGATCTGGCCGATCGGTCTATCTGGATTTGCCTCGGTCACCCAGGAAGCCACGTGGCGCGAACTTGAACAACACAGGCAGGAATACCACGAGAATGATCGATGCCATGAGGAGCGCAGAACCTTGGGACAAACCACCGGACCCGCTAGCGTACCCGGCCCCGATCATGATCATGATGAGTGCCGCGAGAAGTGTGAGGAAGATGCCCTTGGATGGTGTGCGCTTCATATCGCTCCTCAGTTCCGACCGAGATAGTAGGCACCGCCAAAAGCGCCGAAGGCTGCCCCACCGATGATGCCGCCGGCGGCTGCTCCACCGGGGCAACCGGCGCCAGCCGTGGGAAGGGACGCAATGATGCAGCCCGTCACGCCGCCGACAATGGCGCCGGCGCCTCCGAACGTCGCGACATAGTCCATGAAGTCAAACAGCGCGTCATCCTCCATCCCGGTGGGATCGACGTTGTCGATCGGATCGCCGGCCGCATAGGCGTACCGATTGCCCTTGCGCGGACTGCCGATGAAGCTGAGGTTGTCCTGCTGGGTGAAGCGCCCCTGGTTCGGGTTGTACCAGCGCTGCCCGTACTTGGTCAGCCGGGTCGCCGCGTCGTACGTGCCGCCCGCGTAGCGGATGATGTTGGTCTGGCCGAGGCCGTTCTCCTGCGTGCTCGCCTGGACCACGCCGTACGGGTCGTAGACATAGGTAGCGGCCACGGTGTTGTTGCTACCCACCACCGCGACGACCGAACCCAGTCCGTCGAGGACATAGGCGTAGTCAGCGCCGCCGATGCGGAGACCCAGCGGGGTGCCGATGCCGTCCCGTTCGACGTACACGGTGGGGTTGGTGCCGTTGGTCCAGGACTGCAGCCAGGGCATGCCGTGCTGGTCCTCCATGCCGTAGTCGAGCTTGAGAGCCCCGACCCTGGCGACTTCGACCTGGTCCGTTCCGGCGTACGCATAGTCGGCGTTGCCGCCCGGCCCGTACGCGTTGGTCATCTGGTTGGCGGCGTTGTGGCCCAGCGTGCCGATCGTCGGCTCGGTGACCTTGGTCTGGTTGCCACGGTTGTCGTACGTGTTGTTCGTCGTGGTGACCTGGTTGGCGGAATTGAACGTCAACGACTGCGTCTCGGTGCCGTCTGCCTTGACGGTCTTGCGGTTGCCATTGGTGTCGTACGCGTACTCATAAGTCTTGCCGTGGACGTTGGTGGCCTTGGTCAGGCGGTTGCCCTTGTCGTGGCTGAACTCGCTGACCGCACCGGTGATCTCGTTCCTCTGCCACTGCCGGATGCCCGTGTCGTCGGCCTTGTCGGTGGAGCAGCCCTGGCCGGACACGTACTTGGCGTAGCAGTACGTGGTGTCGAAGACCGGGCCGCCCGACTTGCGGGTCGAGGTGATCCGCAACGGCCGGTCGGACTTGTCATAGCGGGTCGTGGTGCGCAGGACCCACTGGCTGTTCTCGTTGTCCGTGGCGAACCACTGATCGGTGCGGTTGCCGTTGGAGTCGTAGGCGAAGTTGTAGCGGGTGCCACCAGCCGTGTCGACGCGGACCAGCCAGTTGCGGCTGTTGTAGTAGTAGCGGGTCGTGCCGCGGCCGTCGGTCAGCCGCTCGAGGTTGCCCGCCGGGTCCGGCACGTACGTCTGCGCCGGCGCGTTCGGGGCACTCCGGACCCGCAGCCGGTTGAGCTGGTCGTACTGGTAGGTGGTGGTGCCGGTCGCGTCGGTACGGGTGATCAGGTTGCCGGTCAGGCCGTAGTCGTAGCTCACCGGCGCGGTGGCCGGGCAGCCCGGACCTGCGTACGTGACCTTCATCAGCCGGTCCTCGGCGCTGTACTCGTACGTGGTGGTGCAGGCTCCGTGGGTGACGGTTTGCAGCCGGCCGAACGCGTCGTAGGTGAACGTCTTGACCGCCAGGCCGTTGCCGGTGGGAGGCGTCAGCTTCGTCAGCTGCTTGTTGGCGTCGTACGCATAGACCGTACTGTTGCCGTCGTTGCCCGGATCGGTGGATTTCTTGACCGTGCCGTCGTCGTTGTAGTCGACCTTCGCCTCGGCCGCGAGCGCGTCCTTGGCAGAGGTCTTGTTGCCCGCGCCGTTGTAGCTGAACGACGAGCTGTTGCCCTGCGTGTCGATCGACGAGGACGGCTGGAAGTTCGCCGTCGGGTTGGTCTGCGACGCGGCGTTCGCGTACGCGGCGGAGGCGCTGGATCCGGTCGGCGACGCGGACTTGGTCATCGACTCGCCAGCGTTCGCGCCAAACGTGTTGGTGACCGTGCCGCCTTCCGGGGTGACCAAGGTGGCGATGTCCGCGAACGGCGTGTAGGTCTTGCTGCGCTCGTTGCCCGCCGGGTCGATGGTCTTGGTGACGCGCTCGTCGTCGTTCAGCTCGTAGGTGGTGTGCGGCACCTCAGCGACCGGCTTCGACAGGTCCTGGCGTGGATCGGCCACCTCGGTCTTCGACGCCGTCGGGTAGGACAGGCGGGTGACCGAGCCCTGCCCGGTGGCGTTGTCGGTGACCTGGTTGACCGAGGTCACCCGGTGCTGGCCGTCGTAGGTGATCAGGACGTACGTGTCGGGCTTGGTGGTGATCTTCGTCAGGTCGCCCTTGGCGTCGTATTCGAACATCACCTTGCGCGGGGTCGCGCTCTGGATGGTCTGCAACCGGCCGGCACTGTCATAGGCGTACGAGGCTTCGCGCCAGCTGTTGTCCGCGCCGGTCTGCCGGAGCTTGCTGACTTTGCCGTCGGTGTAGGAGACGGCGACGGTCCGGCCCGAGCCGACGCCCTTGTCCGAGGTCACGCCGGTCCACTGCGCGCCGGCGTGGGTGTAGTCGGTGACGTTGCCGTTGCGGTCCTCGGTCTTGTCCAGGATCCCCGCCGAGGTGAAGAACAACTTCTTGCCGCTGCCGTGCTCGGTGAGCTTCCAGCCAGAGCCGTCCTTCGTGAGGGTGGCCTTGAACTCGCTCGGCGTCTTGTAGCCGGACCCTGAGACCGTGAACTTTCCGATCACGCCGTCAGCGGCCACATAGGTCACCGACTTGTCCCCGGAGGCCTCGACGAGCCGAACATCAGCACCGCTCCGGGTCCGCCAGCCGGGCCCGAGCGCGCCGTTGGCGATGCTTGTGCCCACCAGCAGGCTGTTGTAGGCAGCGCCGAGGGTGACGTTGTCGGCGACCCCCGGCAGGGTCAGTTCGGTGCTGGTCAGCAGCAGGTTGCCGGACCCTACGTTCACCTGCATCTGCAGGCGGTCGGTCAGCGAGAACGACAATTGCGTGGCGTTGCGCACCGGCCCGGTGCCCTTGGGCACAGCTGGCGCTTCCGCCGCGCTAGCGGTCCGCGCGGCTGCCGTGGACTTCACCTTCGTCGCGGTGCTGGACAACCACACCGCGGGACCGGACTGCGGCGATCCGACCGGCTCGATCACCGGCGTCGCCACCCTGGCCTGGACCGGCTGCGCCGCAGCTGGACCGGCCGTGACCGCCACCAGCGACGACGCCGCGAGCACCACGACGCTCACCCCGGCGGCAGCACGAGTTTGTGCCATTCGAATTCCTCCCCGTGACCGGCGGAAACAGTTTTCCGCCGGAAATCCAGACACCACAAATAGCCGCCCCGCAAACGAAGGCGGCACGGAACCACTGGCGAAAGAAAGAGAAGTCCGAGGGTCGCGGATTCGCCGCCGGGCATGCCCGAGCCCCAGCTCAGCAGCTACAGACGTGGCTAGCTGAGCGGCATAATCCTGTCCCCGATATTCAATTCCCCGTTGGGGCACATCTTACGAACGTCTACTTACCACAGTCAACAACAGTTACAAATGGTAGGGATGCAACGCGTGTAACGGGCAAGCCGGGCAGGAAATTTACTTCGCGTAGATCCGGACGATTCAAACCATGACGTGTCCCACAGCGACCGCTGGGCCGAACAGGTCACGGTGTGCCGCCGAGCGGGTCAAAACCGCTCCAGGCCATATCCGGGAGCCGCCAACGCTCGATCTCCCAGTAGCCAGACCCGGCAGCACCCGAGGAAGGACCAGTCAGGTGGAAGACACCGCAGCGAGGGAACCCCGCCGCACCAACCTCGCCCGACGCACCCCCGGCGCCGCCTGGCGGGCCGCCCGCAGAGACCCGGGCGGACGCAAGCTCACCGTCAACCGGGCACCCAGCAGCGCCACCTACGCCGCAGACGAAGCCACCCTGCTCCGCCTCCGCGACGGTCTGCTGGGCGCACACCGCCCCGAGCAGCCGCCCCGCTCGTAAACGTGCTCCTACCCACCTTCGGATTACCACGACGGCCAGCCCCGACGAGTTGTGCTACGTTGAGGTCGTTGCAGTTTTGATTTCCAAAGACGTTTTTGGCGCCTGACGGGGTTATCTGAAACCCGGCAGGCGTTTTTTCGTTAGTGCGTGTCGTTTCCGGCGCGGGTGATCAACGCGGCACCCGAAGTCTGCACGGTGCAGACTTCGACCAGCCTGCGAAGGAGCAGACATGACGACAGGCATCGTGAAGTGGTTCAACGCCGACAAGGGCTTCGGCTTCATCACCCCGGACGACGGCGGCGCTGACGTCTTCGCCCACTTCTCGGCGATCGCGTCGAGCGGCTTCCGCAGCCTCGACGAGAACCAGCGGGTCGAGTTCGACATCACCCAGGGCCAGAAGGGCCTGCAGGCGGAGAACATCCGCCCGCTCTGATTTCACTCCACCGAACGGCGGCCCGACTGATGCAGCGGGCCGCCGTTCGGCGTGTTTACGGGCGGTAGCCCTCGAGGCTGTGGTCGAACACCCGGAACAGCCACCCGTCCGCCACCACCACATTGCCGCCGTCATCGTTGCCGAACTGCTTACCGGACGACACGACCCGGCCGGTGGCCGCGTTCAGCACGCCGACCGGCTGACCCGCGTCGACATTGGTGTAGAGCAGGCCGCCCGCGCGCACCGGCTGGCTGGTGTCGCCTTCGAACTGCCGGAGCCAGAGCCGCTTGCCCTTCTTGACGTCCAGCGCCTCGATGCCGTTCACCACCGTCCGGTAGACCCGCTTGCCGTCCGCGGCCAGCAGGGCCGGCGCACCGGTGTCCATCGTGTTGGTCCAGGTCGCCGCGCCGTTAGCCAGCTTCGCGCCGATCAGCCGCCCGGCTTTGTCGGTCGCGAAGTACATGTCGCCGGCTGCCGCGATCGGCTGCCACTCGATCGGCTTGCTCCACGCACGCTTACCGGTGGTGATGTCCACGGCGGCAACCCCGGCGGCATCCGTACGCGTCACCAGCAGTTTGCCGTTCGCCGACACCCCGGGTGACCAATGCTCGGCGAGCGACCACCGTGCTTTGCC
The DNA here is from genome assembly GCF_044452725.1 of Actinoplanes sp. NPDC051859. Lineage (NCBI taxonomy): Bacteria > Bacillati > Actinomycetota > Actinomycetes > Micromonosporales > Micromonosporaceae > Actinoplanes > Actinoplanes sp. NPDC051859. The sequence continues at coordinate 333,138 of NZ_JBITBX010000007.1, read as the reverse complement.
GTCACTGAGCCGATAGGCGCGCACGCTGGGGTCGGACGACTCCGACGACCCGGCAACCACCACCATGCCCTTGTCGACGACCACCGTCTCGACCGGCCCACCCGCCGCGACCTGCCACTTGACCTTGCCGGTGGTGAGACTCAACGCCACGATGCCGCCGTTCGGGTCGCTCTGCGACTGGCACTCGGTGTTCCCGGCGATGAGCAGCCCGCCCGCGACTGCCAGGTGCGGCGTGTACTCGTTGTCCGGGTACGCCCAATCCCAGTGCCAGGACCGTTTGCCGGTGCCCGCCTGGTAGGCGCCGATGCCCTTGTCGTCGGTGACGAAGACGCGGCCACCGTACGCCAGCGGCTCGGCGGGTTTGGTGCAACTGAGCTCGATGTCGGGCAGCTTGGCCGACCACCGCTTCTTGACCTTGTTGATGCTGGCCGCGTTGATCGCGGACTCGGCCGGGTTGTAGAAGTTGTGTCCCGCGCCGTAGCCGGGCTGCGTCCAGCCCGGCGACACAGCGGCGGCGGGTGCGGCCGCAAGCGTGACGGCGAGAGCACCGACGCTGAGCGTGGCAAGCACGCGTGTTTTCCACATGACGTCCCCCATGGGTGATGACGTGCCGGCCCGGCCAGCACAACGTATGGGGCAACGTTCGTCCCGGCGCTACATCCGCGGCCTGTGTCACCTGCGGGTGATGCCGATATACCCAGTTCTAGGAATACCCGCGCTGATCTTCACCGGGGAGGCTGTTCTGCGCACGCCAACAACCGGCGAAAGGAAGATCATGCGCTTCTCCCGAGTGGTCGGGCTGGCAGTAGCTTTCGGGCTGGCTGCATCCGCACTCCCCGCCGTGCCCGCGGCGGCCGCGACCCCTAAGTGCACCCTCACCATCGGGGCGGCATACCCGCCGTACCAGGACTACTACCTGCTGACCGTCGGCTGCACGGAGGGCAACGTCGAGAGCTTCTCGGTGCACGGGTCGGACCAGTGGGACGACGACTGGCTGTTCACCCAGGGCTTTGGATACGAGATCATCGTCGACGGTGGCAAGCTGAACGAGGACCCCGGCGCGGGGGACGAGATCTATGCCAAGGCCACTGTCCGGCTGCCCAACGGCAGCAAGGTCAACGTGGGGACCAACAAGGTTCACGGCCGGTGGAGCTGAGGTAGAAGCCCCCGGGCGAGTCGCCCGGGGGCTATCGGGACCAACGGTCCCCTCAGCGCGCTGGTCTGGCGCCTTCTATGCATCCGGAGATTCAGGATCCCGACCAAACAGTCGCAGCGCACCGAAAACTGGAAGCATTGCCACCATGCTTTGCAGGTATCCGACCACTGATTCGGGATAGCTGCTGGTCCAACTCAAAGGGCCCGCGATGGCCACGAACAGCAGCATCAGTCGTCCGGGGCCGGGTCCTTGACCGGTTCTCAGTAACAGCGCCAACGCCAGAGCCCATAGGCTATAGAACAGCATCACGCCATAGGGGCCGGTAAAGAAATATAGGTTGCCTAAGGGGAGGAATGAATATGAATTTGTGCGAGAGCCCCCGATGTAGTCACTCACGAGACCGCCGGTGGCGAGGATGGGTCGGGAAGAGTCTAGGGCGCGGGGAACCAATCCATACCGAAGGATGTTCTCTGGGGTGATGAATCCTGGCACTCGGGCTGGCACTTCGTATTTATCTACCTCGGTTATCTGAGTGTCGAAACGTAGACGTTCTTGCGCCGTAACCTCAGTCGAAACCGTGATTCCCTGGTCTTCGCGAATCTGATTGCGGACGGCGAAGATCGCGGGCCAGGCGAGCAGGAGAATCAAGGAAAGCGTGACTGCCAGCCGTGCTCGGAACAGGCCCAGCAGCATGCAGGCAAGAATAATGAAGCTGAAGAAGTTCACCATCGGTGCGGTAATCGCACTAAGGGCTGCTACGACGAACTGTGCCCCCATGATTGCGGCGGTCCAGCGATAAAAGCTCGACTTGTTCATCAGTCCACCGAGACACGCGGATGCGAACAGAGCCAGCGCCATGTATTTCCAGGTGATGAGGGGAGTCAGGATCGGGACCAAAGGTGAGGTTGCGGCTCGTCCGGTAATCTGCGTACCGATTCCACCGCCGCCTGCGGCGGCGCTGACAATGTCCGCGGCGACACCGATGATGGCAACTGGACGCGCGATTAAGAGGATCCGAGGGTACCGAGAGTTTGCGGAAACGCGGTCCGTCAGCTGCGGATACAGGGGACGCAGCTTGAGAAGCGCGGTCTCGATCAGACCCGCTCCGCACAGTGCGAGCCCTATGAGTCCAACAAGGAAATAAGTTCGCGGATTTTGATACCACACCGCTTGTGGAATGACCAGCAGGAGATAGGGTACGACCATGATGCATGTCGCCGGGTAGCGCTGGAGCACGCGGGTGACAAGGTTTTCCCGCACGCTGTCGACATCTGTGTTCGGCGCAATACTACGGGCGGCGGCGGTGATCACGGATGTCCTTAGTCGATTTCGGATATGTGAGGGTCCCCGGAGATGGCGTTAGCGCGAAGGATCCGTCAGTGACTCGGGGGCGGTGCCGAAGGTCGACCGAGGAATGTTGCCGGTCCGACCTGCAGCGACCCAGCCGAACAAGTCAGCATAATCGCGGGCTGTGTCAGTCCAGGTGCGGTCAGCAAGCCGGTGACTCGCCACGCGTGAGGCTGCGGCATAATGCTCGCGATTCGCAGCCAAGCGTTCGATGGCCCGGGACACTGATCGCGGGTCATACGCATCGAAGAATGCCGCGTCCCCACCGGCGAATTCGATCTGGGCGCGCAACGGCTTGACGTCGGCGCATGCCACCGGAAGGCCCCAGCTGAAAGCTTCGAAGATCGCGCCGCTCGCCGCCTCCCAGGTCGAGGGGACCACGACCGCCCAGGCTCGGCTGTAGAGCTCCGTCAACTCATCCACCGTTACGAATCCCGGCAGCGAAACTCGCCCTGCCAGGTCCGGCTCGGCCGCACGCTGCAGGAGCCGGTCCGCCTCGGGGGCTACCAATGGGCCAGGGCACACCAAGCGGAAGTTCGGCAACAGCGTCATACCTTCGAGCAAGGTGGCGTGGTTCTTATGGGTTGATGTTGACGACGGGTACAGCAGGAGGCCTTCCTCGGGCGTGCTCACCTGATCTGCCGGTCGCGGATGAAATGTCGGCGGCGGGATCATTGCGATCTTGTCCCGCGCTTCAGGGAAGAGCTCTAGCGCCTGCTGGTACGGATGCGGCCAGGACACAGCGATCGCGGCCGCCTTCTTCACGTTCTCGGTGATGACCTCGACGTAGCCCGGTTCAAGGAAGCCTGGCTGAAAGCGGCGGAGGTCGTGCATGACAAGAACAGAATTCTCCGCACGCACCGGCACGCACGTGAACGGATACACCGTCACGTCCGCCTGTGTCTTCTCCTGCGGCCTCGCGATCTCCCGGATCCCATTGACCACTCGGCGGGAGATCTTCGACGCGCGAACTTGCGCCGGGACGAAGCGCCTGGCCTGCCGACCGAGTCTCGTGTCGCTGCGCAGCGCCACGGGAATCTCCGACCATCGAACAGTGTCGCTGGGTACCCGTTCCTTCCAAGCTTTGGTGGTGTCGTCGAGGATCTCTACCTCGATGTCATGCTCCGCCGAATTCAGCAGCCCCCGGAGCATCCCGTACGTAAACGCCTCGACTCCGGCAGAGTGCCCGGGCTTGATGGAGGTGCCGTCGATCCGAATTCGCATACCTGGGTACCTTTGCTGTAGGTCGCGGGATGGTCCGTTGTTGACGGAAATGCACTACGCCTGGATGTCGCGGAAGGCGCAATCCAGGCGCCTAAGAATCTCTTCCAGTTCTGGGTCAGTCAGATCCGGATAGGTTGGTAGGTTGAATCCTCGCCTACTCAGCTGCTCTGAGACCGGCCAGGAATCCGTCGACGGCCCGTAGGCGGGCAGCCCGGGCAGCGGAGGAAAGAACGGACGAGTGTCTACCCCGAGGTCGGCAAGGCGGGCCGTCAACTGGTCTCTTGTATAGCTTGCAGTCCCGCTCACCAAGAGAGATGCCATCCAGGGTGCCCGCTCCGCAGGATGTACGGTCCTGGGGACCTCGAGTTCGGCCTTCCCGCTCGCCCACCTTTCGTAGGTGGAGACGATGTCCTTACGCCGCGAGATCAACTGTTCACTGCGCTCGAGCTGACCGCACAGGATCGCGGCAGCCACGTTAGTCATGCGGTAGTTGAAGCCGATCACGGGGAAGAAGTAGCGCCGGTTCGGGTCCATGCCTTGGTTCTTGAAGAGGCGCATTTTCGCGGCGAGCTCATCGTCGGCGGTGGTGACACAGCCACCTTCGCCACTAGTCAGGATCTTGTTGCCGAAGAACGAGAAGGTGGTCGCATCCGCGAGCGCACCTACCGGGGCGCCGTCGAGCCGGCCACCCAGAGACTCGGCGGCATCGGCAATCAGCAGGAGGCCATGCGACGAGCAGACGGGACGCAACGCGGTGTAGTCCGCAGGATGGCCGTAGATGTCGACGGCGATGACCGCTTTGGTCCGCGGCGTGATAGCGGCGGTGACCGCGTCCGGGCCGATGCACCAGGTGTCCGGCTCCACGTCAACGAAGACCGGGGTCGCGCCGCAGTATGTAACGGCGTTGGCTGTGGCGATGTAGGTGAACGCCGGCACGATAACCTCGTCGCCGGGACCGATTCCGGCTGCGGCGAGCACCAGGTGCAGGGCCGAGGTGCCGTTGTTGACCGCGACGGCATGCGTGGTGCCGCAGCGTGCCGCGAATTCGGCTTCGAACCGGTCGATGTAGGGGCCGGTGGACGATACCCAGCCGCTGCGTACGGCGTCGGCGACGTACTTCTCCTCCAAGTCCGACAAGGATGGCTTGGCTACCGGGAATCGGGTCATCGAGACGTTCTTTCTCTGGGTGTGATCAGCGGGAGGGTGGGTTGGCGGCCACCGGGGTCCTCGGAGGCGTGCTTTCGGAGTCTTGCCGCGCGAGTTCCGTAGGGGACGTCTCTTGCGGCATGCTCCGGCGGAGGAGCACGTACGACGCCGCGGTCGACATTGCGGCAGCGGCAGAAGAGAACACAGCTACCTGGGCCAGTGAGTGCGCAAACGGCGCCAGCGCCGCGAAGGCTGCGACACCGACTCCGTTCGCCCAGGCTGTCGCCCAGGTGCGGCCGAGTCCGGCCAGTTGTCCGTTCAGGCCCTGCCGTATATAGAACAGCAGGCCGCCGATGCAGAGGTAACGGGTGATCTCGCCAGCTCCCGCGAATTCTGTGCCGTAGACGGTGGTGATCAGCCAGCCGGCTGAGGCAGCGACGGCTACCGTCATGGCCGCCGCTGCCAGGAGGCCGCCGACGTCGATTCCTGAACGCCTAGTCCGGCCGGTCAGCCCTCGCATGAGATTGGCGGCGCCGAAGATCGATGCGAGCTGTCCGAGTGAGGAGGCCACGGCATACAGGCCGACCTCTGTCAGTCCGAAGAGTGCTGACACGACGATCAGGTCGATGCGGGAAGCCAGGAATGACAGCACACTGCCGACGTGATAGCCACCGGAGAACCTAGCGACCTCTTTCAGTTCAGCGCGTCGCGGCAGCCGCAGACTCACCCGAGACCAGCCACCGATGAGTACAGGCGGGGCGCAAACGCTGATGCAGAGCGCGAAGGCGATCAGGTCGATCGGTGCGGTGGAGTCCGGCCCGGCCAGACTCAGGGCGATCAGGCAACCGAGCAGGTAGATCGCCGGCTGCATGAAGCGCAGCAGCGCGTAGCTGCCCCAGCTCTCGTGGACGAGGAGATGCGCTGCACGCGCGTCGCAGGCGATGGTCCCGAGCACTACTAATGCCAGCGCTATGCACAGGCTCGGGTCTGCCAGCAGGCCGGTGAACGCGAATCCGGACACGAGCGCGGCCAGGGCGCCGAAGGCGAGCATGACGAGCACACCGCTGGAGACCGGCATGCTCGTCAGCCGGCGCCGTTCGGCACCGTGGCGGGCGATCAGCGCCTTGTCCACCGACAGGCCGCACACCCAGCCGAGCGCCTGCCCCCAGGTGGCCACGACCACGATCTGGCCGCGGCCGGTCGGCCCGAGGGTACGGGCGATTAGAATGCCGGTGAGCACTGAGGAGACAACCGTGAACAGTGCTGCCGCTTCCAGACCGCGCTTTGCGGTGACGAGGTGCTGAATTCGCCGGAGCAAGTCGGCTACCGGTCGATCCTGACCAGGCGTCCCATGCGCTCGTCCTCGAGCAGCTGCCGGTCGGCGTCGACCATGATGCGGACCAGGTCCGTGAAGCCGGTCTTGGGAACCCAGCCCAACTGCTCGCGGGCCTTGCTGGCGTCACCGATGAGCGCATCGACCTCGGTGGGGCGCATGTACTGGGGATCGATCTGGACGTGCTTCTCCCAGTCGATGTCCACCATCGCGAAGGCCGCATGCACGAATTCGCGGACCGTTCGTGCCTCGCCCGTGGCGATGACGTAGTCGTCCGGCTTGTCCTGCTGCAGCATCAGCCACATCGCCTCGACGTACTCCGGCGCGTAGCCCCAGTCCCGGACAGCGTCAAGGTTGCCCAGGAAGAGCGTGTCCTGGATACCGGCCTCGATGCGTGCCACCGCCCGGCTGATCTTGCGGGTCACGAAGTTCTCTCCGCGTCGCGGGCTCTCGTGGTTGAACAGGATGCCGTTCGAGACGTGCATATCCCAGGCTTCGCGGTAGTTGACTGCGGACCAGTACGCGAAGACCTTCGAGCATCCGTACGGGCTGCGCGGGTGGAAGGGGGTGGTCTCGCGCTGCGGCGGGGGAGTGGAGCCGTACATCTCCGAGGAACTGGCCTGGTAGACCCGGCAGTTCACGCCGGCGATCCGGATCGCCTCCATGACCCGGACTGCACCAAGGCCAGTCACGTCGGCTGTGTAGCCGGGAACGTCGAACGAGACCCGCACGTGGCTCTGGGCGCCGAGGTTGTAGACCTCGTCTGGCTGGACCTCACGGATCAGGTGGACGAGCGAACCCATGTCCCCGAGGTCGCCGTAGTGCAGGAAAAGACGGGCGTCGGGGTGGCGGGGGTGCACGTCGACCCGCTCGATACGTTCGGTGTTGAAGCTCGACGAGCGCCGCTTCAAACCGTGCACGACATAGCCCTTGTCCAGCAGCAGCTCCGCCAGGTAGCTGCCGTCCTGGCCGGTGGTACCCGTGATGAGAGCGACCTTCGGCATACCATTCACCTTCTGAGTTCGGTGTCAGCTGACACTTTGAGCGGACGCGCGGGCACGCCGACCACCGTGGTGTTCGGCGGCACGTCCGTGCGGACCAGGGCCCCGGCGCCGACTACCGCGCCGGCACCGATCCGCTTTCCTTCCAAGACCGACGCCCCTGCGCCGATGACGGCGGCCTCACCGATCTCGGTGAACCCGCCGACCGTGCAGCCAGGCAGCAATGTGGCGAAGTCGCCGATCACGACGTCGTGGCCCACGGCGACATTGGTGGAGACATGGGCGTGACTTCCGACGGAGATGCCGGTGGTCAGTACCGCCCCCGGCCAAATGATCGAACCGGGCTTGCGGCTTGTATCCGACCCGATGACGGCATTCGGATGCGCCACAGCCGGAGCAGACCTCGCCGAGACTTCCGCTGCTCCTGCCAGACGACGCCGGACTCGTCCGTCACCGATACCGATGAGAAATCCGACCTCATCGGGTGCCTCGGTGAACCAGGAGTCATCACCGAGCCGGGGTGCGGGAAGCGGCTTCCCGGTTTCCCCCGCAGGGCCGATGAACCCGATTAGCGCGAGTGCGGGATCGGTGCCCGCGATCCAGGCGACTTCACGGGCATGTCCCGAAGCGCCGAGTACGACGAACTGCATAGGAGACACGGTCATGATTCCCCGGCCCTCGGAGCGGATCGCGCCACGTCGAGAATGTTGCGAACGGTCGTCGTCTTCTTCCAGTCGCGATATGCCCGGGCAGCGGCTGAGCGGTTCTGTTGCCGTTCGGCCGCCGACATGGTCGATAGCCTTTTCAACTCCAGACCGAATTCCTCGACAGAGCCATCGGCCAGGGCGCTTCCGCCACCCCCTTCCAACACCTCGGTCCACGGCGTCGTGTCGGTACAGATGACCGGGCAGGAGGCGGACAAACTCTCCGCGATGGCGTGGCCGAAGTTTTCCCCCGTTGTGGGGAAAACGAAGGCGTCGTAATCCGAAAATGTCTTGCGAACGTCTGCGGGCGCTAATTCGCCGCGGTAAGCGACCTGAACCTCGTTCGGTAGCTCGGCGATGATGGCTTGGCAGCTAGCCCAATATTCTTGATTCTCGATCGGGCCCCAGATATCAAGATCTACTGGATTGGCGACATGCCGCAAGGCTTCGAGTGCGACGTGCAGGCGCTTGTTGATGACGATCCGACTGACATAGACCAGCCGGGCGTGGTCTGCGGAGGGCAGCCCATCAGTGATCGGCTCGTCCGGCAGGGCGGTCTGGTTGGGTACAAGGTGGACGACGTCAGCGGGGAAGTTGCGGCGGATGTCCGCGATTTCATGTTCTGCCGTCGCGTGCCACTGCACCTTGAGGAGCCGAAGGACTCGTTTCCATGTCGGCAGCAGCGCGCGCTTCTTTCCGGCTTTTACTGAGAGAGCTCCATCGGAGAATTCGCCTCGTGGCGCGATCAGGATCCGCCGTACCTGCAGGATTCGGATGAGAGCAGCAAGCAAAGGTGCGACCGTCGTCCTGACAGCCCAGAAACTGTTGACATACATCAGGTCGAAGGGCGTGGTGCGTAGGTCGCGCCAGAGCCGCCACCACTGCGCAGGGCTTGCGGTGTCCAGGTAGAAGATCTGCGCGGTGCCGCGCTGGAACCACTGGCCGGAAAGGCCTGGGTAGGGCTCGGTCGCGCCTTCATCTCGGTCCCGGGTGACGAGGCGCAGCTCGACGCCCTCCGGCACGGTATCGACGATCTGCGCGATGGAGCGGATCGGTCCGCCGCCCCGAAAGCCGGGCTCGAAGGCGCCGGACGTCATTAGCACGCGGTAAGCGGACTGTTCCGGTGCACTCATGCGCTGGCCGAGGGCTGGCGGATACCGGACCAGGCGCTATGGCGGCGCACGGTCGACAGGATGAACCGCACCGTTCGAGCCGAGGTGTTGTCGATCGCGTAGTCGGCGGGCACGGTTACGTCAGAACCGGCTGTCGTGATCGCTCCGACAGACTCGACGACGCCGTACGGGTCCAGGCCGGTCATGATGATCGCGCCGGTGTCGAGGGCTTCCGGACGCTCGATCGAATCCCGCAGCGTTACCGCGGGGAAGCCGAGGATCGACGACTCCTCGCTGATCGTGCCGCTGTCGGACAGCGTACATTTCGCCTTCGTCTGCAGGTGGACGTAGTCGAGGAAACCGAACGGCTCGTGGAAGACGATGTTCGCGAGCGAGCTCGGATCATCCGCGCGCTCTTCGAGCCGCTTCCGGGTACGCGGATGGGTCGAGACGAGTACCGGCAGACCCCACCGGTCGCGGACGGCCCGGAGGCAGTCGAGCAGCTGCCCGAGCCGTTCCGGATCGTCGACGTTTTCCTCGCGGTGGGCGCTCACCAGGAAGTATTCGCCTGCGTTGAGGTCGAGCCGGTCGAGGACCTGGCTGGCTTCGATCTTCGGCCGGTAGTGTTCCAGCACCTCCCGCATCGGCGACCCGGTGTGCATGATCCGGCGCGGGTGCAGGCCTTCGGCCAGCAGATTCCGGCGGGCGTGCTCGGTGTAGACCAGGTTGAAGTCGCTAACGTGGTCGACCATTCGCCGGTTGGTCTCCTCCGGCACATTGAGGTCAAAGCAGCGGTTCCCGGCCTCCATGTGATAGACCGGCACCTTCATTCGGCGGGCCATCAACGCGGCGATGCAGCTGTTCGTGTCGCCCAGGACGAGCAGCGCATCGGGCCGCTCCTCCTTGATGGCCTCCTCAACGCCTGCCAGCACCCCGCCGAGCACGCGGCCCAACGAAGACGTGTCGACACCGAGAAACCGATTCGGCTTGGGCAGCTCGAGTTCTTCGAAGAAGACGTCGCTGAGCATGGGGTCCCAGTTCTGGCCGGTGTGGACCAGAACGTGGTCGACGGTTTCGTCGAGGCAGCTGATCACCCGGGAGAGTCGGATGATTTCGGGCCGGGTGCCGACGACGGTCATCACCTTGGTCATCGTTTGCGTCCTCCAGTGATGGCGGCGGCGATCAGCATGTCTTCGAGCTGGTCGATACCTGCTTGGCGGGACATCTGGGTTCGGTAGACCTCGAGGGAGCGGCGGGCCATCGCGGCGCGCTCGTCGACGGACAGCTTGGCGGCGTGCTGGAAGCGCTCCGCCAGGGCACGCCAGTCGTCCGGTGGGGAGGCGAGCCCGACGCCGTGGGTTTCCACCAGCGTTGCGCAGTCGCCGGGGACGGAGACCACGACCGGTGAGCCGCAGGCGAGCGCCGCTTGCAGCTTGGAGGGGACCGTGCCGCGGAAGATGGGCTTGTCGGCGAGGCTGACCAGCTGGAAGTCGGCAGCGGCGTAGAGCGCGGCCATCTCGTCCATAGGGAGGCGACCCAGGAAGCGGACGTTGTCGGCGCCCAGCTCGGTGACCAGGTTTCGGGCCGCCTGCTCCTCGATGCCGGATCCGGCTAGCACCAGGTCCATCTCCCGGCGCTCGGAGAGGCTTGCGGCAGCGCGTACGGCGGTGGGGATGTTCTGGAAGGGGCCCATCGCTCCGGCGTACATGACGGTGCATCGGTCGCGATGGCCGATGACGCGCCGGGCTTCCGGGCTGAGCGGGACCGGGCGGAAGACGTCCTCGTCGGCCCAGTTCAGCACCACCCGCGTGCGGTCGGGGTCGGCGCCGCGCTCGATCACCATGTCGCGCATGGTCGGTGCGATGACGGCGACTCCGGCGGCGGAACGGTAGACGCGGCGCATGACCGCGTGCAGCGCGCGTTCGACGGAGCGGCCGATCGCGCCGGACGGCGCCATCGACGACTGGGTGACGGACTCGGGCCAGAGGTCCTGGACGTGGATCACACTCGGGACGCCGCGCAGCAACTTGAGCAGCGCCGGTGCCGCGAACACCGTGGCGGGGGTCAGGTAGACGTAGACCGCGTCGACGTCGGCGAGGAACTGCCAGGCGGCGGCCGTGCTGGTCGCTGCGAACGACAGGTAATTGGCCGCACGCCGGACCGGGGACGAGTCATGGCTTGCATACAGCGGGACTCGCCGGACGGTGACGCCGTCCTGCCGGGAGGCATGGCCCCAGCGCTGACGGAAGCCGGGATAGATCTTGCCGTCCGGGTAGTTGGGGAAGCCGGTCAGCACCCGGACGTCGTGCCCGCGGGCGACCAGGCCGTCGGCCAGGTTCGCGGGGATCGACGACGGCTCCGGTGGATACCACTGCGAGATGATGCCGATCTTCATCGCACCGGCTCCGGGTAGGTGTCCGGGTTGGCCGGGTCGAAGAGGTCGTTGGACCAGAACAGCGTGGTCAGCTCGCTGTCGCCGACGTTGGTGATGTCGTGCGCCCACATGGTCGGCATGTCGACCACGACCGGCTCCTCGCCGGATACGCGGAAGGTCAGCACCTCGTCGTGCAGGACGCGCCGCAGGCGAATCTCGGCTTCGCCGCGGACGACGACGAACCGTTCCACCTTTGCCAGGTGGAAGTGCTGGCCGCGGGTGATGCCGGGAACCGTGGACGAGCAGAACGTCTGCCCGCCGCCGCCGTGCACCTTGACGGTTTCGACCAGGCTGCCGCGGGCGTCCGAGTGCCGGGTCAGGCCGTACGGCGCCGGGGCCAGGTGGGAGCGGTACGTGTTGAACAGGCGTACGTCGAACCGGTCTGCCAGATCGGGAATCTCGGCGGTCCGGTACGTGGCTGCGAACCGTTCGAGTTGGTCTGCGAGCTGCTGCACGGTGCGACGCACGGTGGGCTGTGCATCGGTGGTGCCGAGCAGCAGGGCCGCCGCGTCGGTGGCGTGCAGGAGGTCCAGTTCCCGATCACCGCTGATCTGAGGTGTGCCGCCATCGGCGAGGAGCCGGCAGAAGGTGGCGATCACCGAGTTGTAGTGCGGCTGGCCGTGCTCGCCGAAGAGGTTCGGGAGCAGGACGTCGGCGAACGTCGAGCCGAGCCAGCGCGTGGTCTCGGCGAGCTGCACCGCCGCGGTGGCTTTGCCGTCGCCGTAGGCGGTGCCGTTACCCGCCTGGATCGAGTTGGCGAACACCACTGTCTTCGGCGGCGTGGGGCAAGCGCGCAGGCCAGCCATCAGTTGCTGGGCGAGCTGGACGTTGCCCGCGGTGACCTTGTGCGGTTCGCCGCGGTTGATGCCCGCGATGTGGATGACGCGGTCGGCGCCGTTCAGCGCATCTGCGAGCAGCGCTGGGCTGGCCAGCGTCGCGCGGTCCACGATGGTTGGTTCCGGGAAGCCGAGGGCGCGGGCCAGCACGCGGACGTGCCAGCCCAGGAACCCACCGGCGCCGGTGAGGACGAGGGATTCAGTCATGCCGGCACCGAGTCGGGGAGGCGGTCGGCGGCGGCGAGTTGCGCCCGGACTTCCGGCAGCGTCAGCAGCAGCTTTTCCACCTCGGGCACCGTGAGGCGGGGGGCGTTGAACGAGTTGAAGTCGAAGATCTGCTCGCGCTCGGTCTCGCCCTCTTCGAAGTAGAGGGCGTAGTTCAGGTCGCGCGTGTCGAGCGGCACTCGGAAGAAGTCGCCGAAGTCTTCCGCGTGTTCCAGCTCTTCGCGGCTGGCCAGGGTTTCGGCCATCTTCTCGCCGTGCCGGACGCCGAGGATGTTCATCTTGAACGGGACGCCGAAGAGGTTGCATAGCGCTTCGCCGAGGTCAGCGATGGTCGATGCGGGCGCCTTGCGGATGAAGATGTCGCCCGGCCGGGCGTGGTTGAACGCGTGCTCGACCAGGTCCACCGACTCGACCAGCGACATCAGGAAGCGGGTCATCTTCGGTTCGGTGACCGTGATGGGCTGGCCGGCGCGGATCTGCTCGATGAACAGCGGGATGACCGAGCCGCGGGAGTACATGACGTTGCCGTAGCGCACGCAGGAGACGTTGGTCGCTGCGTTCGGGTTGTTGCGGGCGTGCGCCTGGGCGACCTTCTCCATGAGGGCCTTGCTGATGCCCATGGCGTTGATCGGCTGCACGGCCTTGTCGGTGCTGAGGAAGACCGCCGACTGGACGTCGTTGCGTTCGCACGCCTCGATGACGTTCGCGCTGCCCAGGACGTTGGTCTTGACCGCTTCCAGCGGGAAGAACTCGCACGACGGCACCTGCTTGAGGGCGGCCGCGTGGAAGACGTAGCTCACGCCGCGCGCCGCCTTCGTCACGGATTCCGCGTCGCGGACGTCGCCGACGTAGAAGCGGACCCGGTCGTCTCGCAGCCGGCGGCGCAGATCGTCCTGTTTCGCTTCGTCCCTGCTGAATACCCGCACCTCAGAAGCCCCGGCGGCCAGCAGCCGGGCCACCATGGTCTGGCCGAACGATCCGGTGCCGCCGGTGATCAGAAAGCGTTGGTCCTGGAGGGAGGGCAACAAGAGGGGATCCTTTCGAGCATCGCTGAAAGACGATCGATTCACCCGAGACCAACGAGGCCTCGGCGGTCGGGTGTCGGACCGGAGCGGAAAGGTTTCGGTCGTCCTGCACAGGCCAACGGATTTCACCGCAAGGGGGTAGGCCGAACATCCTGCGGCCCGCCGTTCCGTTAGTCAGGGATGGCCGAAGTTCGGACACTCCGCGACCGAAGGCGTTGCGCCGGGGGAGTGGTCGCCTTTATCAATCTGCGGACGCCGTCTGGGCGCCTCACTGTCGTTTTAGGGAATCATCAGCGTGCCTGACGAAGATCAGAATCCGTCGCCGAGCGGTCCGGATCGATATTCCTTCACTCCGCCCGCGGACGCGGGGGCGCAGCGCATCGAGTTCAAGAAAGTGCGTCGCGTTTCCGCGGAGTCTGCCGCGCCGAATGCGAAACAGCGGAAGCCGCAGCGGCGAAAGGCTTTCATTTTGGCCGCCGCCGGTCTGGTGGTCGTGCTGGTGCTGACGGTTGGCTGGGTGGGGGTGCAGGGGGTCCGGGCCAAGGGGCACCTGCAGACCGCGGCTGGCTTGTTCTCGCAGCTGCAGCAGCAGATCCGCGCCGGGGAGGTCGCCGCCGCGAAGGGGACGCTGTCTGCTTTGCAGCTGGAGACCAAGGCGGCCCGGGACGAGACGGACGGGGTCGGCTGGGCGGTGGCGGGGAAGCTTCCGCTTTTCGGGGATGACCTGGGCGCTGTGCGTACGGTGGCCAGGGTCTTGGATGAGCTCGCCGCGGATGGCTTGCCGGCGCTGTTGGATGTGGCGTCGGGGTTGGATCCGAAGGCGTTGGCGCCGAAGAACGGCCGGGTCGATCTGGCGTCGCTGTCGACGGCTGCGCCACGGATTGCGTCCGGTCTGGCGGTGATCAAGAAGGCCCGCGCTGACGTGGACGGCATCGAGTCGGACGGGCTGATGGACCAGGTCAGCGCGGCTGTGGGGCAGCTGGCTGACGGGTTGGCGAAGGCTGATCAGCTGGTGTCGACGGCGGACCGGGCGGCGAAGTTGCTGCCGCGGATGCTGGGGGCGCAGGGGCCGCGGAACTACCTGGTGTTGTTCCAGAACAATGCGGAGATTCGGGCGACCGGTGGCATGCCGGGTGCGTTCATCGTGGTGCATGCGGATGCGGGTGCGGTGACGATCACCGACCAGGGCACGGCGGCGAGCGACATGAAGACGTTCGATCCGCCGGTGCAGACGTTGGACGGCGATCAGATTGCGCTGTACACCGACCGGCCGGCGGTGTTTCCGGCGGACGTCAATCTGACGCCGGACTTTCCGACCGCGGCGGGTCTGATTCGGGCGATGTACAAGCAGCGGTCCGGGGTCACCGTGGACGGTGTGTTGGCTACCGACCCGGTGGCGTTGTCGTACCTGCTGCGGGCGACCGGTGCGGTGCAGATGCCGGTGGGGGAGGCGCTGACCGCCGACAATGCGGTGCGGGTGCTGCTGTCGGAGGCGTACGCGAAGTATCCGGACCCGGCGGACCAGGATGCCTATTTCGCGAAGGCGGCGCGGGCCACGTTCGAGGCGCTGATCAAGGGTCAGGGTGACGCCAAGGGCATGGTGACGCAGTTGGCGAAGGCGGCGGGTGAGCGCCGGCTGCTGATGTGGACGGCCGATCCGGCGGAGGAGGCCGCGCTGGCCGGGACCGTGTTGGAGGGGCGGCTGCCCGCCGACGACGCGACGCATCCCACGGTCGGGGTGTTCCTGAACGACGGTACGGGCGCGAAGCTGAGCTATTACCTGAACCACGCTGCCGAGCTGAGCGCCGGGAAGTGTGACGAGGAGGGTGGCCGGGACTTCCATCTCAAGGTGACGTTGGGGTCGACCGCGCCGACCGCGAACCTGCCGGACTATGTGACCGGGCTGGCGTTGACCGGGGACAAGTACACGTCGCGGACCAACCTGATGATTTTCAGTCCGACCGGGGGCGGGGTCGTGTCGGTCACCTCGAACGGTCAGGAAGTCGAATTCGGTTCGGGTCTGGAACGGGATCGGGCGGTGGCGATCGTCACAGCGGAACTGCCGCCGGGGACCAGTAAGACGTACGACGTGACGATTCAGCCGGGGACGCTGCCGGAAAAGGGCGAGGCGGTGCACCCTCGGTTGTGGACGACGCCGGGCGTGCGGCCGTGGCAGCAGGCTGTGCAGTCGGGTGCCGCCTGCTCCTGAAATACCAGGTAGTGCCGTTGTGCCCCATCGCCACGCCGGCGGTGGGGCATTTCGGTAATCCGCTCCGGCTCGCCCATTTATGCCCACGGTATCCGCCATATGGACAGGGTGATGGGGCCGAACTACGCATGTATGCGCGACGCCGCAGCGCGTTGTTTTAATCGACCCCGTAGGCATGCGGGGCCGTTAGTGGAACGGCGTTATCGCATTTCCGCGGCGGCCGCGCTGGGGGAAGACCGTTCGGTATCGAATTTCACTCTGAAGAGGCCGTATGTCATTCGCAGCGCTGATTCGGCAGTCCGACACCCCGGCTACGCGTACGCGTGTCCTCGGCCCCTGGCTGGTCGATGCCGGTGCCTGGGCGCTCGGCCTGGGAGCGGCGGTCTTCGCCCGGTACGACGGTGACCTCGTGGCGGCGCCGATGACCGCCACCGTGGCAGCCGTCGCCGTCGCCGTGGTGCTGCACACGGTGATCGGGCACCAGCAGTTCCTCTACCGCGGCCGGTACGGCTTCGGCACCTTCGAGGAAGTGCGGGCGGTCTTCACCACCGCGCTGGCCGTGGTGCTGGTCCTGTTCGCGATCGATCTGGCGATGCCGGCCCGTCCGGTGCCGCTGAGCGTCACAGTGGTCGGTGGGTCCGTCGCGCTGATCGCCATGTGCGCGGTCCGGTACGTCCGGCGCCTCCAGCACGAGCGCCGGCTGCGCCCCGACGCGCTGCGCGGCACTCCGGTGCTGCTGTTCGGCGCGGGGGCTGCGGGGCAGCGGCTGCTGCGTTCGCTGCTGCAGGACCCGAACAGCCAGTACGTGCCGGTCGGCCTCATCGACGACGACCCGGGCAAGCGGCACCTGCGGGTCAACGGCATCGCGGTGCGCGGCGACCGCAACGACATCGCTGAGGCGTTGGCGTCGACCGGTGCCCGTACGGTCATCTTCGCCGTTGCCAACGTGGACGGCGAGATCATCCGCGAGGTGCGTCGCCGGACGCTGGACGCCGGCGCCTCCTTCAAGGTGGTGCCGTCGTTCACCGAACTGCTGGACGGCACGGTCAGCGCGTCCGACGTGCGCGACGTGAACATCGCCGACCTGCTCGGCCGGCACCAGGTCGACACCGACCTCGACGCGATCGCCGGCTACCTCAAGGGCAAGCGGGTGCTGGTCACCGGCGCGGGCGGCTCGATCGGCTCGGAACTGTGCCGCCAGCTGCACCGCTTCGCGCCCGCCGAACTGATGATGCTGGACCGCGACGAGTCCGCCCTGCACGCCGTGCAGCTGTCCATCCACGGCCGGGCGCTGCTGGACAGCCCGGAGCTGATCCTCGCCGACCTGCGCGACGCCGACGGCATCGCCGCGATCTTCGCCGAGCGCCGGCCGCAGGTGGTCTTCCACGCCGCCGCGCTCAAGCACCTCTCGCTGCTGGAGAACCACCCCGGCGAGGCGGTCAAGAGCAACGTCTGGGGTACGCAGACCGTCCTCGAAGCCTCCGCCGCGGTCGGCGTCGAGCGCTTCGTCAACATCTCCACCGACAAGGCCGCCAACCCGAGCAGCGTGCTCGGCTACTCGAAGCGGATCACCGAACGGCTCACCGCGCACGCCGCCACCACCGGCGACGGGACCTACCTCAGCGTGCGGTTCGGCAACGTGCTCGGCAGTCGCGGGTCGGTGCTCACCGCGTTCGCCGCGCAGATCGCCGCCGGCGGGCCGGTCACCGTCACCGACCCCGACGTGACCCGCTACTTCATGACCGTGCAGGAAGCTGTGCAGCTGGTCATCCAGGCCGCCGCGATCGGCCGCGACGGGGAGGCGCTCGTCCTGGAGATGGGCCGCCCGGTGCGGATCGCGCAGGTCGCGCGGCAGATGGCCGAGCAGGCCGACCGTCCGGTCGAGATCGTCTACACCGGGCTGCGTCCCGGCGAGAAGCTGCACGAGGACCTGTTCGGCGAGGGCGAGGAAGACGTGCGCCCGCTGCACCCGCTGATCTCGCACGTCGCGGTTCCCGCGCTGAACCCGTACGAGGTGCAGATCCTGGCGCCGTACGCGGAGTCCGGCCGGATCGTCCAGTCGCTGAAGGGTCTGTGCACCGGCCCGGCCCGGGTGCCGGTGGGTGCCCACATCGCCCGGCAGGCCGGTCCCGCGGATCTGCGCGAGACGGTCGTGCTGCGGGTGCCGAACCGCTGATACCGGCCTACCCCCGAACGAGAAGAGAAGGATCTATCGTGCTTTCCTCGCAGACCGTCGAGACGCCGGCGAGATTGTCGCGGCTCGGCATGCCCGCCCCCCGGCCCGCCGTGGACGAGCCGACGTTCCGCTACGACGTGGCGGTCGTCGGGCTCGGCTACGTCGGCCTGCCCACCGCGCTCGCCCTGCAGAGCGCGGGCCAGCGGGTGGTCGGCCTGGAGATCAGCGCCGCGCGGCTCACCGAGATTCGCGAGGGTACGGCCGACCTGCTGCCCTCCGACAAGTCCCGGCTGCTCGACGCGCTCGACACCGGCGACGACTTCCGCCTCACCACCGACCCCGCCGAGTGTGCCACCGGCCGGATCGTGCTGGTGTGCGTGCCGACGCCGATCGACCACCACCTCGCCCCCGACCTCGACGCGTTGCGGGCGGCCTGCCGGACCGTCGTGGCCCAGGCGGTGCCCGGGCAGACGCTGGTGCTGACCTCCACCACGTACGTGGGCTGCACCCGCGACTTCCTCGTGGAGCCGCTGCGTGAGCGCGGGTTCGTGGTGGGCAGGGACATCTTCGTGGCGTTCGCGCCGGAACGCATCGACCCGGGCAACGAACGGCACGTGCAGAAGCAGGTGCCCCGGGTCGTCGGTGGCGTGACCCCGGAGTGCGTGCGGCGGACGACCGAGCTGCTGGAGGGCTGCGCCAGTTTCGTGCACCCGGTGAGCAGCGTCGAGACCGCCGAGATGACCAAGCTTTACGAGAACACGTTCCGCGCGGTCAACATCTCGATGGCGAACGAGTTCGCGGACATCAGCCGGGGCCTGGGCCTCGACATCACCGAAGTCATCGACGCGGCGGCCACCAAGCCGTACGGCTTCATGCCGTTCTATCCGGGGCCGGGCGTCGGCGGGCACTGCATCCCGTGCGACCCGCACTACCTGCTGTGGCAGTTGCGCGCCGACCGGGTCAGTTCGCCGCTGATCGAGACGGCGATGCACCAGGTCGCGGCGCGGCCCGGCCGGGTGGTGCAGCGGCTGGTCGAGGTGCTGGGTGCCAGCGGCAAGGCGCTGAGCAACGCCAAGGTCCTGGTGGTGGGCGTGGCGTACAAGCCGGGCGTGGCCGACGTGCGGGAGTCGCCGGCGCTGGAGATCATCGAGCGGATGCGCGCCGCGGGTGCCTCGGTGTCGTTCACCGACGAGCTGGTCGAGTCGATTCTGGTGCCGGGTGGCCGGCTGCGCTCGGTGCAGACCACGGACCCGTCCGAGTGGGACGCCGTCCTCGTGCACACCCTGCACCCGGGCGTCGACTACTCGTGGCTGGCGGACACGTCCGTCCTGCTGGACGCGACCTACCGCCTAAACGAGCTGGTCCACCGCGTGGTGCTCTGAGGTTCAGTGCTCTGAGCTTTATCGCTCGGCGGCGGCTGCGGGACAGGGAGGTCCGGCAGCCGCCGTTTTGTGTGACCGCGGCGCCAAAGCCGACCGGCTAGTGCCGCGGCGAGGAGGACGGCCGCGGCGGCCAGGGCGCCGAGGAACGTGCCCAGGGTGTTGTTGCGGATGTCGGTGATGGATCCGGCTCGGCCGGGGATGAGGTACTGCGCGGTCTCGATCGTCAGCACCAGCAGGAAGCCGTAGGCGGTGGTGCGCAGGACGCTGCGCCACAGCACGTGTCCGGCGAGGCCCAGCGGCACGTAGAGCGCGATGTTCGCGATCTGCTCGGCGTCGGAGGGCGCGGCGGTGAGCAGCGACCAGACCAGGCGCGGCTCGTTCCACTGGGTCAGGAAGTGCGGCGGTACCAGGGTGGGCGCGACCGGCGGCACATAGTTCGGGGTGGCCGTCAGCGCGACGATCATCGCCACCGAGGCGAGCATGAGGTAGCCGGTGATGCGGTGGCGGGCGAACCGGCTCAGCGGCCAGGCGCAGATGAGGCACGCGACGAAGACCACCTGCGGGACCGGGTTGGTGACGAAGGTGGCGAGGCTCTCGGGCGTCATGAAGCCGAAACGGTCGCGATGGGCATTCTTTGCACCCTAGGCGGCCCGGACGGGCAGGGCATGATCGTCGTCACCGGTCCGGGTTAGGCGGCATGGTCAAGATTCCGGTGTGGCCGCCGCCGGGACCGGCGACGGCCACGCGCGGGTCAGTGCATGACCTTGAGGTGCCAGTTCTTGATCTTCTGTACGGACACGTCCTCGCCCGTGCCACCGGTGAAGCCGACGAAGGCCTTCTTGTAGCCCAGTGCCTTGCGCAGGTCGACGTGCTCTTCGAGGATCTTCATCTCGTCGCCGCCCATGGCCTTCACGCGGACCTTGAGCATCTTGGTCTTGGCGTTCCAGGTGATCCGGACCCGGATGTCCTGGCCGAACATCTGGATCGGCGACGGTGCCACCATCGACTGGGTCTCGTCCGAGGCACCATGCATGACCAGGGCGACGTGGTTGTTGTCCACGTCGTTCGGGTTCTTGAAGGTGTCCATCTCGACGGCGACGCTGTGCGTCATGCCGCCGTAGCCGATGCTGCCGCCGTGGCCGCCGATCTCCATCGGGCCGTCGTTCTGCAGGACGAACGCGACGCCGTCGGCGTGGCCGACCGCTCCGGTCATCGAGACGTCGAACCAGGTCTCGAAGGACCACTTCGGGTTGATCTTCATCTTCGACCAGGCGGCGCCGGCCTGGCGCTTGGTGTCGCTGGTGAGCCGCAGCGCCATGCCGTCGACGGCGGTGCTACCCACCATGTGCAGGCCGGGTCCGGCGCTGAAGTCGGAGTGGCTGATGACCTTCTTGGAGCCGGACGGTGCGGCCACCGCGGCCGGCGTCATGGACGTGCCGGCCAGTGCGGCGGCCAGGGTTAAGGCCGCGCACGTTGCCAAGCGCTTTCGCATTGCGTGTTCCCCTCGTACGGTTGGAACGGTCGAAACCACCTTGAACCGCACGAAAAAGCGAAACGCCGCAAACGGGCAGACCTCATACTTTCGGCCGAAGCGCGACTGCCCGTTTAGTTCTGGTCCGGCACCTTTGCCCGCGCTACCCGATCCGGCCCGAGCTGGTACGTCGACATACGCAGGAGCTCCGGGGGCAGGTGATGCCGCCCGGTGTCCGTCAGGTTTTCCCAGTTGTTCTGGCCGGAGAGTCCGTCGAGCCAGAGCCGGTGCGCGTTTTCGAGGGCGGCGGAGTCGGGGCGTTCCACCCGGGGGGAGAGCCGGACGGGGGGTGCCACCCGGCGGTTGCGGCCGCGCCACGCCAGCGTGACGGCTTGGGCGCGAGTGCGGCGGCCGCGCCAGAACAGCACTGTCGCCACCAGGGCCATCGCGACGAACGCTGACCAGAGAGTGATGAGGATGGTCATCAGGGGGAGGTCCACGCTTCGACGTTAGTCACGGCGATCCAGTGCCGCACCGGCGAACTAACCGCTCAGGGTTAAGCACCACGGCCGGGTTTTCGCAGCCGTTCCGGCGACAAGCATCCCCCAGAGTTAGTTCGTTCGGTGCGCGCAATCAAACCGTTTTTAGGGAGAACTATCCGGATAGGTGGTTACATGTCCGTTTCCCCGGCCCGCGACCCGGCGGATACCGACAGAATGGGTCGGACAAATCAGGCAACGGAGGCGGAGCCGACGAGATGCAGCATGCTCTCACCACGACCGACGACACTTCCCAGGCCGGACGCCGCATCACCAGAAGCGCCGCGGCGCAGCCGGGCTCGACCCGGCCGCTGCTGCTGGACCGGACGGCGAGACCGCCGGGGCGCCCCGCGCAGCACGTCGATCTGGAGCTGATCTTCCCGGTCGTCAACCGCGAGGACGACGTGCCGGTCCGGCTCGCGAACGCGGCGGCCGCCCTGCTCACCCTGGACCTGTCCGTGTCGATCGCGATCGTGGACGGCGGTTCCAGCGATCGCACCCTGGAAGCCGTCGACGAGGTCGCCGCGGGCTCGCTGCTCCCGATCCGGGTGCTCGGCTGCTCGATCCCCGGCTGGGGAGCCGGCGCCCTGCGCGGCGCCCGAACCAGTCGGGCGCGCTGGGTCGGCTTCGGTGAGCCCAGCCCGTTCGGGCGCGGCACGGTCGCGGCCCTGCGGCGTGCGGCCCACCTGCTGGCCGGCGGCAAACACATCGTCTGCCTCGCCGCCGAAGGCCAGCGGCTGACCGTCATGGACCAGCCGGTCGCCGAGCTCCTGTTCACCGACGAGCTCCCCACCGGCCCAGGCTTCGTGCCCGCCCTGCCCGACACGGCGCGGCACGCCGGACTGCGGATGGCTGCCCACGGGCGCATCCCGGCCGGCGACCTCGACCGCATCGAACAGGACAGCACCCTGATCCTGCCGAGGATCACGGCATGACCGGTCGACGCTTCCGCGGTGCGGACGGCGAGCACGTCGTATGGCTCAACTTCAAAGACAGCGAACACCCGCTCGGCGGCGGCGCCGAGGAGTACATGCACCAGGTCACCGCGCGGATGGCGACGTCGGGACAACGGGTCACCATCGTCACCTCCCGGCCGAATGGCGCGGCACGGACCACCGAGATCGCGGGCGTCACCGTACGGCGGATGGGCAACGCGTACACGGTCTATCTGTATGCGTTGCTCTGGCTTTTGCGCCGGCGGCGGGACATCGACGCGATCGTGGACACCTGCAACGGCATCCCGTTCTTCTCCCCGCTCGCGGTGGGGCGCCGGGTGCCGGTCGTCGTGCTCATCCACCACGTGCACCAGACGATGTTCGCCCAACACTTCCGCTTCCCGCTGGCCCAGATCGGCCGGTGGATCGAGCGGGTCGGCAACCGCATCGTGTACGGCGAGCGCACCATCGCCGTCGTCTCGCCCTCCTCGCGTACGGAAGTCCGCCGGGTCCTGGGTTTGGTCGGGCCGGTGTTCGTGGCCGCCAACGGCCAGGCACCGCTGCTCGTGCCGGGCACCCGCCGGGCCGAAGCCCCGCGCATCGTGTGCGTCGGGCGGCTCGCCCCGCACAAGCGCTGGGACCTGCTGCTGCGCGCGATGCCCCGGGTCGCCGAGCTGATCCCCGACGTCGAGGTGCACCTGCTCGGTGACGGACCCTGCCGCAACCAGCTCACCGCCCTGATCGCCGAGCTGGGCCTCGGCGACCGGGTGACGCTGCACGGCCGGGTCGACGACGACGAGCGCAACCGGATGCTGGCCTCCGGCTGGCTGACCGTCTGCACCTCCGAAGTGGAGGGCTGGGGCCTGGCGGTCACCGAAGCGATGAGCCTCGGCATCCCCGCGGTCGTGCTCGCCTCACCCGGCCTGCGCGACTCGGTGCGCAACCGCAGCACCGGCTGGGTCGTGGCCCGGCCCGCCCACCTGGCCGGCCAGCTCACCTCCGCACTGATCGAGCTGGAAGACCCGGCCGCAGCCGCACTGTGGGCGCGCCGGTGTCAGGCCTGGGCCGGCCGATTCACCTGGGACGCCACCACCGACCGGATCACCGCGCTGCTCGCCGCCGAAGACGCCCGCCGGGTCGCCGTCGACCGGCGCGCCGTCTGCGACCTCGCCACCGTGGTCGACCTGCCGGTCCGCCTCGCCGCCCGGATCGACTTCACCCGGCTGCGCAGCGTCGACCAGATCGACTGGGAAGGCTACGACCCGACCGACCCCACGTCCGTACGCGTCCGGATCCTGCTCGCCGGCTTCGACGAAAGCGACGCCACCGCGCTGCTGCACCGGCTCGGCATCGACACAGATCCTGCCACCACCTGGGTGTGGCTGGCCCGCCCGGCCGACCTGCTCGGCTGGAAACGCGCCGCTGGACCCCGCGCGGGCGACCTGCGCCCGTACTTCGCAGACCACTGCGCCGAGCCGGCGCACAGCGGAACGAGGACCACATGACGATCAAGGTCGTATTCCTGGGTGGCAGCAGCACCCTCGGACTGGGCGTGCAGGGCCGCTCGTACGCCGTGCGTTACGCGGAAAAGCTCGGCGCCGACGTCGAGACGCTGCAACTGTCCAAATCGGCGCAGACCGTGGCCGACGTGGCGCCAGAGACCCTCGCGCAGATCCGCGACTTCCGGCCCGACGTCGTGCTCCTCTCCTTCGGCGCCGCCGAAGGACACGTGCACCCGAGTCGGTTCCTGCAACGCATCCTCGACCGGTTCGCGCCGCAGAGCTGGCGCGGCCCGGCCGGCATGGAACCGCGGCCCTACTTCTCGAAGACCCGCACCAAGCGGCTCCGGCAGGTGCTGATGTCCGGCACGAAAGTCCAGGTCAAGCGGGCGATCATCGCGGTCAGCGGCGGCTACCACCGGCTGCCGTCGGATGAGTTCGACGCCGGCCTTCGGAAGATCCTGGACGAGCTTGGGCCGGCCACCAAGGTGCTGATCGGGCTGTGGCGGGTGGACCCGTACAAGTTCCCGCGGTCGAACCCGGTGCTGCGGCACAACGACGAGCTGCTGCAAGCCATCGCCGCCGAACGCGACGACGTGCGGTTCGTCAACACCGCCGACGCCGTCCACTACTGGGACGACTTCCTCGCCGACCACGCCCACCTCAACGAGGCGGGCCACGACCGGGTCGCCGACCTGATCCTCGACGCCACCAGCCGGACTCCAGCCGCTGCCTCGCGGTAGCAGAGAGCAGAGATGTGACCGCCGTACTCGACCTGGAAGCCGCACCACGCCGGCGCCCGCCCCGCACCACGCGGCGGCGGGCGCCGTGGTGGGTCTTCGCCTCGGTGCTCGCGGTGGCCGCCGCCGCGTACCTGATCAATCTGCGCGTCGCGCTCGACTTCGACCTCGACGAGGTCATGTACACCATCGCCGGTCAGAACGTCGCCGCCGCCGATTCCGTTTCCTGGGGCGAGATGCCGACCAGCGTGCACCCGCCCGTGCACTTCCTGCTGGTCGGCCTGTGGACGCTGATCACCGGCACCGCGGACGGCAGCATCGTCGACGCTCTCTTTGCCGCCCGTTACCTCGGCGCGCTGTGCAGCGTGCTCGTGGTCGGCATGGTCGGGCTGCTGGCCCGCCGCCACACCCGCAACGGCTGGCTGGTCGCCGGGGCGATGCTGCTCGCCGCCGGCAACGGGTTCCTGGTCCGGTTCGGGCGTACGGCACTGATCGAACCGACCGCGCTGCTCGCCGGGCTCGGCGTGGTGCTGCTGGCGTTGCGGCTGCGTCGGGCGGCCAGCCCGGTCTACATCGGCATTGTCGGGCTGGTCTCCGGCATCGCCCTACTGATCAAAGAACCGCTGATCTTCACGGTCCTGGTGCCCGTGCTCGCGGCCGTTCTGGAGCGCGACTTCGCCTATCTGCGGCGGGCAGCCACCGCCGTCCTCGTGGCGATGGGCATCTGGGGCATGTTCCCGCTGTGGGCGGTGCTCAACGGCGCCGGCGCGTGGTGGTGGTCGGAGCACGACACCAGCCTCCAACGGATCAGCGGCCTGCTGCAGGTCAGCGGACTCAACCGGCCCGGCGTCTCGTCCACCGGCGTTTTCGGCGACACCTTCACCACGTACGTGAGTGGCTACCTGACCTTCGGCATCGGGGCGCTCGGGCTGCTCGTGCTGGCCTACCGGGGCGGGCTGTTCCACCGGCGGAAGCTACGCGCCCGGACCGCCAGCCTGGTCGCGTTCGGAGTGCTCAGCTACGGGTTCCTGGCGTACTGCGTGCTACTCGGACAGGCCAACGAGCAGCTGACGGCGTACTCGGCGGTGCCCGCGGTGCTGTTGAGCGTGCTCGCCTGGGGCGACCGGATGCCCAAGGTGATCGTGGCGGCGGTGACCGCGGTGGTGCTGGCCAGCCTGGCCGCCTGGACCTGGAACGTCGCCATGGCCCGCGACGACGCGTCCACCCGGATGGGCGGCTTCCTCACCGAGAACTACGCGTGCGCGCCGGTCAACGCGACCGGCAACGCGCTGCGCTGGGCGCCCGTGCTGCCCCGCAACCACGTCGAGGGCTTCCGCGACGGCGGCACCGCGGTCGAAGCGGGCGTCCGGCTCTTCCTCCTGTCACCCAAGGACAGCCGGATGCGTTACGGCAACTCGTCGCCCGAACTCGACACGTTCGTGCGGACCTACGGCTCCCTGGTCCAGCAGTACCCCAGCCGCCGGTACGAGCAGATCGAACTGTGGTCGGTGCCCGGCCCCCAGCTCGCCGCCCGCGACTGCGGCAACACCCGCCCGCCGATCGCCCAGAACGCGTCGGCCCTGCGCTTCCTGGCCCTGCTCATCGCCGCGGCGGCGGGGCTCGGCACGGTCACGTACGGATGGAACGCCGTTCACCGCCGCCGCGAATGGGCCAGAGATTGGGCAAAGCGATGACCGCCGTGCTGGAGAAGCCCGTGGTGCGGCACAGCGCCGGCGCGGGCTGGCTGATGATCGCCACGACGTCCGCGGGCGTCATCAACTACGGGTACGCGCTCGTGCTCACCCACGGCCTCACCCCGGCCGAATACGCCGCCTTCGCCGCCGCCCAAGCCCTGCTGATGGTCCGGGCGGCGATCTCCGCGGCCGGCATTCCGTGGATCCTGGCCCGCGAGATCGCCAAGGCGCCCGGTGACCTCGCGCGGCAGTCGGTCGTCACCACCTTCGCGTTTTGGACCAACCTGGTCATCGGCCTGGTCCTCACCGCCGTGGTGACCGGCGGCGTGCTGCTCTTCGGCAGCGTCCGGGAAGCGGTCGTGGTCGCCTGCGCGTCGCTGTTGATGTCCGTCGGCTCCACCGGCATGGGCTACCTGCAAGGCGTCGGCCGGATGGAGACCATCGCGATGCTGTTCACCACCGAGGTGGTGGTGAAGGCCGCGGTCGGCATCGGACTGGTCTTCTGGGCCGGCCTCGGCTCCGCCGGCGCGCTGGCCGGCTTCGTCGCGGGCAGCCTCGTGCTGCTGATTCCGCTGCCGAAGTTCCGGAAGCTGCTCGGGCCGCCGGTGTGGCGCCGAGCAGAGTCCCAGCTGCTGCGGGCCGCGCTGCGACAGACCCGGATGCAGGCCAACGTCGCCGTCGCCTCCGCGGGGGACACCGTGCTGGTGGCGGCGCTGGGGCTGGGCAGCACCGGCGGGCCGTACCTGGCCGCGTCCGCGCTGGGTCGGGTGCCGCTCTTCGCCTCGAACGCCGTCTCGACTGCGGTGTTCCCCCAGCTCAGCCGGGACGCGTCGGCCGAGCGGAAGGCCGGGGCGCTACGGTCCTACCTGCTGGTGGCCGCACTGATGACCGCGGTGCTGGTCACCCTGCCCAGCGAGATCCGCTCGGCGCTGTTCCCCGACGAATTCGACACCATCGGGCAATGGCTTCCGTACGCGGCAGCGCTCGGCCTCGCCATCGGAGCGGTCAACCTCAGCGTCACCTTCCTGCAAGCCGACGACTCCCGCGGCACCGGCCTGCACCTCACCCTGATCACCGCCGGCTACCTCGCACTGGTGATCGTGGCGGGCGCGTGGTTCGGCGTGACCGGTCTCGCCGCCGGTGCCGCGCTCGCGGGAATGCTCGCCGTGGCGGCACTCGCGCTGCTCGCTCCCGTACGCCCGGGGTGGAAGGTCCTGTTCAAGTCCCGCCGCAGCCTGCACGACCTGGTCGGGATCGCCGTGGTGTTCGCCGCGCTCGCCGTGGCGGGCCACCCGCTGCTGTGGCTGGCGGTCGCCGCGGTCGCCGGAATCTACGTCCTGGCCGCCAGTTTCCCCGAACTCATGCCCCGGAGGCGCAAGTGACGGTACGGATCGGCATCGACGGCCGGGTACTCACCGACCGCTACCACGGCATCGGCCGAGTCACCTGGGAGCTCGTCCGGGAAATGGCCGCGACTCCCGGCGTCGAAGTGGTCGTCTTCGCCGGCGAGGAACGGTCCCGGCGCTTCGACATCGACACGCTGGCCCTGCTGCCGGACGTCGAAATCGCGCCGGTCCGGCTGCGGGCGGTGGACGTACGGCAACTCTGGCGCTGGCGGTCACTGGTCCGCGGCGCACTGGTCGATGTGATGGTCTTCCCCTACCACCTGGGCGCGGCGCCGCTGCTCGGCTGCCCCACCGTGGCGCTCGTGCACGACTGCATCTTCGAGACCGACCCCCGCTATGTGCCGTCCCGGAGCATCGGCGTCGCCTACCGGATGATGACCTCGCTGGTGGCCCGCACCGCGACGATCGCGACGGTCAGTCGGGCCTCCGCGCGCGAGGTGGAGCGCTACTACGGCCAGCGCGTCGACCCCGGCCTGGTCATCGGCGCCGGCGTCGACCAGCAGCTGCGGGCCGACCCGGCCGCGGCGGACCGGCTGGCCCGCGAATACGGCCTCGAGCCCGGGTACGTCCTGCACGTCGGCGCCCAACGCCCCCACAAGAACGCGGCCATCCTCGTCGAGGCGATCGCCCGGGTGCCCGGCGCGCGGCTCGTGCTGGTCGGGTCGGCCGACGAGCGGTTCGGCGACGAGGTCGGGCCGGCGATCGAGCGGTACGCCGTCGCCGACCGGGTCACCCGGCTGCCGTTCGTGCCGGAGGAGTTGCTGGGCAGCCTGTACGCGGGGGCTCGGCTGCTCGCGTACCCGTCGCTGGTCGAGGGTTTCGGTCTGCCCGTGCTGGAAGCCATGGTGGCGCGCACCCCGGTGCTGGCCAGCGACGTGCCGGTACTGCGCGAGGTCGGCGGGACGGCAGCGCAGTACGTGCCGCCGGGATGCGCGGAGGCGTGGGCGGCCGGGATCACCCGGCTGCTCGCCGATGATGATCTCCACCGCGGCCTGGTGGCCGCGGGTGCCGCCCACGCCTCGCACTTCACGTGGGGTGCCGCTGCTGCGCGGCTGGTCTCCGCCTGTCAGACGTTGACCGGGACTTACTTGACCGAGCCGATCAGGTAGGTGGCCTTGACGATCTCGGTCGCCTTCTGCCGGACGATGTAGAGGGCGGCCAGGTTGTTCTTCTGCGCCTGGGCCATCACCAGCGGCATCTGGTCGACGCGCATGTCGTGGCTGGTCTCCGCCATCGTCTTCAGACCCTTGGCCTTGGCGAGACCGGCCAGGTAGGTGACGGTGGCGTTGGACTCGGCCCAGGTGCCATACACGATCACGTTCTTGTCCTTGAGCGCGTTGACCTGGCGGGCCATGTCGAAGCCGCGCTGCACCTCGCCGTTGATCTCCGGGCTCGACGTGCCGTTCAGGTTGGTGGCGACGGCCTTCTCCAGGTCACCGGTGCGCATGCCGTACGACGGGTAGAGCACAGCGGCGTTGCCCGCGAAGCCGGCCGTCCGCAGCGCGGTGATCTGCCAGTTCTGGTAGTCGGCCAGGGCGGTGAGGTACCAGCGCAGGAACTTGCCGGCCTCGCCGTTCGGGCTGGGCTGACCCGGCTTCCAACCCTTCACCGGGCTGGCCTGCTGGGCGTAGACGTCGTACGCGTAGTAGAGGTTGCGGATCTTGCCGGTGCTCGGGTTGACCTTCGACGGGTAGGTCAGCTCGCCCCAGTGCCCGCCGCCGACCCGGACCAGCGAGAACTGGTCGCCGAGGCGCGCGAAGACCGTGGTGAGGTAACGCTCGGCCAGGTAGCGGTAGCGGGTGCCGAAGACCAGGTTGGGCTCGGGGGAGTCGGTGTAGACGCCGCCGTTCTGGTCCACGAACCGGGCGCCGGTCGAGTTGAGCAGCCAGGCCGGAGCCTCGTGCACGCCGGTGTTGAAGGAGATGGTGTAGCCGAGCGCCTTCAGCGTCGAGATGCGCTTGGCGATGCTGGCGAAGTACTGCTCGTTGTAGACGCCCTTGGTCGGCTCCGCCTGTGCCCAGGACATCTCCACCAGCACGTCGGACGCGCCGCCGGCGGTCCGCAGGTTGGTCATGTCGGCGTCGGAGTAGTTGCCGATGATGCCAAGCGCGGGCACGGCGGCGGACTTCACGGTGCTGGTGGGCTTGACGGCGGCCTTCTTGACGACGGTCTTCTTCGCGACGACCTTCTTGGCGACGGTCTTCTTCGCGGTGGTCTTCACGACTTTGGTCGCGGTGCGGGTGGCACTGGCCTGGGCCTCGGCGGGGGTCGAAGTGAACAGGGCAATGGCGGCGACGGCCGCAGCGGCGATCTTAGTCGTGTTGAGCTTCACGCCGGGCAGATTCGGCTGTGGCGCCCCGCACTGGAAGGGTCGCAACCGAGCGCTCCGACGTCGCACCCAAGCTGCACTGTGGTCGGTTGCCGGACGGTTTCGCTACCGGACAGGACCGGGCTGGCACCCGATTGGCACCCGAGCTGGAATCAGGCGCCGTTACCCTGCCGCTGGTTACCGCGGGACCGAACGTTTGCCCACACCACCTTGCCGCTGCGGGTGGGCAGCGCGCCCCAGGCGGACGCGAGGTTGTGCACGACGTGCAGGCCCCCGGGGAAGTGGCGCATCTGTGGGATACGAGGATTGCCGTCGGCGACGGCCAGGTGGACGCCGGTCCGCTGGCGGGCGACGGAGATCTTGATGTCGCTGCCGCCGTGCTGCACCGCGTTCACGACCAGTTCGGTGATCACCTGCTGGGCGGCGGGCAGGACGGACGTCAGGTTCCAGGTGGTGCAGCCGTCGGTGACGAGGTCCCGGGCGGCTGCGGCCGCGGCCGGGCCGGCGGGCAGACCGAGGCAGAGGCGATCGGTCAGCGGCCGGCGACTGCGCAAGGCCGCTCGCGCTTCCGGCAACGTGGCATACATCGGTTGGTGGTATTGCGCCCCGCACCGCCGCAGCACCACGGCCAGCGGCGCCTGGGTCGGCAGACAGATGGCGAACGGCACCGCGGGACGTAGCTCGGCGCCCCATTTGCGGGCCGCCGGCCACAGCATCGCGCTCTCACCCAGCGGGTCGCCCAGGTCGTGCAGGTCCACGATGACACCGCTGGGCTGCTCGGACAGGGTCTTCTGGAGCGTCGTCACCACCGCACTCTTGAGCTCGCGGTTCCAGCGGCCGTGCACGGTGAGTTCGATGATGGAGGTGTCCATGTCGGCCACCGCGGTCACTGCGGCCTCTGCGTGGTCCAGCAGGTAGGGGAGCTCGTCGTGATCCATCGCCGTCCTTACTGTCCGTGACGATGTGCGTACACATCATAGTGGCTTGGATCGATGGAAAGCGCTACGCCTGCGGATGGCCGGTATGCAAACAACGCGGTTCACCGCCGCGGAAAAGCATGACCTTTTGCCGGGGCATCACTCGACAGGACGATTTCCGGGAGCGAAACACGGCGAACGTCGCGGGGTCTTTGCCGTGGAGCAATAATGACCCCGGCGCACCACACTTCTTCCCACGCCGGAGCCCATATGAGCGTGTTGCTCATCGCGGAGGATGTCGACGACATCGCGATGATTCTTGTCCGACTGTTCCGCCGCGAGGGGATGACGGTCCTGCACGGTGCGGACGGGGCGGAAGCGTATGACCTGGCCGTCGAACACCGGCCTGACGTGATCCTCACCGACCTCGGCATGCCCCGGGTGGACGGCTGGGGACTGCTCAAATCGGTCCGGGAGAATCCGGATCTCCGCGACACACCCGTCGCCATCCTGACCGGGCAACTCCAGCCCGGCGACACCCGGGTGTCCGACTCCGGTGCCTGTTGCCTGTTGCTCAAACCGTGCCCGAACGACCAGCTGAAAGCCGAGATCAAGCGGCTCACCGACGCCGGCCCGCACGGTCACACCTTCTCCGCCGCAGGATGCCTCAATCACGCCACCACCAACGTGAACTAACGCCCATTCTTACAACAAAAAGATCGGACCGTGGCGGCATGACCAGAAATGCCGTGGTGAGCGTCGACCGAGCCGTACTGGCCGACCCGGTGCGCCTGCGCGCCGTTGAGCTGTCGAAACGCATACTGCCGGTCCTGCCCATGCCGGTGGACGACATCGCCCGGCTCGCGGCCCGGCTGACGGGCTCGCCGATGGCAGTGGTCACGCTCGTCGGCAGCGAGGCGGAGTTCTTCGCCGGCGCGCACAACATCCCCGAATCACTGAACGAGCTCGGCGACCGCCTGCCGCTCGAGTACTCACTCTGTAAATACGCCGTCTCCGCCGACCACCTGATCGGCGTCGAGGACATGCGCGCCGCCGACGATCCGGAGCTCTGCGAGCACCTGCTGACCCGGGAATACGGCGTCCGTGCCTTCCTGAGCGTGCCGGTCCGCGACGCCGGCGACCAGCCGGTGGGCTCGCTGACCGTGCTCGACACGTCGACCCGGAACTGGACCGACGAACAGAGCGCCGCCCTGCTGGAGATCGAACACCTCCTGCACCTGCCGACCGCTGCGGCGCCGCCCCCGGCGGTCGAAGGCCTGGACAGCGCCGCCCTGCTCGCCAGCGTTCCGCAAGCGCTGCTGGCGGTCGACGCGCACGGCACTATCGTCGGATTCAACCGCGCCGCCGAGGACCTGCTCGGCTTCGCGTCGGCCGACGTGCTCGGCCGCGGCCTGGACGAGTGCCTGCAACCCGACTACGACCACCAGCCGGTCGGTGCCGCCCTCGACCGCCTGTTCGCCGCCGCCCCCGAACGACCGGTCCGCCGCCAGGTCAGCCTCCGGCACCGCGACGGCAGCCGGCTGCTCACCGAAGTCGCGCTCACCGTCGTCCGCGGCTCCGGCGGCGCACTGGCCTGTGTCCTCATCACCGACCTGACGAAGCACAAAGCGGTCGAGGAACGAGCGGACCACAACGCCAGCTTCCTCGAGGCTCTGCTCGACAGCCTCGCCGTCGGCGTGCTCGCCTGCGACCCCGACGGCGGGCTCGTCGTGATGAACCGGGCGCTCCGGCAGGTCTACGGTCTCCCCGAAACCAGCGAGCTGCCGCCCGACTACGCGACCCTGGTCGGCGGCTTTCTCTACGACACCGACCACCAACCACTCCCGTGGCATCAGACTCCGCTCATGCGCGCCCTCAACGGCGACCCGATGCGCGACACCGACGTGATCATCGACGTTCCCGGCCACCGGACCCGTACGTTCGGCGTCACCGCTCAGCCGATCATCACGGCCAGCGGGCAGCAGACCGGGGCGGTCGCGGTGACCCACGAGGTCACCGCCGTGCGCCGGGTCGAGCGCTTCCGGGACTGCCACCTCGCCGTCGAACAGGCGCTGAAATCCGCCACCTCGGTCGCCGAGGCCGCCCCGACCGTTCTGCAGGCGGTGGTGACCACCCTGCGCTGGTCGGCCGCGGAGCTGTACCTCGTCGACGAGGTCACCGGCCAACTGCATTCGGTCGGGCACTGGAACGACACCGGGATGGAATCGGAAGGCTTCTTCGGCCACACCCCGGTCAAGGGAGCCGGGGCGACCGGCCGGGTCTGGCGCACCGAGCAGCCGTTCTGGATCCGCGAAATCGGCGACGCCACCATGCTGCGCTCACCGTTCGAACGGGAACGCGTCGAGATCTGCCTGCGGCACGGCATTCACACCGTGCTCGCCGTCCCGGTCAGCGACGGCCGTAACCTGCTCGGCGTCCTCACCTGTTACGCCGGCGCCGCGGAGAACCACGAGGAAATGCTGACCGTGCTGCTCGACGGGATCGCCGCGCAGATCGGCATCTTCGTCGCCCTCCGCCGGGCCGAAGAGCTGACCAGACAGCTCGGCCGGGTCCAGGACGACTTCATCTCGCTGGTCGGCCACGAGCTGCGAACACCCCTGACCGCGATCACCGCGTACGCGGGAATGCTCTCCGACGACTTCGGCGAGGACGAAGACAGCCGGTCCATGGTGCAGAGCATCGAGCGCAACGCCGGCGAGCTCCAGTCGATCGTCGCGACCCTGCTCGACCTGGCCGGCCTGGACTCCGGCCACCTGCCGTTGCAGATCCGGCCCGTCGACCTGTCTCGGATCGTCCTCGAAGCGGAGGCCGCGTCCCGGCACCACGACGTGCACTTCCACACCGACATCCCGGACAGCGTCACCATCGACGGCGATCCGGACCGGCTGCGGCAAGTGGTGCAGGACCTGCTGGACAACGCCGCGAAATACAGCGCCGCCGGCAGTGACGTCCGGGTCAGCCTGACGACCGACGCCCAGATGGCCGAACTGTGCGTCAGTGACCAGGGCATCGGCACGCCCAGCGAAGAACGGGAACGGGTGTTCGACCGCTTCTACCGGGGCAGCAACGTCCGGCACCAGGGCACCCAGGGGACCGGGCTCGGACTGAGCCGGGCGCGCACCATCGTGCACCTGCACGGCGGCACCATCCAGCTCCTCGACAACGAACCCACCGGCACCACAGCCTGCGTCAAAGTGCCCATCCAACAAGACGCCGCGCGCACCGTACGGGACCTCTGACGTCCCCTAGAGCAGCGGCTCGATGTGGCGGCTGGGCAGGGGGCCGGGTTTGGCGATGTAGTAGCCCTGGCCGTGGCGGACGCCGAGGGCCATGAGTTGGGCGTGTTCGGCGTAGGTTTCGATGCCTTCGGCGACCAGTACGGCGCCGACGCTTTCGGAGAAGGAGAACAGGGCGCGGGCGAGGGCGATGCGGACGGGGTCCTGGTCGATGTCGCGGGTCAGCGAGATGTCGAGTTTGATGATGTCGGGTTGGATTTGCAGGATCTGGCTGAGGTTGGCGAAGCCGGAGCCGGCGTCGTCGACGGCGATTTTGATGCCGGCGGCGCGGAGCAGGTCCATGACTTCGCGCAGTGCGGTGTAGTCGGTGACCTGGGTGTGTTCGGTGAGCTCGACGGTGAGGCTGTGGTGGGCGTGGGCCAGGAGCATGGTGATGGTGCGGGGTTCGAGGAGGGCTTCGACGGAGGCGTTGAGGCTGAGCCAGACGCCGGTGGGGAGGTCGCTGATGCGCAGCAGGGCGCGTTCGATGGCGAGGATTTCGAGGTCGACGCCGAGGCCGGCGGTGTAGGCGGCGTGGAAGGCGTCGGCGGGGTTGGTGAAGTGCTCGGGGTTGAACCGGGCGAGCGCTTCGTAGCCGTTCACGACGCCGTCTTCGAGCTGGACGATCGGCTGGAAAGCGGGCTCCACCGCGTTGCGGTACAGCACTTCGCGAACGGCCCGGGTGGCGGGCGAGGGGAGCTGCGCGACGGTCATGCCGCCTAGTTCGGCCGGCAACCTCAACGCAACCTCAGGCCGCCATCAGCTTTCTACGTAACGACGAGCGCCCGGCTCATCGTCTCGGCGGCCGGGCGCGAGTGGGTGCCCGCGACGGTCTGCGCCGACCAGCGCATGGCGTCCATGACGGCGCCGGTGAGGTCGTTGCCGCCCCGGTTGAAGCCCATCATCGCCATGTCGCCCCGCTCGTACGCGTCCACCACTCGCAGCATCCGACCCAGCGGCCCGGTGCCCCGGGTCAGCGCCGCGGTGATGTCCGCGGTCAGCGGCACGTGGCTCACCAGCGACGCCGGGGTGATCCCGAGCAGCTGGGCGACCGCGGTGATCAGCCCGGCCACGAACGCGGCGTCCGGGTCGGAGTCGAAGCGGGGTGCCAGGTTGTGGCAGAGCCGGGCCCGGGTCAGCGCGTTCGCCAGCGTCGCCTCGGTGGCCTCGCTGACGTCGTCGACGACCATGAGCATCGCCCACCGGCGGATGTGGCCCAGGCCGAGCAGCATGACGGCCTGCCGGATGGAGGACACCCGGCGGATCGAGCCGACCGCCGCGCCGTTGCTGGCGCGCAGCACGCGCATGGTCAGCGCCGGGTCGCTGGAGATGATTTCCACGATCCGGTCGATGTCGACGTGCGCGGCGTCCAGCGCCTCAAGCAGCTCGCGCTGCCGGGCCTTGAACGGCGGGATGCAGACCGCGGTCATCACCTGCGGGCGGGAAAGCACGTAGCCCTGCCGCAGCTCGATGCCGTACTTGTCGCACAGCGCCAGGTCGTCCAGCGTCTCCAGACCCTCGGCGACGATCTCGATGCCGGGGAAGCCGCGGAAGAAGGCCAGCTGCTCCTCGAGGCGCTCCGGGTCGCAGCTCGGCAGGTCCAGCTTCACGTACGAGGCCAGGGGCAGCAGCCGCTCGTGGCCGGAACCCCAGACGAAGTCGTCCAGGGCGATCGGGTAACCGGCGGCGACCAGGTTCGACACGCCCGCCACGACCGCGTCGTCCACCTCGATCGTCTCCAGGACTTCGAGGACGACACTCTCCGGGCCGAACGGCAGGATCAGCTCGCCGGTGAGGAACTCGCGTGTCATGTTGATGAAGCACATCCGGTCGCCGACGACCTCGTCCAGGCCGAACTCGGTGAAGGCGTTCACCAGGACCTGACTGGTCGCGTACGCGTCGCGCCGGTCGGCCTCGACAGCGCTGGTGTTGCCACGGAACAGCAGCTCGTACCCGGCGATGTCGCCGTGCGCGTCGAAGATCGGCTGCCGCCCGATGTGCACCTGCCGGGTTCCGGGCTGAGAGAACTGCTGCCGCTTGTCCATGGCGGGACGATCGGCCGCCTTGATGTTCTCTTGAGCGTTCTCTGCGGGAAACTTGAAAGAGGGGCCGCGCACCGAGCGCAGCCCCTCTTCAGGCACGGATCAGGAGCCGCCGGAGATGTACCAGTAGCCGGTGATCGAGGCTGCGGGCACGTCAGCGCTGACCGCGCCCTTGCCCCAGAAGTAGTCGTTCATGCTGACCGCGCCGCCGGGGCCGATCGGGCCCATGGTCGCCCACACCACCGAGGCCGGCTGGTCGTCGATCGAGGCCTGCGCCCAGGCGTTGCGCACGGACATCGGCTTGTTCCACCACAGGAACGGCGTACGCAGCAGGTAGTTGGCGTACGTGCCACCGTGCGAGGCGCTGTGGTACGACACCGTGTGGAAGCTGTTGAGCTGGTGCAGCCCGGCGAACGCGGGACCCCAGCGCTGCCACCACCGGTTGCCGGGCGCGCCGGCCTCCAGCACCAGGCAGGTGAACAGGCTCATCCACTCGACGTCACCGTTGCCCCAACGGGCGTCGGTGTTCGACAAGAACGTGTCGTCGTTGCTGCTGCAGCCGGAGAAGCTGAAGCCGGTCGGCGCGCCGTGGCCCTGCCAGTAGGTCATGTCGACGTGGTCGGTCCAGTCGCTGTCGTCGCCGCCCAGCGCCGGGTCCTTGAAGTCCTGCTCCCACGCGTTCTGCTCGGTCCAGCTGAACTCGACCGGGATGCCGCGCGAGGAGAACTGGTTGTTGAAGGACTGCAGGTTGGTGCCGGTGTGCGGCAGGCCGGAACACGGTCCGGTGCCCTCGCTGCCGACGTCGGCCCGCCCGAACGCACGCGCGGTCACCGTCGGGCTGTCACCCGGCCGGTTCGCGGGCGGCGCGGGCATCTCCGGCAGCGTCGCGTCGACCGCGGCCGGGGCCATGACGATCTGGGCGCGGCTGCCGTCAGTGTTGATGCCGGAGCAGCGCAGGCTCGGCTCGATGGTCTTCACCGACTCCGACAGCGCCGGCGCCCAGTAGACCGGGGTCGCTGCGGCGATCCGCACCTTGCCGCCCATCGCGGCGGCGCACCGGGTCCGGGCGGTGGCCGCGTTGACGACCGCGACCGTGCCGGTCTGGGCGACCGTACGGGTGCTGTAGGACAGGGCCGTCACCGCGCCCCGCCCGTTGTAGGCCACCCGGATTTTGGCACCGGGTCCCTCGTAGGGCAGGCCCGCGAGGGTGAAGTTGTAGGAGACGGCGGTGTCCAGTGCAGCGGACGCGGTGGTGCGCCCGCGTTTGTCGACGGCCGTGAGCATGGTGTGCCGCGCGGTCGCCTTCGCGTTGCGCGGCGTCATCTTGACGGCGGCCAGGGACCGGGCGGCCCGGCGCGTCGCGTCCGCGCCGGCGAGCGGGCGCAACCGCTTCAGCGCGGCAACGTCGAGCACTGTCGTGGTGGTGGCCTGTCCGTCCTCGTCCTTGCCGACCCGGTTCGACGCCTTGGTCGGCACCGCAAGGAACGCGTTCTGCGCGGCGAACCGGACGCTACCGTCCTCGGACCGCGCCACTCGGGCGAGGCCCAATGCGCGGCCCAGGCGGTTGGCCTGGGCCGCGGTCAGACCGTTCGACCGTACGGTGAAAACCGGCAGTGTCGCCGCCGCGACGGCGGTCTCGACGGCTCCCGCCGGCGCGGCGATCGCGTTGATGCCCAGCGGCACAGTCACCGCTGCCGCCGTGAGTAGGGCGGCGGTGGTCCGTCGCCGCCGCCTGGGTGTTTCAGTCTCGCTCCACATCGCTGACCCCCCGTGTCAAGCTCCGGCACCGTTCGGTGCCGGAGCCAGTATGGGATCGGGAAATCCCGCGAAATGCGGTTATCAGCGGCGTGACGGATAGGCGACAGGTCAGGAGGTGCCGACGGCGGTGACCTGGTCGACCGGCTTGCGAGTGATTTCGTTCTTGATCAGTTTCCGCTGCTCCTTGCCGTCCACGATCGTCACCTCGTAGGTCTTGGTGCGCTCGCCCGCGACGCCGCCGGTGCGCACTTCCTTCTCGCCTAGCGACAGCCAGTTGTCCTTGACTGTGCGGGACTTGAACTTCACCGGCTCGGTCTCGGTCACCGTGCGCTTGCCGGCGGCGGCCGGCGCCGGAGCGCTCGGGGCGGTGGACGCGACCGGGCTGGCGTTGCGCGGGGTGGAGTCGGAACCGCTGTCGTCGAGGACGCTGTAAGCGATGGCGCCGCCGGCGGGTACGGCGAGGGCGGCTACGATCAGGCCGACTTTCTGCAGGGGCTGCAACCGCGACCACGCGCTCGTCTGGTTTTTCACCCGCACAGTGTGGACGTCCTCTTCCGGCGCCAGATCCCCCGTTCGGGTGAAGTCAGCTCGCCCCCGGATCGACCTCGACGGTCACGTCGGAGGACGAGGCGGGAGTGGGCCGGGGGCGGTCCCGGGACTCTCGGGAGACGCCCAGGACGAGCAGTCCCAGCAGGCCGGTCAGGAGCAGGGCGGCGATGGCGAACTCGAGACGGTCGCGCCGGCGGGTTCGCCACAGGCCGCGTGGGGGGATCTCGTCATACCACCGGGGTTCGTGTTCGGGCACCGGACCAGTCTTCGCCCCCAGCCCGGTCGGGGCCTAGTCGGCGAAAGAAGCTAAAAGATTTAGCCTCTTTCTGGGCGACGCTCGCAGCCGGCCGCTCGTTGGGCATGGCCGCACCGCTGAGGCTCTTTGCGCAGCTGTTGAGATACGGCTGAGGTTGCATTGAGGTTGCCGGCCGAACTAGTGGGGCATGACCCAGACGAACCTCCTCGCCGTCCCGCCCGTCGTCGTCGCCGGCCCCGCCCGTGACCTGACCCCCATGCCGTGGCCCTACCGCGTAGCCTCCGTCGAGCTCTCCATCGTCGTCCCGTTCCACAGCGCCGACGAGCGCCTGCAGGACGCGCTGCGCCGCATCGGTGACGCCCTCAACTCCCAGGGCATCTCGTTCGAGGTGATCGCCCTCTCCGCCCGTCCCGGCATCGGCGCCTCGCCCGAACTCGCCCGCATGCCGCACACCCGCGTCATCACCTCGGACGCCGTCGAGGACAAGGGCGCCGCCCTGCACCTCGGTTTCGCCATGGCCCGGGGCGCCTGGATCTGCTTCGTCGACGTCGACGAGGACGCCGACATGGACGCGTACGAGCTGATCGAGTACTTCCACCGTGCCCGCGAGAAGAACTTCTGATCCCTCTTTCCACGAAAGGCTGAGCTCCGTGCCAGCAGGAAGTGACGTCATGAGCCTGTTGGTCGCGGTCCTGGCGGCGTTTCTCTACCTGACCGCCACGATGCGACGCGACCCCGATGACGACGGCGACGGACCGCGCCGCCGACGCAACGACACCCGGACCCCGCAGCGCCGCGAGGCCCTCTAACGCCGCGAAGCTTGAACGCAGAACCGGTGGGCGGTCACCGTGAGGGGCCCGTCCCGGCGAATCATCGCGTCGATCCGGCGCAACACCCGGTCGTACCGCTCCGGGGTGAAGTCCCGCACCTGCCACGGCACCGCACGCAGGTGCTGCACGATCGCACCGACGTCAGCAAACGTCAGCGGCGGCCGCTCTTCGCGGACGTCCGTCACCACCAGCCCGGCCGCCTCCAGCGCGGCAACCGCCGTCGCCGCGGTCCAGGTCCGCAGATAGGGCGGGGCCGCACCCAGCTCGGCATTCAGATCCGCCAGATCGTCGCTGCCCACCTGCTGGGTCAGCAGCGTCCCGCCCGGCCGCAACAACCGGGCGATGTCCGCCGCGGGCAGCCGTCCGTGCCGGCTCAACACCACGTCGAACTCGTCCTCGCCGCCGGGCAGCTCGGTGACCACCGAGGCCCCGTACGGCGCCAGTCGGTCCCGGGCCACCGCGACGTTCGGCGCCCAGCCCTCCACCGCGACGGTGTGCGCAGGGAGCGGCGCCAGTTCCACCAGCAACTCGCCACCCCCGGTGTCGAGGTCCAGCGCGCTGCCCGCCGCGCGCAGCAGTGGTGCGGCGAGCGCGGGGTAGGACCAGGACGGCCCGGCAACGGTGGTCCGACCGTCCAGCCAGCCGAACTCCCAGTTGGTGAACGAGATGCCGGCGGCCTCGCTCACGAGCTGGTCATAGGGGCCTCCGGAACGCATGCCCGCGACGGTAGCCCCGCGACCGGGGCTCCGGCGATCCGGGCGCCGTGCGGACAGCGGGCCTTGTCGGCAGGATCACGCCGCTGAAGTTGTCGTACCCCCGGAATAGGGTCACGGGGACAGCGATCGACTAGCGGCTGCTCACCCTGCTTACGGAGGCTCGCATGACCACGCTCGGCAACCGGCCGAATACCGCCCTCGTCGTCATCGACGTGCAGAACGGCGTCGTCGGGCAGGCTCACGACCGAGACCGGATCGTTGCCAACATTGCCGCCGCGGTCGAGAAGGCCCGCGCCGCCGGCACCGAGATC
This sequence comes from Actinoplanes sp. NPDC051859, assembly GCF_044452725.1. Lineage (NCBI taxonomy): Bacteria > Bacillati > Actinomycetota > Actinomycetes > Micromonosporales > Micromonosporaceae > Actinoplanes > Actinoplanes sp. NPDC051859. The sequence continues at coordinate 292,540 of NZ_JBITBX010000007.1, read as the reverse complement.
GTGTGGGTCCAGCACAGCAGCGACCAGCTTGCCCGCGACAGCGACAACTGGCAGTGGGTGCCCGAGCTGGCGCCGCGCGCCACCGAGCCGCTGGTCCACAAGAAGTGGGGCGACTCGTTCGAGGCCACCGACCTGGAGTCCGTCCTCGCCGAGCGCGGCATCGGCCGCCTGTTCGTCACGGGCGCGCAGACCGACGAGTGCATCCGGTCAACCCTGCACGGCGCTTTCACCCGCGGCTACGACGTGACGCTGGTCGCCGACGCCCACACCACCGAAGACTTCTCGGAATACGGCGCGCCGACCCCGGACAAGGTCATCGCCCACACCAACCTCTATTGGAAATACCACGCCGCCCCCGGTCGCACCGCAGGCACGGTCAACACCGAGGAGCTGGACTTCGCCGCGGCCGCGCAGTCCTGAGGTTGGCCTGCGGGTGCAGGCCGGCGGCGGGCACTACGACTTTCGTCCGATCGGGGGACCGGCGGAAACCCCGCTCGCTGGCGATGCCGGCCGGGGCAACCGACCGGGATAGTCCTTCCCATGCACACGACAAACGCTTTCGACCGAGCCCAGCTCGCGGCCATCCTGACCGATCCGGCGGTGTTCCGGCTCGGTCTGCTCGCCGCCGCCGTCTCGACCGCCGTCCTCTCCGTCGCCGCGCTGCTCTGATCCACTCGTCGGTGTTCGCGGACCGGAGTGGACGGTCCGCGGCGGATACCATGGCGGGATGCCCGTGCTCGCCGAAAGATCAGCGGACGACAATGGGCAGGCTCCCGCAGCCGAAGTCTGGGCAGACACCGAGTTTCGCCGTCAGCTCGGCCGAGCCGTCCCGCGGACCTACTGCCGGCCGCATTTCCTGCACAGCGGCGATGACGATGTCGCCAGCACCCTGCCGATCGACCTCAGCGCCCTCGTCGAGGAGCTGACCCAACACCGGCCTCGGACCTGGATCATCGCCGGCGGTCCGGGCAGCGGAAAGACCTCGCTTGCCGCGGCGCTGGCTGCCGACCTGCTCGAACGCGACACGGTGCCGGTCGTGCTCGACGCCCGTACGTGGGCGCGGGTCGACGAGAAGTCCGAGCTGAAGGACGTCCTGCTCGCCCTGCGGCCGGACGAGATTCCCGCCCCGCTGTGGAAGTCGCGGATCAAGCACAAGCGCTGCGTCGTCATCATCGACGGCCTCAACGAGATTTCTCGGCAGTTTCGCGACGCGCCGGCCTGGGCCTTCGCCAAGTCGATCGTCGAGGGCGGGCACCCGTTCCCGGTCCTCGCCACGATGCGGCACTTCACGGACGAGCCGCAGGAGTCGTTGAGCCGGCCGATGACCGTGCTGGACCTGGCCCCGTTGACCGATGCGGAGGTGGCCGACTACCTGGCCGCCGTGGGCCTCGACTCCGCTGCCGTGTTGCGGCTGCGGACCCAGGACGACTTCGAGGACCTGTATTCCAACCCGCTGCTGTTGTCGCTGCTGGCTAACCTGCTGGGCCCGCAGTCGAGCAGCGCGAGCACCCCACCGTCGCGCGGCCGACTGCTGTTGCAGACGGTGCAACGGGCGCGGCGGCAGCGACGGCTCACCGCCGATGAGGCCGAGATCGAGCGGAACGGTTTGCAACTCGAGTCGGTCATGGTGGCGGCTGCCGCGTGTGCTCTCGCCGATCCGGGCCGGGACCAACACTTCGCCCGCCGGGATGTGGAGCGGCTGCTCGCCCAGCACCGGCCGGACGAGCCGCGGCTCCCCGCCATCGTGGATGCCTTCCTGGACACCCAGATGGTGGTGCGGGTCGAGGATCCGGGCTCGCTCGACCGCTACCGGTTCGCGCACCCCTCGTTCGTCGACTTCGGCGTGGCACTGGCCTACCGCGACGAGGATCTGCCGGAAGCGCTGATGGCCGCCGAGGAGCTCGTGCACTGCCTCGGCGACTGGGTCGGCCTGTCCGCCGACCCGGATGAGAGCGCACGCCTGGTGCTGAACCGGATCGCCGATGATGAGTACGAGTACGACCGCGCCTGCCTCGTCGACGTGGTGTTCGCCAACCGCGGCGTCCTCACCCCGCAGACGTTGACCCTGCTGTGGCGATCGATCGGCAAGGCCCTGGGCACGGCGCTGCGTGGCCGGCGCTGGCAGCAGCAGTCGCTGATCCAGGCGCTGAACCAACTGCCCGAGTGGACCATCGCCGAGGGGATCCGACTCGGCGTGCTCGACAAGTTCACCGGGCCGCTGCACGCGGAGATCGCGGACCAGTTGGCGCACCGGACCCTGGACGTCCGCAAACTGCGGCAGGCGCAACGACGCACTCGCGACGAACGGTTCGAGACCAACGCCGCCGAACGCCGGCAGGCGCTGGCGCTCGCCAAAGAGCTGGGCGCGAGCGGCTCGGCCGGGCCGGTGGAGGCGTTGAAGGCCCGGTTGGCCGGCGCGGACGACGAACTGGCCGCTCGGATCGTGCACGGCATCATGCGGCTAGGCGGGCTGGATGAGATGCCGGTCCTGGTCAGCACCCTGGCCGCCGGCCAGTCGGCGCTGACCCGGGCGGCCGCGGCCGCGGCGCTCGCCTCGGTGGGGCACCGCGACGCCATCGCCCAGCTCATGGAGTCGCTGGTCAAGGACGAGTCGGCGGAGGTCCGGCTGGCGTGTGCGACGACGCTGGGCCGACTGCGCGCCCGGCAGGGGGTCGGCGTGCTCGCCGCCGCGCTCGCCGACGCGGCGGCAACCGTCCGGGTGGGGGCCGCCCGGGCGCTCGCCGAGCTGGCCGACGCCCGGACGGTGCCGGCACTGATCCGGGCGTTGGAGGACGAGCACGACCACCACGTGCAGTCGGCGCTCGCCGCGGCGCTGGGCCGGCTCCGCACCACCGAGGCGGTGCCCGGGTTGATCATGGCATTGACCGAGACCTCCTTGACCGTACGGATGGACGCGTGCCGAGCCCTCGGCGCGATCCGGGACCCAGCCGCCATCCCCGCCCTGGCCCGCCGCCTCCAGGACCACGCCGGAGCCGTACGCGGCGAGGCACTCAAAGCCCTCGGCGAGATCGGCGACCCGAGTGCCACCCCGCACCTGATCGAGGCGCTGCAGCACGAGGAAGCGCAGACCCGGGCCATGGCAGCCACCTCGCTCGGCAAGATCGGCGACCCGCGGGGCATCGACCCGGTGCTGCGGGCCCTGACCGACGACAACCCGTACGTTCGGAGCGGAGCAGCCGGCGCGCTGGGTCGCTTCCCGGACCGGCGCATCGCCGCCCGACTCAACGAGGTCGTCCGGCAGGACCCGCATTCCGCCGTACGCTCCTCGGCGATCAGTTCGCTGGGCCGGGTCGGCAGCTCCCGCGACCTGCCCGCGCTCGAACGGGTCATCCGCGACCCGGAGGAATTCCCCTGGGCGCGGACGGTCGCCGTCATGGCGTACGGAGCGCTCTCCTCGGAGACGCCCATGTGGCTGGCCGCGACGGCCGACGAGCTGAACCCGGCCATCCAGAACGGTGATCCGGAGGCGCAGAAGTTGCGCGGGGCGATCGTTTTCTGCGTGGGCCGACACTCCAACCTGGAACTGATCGGCTGGCTGGAGTCGGTGGCCCGCACCGACCCGGAGTTCATGAACCGCACCTCCGCGACGTCCGCACTGGTCCGCAACGGGCGCGCCTCGGAACGGTTCCTCACCAGTCTGCTGTCTGACGCCGAACAGGCGGTCGCCGCCGGCCGGAAGCCCGGCGCGGCCATTCTGCGGATCGCCGCGACGGAGATCGTCCGCAGCTCCGCGGACACCGGCCTGCGCGACCCGTCGATGCTGACTCGGCTGCTCGACATCGTGCTCACCAACGGCAAAGAGTGCGAGGAGATCGTTTCCGGGGCGGTGAAGGACAACCGCAGTTCGGACCCGCGCCGGATGTTGCGGGTCCTCGAGTTCATCGGCGACCGACTCGCGGCGGCCGACCGGGACGACCTGATCCGGACGACCGTCGCGGGGGCCATCGAATTCCACCGCCGGCAGATCGAGTTCGCGGAGACCCTGGCCGGTCTGCGCGCCGACGCCGGCCTGCTGCCAGCCAGGTTCGAGGCCGCCCTCAACAGCAGCGCCGTTCAGGCCGAAACCTCCGTCCATGGCGGCGTCACCCAGATCGACGCAGCTGCCGGCGGCGGCTCTGTGCAGGTCGAGGCCGCAGTCGGCGGCGGCGTGGGCGAAGTATCGACCTCGCGCGAAGCTGATACGGCTGTGAACAAGACCTTCGCCCCCACGCCGATGACCGAGGAAAGGGAGCCCGTGACCGACCGGTGCGACCTGCTCGTGGTCACCGTCAACGCCGTGGAGACCGAGGCGGTGAAGAAGGCGCTGAGCGCGCACTGCGGGCCACCGGTCGTCAAACACGCGAAGATCAACAGCTACTGGCGCTATCACGGTGCCAACCTGCCCACGATTGCGCACCTGCGGTGTGGCATGGGCGGCAGTGGCGTACGCGGCGCGTACGTCCAGGTCGGCGACGCCGTCCGCGACCTGCGCCCGACATCGGTGGTGGCGGCCGGCGTGGCCTGGGGCGCGGACCCGGCAGCCACCGGGATCGGCACGGTCCTGCTCAGCACCCAGGTCATCGACTTCGAACGGCAGCGGGTCGGCGCGGACACCGCCGGCGAAAAGGTGGTCATCGCGCGCGGGGCCAAATCCGAGGCGAGCCCGCGCCTGATGAACCGCTTCCTGGTGACCGACTACGACGGCACCGGCGTGACCATCGCGGACGGGCCGCTGCTGTCGGGCGAGAAGCTGATCGACAATCCGGAGTTCAAACGCCAGCTCATCGACCTGTTCCCGGACGCCATCGGCGGCGAGATGGAGGGCGCGGGCATCCAATCGGTGTGCGCGCGGGAGCAGGTGGACTGGATCGTCGTCAAGGGCGTCTGCGACTTCGCCGAGAACAAGGGCGAGGACAAGGCCAACCGCCAAGCCCTCGCCGCCGCCCGCTCCGCCGAAGCGCTCTGCGCGGTGCTCCGCCAGGGCGGCTTCGGCTAGGCCTGGAGGTTCGCGTTGCCATGCCGGAACCGGGGTAGGCCCCGCCTGGAGCGCTCCGCGACCTAGCGAAGACAAGACCTAGGCGCAGAGGCCGGCCAGGATCTCGGCGATGGCTTCGGGCTTGTGGCGCAGGGTGGCGTGGCCGACGGAGAGTTCGGCGCGGACCACGGCGGGGTCGCCGGTGGCGAAGCCGCTGGGCCACACCCACAGGCCGGTCTCGTCGGCGAGGCGCTGGGCGTTCTCCCGGAACGTCTCGGCGGACGCGGCGAACAGCAGGTGCATCATCGGCGCCTGTGGGGGATCGGGCACGACGCGGACTTCGGGTACGCCGGCGAGCGCGTCCCAGATCGCCCGGGCGTGCCGCATCCGGGCTGGCATTTCGGCCAGCGCATCGTCCAGCAGTCGCAGTGCCGACGCGGCGGCCGGCCACAGGGCGAACAGGGTGCCGCCCAGCCGGGACCGCCATTCGCGGACCGCGGCGATGTCGGGAGCGGAGCCGGCGACGCAGCATCCGGGCAGCGCGCCGATGCCTTTGTAGAAGGACACGTAGACAGTGTCGAAGAGGGCGGCGATGTCGGCGGGGGCGCGGTCGTAGCCAGCGCTGGCCTCCCAGAGGCGGGCGCCGTCGAGGTGGACCGCGGCGCCGCGGTCGCGTGCCCAGCGGGTCTGCGCCACGAGGTCGTCCCAGGCGGGCAGGGCGCCACCGAGGTCACGTTGGGGCAGTTCGAGGACGAGGGCAGCGACCGGTTCGGCCACATCTTCCAGGTCGTCGAGGGTGAGCAGGCGTTCCAGGTCGCCGGCGCGGCGCCCGACGAGGTGGTGCAACCGCTGATGCGCCTGGCCTTCGTGCTGTTCGAGGTGGGAGTACGGGTGCCAGACGACGGTGCGGGTGGTCCGCCGGTCGGCGTGCACGCGCAGGGTGGCCGCTTGCGCCATGGTGCCGCTGGGCAGGAACACGGCGGCGGGCTTGCCGAGCACGTCCGCGACGTGGCGTTCGAGGTCGGTGACGACGCCGCCGGCGCCGTACAGGTCGGGTTCGGTGTCTGGGTCGATCGACGCGAGGAGGTCCCGCGGCCGGATCAGCCCGTTGCCGAGGAACGTGTCGGTGCAGGCGGCCCGCCGGGCCCGGATCTCCTCGTCCACCGGGCCAGTCTTTCGTGTCCAGCCGTCGCTGTCAGTCGGGATTGCGGTACTGATATCAAGAGCGGATGCGACTGCGTCCGTACGCTGAAGAAGATCTGGGTTTGACCCGGCGCTTGGAATCCGACCCTCGGGTGGTCGGCGAGCTCGGCGGTGTCGGGGACGACGCGCATGCGGCCGGGGTGCACGAGAAGCGGATGGCCGGGGTGGCCGAGGGCGACCTGTATTTCGCGATCCTGCCCGATGCGGCCGAGGAGCCGGTGGGGATCATCGCGGTGTGGCGCTCGGAGTTCGCCGGTGAGCCGGTTTTCGAGCTGGGGGCGATGCTGGTGCCTGACCATCAGGCGCGGGGTGTCGCCGCTGAGGCTTTCGCGCTGTTGCTGCCGCACCTGCGGCACGGTGGGATCGGCACGTTGCATTCTTTTCCAGGCGTGACGAACGGGCCGTCGAACGCGATCCTGCGCAAGCTTGGCTTCAGTCGGGGCGAAGACTGCGACCTGGACTACGAGGGCCGGCCGTTGCGGTGCGCGCATTGGACGCGCGAGCTGGCCTGACGCAAACGGGGAGAGCTTCGTGACGAAGCTCTCCCCGCGCGGCGGCAGGTGCCGCTCAGCAGCGGATCCAGGCGAAGTTGAACAGCGTGTCGACGTCGCCCTCGCTGGACTTCATCGACATGGTGCTCTTGCCGGACGAGGTGCCGGCGTCCACCCGCAGCTCGGTGTTGATGTTCAGGACCTTCTGGTCCTGGCACGGGAGGTAGACCAGTCCGCCGGCTTGGTCGTTGGTCGCCCAGTAGCCGTTGAGCGGCCCGGCGAAGGAGTCCTCGGTGCGGTTGTTGGCCGAGGAGCCCTGCCAGTAGTAGTTGGTCTTCTGCAGGCCGGTGGCGCCACCGTTGATCTTCAGCCGGCCGCGGTACTCGGTCTGGGCGACCGCGAAGGTCCAGCCCGCCGGTACGGTGACGAGCACGCCGAGCTGGCAGTTCTTGCGGCGGGCCGTGGGGGAGGCGTCGCCGCCCGCCTCGGCTTCGAAGTCGTAGTACCGGACGCGGAAGCCGGTCTTGTCGTGGTTGCCGTAGACCGCGGCCGTGCCGGGCGCGCAGCCCGAGCCGTTGGCGGCGATCACTTCGACGTGGACGTTGCCATCGGGCACGCCCTGGACGGCGGCCGGTCCTGCGACGGCGGCGGCCGGGGTGGCTAGGGACAGCGCGAGGACCGTGCCGACTACGGCGAGAACCGCACGCCTCCCGCCGACGAGTCTTTCCTTCATTGCATTCCTCTCGGATTGCTACTCAATATCGACTTGCAGCGCGCGTGCGTCATCGCCGGAGAAGCCGGCCAGCATCCTTGCTCGACGGCATTCCGTTAATAACCTGACTAATGCGCTGGGACTCTCCTGGTAGTCCCGCGAGGGAATGTTAGTCAGGTGATGACAGCCACACAAGCATCGACTTGAGTCGATAACTTGAGGTCGAGACGGCCGGACAAAACTCCTGCTCAGGATGAGGTTTAACCCGGCGACGGCCGGGATTGCGGGGATAATTCGGGCTTTTCCGCCGGACCTATTGCCCGGTTCGACAGCAAGAGTGCCGAATGCTGGTTTGTGCAGTCTGCCGCGAAACATCGGCGAAATGTATTTTCCGGCGCGGAAGCCGCAGAAGATTTCATTGACCCTGATCTATGCAAACCTTAACATTGGCCCGCGTGTGCATCGTCGTGTCAGCTTGAAAGGGAGTCCAATGCGTAAAATGTTGGTGCGTGGCGGTGCGGTGCTCGCATTGCTTGCCGCCTCACTGGTTTCCGGCCCGGCCGCCCAGGCGTCCGGCAGCGGCATTCTGACCGACCCGCCGAATCAACAGATCACCATTGACCTGGTCGCCATGGCCGGCTCGGGCTGCCGGCCCGGCACCGCCGATGTCGCGATCTCGCCGGACAACAAGGCCTTTACCGCCATCTACAGCGAGTACCTCGCCCAGGCGGGCCCCGGCATCTCCACCACCGAAGGCCGGAAGAACTGCCAGCTGAACGTCCTGGTCCACGTGCCCCAGGGCTTCACCTACGCCATCGCCAAGGTGGACTACCGCGGCTACGGCTCCACGATGGCCGGCTCCAGCTCGCAGCAGCGGGCGAACTACTACTTCCAGGGCATGAGCCAGGGCGTCTACACCACCCACCCGTTCCCGGCGCCGCTGGACGACAACTGGATGGTCAGCGACGAGGTCGCGGTGGCCGCCATGGTGTGGCACCCGTGCGGTGAGATGCGCAACCTCAACATCAACACCGAACTGCGGGTCAGCAAGGGTTCGTCCACGGGCACCAGCTTCGTGACCATGGACTCCACCGACGGCAGCATCGAGACCACGTACCACTTCGCGTGGAAGCGCTGCTGACGAAGCTCCGTACGCGAGAAAGGGCCGCCGGGAAACCAGCGGCCCTCTTTCTCGTCAGCGGCGGCGCAGCAACGGCGTGCCCAGGTCGGACAGCAGCACCAGCAGGTCGTCGATCTGCTCGTCGGTGTGCGCCGAGGTCAGCTGGATCCGGAAGCCCACCTGATCCTTCGGCACCCCCGGGTACGGCGCCAAGGTCACGTAGACCCCGCGCTCCAGCAACGTCCGTGCCACCGCGGGCAGGTCATCCGGGTTGCGCAGCGGGATCTGCACGAGGGGATAGCCCGACTCGTTCGGCGTCTCCACACCCAGCCCGTCGAGGTGGTCCAACACCCGCCGGGTTTTGCGGTGCAGATCGTCGCGCAGCGCGTCGCCGCGAACCTCGTTGACCTCCAGACCCTTCAGCGCGGTCGCCAGCGCCGCGGTCGGCACCGGACCCGAATACAGGTACGGCGGCGCGGTGATCTTCAGGTGCTCCTTGACCCGGGTCGAGCAGGCAATGAACGCCAGCATCGACGAGTACGCCTTCGAGAAGCCGCCCACCAGCACGATGTTCTCGTAGTCCAGCCCGTAATGGCGGACTACGGCGTTGCCCCGGCGGCCGTAGGAGGTGGCGTCGCCCGCCGCCCGCTCGCCGATGATGCCGAAGCCGTGCGCGTCATCGACGTACAGGGTGGCGTCGTAGTCGCGGCAGACCGCCGCGAACCGGGCCAGGTCCGGGGTGTTGCCGGTCATGCTGTTGACGCCGTCCATGCAGACCAGGGCCGGGGTGCCCGGCGGCAGCGCGCTCAACAGCTCGGCGAGGTGCTCGGCGTTGCCGGACCGGAACCGGGTCAGGGTCGCACCCAGGCCACGGGCGTGCACACAGCCGTCGTAGATCGTGCGATGCGCCCGCGAGTCGAGCAGGATGTGGCCGCCCCGCGCCAACGCCGGAATGACCGACAGGTGGATCTGGCTGATCGTCGGCAGCAGCAGGGTGTCCTCGGCGCCGAGCAGCGCGGTCAACTGTTCCTCGATCATCGGATACAGCCGCGGGCTGCCGAGCATCCGCGACCAGCTCGGGTGGGTGCCCCAGCGGCGCACCTGCGCGTCGATCGAGTCGATGATTTCGGCGTCCAGATCCAGACCGAGATAGTTGCAGGACGCCCAGTCGACGAGCCACCGGTCGCCGATTCGAATTCGACGGCCGTCAATCTCGTCAATCACCTGGTCCCACAGCCCAGCCCCGGTGAGCTCGGCGACGCTGCGGTAGGCGGTGCCGGCGGTGGCCGGCGGGGCGGCAGGGGAATTGGGCACCATGCGCCGAATGTTAGAGGCTCACCGCGAGCCCTCGATCAACCGGGCGGCGTCCGCCTCACTCATCGGTCGGTTGAAGAGGAAGCCCTGCCCAAAGCGGCAGCCGGCCTCGGTCAACAGCCGGTGCTCCGGCTCGGTCTCGATGCCCTCCGCCACCACATCCAGGTTGAGCGTGGCGGCCAGCTGGATGATGCCCCGGACCAGATCGAGCTGCTGCGGTGAGCCGGTGATCGTGTCGACGAAGGACTTGTCCAGCTTCAGCGTGTCCACCGGGACCCGGTGCAGGTAGCTCAGCGAGGAGTAGCCCGTACCGAAGTCGTCGATGGAAAGCTTGATCCCGGCCGCGCGCAGCCGGGCGATGTCGGCGTGGATCCCCTCGTGCTCGCCCAGCAGCAGGCTCTCGGTGATCTCCAGGGTGAGCAGGTGTGCGGGCAATCCGGTCCGCTCCAGCTCAGCCAGCACCTGATCGACGAAGTCCGGCGAACGGAACTGGCGGACCGACACGTTCACGCTGACGTAAGGCGTGTCCTGCGGATGCTGCTCGTGCCAGCCCGCGGCGGTGGCGACGGCCGTGCGGAGCACCCAGGCGCCCAGCTCCACGATCAGCCCCGACTCCTCGGCCAGGGGAATGAAGACCGCCGGGGAAACCATGCCGCGCTCCGGGTGCGGCCAGCGCAGCAACGCTTCGAAGCCGACGGTACGGGCCGGGCCGAGCTCGACGATCGGCTGGTAGTTCAGGGCGAAAGCATCCTCGGCGAAGGCCCGGTCGAGGTCGGTGCGGAGCTGCATCCGGTCCAGCACTTCGGCGTGCAGCGACGCCTCGTAGCGCCGCCAGCGCCGGCCGCCGCTCGGCGGCACGGTGTCCAGGGCGACATCCGCCTGACCCATGAGGTCCTTGGCGCTGCCCGCGTCCGCCGTGGTAGCCACACCCACCCGCAGGTGCGCCGCGACGAGGCTGCCGCCGACGTGGAACGCCTCGTCCGACAGGCAGACGACCTGCTGGGCCAGCTGCTCGATGTAGCCGACGTTCGGCGCATCCACGATCAGCACGCCGAACTCGTCGGCCCCTAGCCGGGCCACCGAGCCCCGGTCCGCGAACAGCACCGACAGCCGCTTCGCCACCGCGATCAGCAGCTCATCGCCGACGTCATGGCCCATGGTGTCGTTGACGACCCGGAACCGGTCCAGGTTGATGATCATCGCGCCGCAGGCGCCGTCGCCCCGGGCGGCGATCGCCGCAGCCACGTCGTCCTGGAACTGCAGGCGGTTACCCAGACCGGTCAGCGGATCCACGTACGCGCGGGTGATCAGCTCCTGCTCCAGGCGCTGGCGCTCGGTCACATCGCGCAGGGTCACCACGAGCCCGTTGACGCCCGGCTCGCTCCGCATGTCGCCGATGACCGCCTCGGTGCAGATCAGCGCGCCGTCGGTCCGGCGTACCTGCCACTGGCTGAGGCCTTCGCCCGCGGCACCGCGCCGGGCGGCGTCGAGCTGGTTGCGGACGTCGTCGCGCTCCTCGGCGTCGATGATCGCCACGAAGTCGGTGCCGACCAGCTCCGCGGTCCCGACGACCTGTTCCGCCGCCGGGCTCACGTACGTGATGCGGTTGTCCTCGTCGACGATCGCGATGACCTCGGTCGCGTTGAGCACGAGCGTCCGGAAGTACGCCTGGCTGTCCCGGCGGCTGATCTCGCGGTTCAGCCGGATCCGGTCGATCATGGTGGCCGCCTGCCCGGCGAGCACCGGCACCGCCTCCTGCAAGCCGATCAGCGCCGGCTCGTCGGCGCCCACGAACAGGTCGCCGATCCAGGTGTCGCCCACCGCCAGGCGGCAGTGCAGAGCCAGCTCGAAGCGGGCCAACGGCTCGGCGACCTCTGCGGGCAGGGTGACCACGTAGCGCAGCTCCAGCCCGCCGGTCAGGTTGCCGATCGCCGCGGTGACCGCTGCGGGCTCGCCGTGCAGCTCCAGGACGATGCGGTGTTCCGTACCCGGCGGAAGCATCCGTCCGACGGCCCCGCGCAGGACCGCGTCGGCCTCGTCGGCGCTGGCCGAGACCAGCAGAGCTTCGCAGGCCTCGCGCAGCTCGCGCTCGCGGGCGAGGGTCTGCCGCAGGCTGCCCGCGACCGCGGACATCCGGGCGAGTGAGAGCAGGATGAGCGCGGCCGACACGACGGCGATGACCACCCCGTCGTGGACCGGACCACGCAGCGCCTGCACCAGCAGCGCCGCCGGTGGGAGCAGCGAGGCGAAGGTCAGCACGCCCCGGCGCAAAGTCACCTGGGTCTGGGTCAGCACCTGCGGCTCGGTCAGCCGGATCATCGACGGGTGCAGCGCCGCCGCACCGCCGGCGATGTAGAAGACCAGCCAACCTAGATCGATGGGGCCACCGAGCTGCCAGATGCCTTCGAGGCGGCTGAGGCCGTAGAGGACGTCCGCGGTGAGGAGCCCGGCACCCGAGGCGAGCAGGAACACCAGGCTGGTATTGCGCGCTGCGGCAAGGCCGAGCCGCGCCAGGATGGCGAGGGTGAGCACGTCGGTCAGCGGATAGGCGATGGAGACCGCCTTCTCCAGCACGCTCAGGTTCGGGTCCTGCAGGAACGGGTTGATCAGGAAGATCCAGGCGAGGAAGCCTGCCCCGACCGTCAACAGGACCGCGTCGAGCATCCCGGCCCGGTCTGGGAACCGCGCCCCCGACCGGGTCAGTCCGATCAGGCCGCCCAACAACAGCGGTAACGAAGAGCCCAGGAAGACCAGGTCCGCCACGGACGGGAACTGGCCGGGCACCACCACCAGCGCGATCAAGGTGCCGACGGCGAACGTCAGATAACTCGCCGAGAGCAACAGCCAGGGTTGCCGGCGCCGGGGCCGATTGCGGCTGATGCCCACGGCGAAGGCGGTCAGCGACGACAGGACGATCAGCGCCCACGCGGCGACGTACAACTGCGGGACGAACAGATAGATGGCCGCGAGCAGGGAGGTCGCGGTGAGATAGATCGGTACGGCACGAGGCAGTGGTGACCGAGGGCGATCGGCCAACGCGGCGAAGGCACGGACAGCCACGTTGCGATGCTCGGGGATCTGCGGTGGTTCTGGAGTCGATCCGCCCGAAGGTGCCGTATGTCCGGTTTTCTCGGGACGGCTGACGACCCGGGTGGCGGAAGTGTCACCCGTGGAGGTCCCCAAGGGGAACCGCTCGTCTGTACTCAAGGCAACCTGCCCGGGCCGCTGCTGCACCCGCCGCCATGGCGGGCGTCACTACCTCTTGATCGGCATCTGGGCTTCAGGACTGAGAGCCGGCTGGATGGGTGGCAATCATGGAGATCAGTGCAGGATCTTACTACGCGTCGGCAGTCCGGACCCCTAGCTCTGGCAGGTGTGCTGTGGGCCGCCCACGGAGCCACTCGGCAAAGTCCGGGCCGGGCAGCGGCCGGGAGATGTAGTAGCCCTGGATCACGCCGCAACCGTGGCGGCTTAGATACTCCAGCTCGGTCTCGTCCTCGACCCCCTCGGCGACGACGATGAGGCCGAGCGTACGTCCCAGCTGGAGCGCCGCATCCGTCACCGCCCGCCGGGTCTGGTCGGTGGTGAGCCCCCGGACGAAGCTCTTGTCGATCTTCATCTCGTGGATCGGCAGCTCGGCCAGGCGGCCCAGCGACGAGTGCCCGGTGCCGAAGTCGTCGATGGAAAGCTTGACGCCGAGCGCGTGCAACAGCTCCAACGTGCGCATACTGCGCGCCGGATCCTCCATAACGCCGTTCTCGGTGATCTCCAGGGTCAGCGCCGAAGGCGGCAGCCCGTGCCGGCGCAGCGCGTCCGACACGTCATCGGCCAGACCGGGCTCGGTCAGAATCTGCGGCGACAGGTTGACGGCGACCGACAGGTCGGGCCCGCCGTGCCGCCACTGCGCGCACGCCGCGAGCGCCGTGTCCAGGATGAACCGGGTCAGCGCGGGAATCAGCCCGGCCCGCTCGGCCAGCGGAATGAACTCGTCCGGCGGCACCGGCCCGTCCGGCCGCAACCAGCGCGCGAGCGCCTCCGCACCGAGCACTCGGCCGTCACTCGGATCCACCTTCGGCTGGTACGCCACGGTCAGCGCCCCGTTCTCGACCGCCGAGCGCAGCTCCGCCATCAGGGTCAGCCGGCGCGGCGTGTTCAAGTCGTCCTGCGCCTGGTACGCCCGAACGCCGGCGTGCGCGTGCTTGGCGGCGTACATGGCGACGTCGGCGCGCTGCAGGAGCCGGTCCGGTTCGATGCCGTGCTCCGGTGCGAAGCTGACGCCCACGCTGGCCTGGGCGTTGAGGCCCATGTCGCCCACCGGGACCGGTTCGGCCACGATCCGGCGCAGCTCCTCCGCGGCGTCCAGAACTTCCTGCGTGCTGGTGCAGCCGGTGACGACGACGGCGAACTCATCGCCGCCCAGCCGGGCGACCGTGCCCCGGCCCTCGAACGCGGCCTGGAGCCGCTGGCCGATCTGGCGCAGCAGGTCGTCGCCGACATCGTGGCCCAGCGCGTCGTTGATCTCCTTGAACCGGTCGATGTCAGCCAGCAGCACCCCGACCGGGCCTCTGATGATGCCTGCCTCGATCGCGTTCCGGAGGTCCATGAGCAGGAGTCGACGGTTGGGCAGGCCGGTGAGCGCGTCGTGCATGCTGGTGTGCCGCAGCCGCTCGACCAGGCCGATGTTCGTCAACGCCACGGCGGCGTGCGCGGTGAGCGCCTGCAGCAGCCGCAGATCCTCCGCGCTGAACGTGGAGATATCGGCCAGGCTGTCGTAGACCATGAGCACGCCGGTGCCGCGGTCCATCGCCACCGGGACCGCCATACCGTCAACCGGACGGCCGTCGACCTGCGCGACAGCCGGAGCCAGGTGCACCGGCTCGCCGCTCAGCGCCGGATACCACCACGCGGCCGGGTCGGGCCGGTCGTGGTGCCGGGTAGGGACCCGATCCTGCGCCGAGAGTCGGAAGCTCACCGGCTCACCGCCGCCGGTGGCGACCACCAGCTCGGCTGTGTCCGCCCGGGTCACGTCGCGGACTCGGCTCAACACGGTGTCGATCACCGACTCCAGATCCCGGGAGCCGTGCAGCGAGCGGGTGAAGGCGTACAGCTGCTCGACCTGGGCGTGGCCCTGGGTCTGCAGGGCGTACCGGCGGAAGACCTCGAAGATCGCGAAGAGCAGGACGGCGAGCAGCACCGCGGCGAGCATCTGGTCCCGGACCACGATGGCGGTGATCAGCGCCAGCGTCGTCGTCACGATCATCATCGGGAGCTGGATCAGCTGCTTGATGTCCGCGGTGACCAGCCGCCGCCACTCCTGGCTGTCGTCGTGCAGGGCGATAACCATCGTGACCAGCACGATCGAGACCACATCCACGACCAGAGCCGCCGCGTACGCCGCCAGCCAGCCCCTTGGCTCCAGCGTGTGCCCCGGCTCGGCGATCATCCGGAACACGGCGGTGGCTACCGTGGCCTCTGTGGCGTAGAGCGCCACGTTGAAGAGCAGTTTCACACCGCGTTGCCGGCGGAACGCGAGCAGACCGGCGGTGCCACCGAGCACCCGGGCCAGGACGACCGCGGCCGGCGAGCACCAGATCAGCGCCAGGACCAGCGGCACCTCGCTCAGACTGATGGTGTGGGCGCCCCGACGGACCGGGAACACCACCACGAACCGCTCCGCGAAGGCGAACAGCGTGGCCAGGACCAGCAGCAGGAGGGCTTCGCGGCCGCCGAACAGGGACTGGCCCCGGGCCCACAGCGCCTGCACGGTGACGACGAGCGCGACCAGGACAGCGACGATCGCCACGACGCGGCCGTCCGGGGAACGCCAGGAAAACCGTCCCCGGGCCGCGTCGGCGTGCTCTGGACCCGTGTGGGTGCCGTCGTCGGAACTGGACGTCACCCCGGCACGCTCCTTCCCGTACGCCACCTTGTTGCGGCTCTTGTCTTTCCTGTCGGCCGCCGGAGACTTTTGTGAAGCATTGCCGGAAAGAACTATTGGCAGCTCACCGGCCAGATGAGGGGGCCTGGCCGGACGGCGTCGACCCCCGTCCGATCGCCGACTTCGGCAGCGCCGGAAACGACCGATCAATGCACCTGTCAATCCGGTTACTTTTCGGGAGCGTAGATGGTTCGCAGTCGTGGGTCGCGTCGTGTGCTGGTCGGAATCCTGTCGGGGGCACTCGGTGCCACCGCCCTGGGTGTCGTCCCGGCGTCGGCGGTCTCGGCCACGCCGCAACAACCGGTAGTGAAGTCGAACTTCCTGAGCGAGGAATGGCTGGCCGACCAGGACGCCCACTCGATGTACAGCATCGCCAAGTGGGCCGGTGTGCACGACGTATGGGCCAAGCGGGACGCGCTGGGCCGCAAGATCACCGGCGCGGGCGTCGGCATCGCGCTGATCGACAGCGGCATCACCCCCGTCAAGGGCCTGGACGGTGCCGGCAAGGTCGTCAACGGGCCGGACCTGTCGGTCGAGTCGCAGGCGGACAACCTGCGCTACCTGGACACGTACGGCCACGGCACGCACATGGCCGGCATCATCGCGGGCCAGGACGCCGGCGTCGAGCCCGGCACGGTGTCCTCGAAGTCCTTCGCCGGTGTCGCCCCCGGCGCCCACCTGATCAACATGAAGGTGGCCGGCGCCGACGGTGCCGTCGACGTCTCCCAGGTCATCGCGGCCATCGACTGGGTCGTCGCGCACCGCAACGACCCGGGCCTGAACATCCGCGTGATCAACCTGTCCTTCGGCACCGACTCGCTGCAGGACCCGCGCATGGACCCGCTGTCCCACGCGGTCGAGGCAGCCTGGCGCGCCGGCATCGTCGTAGTGGTGGCCGCGGGCAACGACGGCGCCTCCGCCGCGCGGCTCGCCATGCCGGCCATGAACCCGTACGTCCTCGCGGTCGGCGGCGCCGACACCAACGGCACCGACAACCGGGCCGACGACGTGGTCGGCGACTTCAGCAGCCGCGGCGACGCGAACCGGGCCCCCGACCTGGTGGCCCCGGGCAAGTCCGTGGTCTCGCTGCGCGACCCGGGCTCGTACATCGACACCGAGTACCCGGAAGGCCAGCTCGCCACCGACTCGGCGAAGCGCTTCTTCCGCGGCAGCGGCACCTCCCAGGCCGCCGCGGTGACCTCCGGCGCCGCCGCCCTGCTCCTGCAGCAGCGCCCGGACCTCACCCCGGATCAGGTCAAGGAGCTGCTGGTCAGCACCGCCGAAGCGATGCCCGCGGCCGACCCGGTCGGCAGCGGCGCCGGCCAGCTCGACGTCGAGGCCGCCGCCGACGCGACGACCCCGGCCCAGACGCAGTCCCACCCGGCGTCCCTGGGCACCGGTTCGCTCGAGCAGGCCCGCGGCACCGCCCACCTCACCGACCCGATCAACGGCCGCGAGCTGACCGGCGAGCAGGACCTGATGGGCAACCCGTGGAACGCCCCGGTCTGGGCCCAGCAGGCAGCCACCGGCACCTCGTGGGACGCCGGCACCTGGAACGGCGGCGTCTGGACCGGCACCGCCTTCGACGGCACCTCCTGGGCCGCCACCACCTGGACCGGCACCGCCTGGTCGGACGTCGCCTGGTCGGCGCACGAGGCCGGCTTCACCGGCCGCTCCTGGACCGGCCGCAGCTGGACCGGCCGCTCGTGGACCGGCCGTAGCTGGACCGGTCGCTCCTGGACCGGCAGCGTCTGGTCGGGAGCCGCCTGGGCGGCCCCCGCCAACTGAACCGGCACTCAGCAAGCCGATAGCGGGTGTCTCGGGGGAGACATCCGCTATCGGCGTACCGGCATGAGAATCGAGTAGCCACCGGCGCCGCTGATCGCGAGCGGGCTGATCGGGCCGTCGAGTTCGAGGACGAGCTGGCCGGAGCCGCTCGCATCCAGGGCCTGGAGCAGGTACTCCCGGTTGACCGCCGTGTGTGCCGCTTCGTCGGCGGCCCAGGCCTGCTCGTCTGACAGTCGTACGTCCCCAGCCGGGTCAACGGACAGGACCACGAGCGGATGGCTGATTCCGTCGTGCTCCCGGACCACCGTGGCGGCAGTGCCCAGTGAAGCGCGTAGAGCCGGAACGTCGACCGTGATCTTGCGGGAGCCCGGTGCCCCCGGCCCGGCGAGCCGGCGGTGGTCCGGGAAATCCACGTCGAGTGGCACGGCGGTCAACTTCGGTCCGGGGCCGACGCCGGCGGCCACGAGGCTGAGTTCGAGGTCGAGCGTGACCGTGCCGCTCACCAGCGGGCGCAGCTCGTCGACGAAGCCCAGCGGGACGGCGACCCGGATCGGCGGCCCGGTGACCGTTCCGGCGGCCTCAGCGACGGCGAGCCGGTAACGGTCGGTGGCAACCAGGGTGAGTCCGTCGGTGCCGGCCTCGAACAACACGCAGTTGATCATCGGCAGGTCGGGGTTGGTGCCGGCGGCGTACCGCACGGCGTCGAGCGCGGCGGCCAGGTCGGCGGCGGGCAGGGTGATGCGGGTCAAGGTGCTCTCCTCGAGGTCCAGTAGCCGGTGCAGGCGGGAGAGCTCGCGGCGGGCGTCGGCCAGGCCGTGTTCCAGGCGGCGCAGGTGCTCGTCGAGCAACTCGCGGACGCCCGGGCGGCCCGGCGCGCCGGCCGGGCCGCTCAGGCCCGCGACGGCCCGGCCGATGTCCGCGACCGGCATGCCCACCCGGCGCAACCCGGCGACCAGCCGCGCAGCCCGGATCTGGTCCGGGCTGTACCGCCGGTAGCCGGTCGCCGGGTCGACCTCGGCCGGGATCAACACCCCGGCCTGGTCGTAGAACCGCAGGGCGCTGATGCCCAGGCCACTGGCCCGGGCGACCTCGCCGATGCCGTACATCTCGCTCTCCACACCTCGGCACCCTGGTACCTCGACCAGGTCGAGGGTCAAGCGGCGCGAATGGTACGCCCGCTGTTGATCGCGGCGACAATCCGCTTCATCTGCCGCTCGGAGTTGACGTTGACGAAGTCGTCGTGGTCAGAGAACGGGTTGTGGTCCTCCTCGGGGAAGGAGTCCAGCGCGAACTGTCCGCGGACCTGCTGCTCACGCGGGATCGCGTAGGAGAGGGTGATCCGCAGCTGCGGGATGGCCTTCGTGCCGCTCGGGCAGGCGCCGCTGGCGGCGTCCGCGAACGCCAGGTGGCTGCGGTGGTTGGCGCTGTCGATGTTCTTGCCGTCCCAGCAGCCCGGGAAGTCGTGCACCCGCTGGACCAGCGACCCGGACGGGCAGATCGGGTACTTGTCGGAAAGTCGGTCACCAAAGCCGGAACAGGTCCAGCTCGGCCGGGCGTTGGCTGGTCCCCGGCTGGTGGGCTTCGCGTCCCCGGTCAGCGCCCGGAGGAACCGCGGCATCGCGACAACCTTGCTCTTGGCGTTGCCTCGATACTCGATGAGCACCGAACGCGGCCGCTGGATGCCGCCGGTGTTGTTCGGCAGCTCGAGGTTCTTCCCCTGCGGCTCGGGCAGTGCGGAGCTGCTGGGCTGCGGCGCGGGCGGAGTGGCACCGCCCGGGGTCGCGGAATGGGAGTGCGACGGCATGTACTTGTGCATCGAGTCGTAGCTGACGTCGCAGTCCACAAGCGACACGAGTTGCCCCGATCGGCCGTAGGCACTGCGACTGATGGCGCTGATGAGCTCGGCACGTTTGGCCCGCAACGGCTCGATGACCGAAGCGTTGAAAGCGGCGTCGACCCGGCCGCGGCTGTCGTTCATCCGGACGTTCGCCGCGGAGGTCAGCCGGTCCAGCTCGGCGAGCCAGCGAGCAACGGCCGCGCGACGGCCGGCCGGCACGCGGTCACCGACGCGGGGACATGACACGTTCGGGACGGTCCGAGCCAGTGCCTGCCGGGTGCCGGCACTGCCGGGCCGGACGGCGGGGTCGACCCGCAGCACCGGCCAGAAGTACGACGACCGGTCCCCGTTGCGGCAGGTGGTGCCGGAGGCGGCCAGTTCGGCGTCGGACGAGGTGGCCGTGATGGCGAGGTTGCCGACGAAGTCGTGCACGTGCTCGGCGCCGTTCTTGATACCCGGCTGGGCGACCGGGTTGTCCGGGCTGAACTTGCCGTTGCGGTTGGTGCCGCAGTCCACGACCGCCCGGCCGGTGGCGGCGTTGCGCCCGGGTGTCGGCTTGCGGGCAGCGGGGGCCACCCGCTGGATCGGCACGTACTGGCTGAGTTCCGTGGCGGCGTCCGCGGTGCCCTTGCCGCCGCTGGACACGAAGGTCACGGTCAGCACACCGGTGGCGGCGAGCACTACCCCCGCCACCGCGACGCGGGCCTTCCCGGCCCATTTCCTGCCTGTCATTGCGGTCTCCTCGTTCGCGTCGCGCGCCTGCCGCGCGGCTCGACGGCAACGAGTACGGCCCCACGGCTCAAGCGGGACGGGCCACCGATCGATGGTCAGAAGACGGTAAGAATCGACGCCCCATTCGGCAGGCATCGACAGATTTGCACGTCTCAGCTAGACACTCCATATGCGCAAAATCTTCATATCGGCCGCGCTCGTCGCCGCCCTTTTCGCGGGCGCCGGCGGACCGGCCTGGGCCGCGCCTCCGCCGCTGGTCGCCGCAGCAGACGGCTGGTCCCTGACCGGTGACACGCTCACCTGGACGTCGGCGCGCCGGGTGCCCATTGGGGACGCCGTCATCGAGTTCTTCGCCGGCGACCGCCCGCTCGGCCGCCCCCAACCCCACCCCGATCAACGCACCTTCACCCTGCACCTGGAATCGGGTCACGCCGCTCACCTAGCCGACCTGAGCGTCCGGGCTAGCGGCAAACGACTGGACGAGGCTTCCTCCGCGACGCCCGGGCTGCGGGCAGGGGCGATCACAGTGCCGGCCGAGCAGCCCCCCAACCCGATCGACCCGGGGCGTAAAGGTCCCTACCAGACAGTGCACGGCGAGTACGCGCTCGACGGCGTCAAGCTGCCCGACTTCCCGGAGCTCGTGGAGATGCGGGGCGTCGTGGTGGCGCCGCAGAATGCCCCCGGCACGCGGCCGCTGGCGCTGCTCCTGCATGGCCGGCACGGGTGGTGCTACAGCGACACCGCCAAGGCCGCGCCGCAGGATTGGCCGTGCCCGCCGGGGACCCGGCCCGTCCCGAGCTACCGCGGCTACCTCCAAGCGCAAGAGCTGCTGGCCTCGCAGGGCTACGTCACCGTGTCGATCTCGGCTAACGGCATCAACGGCCAGGACTGGAACGCCGACGATGGCGGCGCGCAAGCCCGATCATCGCTGGTCCGCCAGCACCTCACCAAGTGGGCCGACTGGGCAGGCTCCGCCCGGTCGAACGCCCCCGCGATCATCCGGTCCGTGCCCCGCGCCGACCTGTCCCGGGTGTTCCTGATGGGGCACTCCCGCGGCGGCGAGGGCGTGAGCCGGGCCGCGATGGACTCGCTCACCCCACCGCCCGCAGCGGTGGACGGCGCACCCGGCAAGGCCCGCTGGACCATTCGCGGCATGCTGCTGATCGGTCCGACGATCTTCGGACACAACCCGGTGCCCGACGTGCCGTCCGTGACGGTCCTGCCCGGCTGCGACGGCGACGTCGCCAATCTGCAGGGCCAGCTCTTCGTCGACGGCACCCGCGGCGTCAGTCGGGGCAAAGCCCTGCACAGCGCCCTGTACGTCATCGGCGCCAACCACAACTTCTTCAACACCGAGTGGACACCGGGCCAAGCCGCGGCACCCGCACACGACGACTTCCCCGCCGACTCTCTCGACCCGGTGTGCTCGCCCGGCACGCCCACTCGGCTGACCGCGCAGCAGCAACAAAACACCGGTGCCACGTACATCGCGGCGGCGGCAGGGCTGTTCATCGGCGGGGACGACCGGGTCCGGCCGTTGCTCGACGGCAGCGGGGTACGCGCACCGTCCGCCGACCCGGCCCGGGTCCTCAGCCACGCACTCGGCGCGCAGCGCACCCCGGCGCTGATCCCGGACCCCAGCGTCGAGGCCGGCGGCGGCGCCCGCATCTGTGCCCAGGTCAGCCGCGCCGCCGACGCGTGCGCCCCGGCGGACGTCGATTCGGCGCACTTTATCTCCCTCACCAGCGACGACGAGCCCGGCCGGTACGCCGCCAAACTCGACTGGGACGCCGCGGGCCAGCCGCTCACCCTGGCCCCGGCCCGCCCGGTCTCGCTGGCCGGCAGCAGCGACCTGGCCCTGCGCCTGATGGTGCCGCCGAACACCATCGGGACCCGGTTCGGGGTGACCGTCGTCGAGCCGGGCGGCCGGCGTACGGCCCTCGGCGACGTCACGGTCGACGGGCTGCCGGGCACCGAGTACACGACCTCGTACTGGGCGCGTGAGGTGCGGGTGCCGCTCGCGGGCGTCCGCGGAAAGCTGGCGAAGCTCGAACTCGTCCCGCGCAGCGCCGCCGGTGAGGCGTGGCTGCTCGACGCGTCGGGCTGGCGGCCGGGCACTCCCGCGTACCAGCCGGTCGCTCTGCCACGGTTGGACGTCGGCGCACTCACCGTGGACGAGGGCGACTCCGGCACGAGCACGCCCAGCGTTCCGGTGACGGTCACCGGGCGCGGCTCGGGCCAGGTCCGGTTCTTCCTCACCGACGTGCTGACCTGGACGACCACGTCACGGCTGGTCACTGTGCGGCCGAGTGACCGGGTGGTCCGGGTGCCGATCGAGGTACGGGGCGACGCGCTCTACGGCGCTGACGAGCAGGTCCGGGTGAACGCGAAAGCCGAGCGGGGCTTGGTAGTCGGCGACTACGAGGGAGAGCTCACGATCCGCAACGACGACTCGGCCCCGACGTTCACACTGACCCCGGTCGCCGACCGGGTTGCCGAGGGCGCCGAGCTGAAGTGGCGGGCGACGCTGTCCGCCCCGGCCGAGACGAAGATCGTGCTGCGGGGCTTTCCGGAACTGCCGGCCGCGGGCGCGGAGCTGTCGAGCACCGACGTCGACCCGACCTGGTTCGAGAACTTCGGCTTCGAAGATCCGGAACCGTCCCGGCCGCTGTCCACGACGCCGGTCGGCGCGTACGTGCCGATCGAGCCGGGCGAGACCTCGGCGGACCTGACCGTGCCGACGATCGCCGACGACGTGGCTGAGCCCGACGAGGTGGTGGAGCTGCACTTCGAGACGGACACCGGACTGCCACCGGTGGTGGGCGTCGTGACCGGCTGAGCCTCGTCACCCCTGCGAGAACCGCACCATGTTCCCGGAGGGGTCGCGGAACGCGCAGTCGCGCACCCCGTACGGCTGGTCTATGGGTTCCTGGAGCACGTCGGCGCCGGACGCGCGTACCCGTTCGAAGGTCTTGTCGCAGTCCTCGGTGCGGAAGATGATCCCCGGCAGCAAGCCCTTCGCGAGCAGATCTGCCGTGGCCTCCCGGTCCGGCGCCGAGGTGTGCGGGAAGTAGCCGGGGATCTCCAGGCCGATCTCGACGCCGGGGCTGCCCGGGGCGCTCAAGGTCAGCCAGCGGTTCTCCTCGAACGTGACGTCGGTGCGGACCTCCAGCCCGACCACGTCCCGGTAGAACGCGAGTGCTTCGGAGTAGTCGTGGACCACGAGGAAGCAGTGGGACAGCGCGATGGTCATGCGTCTCACGCTAAGCCCGTCCTCCCCGCCGGGCTTCTCCATTCCTGATCGATCAGTACGGCCTGTCGTCCCTGCTCAGACCAATCGGCCCCAGTTGCGGAACCCGGGTGTAATGCCTGCGGGGCTGGCGACCGTATGTAGGTGTGATCCAGGGGAGGAAGCCTGCATGGATATTGCCGACGAGGAGCAACTCACCGCGTTGTATCGCGACCACGCTGACGCTGTGTATCAGTACGCCGCACAGCGGGTCGGAGCGCACGAGGCCGGTGAGGTGGTCAGCGACACGTTCGTGGTGGCATGGCGCAAGTTCGGGGCGATCCCGGCCGGGTCGGAGCGGGCGTGGCTGTTCGGGGTCGCTCGGCGGGAGACGTTGAACCGCCTGCGGAGCAGTTCCCGGCGGGAGTCGCTCTACGCGCGGCTGCTGTCGTCGGCGAGCGACACCGAGCGCGACATCGCCGACGGCGTAGCGGTGCGGCTGGACGTGTGGCAGGCACTCGCGGCACTGCGAGAGGCCGACCGCGATCTGCTGCTCACCACGTTGTGGACGGACCTGTCCGCCGCCGAGGCGGCACGCACTCTCGGCTATACCCGTGCGACCTACGCGGTGCGGCTGCACCGGGCCCGCCGCCGGTTCGCCCGGGTGCTCTCCGCCGAACAGTCAAGCGCCATCCACGCCGCCCAACTGAGGAGCGCCTGATGAACATCGACCACCTGATCAGCAGCAGCCGACCCGCCGAATCGTCCGGCTGGTCGCAGACAACGGAGGGAAATGCCGTGCTCACCACCATCCTCGACCGGTCCCGCGAGAGCGAAGCCGGCCGCCGTCGCCTACCGCGTAAGCGCCTGATCGTCGGCATGGCGGTGGCGGTGGTGCTCGGTTCCACCGGGGCGGCGACGGCGTACGCGATCATTGGCGAACCGCCGGCCAAGTGGCGCGCGAACGGCCAGGTCGCCTGCGGTGACGAGCTCAGCGCAAGCTCGAGCCTCGCGATCTTCAAGGTGCCCGCGAGAATGAACGCGCTCGACGCCTGCCGTGCCTACTGGCGGGACGAGGCGAAGAAGCCGGCACCCGAACCGCTGATTGCCTGCGTGTTCGCCAAGGGCGGCGAGGGCGGCGGCATGGCCGTTCTGCCCGGACGTAAGGGCAGCACCGCCGAGAAGGACTGCAACTCGATCGGCATGTTCGTCGCGCCGGACGAGGCGATCGCCACGCCGTAAGCTGCGCTTCACACCGGGCGGGGTGCACCCCGCTCAATGGTGTCCAGCGCCGCTTCGATCGTGCTGACCACAGTGACCTGGGTCAGCGCCGTACGCCGGACGAAGGTGGTCTCGGTGATCTGGTGCAGCCACGACCATAGGCCGGTGTAGAAGCCGTCCGGGTCCAGCACCACGATCGGTTTGGCGTGCAGGCCGAGGGTGGCGGTGGTCCAGACCTCGAACAGTTCGTCGAGCGTGCCCAGCCCGCCCGGGAGGGTGACGAACGCGTCCGAGCGCTCGATCATGACGTTCTTGCGTTCGCCCATGTCGGCCGTGACGACCAGCTCGTCCGCCGAGGTGTCGGCCACTTCGAGGTCCACGAGCGACTGCGGGATCACGCCCAGGGTGTGCGCGCCCGCCGCCCGGGCGCCTTCGGCGACGGCGCCCATCATGCCGACCCGACCGCCGCCGGAGACGAGCGAGTGGCCGCGCGGGCCGAGCGCCTTGCCGAACTCGGTGGCTAGGGCGAGGTGCTGCGGGTCGAGGCTGGTGGAAGAGGCGCAGAAGACGCAGATCGCCGCCACGTCACCGCTTCCCGTTGGCGGTCGCTGCGGCGTCCGCTTTCACGATCATCTGTACGGCCTCCGCCACGTCGTCGGTCGACTGGATCAGCTCCAGATCCGCGGGGCTGACCTTGCCGTCGGCGAGCAGCCGACCCTTGATCCAGTCCACGAGTCCGCTCCAGTATTCCGAGCCCATCAGGATCACCGGGAAGCGGGTGACCTTGCGGGTCTGCACCAGGGTGATCGCCTCGAACAGCTCGTCGAGGGTCCCGAAGCCGCCGGGCAGCACGACGAACGCCTGCGCGTACTTGACGAACATGGTCTTGCGGACGAAGAAGTAGCGGAAGTCGATGCCGATGTCGACCCAGTCGTTGAGGCCCTGCTCAAACGGCAGCTCGATGCCCAGGCCGACCGACATGCCGCCAGCTTCGGTGGCGCCGCGGTTGGCTGCCTCCATCACGCCCGGGCCGCCGCCGGTGATCACGGCGAAGCCGGCCTCAGCCAGCGCGGCCCCGAGATCCCGGGCCAGCTCGCACTCAGGGCTGTCCGGAGCACTACGCGCGGAACCAAACACACTCACTGCGGGCGGGAGGTCGGCTAGCGTGTCGAAGCCCTCGACGAACTCGGACAGGATGCGCAGCGCCCGCCAGGCGTCCTTGGTCTTCCACTCGCCGCGGTGATGCGAATCGAGCAGCTTCTCGTCGGCCGTACTCGGCGGGATCGACTCCCTCCGCAGCGTGACGGCGCCGCGATGACGCTCGTGTCCGGTGCGTCGGCGGCCGTCCGTGCTGTCCGTCATGGCACCCACGGTAGTGCGGACGGTCCGTAACTGGTGAATAACCGGATGGGTTTCGCCAAGAGGATTGCGGCTTCGCGGGCTTTTTGCCAGATTGAAGCCACGGACGGTAGCTCTGGTCCCACTGTCCGAAAACTCGGCCCCATTCTGGCTCGCCCGCTGTCGATCCGCACGGCAGGCACGGCGTCCGGCCCCGGCCGGGCATCTCGGCGAAGGAGCCACCGCGATGACCCGTTACGAGCGCATGAAGGCCCAGCGACGCATGCAGCGGCGCATCCGCCTGGTGGTCGAGGAGCGCCGCATCGCGCTGTCCCTGCCGCCGCCGGTCACCGACCAAACCACCGACCCGGAGGCCACGGTGGAGATCCCCCAGGCCACCCCACCCGAGATTTAGTACGCCGTCAGCCAGCGATGCAGCGTGGCGGCCCCGTCGCGGATCTTGCCGATCTCAACGTGCTCGTCCGGCGCGTGCGCGAGCTGCGGATCGCCCGGCCCGTAGTTCAGCGCGGGCACACCGAGCGCCGCGAACCGGGACACGTCCGTCCAGCCCAGCTTCGCCGCCGGCTCCGCGCCCACCGCCGCCAGAAAATCACGCGCCGGCGCCGCATCGAGCCCCGGCAGTGCGCCAGCCGCCGAGTCCGTCACCTCGATGTCGAAGCCCGCGAACACCTCGCGCAGGTGGGCCAACGCCTGCTCCTCGGAGCGGTCCGGGGCAAAGCGCAGATTCACCTCCACCGCACATTCGTCCGGCACGACATTGCCCGCAACCCCACCCGAGATGCGTACGGCGTTCAGGCCCTCACGGTATGTGCATCCATCGATGGTTACCGTCCGCGGTCGGTAGTCTTCGAGCCGACGCAACACCGCCCCCGCGGCGTGGATCGCGTTCACTCCGCGCCAGGCCCGCGCCGTGTGTGCGCGCCGCCCGGCCGTCCGCACCACCACCCGCATCGTGCCCTGGCAGCCGGCCTCGACCACGCCGTACGTCGGCTCGAGCAGGACCGCGAAATCGGCGGCAAGCCACTCCGGACGATGCTGCGCCACCAGGCTCAGCCCGTTGTACTTGCTCTCGATCTCCTCAGCCTCGTAGAAGAGGAAAGTCAGGTCGTACCGCGGGTCCGGCAGGGTGGCGGCCAGATGCAGGGCCAAGGCCACGCCCGACTTCATGTCCGAGGTGCCGCAGCCGTAAATCAGATCGCCGTCCACGGTCGACGGGAAGTTGTCGTTCAGCGGCACCGTGTCCAGGTGCCCGGCCAGCACCACCCGCTGCTCGCGGCCCAGGCTCGTCCGCGCCAGCACGGTGTTCTGAAAACGCTCGGTCTCCAGGTGCGGCGCCGCCCGCAGCACCTCCTCCACGCAGTCGGCGATGACCTTCTCGTGGAGCGAGACGGACTCGATGTCGACCAGCGTGCGAGTGAGCACCACCGGGTCGACGAGTACGTCGGGAGTGAGCGGGTTTGCCATGCCCGCACAGTACCGTCCTAACGTGAAGCCCCTGTCCTAGTAGGGTTCCGTGTGTGAGTAGCGCGATCTCCACCTCGCCCGCCTGGGGCATCGGCCTTGCCACCGTCACCGCGGACGGCACGGTGCTCGACACCTGGTATCCGACCGGACACCTCGGCCTCGGTGAACTCCCCGCCGAACCGCCCGCCCTGCCCGCCGGGCTGACCGGCCCCAAAGCGCTCGCCGGTCTCTCGACGATCGAAGTGCGCACCGAGGTGTCCTCCCTGGCTGACCCGATCAAGGACGCCGCAGATGCGTACCTGCGGCTGCACCTGCTCTCGCACCGCCTCGTCAAGCCCAACGAGCAGAACCTCGACGGCATCTTCGGCCTGCTCGCCAACGTGGCGTGGACCTCCGCCGGCCCCTGCCCGAGCGACCGGGTCGACGAGCTGCGCCTGATCGAACGCGCTGCCGGCCGCCACCTCAGCGTCCACAGCGTCGACAAGTTCCCGCGCATGACCGATTACGTCGTGCCGGGCGGCGTCCGCATCGGCGACGCCGACCGGGTCCGACTCGGCGCCCACCTCGCCGCCGGCACCACCGTCATGCACGAAGGCTTCTGCAACTTCAACGCCGGCACGCTCGGCACCTCCATGGTCGAAGGGCGCATCGTCCAAGGCGTCGTCGTCGGTGACAGCTCCGACGTGGGCGCCGGCGCATCCATCATGGGAACCCTCTCCGGCGGCGGCAAGGACAAGGTGTCGATCGGCGAACGCAGCCTGCTCGGCGCCAACGCGGGCATCGGCATCTCCCTCGGCGACGACTGCGTCGTCGAAGCCGGCTGCTACATCACCGCCGGATCCAAGCTCACCCTGCACGACGGGCGCGTGGTCAAGGCCCGCGAACTGTCCGGCGTCAACGGCCTCCTGTTCTGGCGCAACTCGGTGACCGGCGCACTCGAAGCCCGCCCCCGCACGGGCACCGGCGTCGAACTCAACGCGATCCTGCACGCCAACGACTGACCCGCCGCCACGGCACCGCGGCGTGGAACACTCAGAGCTATGCCCCCGCAACGGGCCACCCTCCTCCAGGTCGCGCAGCGGGCCGGCGTGTCCCGCAGCACCGCCTCGTTCGTCCTCGCCGGACGCCACCAGGACATGCGCATCTCGGAGGACGCCCGCCAACGCGTCCTAAGAGCTGCCCAGGAGCTGGACTACCGACCCAACCTCATGGCCCGCAGCCTGCGGACAAAAGTCACCAAAACCGTCGCCCTGATCTCCGACACCCTCGCCTCCGACCCGTACGCCGGCCGAGCCATCCACGGCAGCCTCGCCGCCGCCGTCGCCCACGGCCACCTGCTCTTCATCGGCGAAACCGAAGGCGACCTCGTCGTCGAGGAAAAACTCATCGCCGACTTCCTCGACCGGCAGGTCGACGCCTTCATCTACGCCTGCATGTTCACCCGCTACGTCCGAGTGCCTCAACAACTCAAAGGCCGTCCGGTCGTCCTCCTCAACTGCCTGACCCGGGCCGCCCGACCAGCCCACCACGCGGTCATCCCCGACGAGATCGGCGCAGGCTGGAGCGCCGCGCGCACCCTGATCGCCGCCGGCCACCGCGACAGCATCCACCTCGTCGGCGACCCCGCCCGGCACGTCCTCGCCGGCCGCGAACGCCTCGCCGGGCTGCGCGAAGGCCTCAGCGCCGACGGCAGCAAACTCGCCGGCATCATCGAATGCGACTGGTGGCCCGAACCGGCGTACGAGGCGGTCACCCGAGCACTGACGAGTGGTCTCACGCCCCGAGCGCTCGTCTGCCTCAACGACCGGGTAGCGCTCGGTGCGTACCAGGCGTTACACGAGGCCGGCCGATCCGTGCCCGCCGATGTGTCCGTGCTGTCCTTCGACGACTCGGACCTCGCCGCCTGGCTGCGACCCCCGCTCACCAGCATCTCCCTGCCGCACTACCAGCTCGGCTGGCAGGCCGTCGAGCTGCTCCTCGGCCCCGCGCAAGCCCCGGCCGTGCACCGCGTGCCGATGCCCGTACGCCTGCGCGCCTCGGTCTAGGCCCGTGGGTTTTCTGTCATAGCTGCGTGGTCTCATAGGTGCCGTGACCTCGACCCCAGCAGCGCTGCGCCGGCCGGCCTACCGGCTCGTGCGCCGGCCCCTGCCCGGGTCGGCAGCCCTGCAGACAGACCCACTCCACGAGCACATCGTGGCGCACACCGCCGGGCCGCTCCTGGTCGTCGGCGGCCCCGGCACGGGCAAAACCACGACGCTGGTCGAAGCGGTCGCCGCCCGGATCGCCGCCGGAGTCGACCCGGAACGCATCCTCGTCCTCACCTTCGGTCGCCGCGGCGCTACAGCCCTGCGGGACCGCATCGAGGCGCGGATCGCCGGGCCCGCATTCCACGAGCCACTGGTGCGGACCTTCCATGCGTACGCCTTCGGCCTCCTCCGCCGGGCCGCAGCCGAACGCGGTGAGCCCTCGCCCCGCCTGCTCACCGGCCCCGAGCAGGACCTCATCATCCGCGAGCTCCTCGAAGCGGTCGGCGACGACACCCTGCCCGACACGGTCCGCTGGCCCGACGCCCTGCGCCCCGCCCTGCCCACCCGAGCCTTCGCCCAACAGCTCCGCGACCTCATGCAACGCGCCGCCGAACGCGGCATCGGCCCGGTCGAGCTCGCCCGGCACGGCGAACGCCTCGGCCGCGACGACTGGCCCGCCGCCGCCCGCTTCCTCCGCGAATACGTCGCCGTCCTCGCCCTCCGCGACGTCACCACCCGCGGCTCCACCGCCTACGACCCCGCCGAACTGGTCCGCGCCGCCGCCGGCCTGCTCCACGACGACCCCACCCTCCTCGCCGCCGAACGCCGCCGACTCGACTACATCTACGTCGACGAGCTAGCCGACACCGACCCCGCCCAACTGGAACTCCTGTCCCTCATCGCCGGCGGCGGCAAAGCCCTCGTGGCATTCGGCGACCCAGACTCTTCGATCTACGGCTTCCGCGGCGCCGACCCGGAGGCCGTGACAACCTTTCCCAACCTGTTCCGTACGGCCTCGGGCGCGCTCGCCGAGACGCTCACCCTGCACACCAGCTACCGGGCTGCCCCGACTCTCCTGACCGCGACGAGCCGGGTCACCCGCCGCATGCGCGGCCGCCGCACCCACCGCCCCCTCCTGCCACCAGCTCCTCCTGCCGCTTCGCCTGCCGTTCCGGGTCCGCCTGCTGCTTCGGCCTCGGGGGCGGTCGTGCGGACATTTCGGTCGACGACCAGCGAGACCGCCTTCGTGGCACACCAGCTGCGCGAGGCACACCTCCTGCACGGCGTGCCGTGGTCGCGGATGGCGGTCGTGCTCCGGTCGACCAGCCTCCAACTGCCCTCCCTGCAACGCGGGCTGTCCGCTGCGGGCGTGCCCACCGTCACCCACGCCGAAGACCTGCCGCTGCACCTGCAACCCGCCGTCGCGCCTTTCCTCCTGCTGCTGCGCTGCGCCTTAGCCCCGACAGCGCTCGACGAGGAGGCCGCGGTCGCTCTGCTGCACTCGCCCCTCGGCGGCGCCGACCCGCTGGCCGAGCGACGGCTCCGGCAGGGGCTGCGCGCTCTCGCCCTCGCCGCAGGCGACCGCCGACCCTCCGGCGAACTGCTGGTCGACGCCATCCGCGACCCCGCCGGCCTCGACCTCGTCGAACGCCGTTGGGCCGCACCCGCCCAGCAGGTCGCCCGCCTCATCGCCGTCGCCCGCGAGGCCGCAGCCGCCCCAGCAGCCACCGCCGAGCAGGTCCTCTGGGCCGTCTGGACCGCCAGCGGCCTCGCCGACCGCTGGTACGCCCTCAGCACCCGCGGCGCCCCCACCGAACCCAGCACCGAAGGCGGCCGCGCCCGCCAGTGGCGTGCCGAAGCCGCCGACCGTGACCTCGACGCCATGGTGGTCCTCTTCGACGCCGCCGCCCGTTTCGTCGACCGCCTCCCCGGCGCCCGCACCGAGGTCTTCCTCGACCACGTCCTCGGCCAAGACCTCCCCGCCGACTCCATCGCCCCCTCCGCCGACCGCGGTGAGGCCGTCCGCATCCTCACCGCGCACGCCGCCAAAGGCCTGGAATGGGACATCGTCGTCCTCGCCGGCGTCCAGGAAGGCATCTGGCCCGACCTGCGCCTACGCGGCAGCCTCCTCGGCTCCGAACGTCTCGTCGACGTCCTCGCCGGCCGCGACGCCCCGGGCCTGGCCGCCATCGTCGGACAGACCTCTGCCCTCCTCGACGAGGAGCGCCGCCTCTTCTACGTCGCCGCGACCCGGGCCCGCCACCGCCTCATCGTCACCGCAGTAGCCTCCGCCAGCGTCGGCGGCTCCGACGGCGAAGAACAACCGAGCCGCTTCCTCACCGAACTCGGCATCCCCGACCGCCCCCACCCCGACAACCCGCCCCCGCCCGACTTTGGCCCCAGCGGCCCCGGCACGACCCCAGGCCCCGCCCTCGGCGGCCCCGGCCCGACCCCAGGCCCCGCCCTCGGCGGCCCCGACCCGGAACCGGGCCCCGACCCGGAACCGGGCCCCGATGGCGCCGACTCCGCTAGCCCCTCAGGCCTACGCCCAGGCCTTTCGGGCCCCGGCGCCCCCGACCCCGGCCCCGACTTCGGCCCCGACCCTGACCTCGGCCCCGACTTCGGCCCCGACCCTGACCTCGGCCCCGGTGGAGGTAACCCGGAACCCGGCCCGGACCGCGGCTCAGCCCGCCCGGACCCTGCCGCGGCGGGCCACGCCGTTCCGGCGGGCCACGTTGCCTTGGTCGATGACGCCGCGCCAGCCGACCACGGTGGGTCGGCCACCGAATCAGACCTCGTCAATTCCGCCCACATGCCACAGGCTGAGCCGCCCGATCCCTTCCCGCAGCCCATCGACCTCGCCCCCGAGCCAGAAGCCGAATTTGAGGTGCCGGTCGGGCGGCCGCCGCGGGCGTTGACCCTGGCGGCGTTGGTTGCTGAGCTGCGTACCGTCGTCATTGCGCCGGATGTGTCGCCGGCCCGGCGGCATGCTGCGGCTGTTGAGCTGGCCCGCCTGGCGAGCGCTGGCGTTCCCGGGGCCCATCCCGACGACTGGTGGGGTTTGCGGCCGTTGTCTGACGATCGTCCGCTGGTGGCGGAGGGCGAGCCGGTCAAGGTCACGCCGTCGGCGATGGACAGCGCCCTGCGGTGCAGCTTGCGGTGGTTGCTGGAGCGGCATGGTGGCGCGGCGCCGGCTGGTCCTGCTCAGGGGGTGGGCAATCTGGTGCATGCGGCGGCGATGCTTGCCGAGGATGCGAATGCCGACCGGGAGCGGCTGGTCGAGTACGTTTCGGCGCGGTTCGATGCGATCGAGTTGGCTGCGCGCTGGCTGGCCGGCCCGGAGCAGGAACGTGCCCAGGGAATGGTCGACAAACTGTTGCGCTGGCTGGCGCGTAATCCGCGGCGGCTGCTCGCGATCGAGCACGAGTTCACCGTGCGGCTCGGTGATGAGAAGCGGCCGATTCAGCTGACCGGGCGGGTGGATCGCCTCGAGGTTGATGAGCAGGGCCGGCTCGTGGTGATCGATCTGAAGACGGGTAAGAGCACCGCGGTGTCGGCTGCCGACGTCGAGCAGCACGCTCAGCTGGCCGGCTATCAGGCGGCGGTGGACGCGGGTGCTTTCGATCAGCTGAGTGCTGGTGCGGAGAGTGGCGGCGCGGCGTTGGTGCAGCTTGGCCCGACTAAGGAGGCGCGCGAGCAGCTGCAGGTGCCGCTTGCTGACGCCGAGGACCCGAACTGGGCGTACGCGATGGTTCGTCGTACGGCCGACACGATGGCAGCGGCAACGTTCTCGGCGGTTGCCAACGCGAAGTGTCGGGTTTGTCCGGTGCGGACCAGTTGCCCGGTGAGCGGGCAGGGCCGGCAAGTTGTCGAACCGGGCCCACCCGCGGTGGGATCCCGATGACGCCGGCCCGGTTGGCCGCTGGGAGCGTCGGGTGACCCAGCCGAGTCTTTTTGCGGATGCGACGTCGAGGCCGCGGCGACAGGCCGATTCCGGGCCGCGGTACACGCCGGTCGAGTTGGCGAAGTTGTTGCGTCTGCACGCGCCGACCTCGGAGCAGGCGGACATCATCGCCGCGCCGGTCGCTCCGCTGCTGGTTGTCGCCGGCGCGGGTTCCGGCAAGACGGAGACGATGGCGTCCCGGGTGGTGTGGTTGGTCGCCAACGGGTACGCCCACCCCGATCAGATCCTCGGCCTCACCTTCACTCGGAAGGCGGCGGGCGAGTTGGCCCACCGCATCCGTACCCGGCTCGGTCAGCTGGTGCGTCGCCTCGGCCAGCAGGAGGCGCTTGCCGGTGAGCCGACGGTCGCCACCTACCACTCGTACGCGGCCCGGGTGGTCACCGAGCATGGTCTGCGCGCCGGGTACGAGCCGTCTGCGCGGTTGCTGACCGAGGCCGCCCGGTGGCAGATCGTCGACTCGCTGGTGCGGTCGTACACGGGGGAAATGACGGGTTTGAACCGTGCGCCGGGCACGGTGACCGATGACGTGTTGGCGTTGGCCGGTGAGCTGGCGGAGCACCTGGTGACGCCGGATGAGCTGGCCGCCTGGACGGGGCGGTTCTTCGCCGAGGTGCAGGGGCTGCCGGGCCGGGTCTACAAGGACGTGACGGACGCGCTGCTCCGGCAGCAGCAACGGTTGACTCTGCTGCCGCTGGTTCGCCTGTACGACCAGCGCAAACTCGACATTGAAGCGATGGACTTCGGCGACCAGCTGGCGCGGGCCGCGCGGGTTGCCCGGGACCATCCGGAGGTGGGTGCGGTCGAGCGGGGCCGCTACAAGATCGTGCTGCTCGATGAGTACCAGGACACGAGCCACGCCCAGGTTGTCCTGCTGAACGCGCTGTTCGGCGGCGGTCACCCGGTCACCGCGGTGGGAGACCCGTGCCAGTCGATCTACGGGTGGCGGGGGGCTTCGGCGGGCACGCTGGACCGGTTCCCGGCCGAGTTTCCCGGGCCGGGCGGGCACCCCGCCCAGGTCCTCGAGCTGACTCGGAGCTGGCGGAACCGGCCGGAGATCCTGCAGGTCGCCAACGCCTTGTCGCGGCCGCTGCGCGCCGCCGGCGCCCGCGTCGCGGAGCTCATCCCGGCCCAGCGGGTGGCTGATCGGGTCGGCAAGCGGACGGTCGCCTGCGCTTTGCTGAGCACGTACGCGGATGAGGCGCAGTGGATCGCCGACTCGATGCTGGCCGCTTGGCGCACGGCGGCCCGGCTGCCGGAGGCGCTCCCGGCTGACATCCCCCTCGACAGGCGGCCGACCAGCGCGGTGTTGGTGCGGGTGCGCAGCCAGATTCCGGCGATCGAGGAGGCGCTGCGGGCTGTGGGGCTGCCGGTCGAGGTGGTCGGCCTGGGCGGCCTGCTCGACACTCCCGAGGTCCGTGACGTGGTGTGCACGCTGCGGGTTCTGGCTGATCCGACCGACGGGGCGGCGCTGCTGCGGCTGCTGACGGGCGCCCGGTGGCGGATCGGCCCGCGTGATCTCGTGGCGCTGCACCGCCGCGCCCGGGCGATTGCCGCGGCGCGGGTTGCCGGCACGACGGGGGATGAGCCGGAGCAGGTGGTGGGGGACAAGCTCGACGACGCCACGCTGGTGGAGGCGATGGCGGATCTGGGTGCGCCCCAGCAGTTTTCGCAGGAGGGCTATCCGCGGCTGCGGGCGTACAGTCGGGAATTGGCCGAGTTGCGGCACCGCCTGGACCAGCCGCTGCCCGATCTGGTGGCCGATATCGAACGCACCATCGGCCTGGACGTCGAGGTCGCGGTCCGTGGTTGGGGCGCGGGGGATGCGGGCTTGGCGCGCGGGCACCTGGATGCGCTCGGCGACGTCGCGGCGCGTTTTGCGGGTGATACCGATGGCGGTACCATCGCGGGCTTTCTTGCTTTCCTGGCTGCGGCGGAGGAAGAGGAACGCGGCCTCGCTCCCGGCCAGGTCGATGTGGTGGAAGGCGCGGTGCAGGTGTTGACTGCGCACGCGGCCAAGGGCCTGGAGTGGGACGTCGTCTCGGTGGCGGGCCTGACGAAGAACGTGTGGCCGGGGCTGACCCGCGGGTCGGACAACTACCTGGGTGGCATGGGCGTGCTGCCCTTCCCGCTTCGTGGTGACGCTTCCGGCTTGCCGGCGTTGGACCTGTCCGAGGCGGTGGATCAGAAGGATGCCGCGGCGGCGCTCGCCACGTTCGGTCGGGCTTGGAAGGAGCATGACGAGCGGGAAGAGCGCAGGCTGGCGTACGTCGCCGTGACCCGTCCGCGGCGGCTGCTGCTGGCCTCCGGGTATTGGTGGGGCGATGGAGTCAAGCGTCACCGCGGACCGTCGGTCTTCTTGGCGGAGCTTCGTGCCGCCTGCCTAGATGGCGCTGGCACGGTGGACCACTGGACCCCGGAGCCGCCCGCTGATGAGACGAATCCGTCCGCTGAGGTCGTGGCTTCCGCGGAATGGCCCGCCGATCCGCTGGGCGCCCGCCGCCCGGCCATGGCCGCCGCAGCCGACCTGATCCGGCACATGATCGCTGCTCCGACCCCGGAGGCCGCGTTGGCGTTCGCCGAGCTGGCCGAGTCGGAGGAAGAGGTCGGCGCCCGGGCGGGCCTGGCCGCCGAGGTGACTGGCCTGCCCGAAACCGGGGATCCGGATATTGCGCGCTGGCGGCGGGAAGCGACGCTGCTGCTAGCTGAGCGGGCGGAGCGTGCCCGGCACGACGGTCCGCTCGAGGTGGCCCTCCCGCCGCACCTGTCCGTCTCTCAGCTGGTGGTGTTGCGCCGCGACCCGCAACTGCTGGCCCGTTCCCTGCGCCGGCCGTTACCGCAGCGTCCAGCCCCGTACGCCCGCCGCGGCACGGCGTTTCACACCTGGCTGGAGCAACGCTTCGGCGCGGCCCGGCTGCTCGATCTTGACGAACTGCCCGGTGCCGCCGATGACGCTGCGGCCGCCGACGAGGACCTGGCCGCGTTGCAGCAGGCTTTCCTCGCGGGGGAGTGGGCCTACCGCACCCCGGTCGAGGTGGAGGTGCCGTTTGCCACCACGATCGCCGGCGTGGTGATCCGTGGTCGGATGGATGCGGTCTTCGCCGAACCCGGCGACCGCTACGACGTCATCGACTGGAAGACCGGCCGCCGCCCCACCACTGCGGATGCCGCGGCCGCCACGGTGCAGCTTGCGGCGTACCGGGTCGCCTGGGCCGCGTTGGCGGGGGTGCCCGTGTCCCGGGTGAAGGCCGGCTTCCACTATGTCCGGGAGGGTGTGACCGCCCGGCCCGCCGATCTGCTGGACGCGGACGGCCTGGCTGCCCTGATCACCGAGCTTCCGCAAGCGGAGTCACCCGCCACCACCGGCGTAGCTCACCCGGCTGGGTGACTTCAGCGGCAGCACTTTGTCCGGTTCGTTCGGCGGAGAGAGTCGGACCTTTGCCCGGCGCTGGAGGTTCGTCCGGTAAAAGCCGCGAAGCGCC
Organism: Actinoplanes sp. NPDC051859; assembly: GCF_044452725.1. Taxonomy (NCBI): domain Bacteria; kingdom Bacillati; phylum Actinomycetota; class Actinomycetes; order Micromonosporales; family Micromonosporaceae; genus Actinoplanes; species Actinoplanes sp. NPDC051859. Next base: position 255,687 of record NZ_JBITBX010000007.1, on the reverse strand, counting down.
CCGAATCGGCAGGTAGTTGCGGGCGGTCCTGAGGGGTCATTTGCACGCCGATCCCGGCCTGGACATCCCCATCGTGCTAGGCTCCGTTGCGTTGTCAGTTTGGTTCCCAAGTACTCAGGAGCGCCTGTGGGGAAGTCTGCCCCAGGCGCTCTTTGTCGTAACCCGGGTTTCTCCGGTACGGGCGATCAGTACGGCGACACGAGTCCCGCAAAAAACGGGTCTTACCACCTCGCTCCCGTCCATAATGGCCTGGAGCGATCGACCGTCGAGGAGACGAGCATGGTTACCGGCGTTGTGAAGTGGTTCAACGCGGACAAGGGCTTCGGGTTCATCACCCCGGACGACGGCGGCGCCGACGTCTTCGCCCACTTCTCCGCGATCCAGACCTCCGGCTACCGGAGCCTGGACGAGAACCAGCGGGTGGAGTTCGAGGTCACCCAGGGCCAGAAGGGCCCGCAGGCGGCCAACATCCGCCCGCTCTGATCACAGCTCACGCTGACATGTAGGCGCCGGTTCCCCATCGGGCCGGCGCCTACATGCTGTGCTGACAGAAGTGCCCGCCGCCATGCGGTACTGACTGAAATGCCCTAGGACGGCTGCCGGGCCGGGTCGCCGATGTCTTCCGGGCGCGGGGCCGTGCCGCCGAGGTGCGCGGGCAGCCACCAGCGGTCGTCCGGGCCGGCCGGCTTGTCCGGGTAGGCCTGCTGAGCCTCGTCGAGGAGCTCGATCAGCCGCTCCCGCAGGAGCAGCGTGGTGCTGTCCGTGGTGTCGCCTTCCCGCATCGGGATGGGCGCACCGATCTTGATGATGATCGGCACGTGCCGCTTGGTGAGCTCGCGCTTGTGACCCTTGGTCCACAGCCGGTGGGGACCCCAGACCGCCATCGGGATCAGGGGAACCGCCGCCGCACCGGCGAGCCGGGCCGCGCCGGACTTCAGCGCCTTCACGGTGAAGGACTCGCTGATCGTGGCCTCCGGGAAGACGCCGACCACTTCGCCGTTCTTCAGAGCCTTCTCCGCCTCGTGGAACGCGGCGGTGCCGGCCTTGCGGTCGACGGGGATGTGCCGCATGCCCCGCATCAACGGCCCGCTGATCTTGTGGTCGAAGACCGACTTCTTCGCCATGAACCGGACCAGGCGTCTGGCCGGTTGGGCGCCGAACCCGCAGAGGGTGAAATCCAGGTAGCTGACGTGGTTGCTCGCCAGCACCGCCCCGCCGGTCGCCGGAATGTGCTGTGCGCCTTCGATCTGAATTTTCATGTCGAGCACGCGGAACATCGTCTTGGTAAGTCCGACGACCGGGGGATACACGAATTCCATTGGGTCACGGTACCGGCGTTCGATGAATTCTTCCTGGGAGGGACGCAACCGATCGCGGGGTCCGCAACGTCTTAAGGGTGACTGCGCCGAACGGCGGTGCGGTCCAAGCTGAGATGCCGAAGGGTACGGCTCAGCCTGGGAGGCCCGGATGAACACCTTGTCTGCCCGTCGCGAACTGGCGTTTGTGTGCGCGTTGGCGGTGCTCGGGCTCGGACTCGTCCTCATCGTGGCCTTCGCTCCCTGGTACGGCCCGACGAGCTCGGGCGGCGCGCGCCCAGCCGTCGTGGAACCCACCCCGCAGCCCGCGGAGGTGCGAGTGGAGTTCATTTCGCATCGCTGACAGCGTTGTCATTACCGCCGCGCGGGACCCATGGCTCCCGGCCGATGGTGTTCACTGGAGTAATGTCCGAGCGCACCACCACAACGACCGCCGCCTGGCCGCGGCCGGACGTCTCGTGGGCCTCCGGCACTGTCACCTCGGCGGGTGTGCCCCCGCTGCTTCCACCGCCCGCCGCGCCACCCGAGCCGCCGCCACCCGGTCCGGACCGGCGCCGGATGATGCTGATGTTCGGTGGTGTGGCCGCGGCGATCCTGGCCGTCGGATTAACGATCATCCTCGTGGTGGGTCTGACCTCGGAAGGCGACCCGTTCGGCAGCAAGGCCGCCGCCCCCAGCGAAGTCCGGCCGCCGCTGGCACAGATGTGCCCGGCGCCGACCGTGCCACCCAGCGCCGGACCGGCACCCAAGCCTTCCCAGCTGCCACCCGCGACCGGCGAGCGCACCTCCGATCCCGAAGCCGGCATTTCCTACCGCCGATACGGCGCTCCGTGGCAGCCCTGGAACACCACCTGGCGGGCCGGGACGCTGGAGGTGCCATACAAGGTGGGGCAGCATTTCGTGACCGAGGATTACAGCCTCGGGACGTACCATGCCTCGATCTTGTCGGCGGCGGTGCCGGCGGCGGACAACGATGCGGTGACCCTCAACCTGGAATGTGTCGGCCGGCAGGTGGCCGCTGACGTCCGCGCCGAGTATTACCCGCAGCCCAACCGGCTGGAGCCGCTGCGGGACGAGATGACGACGCTGGGCGGGCGGCCGGCCTGGCTCAGCGAGTTCCGGCTGCACTTCCGGCAGCCGGGACTGCAGGCGGACCAGGAGCGGTCGGCGGTGGCGATCATCGACGTCGGCAAGCCCACCGCGGCGGTCCTCTACGTCTCCATTCCCGGCACGCACCGCCAGTTCGACTACGTGATCAACGAGGTGCTGGCCTCTGTCCGCCCGCTCTGAGGCGCTGACCGGGCGGACTCTCTCATGCGGTGGCTACGTGCCGCTGAGACCCCACCGCTTGCGCAGCGCGTTGTCGGCGGCCTTGAAGAGCACGTCGATCAGGATGCCGATCACCAGCACCACGATGATGAAGCAGATGACCAGGCTGGACTCGTTCAGATCCCGGGACTGCTGCATCCGTACGCCGATCGACAGCGCCCCCGGCACGATGACGAGCAGTTCACCCGCCATCAGGCTGCGCCAGGAGAACGCCCAGCCCTGTTTGAGGCCGGAAATGAACGACGGCAGCGACGCGGGCAGGATCAGGTGGCGATATTTGGCGAAGCCCGTCATGCCGAGCACCTGACCGACCCGCAGCCAGGTTCGCGGCACGTAGTCGATGCCGCTGATCAGCCCGTTGGCTACCGACGGGGCCGCGCCGATGACGACGACGAACATGATGGCGCTCTCGCCGATCTGGAAGAGCAGGATGGCGAGCGGGAACCACATGATCGACGGCATGGTCTGCAGGCCGGTGATGAGCGAGCCGATGGCCGCCCGGAGCGGGGCGAACTGGGAGACCGCTGCGCCGACGATCGTGCCGATGGCGACGGCCAGGGCGAAGCCGGTGAGGGCGCGGACCATGGTCAGCCGTACGCCGTCCCAGAAGGATGCCGTGGTGATCAGGTTGCCGAGGTCCTCGAAGACCGTGCCCGGGCCGGGCAGGACGTAGATCGGCTTCCACTCGGACCAGACGACGATCTGCCAGATGGAGAGCACGATGGCGATGGCGAGCAGCTTGGGCCAGGCGCTGCGCCACACCCGGATGCCCAGGGCAGGCCGTTCGCTCTTGCCGCCCAGTTCGAGGGCGTCGAGGCCGGTGACCCGATCGGCGGCGGCCGAGGATTCCTTGCGGGCGGTGGGGATTTCAGCCTGCATGTCGGGCGACCTCCGCGCGGAGCCGGTCGGTGATCTCGGCGGCCTGGCCGGCCACCTCGGGGGAGTCGATGCGGCGGGGCCGCTGGTGGGTCACCGGGAAGTCCTCGATGACCCGGCCGGGGCGGCTGCTGAGCAGGACGACCCGGTCGCCGAGCCGCACCGCCTCGCGGACGTTGTGGGTGACGAACAGGACGGTGAGGTCCTGCTCGCGCCAGATCCGCTCGAGCTCGTCGTGCAGGATGTCGCGGGTCATGGCGTCGAGCGCGCCGAACGGCTCGTCCATCAGCAGGATGTCCGCGTTCTGGGCGAGGGCGCGGGCCAGGGCGACGCGCTGGCGCATGCCGCCGGAGAGTTCGTGCGGGCGCTTGTCGCCGAAGCCTTTGAGCCGCACGATGTCGAGGAGCTCCTGGCCGCGTCGCCGGCGGTCGGCCTTGCTGACGCCGCGCAGCCGCATCGGCAGCTCCACGTTGCCCGCCACCGACAGCCAGGGGAACAGGGCGGCTTCCTGGAACATCAGCGAGACGTGCCGGCCGCCGATGTCGAGGGTGCCGCCGCTGATCCGGTCGAGCCCGGCGACCAGTGAGAGCAGGGTGCTCTTGCCGCAGCCGGAGGCGCCGAGCAGACACACGAATTCGCCCTTGCGGACGGTCAGCGAGACCTTGTCGAGGGCGAGGAGGGCGTTACCGCCGGAGCCGTACTGTTTGGAGACGTGGTCGAGGCGGACGACCTCGGTTCTCAGATCTGTGGCTTCCGCGATGCTCATGGTGGTTCTCCGGGTGGGCGAGTGAAGGTTCTCCGGGTGGGCGAGTGAAGGTTTGCCGGGTGGGCGAGTGAAGGTTCTCCGGCGGGCGAGTGCTGGTGCTCCGGGTAAGCGAGGCGGATGAGTGCCGGTCGGACCCGCGCACCGCGGGCCCGACCGGGTGGCAGATCAGGCGGCGGCGTCGGTGACTGTGGGCTGACCGTCGGCCTTCAAGAGCTCGTTGAGCGGGCCGAGGTCGTAGATGCCCTTGAGGTCGACCGGCTTGAGCAGGCCGACATCCTGGGCGTGCTGGGCGCTGGTGTAGAGCGACGACGCGACCGGGTCGTTGGTGAAGGTCAGGTTCTTGAACGCGGCGGCGAGAATGTCGTCCTTGAGCGGCTTGCCGGACAGGGCGGCGAGCTGCTCGTTGGCGGCCTTCTGCGCGGCGGTGGCGTCACCGGCGATGAATTTCTCGGCGGTGATGTGGCCTTGCAGCAGCTTCTTCACCGTGTCCGGGTGCTTCTTCAGGAAGTCCTGCTTGACGATCAGGTGGGTGGTGACGAACTGCCCGTTCGGCCACAGGTCCTTCTCGTTGACCAGGATCTTGCCCTTGGACTCGAGCACCATCCGGCTCAGGTTGGGCTCGGGCACCCAGGCCCCGTCGATGGCGCCCTGGGCGAACGCCTGCACGGCGGTTGCGTTCTCCTGCGGGAGCACGGAGACGTCGCCGCCGCCCTGCTGGTCGGCGTTGAGCCCGTTCTGCTTCAGCCAGGCGCGGAGTGCGACGTCCTGGGTGTTGCCGAGCTGGGGCGTGGCGATCTTCTTGCCCTTGAGGTCGGCGGGGGTGTTGATGCCTTCCTTGACCACCAGGCCGGCGCCGCCCGAGGTGCTGCCGGCGATGATCTTCAGGGCGGTGCCCTTGGAGGTGGCCCAGCCGTTGATGGCCGGGTTCGGTCCGATGTAGGTGGCGTCGATCGCGCCCGAGAACAGCGCCTCGATCGCGGCCGGGCCGGCGTTGAAGGTCTTGGGTTCCAGCTTGGTGCTGCCCAGCGCCTGCTGGTAGAGGCCGTTCTTCACGCCGATCAGTGCCGGCGCGTGGGTGATGTTCGGGAAGTAGCCGAGGCGCAGCGCGGTGGCCTCGCCGCCGGCTTCGGCGTCGTCGCCGCAGGCGCTGAGGGCGGTGGCGGAAATCAGGGCGGCGGCGGCGAGGGCAAGCGCACGGAGAGTGCGGGAGCTCATGTCTCTCCTCAATGGTGGGAAGCGTGCCCTAGGCGGCGGGCAGCGCGGAAACAGCAAGGTGGGCGAGGGTGCGCCGATCGACGACACCTTCGATGGCTTCCTCGACCGCGACCCACACGTCCTTGAGGCCGGTGGCGACCCCGTGGTAGGTCGTGGTCGTGGTGGGCAGGCCGCGAACGGTGGTGAGTGCCCCGCCGGCGGCTCGGACGACGTCTCCGACGGTGATCTCGGTGGCTGGCCGGGCCAGGGCGTACCCGCCGTCGACGCCGCGGTGGCTGTGCAGCAGGCCGGCGCGGCGCAGGTCGAGCAGGATGCCCTGCAGGAAGCTGAGCGGAATGTCCTGGGCCGAGGCCAGGTCGGCTGCCTTGACCAGGTGTGGGTGGTCTGCGGCAATCGCGAGCATGGCGCGGACGGCGTAGTCGGTGCGTGCCGAGACATACACGGTGCTGTCCTCTCGGTCCGGCGGGAAACTCTATCTGTTGGATGGGAATAGTGGATCAGATGGGATTAGTGCGTCAAGCCCGCACCGCATCGTGGGACCCGCTGTCGGATACGCGACTAGACGGCCAGGCGGTGAACAAATCAAGGCCCGAGCTGTGGCAGCATTCCCAGCGTGTTCGCTCTCACCGAGCGTCGTCGCACGTCACAGGCCATCCGCCTGTCGCCCGGGGTGCGGATTCGCGGGCCGATCGCCTATGTCCCCCGGCGCGATCACTTCTTCGCCCTCGACCCGGCGCACGAGGCAGTCGTCCGGCGACTGAGTTGCCGGATCGCCCGCGTCGTCGCGCCGAGCGAGACCGTCAGCGCCCTCGCTGAGCTGGGCATCTGCGACACCGACCCGCAGACGCCCCGGCGCGCCTTCTTCGGCCGGTCGGTGATCGGGCGGCTGGAAGCGCTGCCGGCGATCACCGAGCTGCTGGTCATCACATGTTTCGCGACCGCGTGGCGCTCGATCCAGCCGGTCCGCCCCGCTGATCCGGGCGTGCCGTGCGGCGTGCAGACGGTGGTCTCCGCCGGCAACTCCTCGGTGGACGCGCTGCTGCGGCTGCGCGACCTGCTCGTCCGGCTCGGTGTGACGACCTGGGCCTTGCACGTGATCGTGCCGGTCGGCAAGGCCGCGGGAGCCCGGCAGGCAGCGCTGCTCGCCCCGGGCGGCCGTGCGGGGACGTGCTCGACGAGGTGGTCCGGCGGACCGACGCCGAGGGCGTCGCGATCGACATCCGGTTGGCCGGCACGCACCTGGCGCCCCACTCGACCCGCTGATCAGTCCGAAGGGGCGATCTTGCCGTGGCGGACGTCGCCCCGGGCGGCAAGCGGACGTTCGTCCCCGGCTCGGCCTGCGCAGCGTGGTCCTGCGGCACTCCCGGGCGCACGTGGATCTGGCCGGGCACGCGAACCGCTACCTCAACTGCATGCTCGCCGCCTTTGCGCCCGCCGGCCTGCATCTACCCCGGGATGGGAACAGTGCCGCACGCGGAGCCGGTGACTCCACGTGCGGCACACGATGAACAGTCGCTAGGTGAGCGGGTTGTAGACCGGGCTGACAGCCGCCGTGGACTGGCATTTCAGGCCGGGGCCGCCCGAGAACTTCGGGCAGATCTGGAGCAGCCACCGCTGGTTGGGCTGGGTGGGCTTGCCGGCGACGATCTTCTTGGCCGTGGTGTCCGAGAGGCCGCAGGTCGTGGTTCCCGTGAGCGCCGGGAGACCGTTGTTCTGGGTGTTCCAGTTCAGGTCGTAGGCCCACAGCTTGTAGTCGACGCTGCACTGCGCCCGTTTGGATCCCGAGCCGGTGGTGGTGAGCTCGAAGCGTGCGTTACCGTCGACCGCGCTGAGCTGCCCGGTGTAGTTCACCGTGGCAACTCTGCTGCTGCCGCTGTTCCAGAATTCCATTCCTGACACGGTGCCGACACAAGGAATGTTGCCGACCGTTATGGTCGTCGCGGCGGTGCCGTCGGAATTGACGAGAGGTGAGAAGAGCTGCGCGGTCGACACCCTGTTGAATTCTTTGCCGGTGGAGTCGAAATAGGTCTGTTCCAGGGCGACATTGGTTTGCAGGAAGCGTGCTACCGCGTAGGCTCCCTTTTTCTCGCCGGGGTTAGCGGTGAGAGTGACGCTTTCGGAGACCATTTTCACGTTGCTGGTCTCGGTTCTCGTCGAGGTGCCGCCGCTGACATTGGCGTGCGTTTTGACATCGACCGAGAACTTGACGAAGAACAGATCGACGGTCGGCTTCCCGCCGACCTCCACCCCGGTTTCCCATCCGGTCGTCGTTTCCTTGGATTTCACGACGGCTGTCGAGTTCGAGGTCTGCCTGCTAACCGTGACGGCACTTCCGCCGGAGCCGCCGATTCCGGGCGTCGTCCAGCAGTTGTCCAGATCCTGGGTGACGCGGGCCTTGTTGTTCACCTGGTAGGAGGTGGTTTCGAACTGTGCGAGCACCTTCTTCCGGCAGTATCCCTTGGTGCCGCCGGACCTCTTAGCGCTCTCCCACATTCCCCAGTTCTGGAAGGCCGATTCGATGTCGCCCGAGGTTTGCTCGAAATAACAGTTATCCAGCGCTTGCGCCATGGAATAATTCATGCCCGCGGGGGTCTGTGCGGCCTCCGCAGTGCCGTGCAGTCCGAGTGCGGCTAGTGTCGCTCCGGTCGCTACCAGTGCGATTGATTTTCTGCGTGACATCGCGCTTCGCTCCGATTCTCTTCGCGGGGAATGGTGGTCGAATTCAGCGGACGACTTCGCACGAATTTTGGACAGTCTGGGCTTGTGGCCCGTAGTCCATCGAGCTGCGCATCAAGGAGCTGTGGTCTCCATTGATCGCAAAAGTGGAGCCGATATCGAATGTGATATCGGTTGGGCTGTGACGGGCGTCAGCTGTGCTTAGCCTATGTGTCCTCTGTCACTTGCGCCAGGCGCGCGGGCAACATCGCGAATATGTCGATGCTTGCATTCTTGCGCGCATTACGGCGGCGGGCCGGGACCAGCGATTACTGGACCGCCCGGGACCACATCGAGGCAGTTTCCAGCAGCGCCTTCACGCTCGTCTCGTCGCCCTCGGACAGCCGCAGCACGCGCGCGGGCACGTAGCCGTCGGCGTCCACTTCGCGCAGCCAGGCCGCGGCCAGCTCGGTGTGGTTCGCGGTTTCGAACACGCCAACGATCTCGGCGGCGGCGGCGAGGCGTCGGCGCACCGCGTACCCGGGGCGAGTGGGAGCGGTGAACCAGGACTCGAACTCGGGGACGGTCGTCGCCCCGGCCAGATACGCGGTCAGTGGCCGGCCGAGCGCCGTGACACACAGATCCGCATGGTCGTCGACAGACGCGGGGCGGTGTCCGGCGCGCGCCAGCACGGATGCAGTCATGACTTCGACGCTAGCTCCGTCCTCGCAAGAGCGCGACCGCCGGAGGGACAGCTCGTGCTTCATCGGAGAAAAAGGTCGGTCACCCGGGCGGCGAGACCGTCGAGGACGGGCTTGCCGTCCTCGATCGCCGCGACGAACGCCGCCCACGAGTCCAACGGAAAGTCGTCGGTCTCCGGCACCGGCTCCTGGTTGAGATAGCCCGGCAGCAGCAGCGCGTTCTGGAACAGCCAGGGAATGTAACTGCCCTCCGCGTCCCAACCCGGCAGCTCCCGGGTGCGCTGCAGATGCCGGCCCAGCTCCTCCCGCGAAGACCAGCGCAGCATGTGCGCGTCATGCCGAAGACTCTTGATGTACGGGTTGTACAAATGCCCCGGCCCCAGCCCGAACGTCTGCCGCCACTGCGCCCACAGGATCGCCTCGTCGCGCCCGCCCAGCGTCATCACGTCATTTGTCGCACTCTCCAGGAGCATGCTGTTCAGGTACGGCCACAGCGTCAGCGGCGTCAGCAGATTCTTGGCATCCGTCCGCAGCAACGACTGCAGGATGGGCCAGGCGTTCTTCTCCAGCTCGTCCCACGACGTCAGGTTGGGCACGGCCTTGACCGCCGCCAGCAGGCTGTAGAGCGACGGGTTGTGGTCGCCGTAGAAGGTGCGCGCCACCGACCACGGATCCGTCGGACGCAGCAGGGCTTCCGGCGTGTCCGCGGCCGGTGCGCGGGCACTCAGGTCCAGAAAATCCGACAGGCTGACGAAGTCGCGGACCGCGCCGTGTCCCGTGTGGTCGATCCACCGGTCGAGATCGGCCCGGAACTGTGTCTGTGCGTCGTGGTCCCGCGAGCCGACGTCGTCCACGCAGACGCGGACCTCCACGCCGAGGCGGGCCAGGGCGCCCGCCACGAACGCCTGCACCATGTGGATCACCGATGCGCGGGCGCGCAGCCGGACCGGCCAGAGCAGTCGGATCGGCTGGACGGTGCCGCTGAGCTGGGTCACCCAGCCGAACCGCCGTTCCAGTTGCAGCAGCAGGCCGGGCACGTCGCGGGGCGGCAGCATGCCGGGCTGGGTGACGAGCTGCCGCTCCCAGCTGTGGTGCCGGACCCGGTTCTGCAGGCCGGTCGCGCGCGGCGGCACCGTGACCTCGGCCCGTTCGGCCAGGGCCGGGAACAACCGGTCCGAGTCGACACCGGGGAAGCATTCGACGTCGGCGCCGGTCTGGTCGCGCAGCCGGGCGGCGGTCGCCAGTGCGGTGGCCGCGTCCGCGTCGCCGAGCGCCCACAGCACCCGCATCGGCTGAGTCCGGGCCAGCGCCGCGGCGATCGTGCCCGCCCAGTCGCTGCTGCCGATCACGCAGACGGTGTCGCCGCGGATCAGGTCGGCCGTGGTGGTCACCAGCGGCGTGTTGCCGTAGATGCGGGCCGGGTCGTGCAGCAGTTGCGGCCCGCGGACGTGCAGGGTGGGCCGCCAGAAGCCGTGCAGGTGGAAGACCCGGACCGCGCCGTCGGAGCCGCCGGTGTGCCCGAAGCCGCCCCGGGTGTCGAGCGGCAGGCTCACCGCCCGGCCGCCGGCGTCCCGGATGGCGATCTCCAGCAGCGGATCGAAGTTGGTGGTCAGCACCCGATGGTCGAACGCCTCCGGGATCCGCGCGAGCAGGTGCCCGAGCGCCTGGACGCCGCGTGGCAGCAGCCAGGAGAAGCGGTCGTTCTCCACGCCCTCGCCGATGCCGCGTTCGAGGCGCTGCCCCAGCCCGTGCGTGGCCAGCGGCGACTCCATCGGGTCCGGCGCCGCGTACGCCTTCAGCACCGCCTGTTGCGCGATCACGTCGAACGCGTCGCCGGACACCCAGTCGGTGAACACCCGGCGGTACGCGCGGTACACGTCGATCGGCCGGGCTCCGACCAGTTCGGCCCGGGCCTGGGCCAGCGCCCGTTCCAGCGCGCCGTCGTCGTTGCGCCCGGCGGCGTACCCTTCGGCGATCTCGAGAATGCCGTGCACCCGCGGGACGGTCTGTGCGGTGAGGCCGGAGCCGACGATCAGGGTGATCTGGTCCACGTCGTCCAGTGCGGTGGTCAGCCGGTCGAGCAGCAGCAGTTCGCCGGGGCTCAGGCCGGTCCCGGCCGGCTCCGGTTCGCGCGCCGTCATCGGCCCGCCTGCAACGACTGCCAGAGCTCGCCGGGCCGCTCGGTGAAGACCTGCCGCGAGGTGTGCCGGCTCGCGATCAGGGCACCCCGGTCGAGGTACTCCTCCAGTTCCCCGGCCCGCCAGCCGAGGTAGCCGCGGAAGACCCGCATCGCATCGACGCTCGCCGAGACGTTCTCGGGGACACCGGAGAGATGCATCGTGCCCAGCCGATCGCGGACCGGCGTGAACCGCAGCGGCTTCGGGGCGCCCGCCCGCAGCAGGGTCACCACGATGTAGCCGTCCTGGGCGACCGGTCCGCCGTGGAACAGCATCATCGGGTTGCGCAGCAGCGGGCGCCAGTGGCCGGGGAAGTCGGCCGGCAGGTCGCCGAAGGGCCGGGTGATGCACACGCCGAGCGCGCCGGTCCGGTTGTGCCGCAGCACGAGCAGCGCCCGCTGGCCGAGGTCGTCATCGACGAACCAGGGCGCCGCATAGAGCACGCTGCCGGCCAGATCGTGCCGGGGCGCGGCCGCGTTGTGCACCAGCGAGATCTCGCCGCCGGCGTCGCGGGCGCGCAGCTCGGGGCGCTCGTACCCGCGGCGCAGCATGGCCCGCCGGACCGTGCGCCAGATGGCGTGCACGGTGAGCGCGGGTGGCGGGACCTCCGGCGGGGGCGGCCGCAACCCGTCGCGCAGCAGCCGGATCAGCTCACCCGTGAACGCGGTGTGCACTTCGTCGCGCGGCGCCATCGCGGGCCGGTTGGCGGGTGCGGACACCAGCAGGCAGGTGCCGGCCGCCTCGGCCTTGTCGGCGACGGCATCGGTGCCGGTGCTGTCGCCGCCCATCTCCGCCCCGGCCCGGCCGGAATAGCAGCAGTCCAGGATGACGACCCGGCGCCGGGCCCGGGTGTCGGCGACCGCGCGGCGGATCCATTCGTACGGGACCCCGCGCTCGTAGGGCACTTCGGGGTCGCAGCCGGGCAGGCCGAGGATCAGGTGGTCGTCGTCCGCGTCGACCAGCCCGTGCCCCGCGAAGTAGACCAGCAGCAGCCCGTCGCGGCCGGTGACGGCGGCCGCCCGCCGGATCGCCCGGCTGACCTCCGCGGGGTCCTCGGGATCAGTGAGCACGTGGACGTTCTCCGCGGGCACCCCCCACAGTGCCTCGCCGCGGAGCAGGTCGCGCAGGTCAGTCACGTTGCGCTGGGCGGCGGGCAATGGAGACAGTTTTCGGTACGCGGAAACGCCGATCAGCACGACCTGGGAAACGGCCGGGTCCGCCACGTCACTCATCGGTCAGCGCTGTTCGCGGTTCTGCAACTCTTCGAGGGCGGCGGCAAGGGCGCGCGGATCCTCGGCCTCGAGCCGGGTCGTCGTGCCGTCCGCGGCGTTGTGCACGATCGTCACGTGCGGGCTGGGGTGCCGGGACTGCTGCCAGGACGCCACCGCGAGGGCGAGTTGTCCGGCCGACAGGCCACTCCCGATGATCAGGGTCAGCACGTCGAGCAGCGTGCCCATGGTCTCCGAGTCGGGACTCTCCGCGCGGGCGAGTCGGCCGTCGACGCGGACCTGTTGCTCGCCGCGCAGCCATCGATACAACGACTCGGCGTCCGCCGTCGACGCGCATTCCAGTCGCAGCTCCACCGGCATGCAGACCCCTCGCTCATATCGATGCATTTACCGACTTCGTGGTCTTGCGTAAGCGAAAGCTAGCACTCCGCCGGGTGCCGGTGACCGGGCGTACCCATCGGATCCGGTGGAGGGGGGTTAGATTCTTCAGGTGGCCCGCAGAGTGAAGATCCCCGCGACGAAATACCCGGTCGAACGGTTCACCCTCGACAACGGCTTGCGGGTGGTCCTCACGCCCGACCGCAGCGCGCCGGTCGTCGGGGTGGCCGTGGTCTACGACGTCGGCATCCGGTCCGAGCCGGAAGGTCGCACCGGCTTCGCGCACCTCTTTGAACACCTGATGTTCCAGGGCTCGGAAAACCTGGAGAAGCTCGCCCATTTCCGGCACGTGCAGGGTGCGGGTGGCAGCTTCAACGGTTCCACCCACCTGGACTACACAGACTATTTCGAGATCCTGCCCGCAGGTGCACTCGAACGGGCGCTCTTCCTCGAAGCGGACCGGATGCGCGGCCCCCGGCTCACCGAGGAGAACCTGCGTAACCAGGTCGACGTGGTCAAGGAAGAGATCCGGGTCAACGTCCTCAACCGCCCGTACGGTGGCTTCCCGTGGTTGAAGTTGCCCCCGGTGATGTTCGAGACCTTCCCGAACGCGCACGACGGCTACGGCTCCTTCACCGACCTCGAAAGCGCGACGGTGGACGAGGCCGAGGAGTTCTTCCGGAAGTACTACGCCTCGGGCAACGCGACGCTGGCCGTGGCCGGTGACTTCGACGTGGCCGCCACCGTCGAACTGGTCAAGCGGCACTTCGGCGACGTCCCGAAGCGACCCAAGCCCAAGCTGCCCGACTTCGACGAGCCCGGCGTGACCGCCGAGCGCCGAGAAAGCTACGTCGACAAGCTCGCACCGCTCCCAGCGATCGCCGCGGGCTGGCGGGTGCCGGACCCGATCGCCGACTTCGCCGCCTACCTGCCCTATGTGGTGCTGGCCGAGGTGCTCACCGACGGCGACGCCTCCCGGCTGGTCGAGCGGCTGGTCCAGCGGGACCGGATCGTCACCAGCGTCGGCGGCTACCTCGGTTTCATGGGCGACGAGTACCTGGTTCGCAACCCGACCGCTTTCCTGCTGCAGGCGCACCTGCCGCCCGGCGGCGACGCCGACAAGGTGCTCCGGGTCGTCGACGAGGAACTGGACCGGCTCGCCACCAAGGGGCTGACGCCCGGCGAGCTCGCCCGCACCCAGGCCCGGATGGCTACCCACCTGCTCCGCGACACCGACGCCGTGCTCGGCCGGGCGCTGCCGATGGCGGTGCTCGAGTTGCAGCGCGGCACACCGGAGCTGCTGAACGAACTGCCCAAGCTGGTCGGCGAGGTGACCGAGGCGCAGGTCGTCGCGGCCGCCGCCACCCTGCGGCCCGAAGGCCGTGCCACCGTTGAGGTCGTCCCGGGAGTCGACAAGTGAGCGTCAGGACCCTGCCGGACCTCGTGCCGGACTCCAAGATCAAGCTGCCCAAGCAGGCCGAGCGCACGCTCAGCAATGGACTGACCGTCATCGCCATCCGGCGCCCGGCCGTCCCGCTGGTCGAGCTGCGGCTGCGCATCCCGTTCGGGCGCGCGCCGCTCGCCCGCGCGACCCTGCTGTCGCAGGCCCTGTTCACCGGCACGGCCACCACGTCCAGCGTCGACATCGCCGCCGAGCTGCAGGCGGTCGGCGGTGGACTGTCCGCCGGACTCGACCCGGACACGCTGCTCGTCACCGGCAACTCCCTCTCCGCCGGCCTCGACCGGGTGCTGGAGATCCTCGCCGGCGTGCTCACCGACGCGGCGTACCCGGCCGATGAGGTCGCCACCGAACGGGACCGGCTCGTCGACCACATCCAGGTCGCCCAGAGCCAGCCGTCGCACCTCGCCCGCACGGCACTGCTCAAGCGGATGTACGGCCGCCACCCGTACGCGGTCCAAACCCCGGAGCCGGAGCAGGTCAAGGGCGTCCGACCGGGCCAGCTCCGTGCCCTGCATGCCGACCGGGTCAGGCCCGGCGGCGCAGTGCTGGTGCTGGTCGGGGACATCAACGTCGAGAAGGCCATCGACGCGGCGGAGAAAGCCCTCGACGGCTGGATTGGCGCCGGACGCGACGCCGTGGTCCCGGCCACTCCCGCGCTGGAACTCGGCCCCCTGCTGCTGGTCGACCGGCCCGGTTCGGTGCAGTCGTCCGTACGGATGGCGCTGCCGGCTGTGCCGCGCACCGACCCGGACTATGCCGCGTTGCAGCTCGCCAACCTGGTCTTCGGCGGCTATTTCTCGTCGCGCTGGGTGGAGAACATCCGCGAGGACAAGGGCTACACGTACGGCCCGCACACCGCGATCGAGCACTTCGTCGCCGGCTCGTCGCTGGTGGTGGCGGCGGAGGTAGCCACCGAGGTGACCGGCCCGGCGATGCTGGAGACGCTCTACGAGCTGGGTCGGATCGCGAGCCTGCCGCCGGGCGAGGACGAGCTGGAACAGGCCCGCCGGTACGCCCTCGGCACCCTGCGCCTGGGCATGTCGACGCAGGCGGGCCTGGCTGGGCTGGCGAGCATCTACGCCAGCTTCGGGCTGCGACTGGACTACCTCACCCAGCACTCGGCGGCGCTGTCGTCGGCCACCCGCGAGCAGGTGGCGGAGGTCGCCGCGCGCTACCTCGCCCCGGCGCAGGCAGTGTCGGTGGTGCTCGGCGACGCCGACCTCATCGAGGGCCAGCTTTCCGCTCTGACCCCGGTGGAACGCGGCGTCGCGTGAGCAATCAGTCGCTGTCCGGTGCGGAACAGCCCGACGTGCGGGAACAGCCAGGCTTCGACGGGCCGCCACTAGCGCGGACGGCGCTCGACCGGGCGGCCTACCACCGCCAGGATGCGGACTGGCTCGCCGAAGCTTGGAAAACCGGCGCGGTCCTGGTCATCGACATCGCCAAGGGCGGCCGCGCCCTGGTGACCGGCGTGGCCGAGGGCAAGCCCGCCCTCGTGCTCGTCGGCGCCGACACGGCCCCCGAGGGCGAACGCCTCTTCCTCGGGGTCGACCCTGCCGGCGTACCCGTCTTCGCCGTCGACGCCCCGCTGCCCGAGGTCGACGGTGCCGAGCCGCGCACGCTGCGCGACATCGGCGACCGACTGAGTTCACGCGACGCGGGCATCTTCACCACGGCGGCCGCCCTGGGCAACTGGCATGTGTCCCACCCGTACTCGCCGCGTTCCGGCCAGCCCACCACCGTCGCGGAGGCGGGCTGGTCCCGGGTCGACGGCGACGGCGGTCAGCTGTGGCCGCGTACCGACCCCGCCATGATCGTCCTGGTGCACGACGGTGTTCCCGGGCCGGAGGGCCGCTGCCTGCTCGGCCACAACGTCGCCTGGCCGCAGAAGGACGACATTCGGCGCTTCTCCTGCCTGGCCGGCTACGTCGAGCCCGGTGAGTCGGCGGAGGCCTCCGTCGTCCGCGAGGTGCGCGAGGAGGTCGGCATCGTACTGCGCTCCCTGCGGTACGAGGGCAGCCAGTCCTGGCCGTACCCGGGCTCGCTGATGCTCGGCTTCACCGCCGAGGCCGACCGTGACCAGCCGATTGTCGTTGACCCGGAGGAGATCGACGAAGCCCGTTGGTTCACCCGTGCCGACGTCACCGCGATGATCGCCGGCGACTACACCGACCCGGCTTCCGGCGTACGCATGAGCCTGCCCATGCGGTCTTCGATCGCCTTCTATCTGGTCGAACGATGGCTGAGCGGCTTCGCCCCGCGGGATCGACGCTGACCTGGCAGTGATCATCGCCACGATCGACAAAATTGGTGAACTTATATCTACAGCAAAGCGACAAAGCGGACTAAGCCCAGTTACTCGTAGGTAGCGGCGGTTCGGGTTCCTGTTTATGGTGCGGCGGTCATTGCCACCGACACGGGGGAACACGTGAACTCTCGCTTCAACCTCTTCGTTCGCGCCGCGGCCGCATCGGCGCTGGCCGCTGGCTCTCTGGCTGCCTTCGGCGCGCCCGCTCGGGCCGCTGACAACGTCGCGGACCTCGAGCTGACGATCACCGGCACCAAGATCGCCGCCACTAGCTCGGGCAAGGTCATCAAGGCGACCATCAAGAACCACGGCCCGAACACCGCCGTCGGAACCGTCATCGTCTTCGACAGTCAGCGGCTGATCAGCAGCAAGGTCAAGCTCGAGGTGCTGGACGCCGAGCTGTGCGAGGTCCGGGGCGCGAAGTTCGCCTGCATCATCGGCGACATCGCCTCGGGAGTGTCGCTCGACCTGCCGATCACGCTGACCCGCCTGGGGGGCACCGGCAACGCCGGCAAGCTGGTCGCTGCGGTGGCGCACGAGGGCAAAGACCCCAACGAGGAGAACGACGCCACCAATGGTGGCGTCGATGTCGAGGTCGGCGTCAGCGGTCCGGACCTCTACGCCCAGGCCGACGACGTGGAGGTCGACGCCAACGGCGCCAAGAAGCTGGTGGCGCCCGGTGGCATCGGCAAGGTGAACTTCGAGGTCGGCAACCAGGGCGACGTGGCCGTCGACGGTGTCACCTTCGAGCTCAAGCTGCCGGAGCACGTCACCTTCGCCGGCGAGCTGGACGGCTGCACCTACGACGCCGCGAAGACCGTCGCCACGTGCAAATACGACAAGCTGCCGCTGGCGCCCGCCGACCAGGACAAGAACCCTGGTGACAACGTCTACTCGGCCATCAAGGGTTTCCACACCGTCAAGGTCGCCGAGAACGCGCCGTCCCCCAAGGACCTCACCGGCACGATGAAGGTGGACGCGATCCTCGCCGCCGCCCCCGCCGTGGAGGCTCCCGCCGCGCCCAAGGCCATCGCCGAGCTGCCTGAGGGCCTGGTTGGCGAGAAGGCCGAGGAGGCCCCGGCCGACAAGGCCGCGCAGTCCCCGATCGTCAAGCCCGGCAAGACGGCGCCCGAGGTCGACAAGAGCGACAACTCCGACCAGTTCGTAGTCTTCGTGGGCAAGACCAACGGCGGCGGTGGCAGTGACAAGCCCGTCGCCGACAAGCCCGTCGCTGACAAGCCCGCTGGCACCGACAACCAGGCCGGTGGCAGCACCGACGGTGGCGGTCTGCCGGTCACCGGTGCCAAGGCTGGCCTCATCGGTGGCGCGGGTCTCGCCGTGGTCGCCGTGGGCGGCTTCCTGATGATCAGCGCGCGTCGTCGTCGGGTCGTCCTCGTGACCCCCGGAGACGAGAAGTCCGCGCTCTGACGCGACTGATCGCCTGAGAAACATCAACGCCGTGGGCGTGGGCTTCGGCCCGCGCCCACGGCGCTTTTCGTGCGGTCGGTCAATCAGGCCGACAGCGCGGCCAGCTTCTCTTTGACCTGGACAATCGAGGGGTTGGTCAGCGCCGATCCGTCGTCGAAGCGCATCGTCGGCACCGTCTGGTTTCCGCCGTTCACCTGCATCACAAAGTCGGCGGCCGTCGGGTCCTGCTCGATGTCGACGACCTCGTACGCGATCCCCTCCCGGTCCAGCTGCGACTTGAGTCGGTGGCAGTAGCCACACCAGGGGGTCGAGTACATGGTCAACATCGGTTCGTGTCCCTTCGCGGATGTCACTTGGCAGTACGCCACCCGCTCAAACGTCAGACCCCGGTGACATGATTCCCGGTTGTGACAGCGGAACGGGTTCTCGCCGGCCTCGACCCCGACCAGCGCCGGGCGGTGACCGCCCCGGCCGGGCCGGTCTGCATCCTCGCCGGTGCCGGCACGGGCAAGACGAGAGCGATTACCCACCGGATCGCCTATCGAACGTTGTCCGGTGACATCAGCCCCCGGCACGTGCTCGCGGTCACCTTCACCGCCCGGGCCGCGGCCGAAATGCGCGCGCGGCTGACCGGGCTGGGAGCCGGCCGGGTCCAGGCCCGCACCTTCCACGCCGCCGCGTTGCGCCAGGTGCGCTACTTCGCACCCCGGCTCCTCGAAGGCCGGAACATGCCGGAGTTGGTCGAAAGCAAAGCCCGCCTGGTGACGCTCGCCGCCGGTAAGGCCGGGCTGCGCGCCGACCGCACCGCCGCCCGAGACCTCGCCAGCGAGATCGAATGGGCCAAATCGTCGCTGGTCGAGCCCGGCGAATACGTCGTCGCCGCCACCAAAGCGCTCCGCGAGCCACCGTACGAAGCGGCGAAAGTTGCCGAGGTGTTCGCCGCGTACGAAACGCTCAAACGCCGCCAGGGCGTGATCGACTTCGAGGACATGCTGCGCGCCGCGGTCTGGGGCATCGAGGAACACCCGGACGTCGCCGAACAGGTCCGCTCGCAGTACCGGCACTTCGTCGTCGACGAGTACCAGGACGTCAACCCGCTGCAGCAACGGCTGCTGGACGCCTGGCTGGGCGGCCGCGACGACCTCACCGTGGTCGGCGACGCCAGTCAGACCATTTACTCGTTCACCGGCGCCACCTCGTCGTACCTGGTCGACTTCCCCCGCCAGCGCCGCGAGGCCGTCGTGGTGCGGCTGGTCCGCGACTACCGCTCCACCCCGCAGGTCGTCGGTCTCGCCAACGCGGTCATCAAACAGGCCCGCGGCACCGAGGCCAAGCTCCGCCTCGAACTTATCGGCCAGCGCCCGCCCGGCGCCGAACCCGACCTCAAAATCTTCCCGGACGAGTCCGCCGAAGCCGTCGCCGTCGCCCGTCGCTGCCGGGAGCTGATCGGCGCGGGCACGCCGGCCAGTGAGATCGCTGTGCTGTTCCGCACCAACGCCCAGTCGGAGACGTACGAGAAGGCGCTCGCCGAGGCCGAGGTCCCGTACGTCGTCCGCGGCGCCGAACGGTTCTTCGAGCGCACCGAGATCCGCCAGGGCATGATCGCGCTGCGTGCCGCCGTACGTTTGACTCCGGGGGAAACGCCCCTGGTCCAGGCCGTCGTCGACGCCCTCGCCGCAACCGGCTGGGCCCGCGACAAGCCCCCGGCAGGCGGGGCGCAGCGTGAACAGTGGGAGGCACTCGCCGCACTAGTCGCCCTCGCCGAAGAGTACGAACGCAGCCCCGCACTGCTGCCCGTGGGCGAAGCCGGAAAAGTGCAACGCGACGTCTCTCTCTCCGCCTTCAACGAGGAACTGGCCCACCGGGCTGACCAACAGCACGCCCCCACCGTGGCGGGCGTGACCCTCGCCTCCCTGCACTCCGCCAAGGGCCTGGAATGGGACGCGGTCTTCCTGGTCGGGCTCGCCGACGGCACGTTGCCCACCACGTACGCCAAAACTCCCGACCAGCTCGAAGAGGAACGCCGCCTGCTCTACGTCGGGGTCACCCGCGCGCGGCAATGGCTCTGGCTCTCGTACGGCCAGCTCAGAGCTGGCGGCGGCCGCACCCGGCGCCCGTGCCGGTTTCTGCCCCAGCTCGGCACCGGCACCGGACATCGCACCTTCGAGAAGGCCAGCAGCTCCGCGAGTCGGAAAACCGGCACCCGGCCCTCCCAGATCGTGTCCTGCCGAATCTGCGGCGCCACCCTCCTCGCCGGCGCCGACCGCAAACTCGGCCGCTGCCCCACCTGTCCCTCCGACCTCGACCAGGACCTTCACGACCGCCTCTTCCAGTGGCGTGCACACGCCGCCGCCCAGCAGAAAGTCCCTGCATACGTGGTGTTCACCGACGCCACCCTCGTAGCCATCGCGGAACGCCGCCCGACCACCCCGCCGGAGCTCCTGGCCATCGCCGGCATCGGCGGCCGCAAACTCGGCCAGTACGGCGCCGCGGTCTTCGCGCTGGTCGGCGGAGCGACCCCCGCAGACCTCGCCGCAGAAAACTTTGAAAACTAGTGCGTTAATTCGTTTGCCTCCCCTGCAAGGGACGGCATAGCCTCAGTGCACACCTTGACGAGCGACCTGCTCGGACGGGGTTTAGGACACGAGTGGAAGCGATGGAGGTGGCACCGATGAGGATCGACTACACGATCGAGCGACCGTCGACGCTGCTTGCTGCTTCCTGCGCTCCGTCCGTCTCGCTGCTGCCAGTCCCCGCCCCGGAGGCCTATGTCCCCGTGGCGCGCTTGGCGGCCGCACTGGGCTCCGCTTCGCAGGCGCACCAGGTCCAGATCCAGGCCGAGCTGGTCCGGATTCCGGTGACCGTCGATGGAAGCAACGGGACCAGTGGGTTCGTGGGCAGCAATGGCCTCGCCGTCAAGCGACTGATGGATGAAGCCAGCGGTGTCCCGCCTCGAGGAAGGCCGGTCTGAGTCATCAGACCTCCGGCTCACCTCGAGGCCGCGGAACCCCTAACCGGGATCCGCGGCCTCAATTTTTTGCCCGGCCCACCGGCCGGTACGGCACACAGCACCACCGATCAACCAAGATCGAAGTAGAGAAAGAGAGAGGTGACCGGGCTTTATGAGTCTGGCGCTGGCCCCCCTCGACGTGAGCGTCGAGATCGAGGCAAACCTGCCCTGTCGGAAGTTCGACCCGGACCTTTGGTTCTCGGACGCCCCGGCCCAGCTGGAACTGGCCAAGTCGCTCTGCGGGGACTGCCCGCTGCGCGTCGAATGCCTCGCCGGCGCGGTCGAGCGCAACGAGCCCTGGGGCGTCTGGGGCGGCGAAATCTTCGAGCGTGGCGCCGTCGTACCGCGCAAGCGGCCCCGTGGCCGCCCCCGCAAGGTCGACGTCGCCCGCGACGCCGAACTGGCGGTCGAGGTGAAGGAGCGGCTCGCGGCCAACGGCCTCGACAGCCGCAGCTCAGTTCGACTGGCTGCATGACATGACCACCACCACCCCTTACCGGAAGACGGAAATCACCACCATGAGCTCGAGCGGAACCACCAAGCTGAAACTCATCCAAGAAGCGCTCTCCCGAGCACGAATGCGTCGGCCTCAGGCCGACTACCACCCTGAGGCGCACCGTCCCGCACGCCAGATCGCTATGTCGGCCCGGCACCGGACCGCATCCGAACTGGGTGGACGCCTCTGATCCACCACGAATCGCCCGGCCCCGTCCGCAGCTCGCTGCGGGCGGGGCCTTTCTTTGTTGCTGGAGCTAGGCGGAGCTGGAGCTGGAGCTGGGCGGGGGTTAGGGGCTGGAGATGACTCGGACCGGGGCTGGGGCTGGGGCGTCTCGGACTCGGACTCGGGCTGCTCGGGCCTGGGCTGGCGCTGGGCTAAGGCGCGGGCGTTGCTGGGGCTGGGCGCGGGCGGTGCTGGGGCTGGGCGCGGGCGGTGCTGGGGCTAGGGCGGTGCTGGGGCTGGGCCTGGGGCGGCACTGGGGCTGGGGCGTGGGCGGCGCCGGAGCTGGGGCGTGGGCGGTGCTGGGGCTGGGGCGGCACTGGGGCTGGGGCGTGGGCGGCACTGGGGCTGGGGCGTGGCGGCGCTGGAGCTGGGCTGGGGCGCGGGCGGCGCTGGTGCTGGGGCTGGGGCGCGGGCGGCGCTGGAGCTGGGGCTTGGGCGTGGGCGGTGCTGGGGCTGGGGCGCGGGCGGCACTGGGGCTAGGGCAGGTGCCGGGCTGGGGCTGGGGCGGGCTCGGACTGGGGCTGGGGCTGCTCGGGCGGGGCTTGGTCGGTGTGAGCCGCAGTTGAGCAACCGTGCTCCCCTGAACGTGAGTCCAGGCACAGCAAGGCGGCCTCCGAGCCGAACTCAGACCCCACTACCGGCCCGTCCGGACGCTGCCCACCGGTGGCCACCCCGGCGGCCATCCTGGGGGTGGCGCCGGACAATTTGTTGTTTGAGTTAGTCCACGGGGGCGAAGCCGGGGAGCCATTCCTCCAGGATCTCCCGGTAGGGGGCTTCGGCTTCGAGCTGGCAGAGGACACCGATCGAGCCGAGGGTGACGCGGTGGATGAGGAGGTAGGACGGGGGGAGGTTGAGTTTGCGGCTGAGTTGGAAGGCAGGCGATCGCGGGCTGGAAAGGCGCGTGGCTTCGGAGCGGATCCAGCTGCGGGTGAAGCGGAATTTCGGGACGGCCACCGGCTCGATCATCGGGCGGAGGAAGTCGAGGACCGCTTGAGCGTCGAGTTCGTCATCAGGCTTGATGAAGCCTTCCTCGCGGAGACCGTCGGCGACTCCGGCGGCGTTGCCGTCGAGGGCAAGGCGGACGAGGCGGCCGATCGGTTCGGGGTGGCCGTCGGGGAGCCGGGCGACCGCGCCGAAGTCGATGACTCCGAGGCGGCCGTCGGGCAGGATACGGAAGTTGCCCGGGTGCGGGTCGGCGTGCAGGAGGCCGGCTCGGGCGGGCGCCGAGAAATGCAGCGTGGCCATGAGTCGGCCGGCCTCGTCGCGTTCTGCCTGCGTGCCGTCACTGATGACCTTGGACAACGGCGTGCCGTCGACCCATTCGGTGACCAATACCCGCGGTGCCGAGGCGACGACCCTGGGCACGTAGATCTCGGGATCGTTGGTGAATGCGGCGGCGAACGCTTTTTGTGACTCCGCCTCCATCGCGTAGTCGAGCTCTTCGGTAATGCGCTCGCGGAGCTCTGTGAGCAACGGCTTCATGTCCATGCCCGGCTGGATGATCTTGAACATTCCAGCGAGCCGGCCCAGCTGTTTGAGGTCAGCGAGAAGGGCTTCTCCGGCACCCGGGTATTGCACCTTGACGGCGACAGTGAGCGTCTTCGGCTTGGCGCCCTTGCGGGTGGGCGGCAGTTTCCAGACGGCCTTATGCACCTGGCCGATGCTGGCGGCGGCCGCTGGGCTGTCATCGAACTCGGCGAAATTCTCCCGCCAATCCTCCCCCAGCTGCTCGGCGAGAGCCTTGTGCACGCTGGCGACCGGCATCGGCGGCGCCGCTTCTTGCAGCTTCGTCAATGCCTGTCGGTACGGCCCGGCCATCTCTTCAGGCATGGCGGCCTCGAACACCGATAGCGCCTGGCCGAACTTCATGGCTCCGCCCTTGAGCTGTCCCAGGACGCTGAACAGCTGTTCGGCGGTGCGCTGCTGGATGTCGGCGGAGATGACGTCGGTGGCGATTCCGGTAACCCGCTTACCGAGCCCCAGCATTGTCCGCCCGGCGAAACCGAGGGGCAGTGCTGCGAGCTTCGCGGTTCGGGCTGCCGCACGACGCGGGATGTCGGTCACCAGATCATTGTGCCCGGTGCGGCGGCGTTCGACCGCCCTGCGCGGATCGCCCTCGCGTTCCTACACAGAAACACCACGGATGCGGCACCCAACTGCGGCGTCGGATCCGTCCGGGTGCCCCGATCTCGATCTCGGCGCCCTCGGTGGCCGGTTTCTGCCCGTCGATGAACTCCAGCACCTGCGCCACGGCGTACGCGGTAGCGGCGAGCACGGTGGCAGCCGCGCAAGGCTCGCCGTCCCGAGGACCGGGCGTGGGCCGGTCGACATCCGGGTTTCGCTCGCGACGGTGGAGATCCAGGCAGTTGAGGCAGGGGCCACCGTGAGCCGGAACCAGTGGGCCGATGACGGCGGTTGCCTCCCGGATCGCCACGGCCAGGTGCGGCTGACGCCGTTGTGCGTACCCAGCGGCTAGCAGAGCGGTGGGCTGGTCGTGACCCAGCTGAACGACCAAGCGCGTGCCGCCACGGCGGACCGCACGGGTGCCGGTCGTGGGAACGGCACGCAGGACGGCTTCGTCGACCGCCCTATTGAGTGGGGAGCCGAGCGTGGCCTCGCGCAGGGGGCCGGCTATCCGGTCTTGATGGGTGACGGCACCCAAGAGGTCGGCGTGGACGTGGCCGATGCCCGACTCGGCCAGGCCGACCGCGATCCCGGCGCCGAGCCTGCCGCGTCCTCGGACGGTAATCCGTGCGGTTCGCCGCCGCCTCAGCACCGCTGCGGCTGATTCACCGGCGCCCTGGTTGAAGGGCTGCCGGAGAACCAATGTCGCTGCCTCGCCGGACAGCTGGGCGGCGTCTCCGCTGGCGGGATAGAGGGTGTGCGCAGGCACGACCAGTCCGACGCGAGTGAGGGATTCAAGCAGAGCAGCGGCGTCCGTGGGGGATATGCCCAACCGGGGAGCCCGGCGCAAGACATCGCGTTGGGTTCGGGACCCATCCAGCAGTGTGAGCAGCTGGGCAGTATTCGGATCGGGCAGGTCGACCAGAACGGCGTGGTCGGGTTGACGGCCCAATTGCAGCGTTGAGCTGCCGCGCCAGGTGCGGACGAGGCCAGGGACAAGGGTGGGACGGACGAGAGGAGGGGCGCTCATGGGTGACAGGTTGTCATGAACCCAATTCGGAGCGAGTTCGTTATCCACAGGCCGCGCAGGCGCTCGTGCTCGGCTGTCCACAGGCTGGGCTGAGTTATCCACAGGCTGCGGAGCGGAGGTGGACAACTACTTAACGTGTTTACTCGATCACTGGTGACGACCCGGGCGGGTGAATCCCGGCGATCACACCCCGCCGGCATCCGCGGGGCGTGACGAAGGCGGGGGTGGCAGCTGCCACCCCCGCCTTTCGTAGCGTCCGGTCAGGCCTTCGCCTTGCCCAGGATGCGGTTCACCGTCGTGCCGCAGACCGGGCACTTGCCCTTGGCCATGTTCATGCCGGTCTTCGAGACCTCGACGGTGCCCTGGAAGTCGCGCTTCTCCTTGCACTTCACGCAGTAGCCGTTGTAGGTGTTGTCGGCCACGGTTCCTCCTCGTCATGTTGTCGGCCGGGTCGGCCCGATTGCCCGGATGTGGTCAGGTCCTTGAGGGGACCTGGACCCGTCCGGGGCCCTGCTCGCGGCGACAGGCCGCGATCTGTGTTCGGCGCTGGACCGCTCCGCGACCACGTGGATGTGGCCACCCGCTCGGGGCGGTCACTACCCAGGTCCGGCCATTTCCATGTCAGCGCAGCGTCGGCGGTGACGTCGACGTCGTGAGTTTGCCGGTCGTAGTGTCCCTTTTTAAGCAGATACGGGCGGACACGCCGACGAATTACTTCAGAGCGGTCGAAAAGGTACGCCAAGCGTCGAATCGCACACGACGCAGTGTCAGGTCAGTGAACGGCCCGGAGAGCCGGAGGTGTGGGGTGACGACGGAGCCCGCATGCTGCAAGCCCGGAACTGTCGGGAACTACTGAGGTGCGGAAGCGTTGGAGGGCGTGGCGGTCCGTGAAGCTGTTCAGGATTGCCGGACAAAGATCGAAGCGAACGAGGTTTGAGGGGCGCCGGAGCGGAGACTTGGGAGGGGTGTAGCGTGGCGCGGTCCACGGTGCCTTGTTGCCGGCTTGCAAAATCTTTTCGGATTTTCTGGGGCAAAGCTCACATTTTGGGTGCGTGTCGTTTGCCGTACCCTTGCGGCGACCTGGGCCTGACCGATTAACGTCGCAATGTGAAGCCGAGTGTGGGCCACGCGAGCCGATAATGGGCAGGACGCGTAAGCCTGTCGTCGAAGTGCGGCGTAGCCAGCGCCGTCGTCGTACGGTGTCCGCGTACCGCGAGGGCGAGCGGGTCGTCGTCCTCATTCCCGATCGGTTCTCCCGGGCAGAGGAGACTGAGTGGGTGGCGCGGATGCTCGCCCGGTTGGCCGCTCGCGAAGAGCGCGTCGGGCGGACGGACAACGAGCTGCTGGGGCGCGCGCAGAAGCTGATCGCCCGCTACCTCAGCGACCATACCCACGACATCGTTCCGGCCAGCGTGCGGTGGGTCACCAATCAAAACGGGCGCTGGGGGTCGTGTACGCCCGACGACGGCACGATCCGCATCTCGCACCGGATCCAGGAGATGCCCGACTGGGTGATCGACTACGTGCTGTTGCACGAGCTGGCGCACCTGGTCGTGCCGAGTCACAACGCCGCCTTCTGGGAACTGGTCAACCGGTATCCGAAGGCTGAACGCGCCCGCGGCTACCTAGAGGGCATCTCCGCCGCAACGGGTCTGGTGCTCGCAGACGATTGACCGCGCACCAACGCGCGCTTGCTGATCCTCGTGGTCCTCTGCAGTCGCGGGACTGCACCGCAGCCTCTTCTCAGTCGCCGCCGGCATCGGTGCCCGCAGCTGTGGATAACTAACCGCAGGTCGGCGGCGTGATAGCCCACGTTTGTGGCTGAGGCGGCTGTGCCTGTGGATAGCCATCGAGGCAGCTCTGCCGAAGTCGCTACGGTGCTCGGGTGACCAAACGAGTCGTGGTGGCGTTGCTGGGTCCCGTGCCATGGAGTCCGCCCGGGATCGACGCGGTGGCGTGGCGAGCCGCCCTGGCTGAGGACGTGGTGGATCTGCTGGCCCGGTTGTCGCAGGCCGAGCCGGCGATCGCGGCGACCGCGGCCGATCTGGCATTGGCGCGAGAGATTGCCTGGCCCGGGATGCCGATCTATGAAGTGCCGACCGCGACCGTGTTGCCCGTGTTTGCCGCTGCGGCACGGGATGGCTTTGAGCAGGCAGCCGTGCTGGCTGCCGATGCCGCTGACGTGCCGGGCATGATCTTGGGAAAGTTGCTGCGGCCGTTAAGCGGGAAGCCGGTCGCCGTGGCCCCGGGCGGACCGAGCGGCGGAGCTCTGGCAGTCGCTGCGAACCTTCCGGTGCCGGATTGGTTGGCCGACACCGATCTGGAGGCAGCCAGCCCGATGGCGGTGCGGAGAAACGCGCCGCAGCCAAGTCTCGTGGAATCGACACCGGAGTGGCACCGCCTCCGCGGGCCAGCGGATCTAGCCACCCTCGATCCCGCCCTGGAGGGATGGGAGAACACCCGGGCATTACTTGGGGGCTGACGGGATCCAGATGCGGCCCGACTCAGATGCCGCCCGGCCCTGACGGGCCGGACGGCATCAAGGGTGCACCGGCGAATGGCGGTCCGCGCCACCCACACAGCTACGACATCAGGATTTTGATCCTGGCTCGTCGTTATTTCCGGAGTCGTCCTTGCCTAGGTTTTCGAGCTCAGAGATGTCCCAGTCCGACTGGCTGCTGGCGAACTTCTGCGGGTCAGCGAAGTCCTCGTCGGTCGGCAGCAAATCGGGGTGGTCCCAGAGAGAGTCGCGACCTTGCACGCCGCGGGCCTCGGTGACCGCGGTCCACAAGGCGCCTGCTTCACGGAGGCGGCGGGGGCGCAGTTCGAGGCCGACCAGGGCGGCGAAGGTCTGCTCAGCCGGGCCACCAGCGGCACGGCGGCGGCGGAACGCTTCGCTGAGCATTGCCACCGACGGGAGCCGGTCACCCGCGGCGCTGTCCACGACGTGGCCGACCCAGCCCTCGATCAGAGCGAGCGCGGTTTCCAGGCGGGCCAGGCTTGCCTTCTGCTGCGGCGTGTCTTCTGGGGTGAAAATGCCCTCGAGCGCCATCGCCTGCATCGACTCCGGGTCGGCGGGGTCGACGCGGCTCATGGCCTCCTCGATCGCCTCACGGTTGACGGTGATGCCATTGGCGTAGGTTTCCACCGCGTTGAGCACGTGGGCACGCAGCCAGGGGACGTGCTGGAACAGGCGCTGATGGGCGGCTTCGCGCAGCGCCACATAGAGCCTGACCTGGTCCTCAGGGATCTCCAGGCCGTCGCCGTAGGTCTTGATGTTGGACGGGATGAGCGCTGCCGTGCCACCCGGGCCGAGCGGGAGACCGATGTCGCCGGCCGAGAGCACCTCCGCGGCGAGCTGGCCGAGCGCCTGGCCGAGCTGGCCGCCGAAGAGCGCGCCGCCGAGGGTCGCGACCATCGACTGCATGGGGCCGAGCTGGGCTCGGGCCTCCTCGGGGACCAGATCGCCCATTGCGCCCACCATGCGGCCCGCGATCGGGTCACACAGCTTCTTCCAGACGTCCAGGGTGTTGTAGACCCACTCGTTGCGGTTCCAGGCGGTTGCGTCGCGCACACCTGACGGCAGTGAGGACACCGGGTCGAGCCACAGGTCGGCGAGCCGGAGGGCCTCGGAGACGGCATGGTGCTCGTACATGTTCACGGAGGGGTCGCCGGTCGCGCTCAGCTGGCTGGCCGCCACTTGGCGGGCCAGATCCCAGTTGACCGGGCCGCTTCCCGGCGCGGCGAACATCTGCTGCAGCTGATTCATGAACTGCTGCATCTGCTGCGGATCGGAGGGATCGGGCGGCTGGGCGCCCGGCAGGCTGAAGCCGAACGGGATATCAGGCACGTCCCCAACGGTACGCGGGTCCGAGCCGGTATTGCCCGTTGCCGGTGTCAGCTCAGAGAGAACTCAGGGTTGGTTGATACGGTCACGCGCATGAGACGTCGCGGTGTCACGGTCATCCTCGGCGCCCTGATCACCGCACTGCTGGCAGTCGGAGTCATGGCCTTGCCCCTGCCGTATGTCGTGCTCAAGCCCGGCCCGACGGTCAACACGCTCGGATCGGACAACGGCAAAGAGGTCATCCAGGTGACGAAGGGGCAGACCTCGACCAGTGCGGGTCAGCTCCGGTTGACCACCGTAGGGGTCCAGCCCAGCGTGGAGCTGGTGTGGGCGATCCGTGGCTGGTTCAGTGACGAAGAAGCAGTGGTGCCCCGTGACGTGATCTACCCGCCGGATCGCAGCGAGGCGCAGATCGAGCAGAAGAACGCCGAGGAGTTCAAGTCCTCGCAGACCAGCGCCGAGACGGTCGCGCTGCGCGAGCTCGGCTACCCGGTGCAGGTGTTTGTCACCGAGGTGGTCGCGGATGGCGCTTCGGCGGGCAAACTGCAGAAGGACGACACGATCGACACCGTCGACGGCACGCCGGTCACCAGCCCCGCCAAGCTCACCGAGCTGGTGCGGGCCAAGCCGGTGGGCGCCGCGCTGACGATTGCCTACACCCGGGCGGGGAAGCCGGGGACCGCGCAGGTCACCACGAAGGAAGCCGGCGGCACCAACTCCGGACCTCGGATCGGCGTGGCGGTGGACAAGAAGCAGTCGGCCCCGTTCACGATCGCCATCGACCTCGACGAGATCGGCGGCCCCAGCGCCGGGCTGATGTTCACCCTGGGCATCATCGACAAGCTCAAACCCGAGGATCTGACCGGCGGCAAGATCATTGCGGGTACGGGCACGATCGACGACGAGGGCAACGTCGGGCCGATCGGCGGCATCCCGCAGAAACTGGTCGGTGCCAAGAAGGCGGGAGCACAGCTCTTCCTGGTTCCGGCCGACAACTGCGCCGAAGCGCTGCGGAACGCGGTGCCCGACCTGGCGATGGCGGAGGTCGCCACGGTCAAGGACGCGCTCACGGCGGTGCAGACATTTACGTCCGGGGGTACGCCGAAGCCGTGCCCGGCCTCGTGAGATATCCACAGGCGCCCTAAGCGAAACGACGCAACACCCTAGAGTGAAGACCAGTCTTGAGACTTTGTGGGGTTCCCGTTGGTCATGCGTAACAGTCCTCTACCGAGGATGAGCCGGCGCGGTCGTGTGACCGTCGGCGTCCTCGTGGGGGTCTTCCTCCTCTTCACGTTGCTGGGCTGGGGCATCGACGCCTACACCGACTACCTGTGGTTCGACGAGGTCTCCTTCACCGGGGTCTACTCGGGTGTTCTGGTGACCCGCCTCCTGCTCTTCCTTGCGATCGGTCTCGCCATGGCGCTGATCCTCGCGGCGAACCTCTACCTTGCCTACCGCCTTCGGCCGCTGCTGCGGCCGCACTCGGCTGAGCAGGCCACGCTCGAGCGCTACCGGATGGTGATCCAGCCCCGCCTCGGCACTTGGATCTCCGTGGTCGCGGTGGTGATCGGGTTCTTCGGCGGCCTTTCCGCGCAAGGCCGCTGGAAGGACTGGATGCTCTACACGAACGCCCAGCCCTTCGGCGTGACCGATCCGCAGTTCAACAAGGACATCGGCTTCTACATCTTCGAGTACCCGCTGCTGCGCTACGTGCTCGGCGTGGGCTTCACCGTTGTCGTGCTGTCGGTGATTGGCGCGCTTGCCGTGCATTACGTGTTCGGCGGTGTGCGGCTGCAGGGCGTCGGTGACCGGATGACGTCGGCGGCCCGTGCTCATCTGACCAGCCTGGTGGCGATCTTCGTGCTGCTCAAGGCGGTCGCCTACGTCCTCGACCGGCGGGCACTCCTGCTCGAGCAGCACGTCTCACCCGGCCTCTACGGGGCCGGCTATACCGACGTGAATGCCCTGCTGCCCGCCAAGGAGATCCTGGCGTACATCTCGATCGTGGTCGCCATCGCGATCATCGTGTTCTCCAACGCGGTCATGCGGAACCTCGTGTGGCCTGGTGTTTCGCTCGCCCTGCTGGCTATTTCCGCGGTGGCGATCGGCGGCATCTACCCGCTGGCCGTGCAGAACTTCCAGGTCCAGCCGAGCCTGGCGGACAAGGAAGCGCCCTATATCGCCCGCTCGATTGCGGCCACCCGGGACGCGTTCGGGCTCAGTGCCACCGAAATGCGGGCCTTCCCGGCGTCCAGCACGGTGCCGCCGGACAAGCTCGACGAGAATCCCAGCGCCAAGTCCGTACGGCTCATCGACCCGCAGCTGGTGTCCCAGGCATACACGCAGCAGCAGCAGGTCCGCGGCTTCTACGACTTCGGCCCCAAGCTCGACGTGGACCGTTACAAGGTCGGAGAACAGACCCAGGACTACGTCGTCGGCGTCCGCGAGATCAACGACCAGGCGCTGACCGAGCAGCAGCAGAATTGGCTCAACCGGCACACGGTCTTCACCCACGGGTACGGCATGGTCGCGGCGCCCGCCAACCGGGTCGTCTGCGGTGGTCTGCCGTACTTCGTCTCCGGCTTCCTCGGCGATAAGCAGCAGCCCGGTTGCGCCTCGGAGAAGGAAGAGATCGCGGTGCAGCAGCCGCGCGTCTACTTTGGCGAGCAGTCCACCGAGTACGCGATCGTCGGGCAGACGGACGAGGCCAAGAAGGTCGAGTTCGACCGGCCGCAGCCCAACGACAACAACTCCGAGGAGCGGTACACGTACACCGGTGAAGGTGGTGTGCCGATCGGCTCGTTCTTCCGCCGGCTCGTCTTCGCGATCAAGAACACCGAAAGCAACTTCCTGCTCTCCGACGCGGTGAACGACAACTCCCGGCTGATGTACGTCCGGGACCCCCGTTCCCGCGTGGAGAAGGTCGCACCGTTCTTGACCATCGACGGCGACCCGTACCCGGCCGTGGTCGACGGGAAGATCCAGTGGATCCTCGACGGGTACACGACCTCGGCGACGTACCCGTACGCACAGCGGATCAACTTGCAGGAAGAGACGCAGGACGAGCTCACCAACCGGGGCACGTTCGCGCTCGCCCGCGACAACATCAACTACATGCGCAACTCGGTCAAGGCGACCGTCGATGCGTACGACGGGACGGTCAAGCTTTACGAGTTCGACGAGGCCGACCCGATCCTGAAAGCCTGGAACCAGGCGTTCGGCGGCAAGCTCATCACGCCGAAGGCAGAGACGCCGGAGGCGCTGAAGGAGCACTTCCGCTACCCGGCGGACATGTTCAAGGTGCAGCGCAACCTGCTGGCCAAGTTCCACGTGACCGACCCGGCGACGTTCTTCTCCGGCCAGGACTTCTGGCAGGTCCCGAACGCCCCGGACAACCCCGATGAGGGTGTCAAGCAGCCGCCGTACTACCTGAACGTGCAGCTCCCGGGCCAAGAGGACGGTCCACGCTTCCAGCTGACATCGGCGGTCACCCCGAACGGCCGAGACAACCTGGCCGCGCTGATCTCCGGCTCGTACGTGGGGGGCAAGCCGAAACTGGAAGTGCTCGAACTGCCCGACCAGACCGCCATCCAGGGGCCGGTCCAGGTGCACCAGCGAATGACCAACAACGCGGTCGTGCGCTCCGAGCTCACCCTGCTGTCCAACAACAGCAACTCCCAGGTGCTCTACGGCAACCTGATCTCGCTCCCCGTGGGTGACGGCATGCTTTACGTGGAACCGGTCTACGTGAAGAGCGGACAGCAAGACGCCGTCCCGCTCCTCCAAAAGGTGCTCATGTCATACGGCGACGGCGGCACCTACGTCGTCCTGGCCGACAACCTGGAAGCCGGCCTGAAGCAACTGGTCACCCAGGGAAAGAACCAGCCGGCGCCGCCAGCCACCAACCCCAACACCGGCACCCCGCCCACCGCGGGCACTCAGCCGCCGGTGCTGACCGGGCAACTCGCCCAGGCAGCCGCGGCCCTGGACAAGGCCATCGCCGACGTGAAGGCGGCCCAGCAGTCCGGCGACTTCGCCAAATATGGTCAGGCGCTGGCAGCCCTCGACAAGGCAATGACCGATTTCAAGAACGTCCAGAAGGCAGCGGGCGCCCCGGCGCCTGCCACGACTCCACCTTCGGCCCCAGCCTCTACTCCAGCGTCGGCTCCGGCGTCAGCGCCGGCGCCTTCGCCCAGCGGCAGCTAGCGCCACGTTCTGCACTACCAGCGGCCCGCCGGCACTCCTGCTGGCGGGCCGCTGTCTTGCCCAACCGCTAACAGCTTCGGGCTGACCGGCAACGCACACCTTCGCAGGAGTCGCGTGCGGCGGGCGACCCCACGTTGAGCTGCGATTCGAGGTGTGGCGAGCGTTACGGGGGGTCGCTTTGCAGGCGCCGGGGTGCACGGGATAGAGTGAAGAAGCCGACGCGGGGTGGAGCAGCTCGGTAGCTCGCTGGGCTCATAACCCAGAGGTCGCAGGTTCAAATCCTGTCCCCGCTACTAGTTAAGAACGTAGTCCAAAGCCCGTCGCCCGCTAGGGATGACGGGCTTTGTCGTAGTCGCATTTGCGTGGCGGTCGTATCCCATGTCTTGGCAAACGGCGGCCCATGGCAGCGATGGATGCCTGCCTGGGTTTCTGGGGCATCGGCAGAGTTACACGCTGTTCGCGTTGGGCTTTGACCGCATCAGCCCGGCCAGCTTTGCGCCCAGGAATGAAGCCCTTCGCTTGGTCCGAATCATCGAGATACAGCTGTGGGGCTCACACAAGCCTGCGAGTCCGGATGCCCACCTGACGCCTACGGGGGTGTGCGGCGATGCCCCGGGCTTCGGCCATCTGTCGGGTAAGGCAATCGGCGCCTAAGGCGCTGGTGTGTCCCGGTTCGGGCGAGGACGCCGCGATCAGTAGCGCGGCCGTTGGGCGATCCCGCTTCGCGATGCGTCTTCCCGGCGGGCGAACGCTCCTTTCTCGATCGTATCGAAGACCACCGCGGCCGCATTCGAAGCAGCGAGCTGCTGCGCGTCGTCACGCTTGTTGTACCCCCAATCGCTGATTCCCTTCACCACGATCCATTCCACGTCGGCCCGCATAGAGGCCGCCGAGACTGCTGCACCCTCCATCTCGCCGCCGAGGGCATGCTGGTACCAGCGGTTCAAGGCGGCACGCAGCGGTGTGCAGTCGACCAGGACGTCCCAGGAGAGCAGAGTGCCCGACCAGAGTCGTGCGCCCGGCGGCGGTGAGGCGACAGCAAAGCCTGCCATCAGGCGGTGTCCCGCCGCGACGGTATAGCCGCGATCGATCGTGTCGGTCTCGCCCACCCGCAGATTGACGACCTGGAGCCGCGTTCCTACGATCACGTCACCCAACTGCTGCTCTTTCTCGTGCAGGCCGAAGCAGATTCCCAGCATGATCACGTAGTTCGGCGTCCAGTCGGAGATCAGCTCCGGCAGGCTGTAGGCGGCCGATTCGGTGCTGGTCATGCCGGGGCCGCACTGGGCAAGTAATACATCGACGCCGCCGATCACACCGAGCCGATACACGGGATGCCTCGCCGAGAAGTCCAACGGGAAGTCAGCCGTTCGGCCGGCTCGCGCTCGCCGGAGGACAGCGTCTCGTTCGACAGGTGTCGCCACCACGATCAACAGGCGGGCCTGATTGGCCGCTTCCCCCATCATGGCTTCATATCTGGTCCGACGACTTTGGAAGTACCTTCGGCTTTGGGCGATGGAAGCCATTGCCACCAGTGCTGTCGCTGGCAACAGACCACCGATCATGAAGCCGAGCGAGCGTGCCCAGAAAGTTTCGGCCTGCAAGCCCGCCGGGTTTTGCCAGATAAGCCGGTGCCAGACCCATTCCAACGCGGTCATGAAGGTTGCGGGCCGGTCAGCACAACCGATGGTGCACGCGGACTGTTCCCAATCCGAAACCGGTATCGCCATCGCCGTCACCGAGACGGCCACGCCCGCAGCGTAGGCGAAGAAGAAAGCGCCGGTTTCGACCAGGCGAGATGGCCAGACCGTACGGCGCCGCGGCAGACGCAGGCCGATCATCGGAGTCTCGACGCCGCTGGGCAGGTCGTGAGCCCACTCCTTGACGTGGTTGCGCATGGCCGAGGTGGTGACGCCCCTGTTCGGGCAGGCCAACGGCGCCTCGTCACCAGCGAGCACGATCAACCGCCTCGCGACGTCATTCAGGAGGGTCGCAGCATCGCTGTCCTGTTCGTGGTGGCAGAGCAGCATCGACCACTGGTCGTACGGTAAGGACTCGGCGGCGATCTCATCCAGTCGTGGAGCTTCCCGTGCCAGCGACCGTAGACCGCGCCAGGTCATGCGTATCCACCCGATGAGCCAGTCGGTGACAATGACGGCGTAGAGGAGCAGCTCGGCGAAGGCAGCTCCATACCAGAGGGTCATCGTGCCGATCGATCCACGTAGACCTCCCAGGAGCAGAACCCACAGTACGAAAATGATGAACTCACCGAGAAGGACAACCAGTTCCCACTGTCGATCGATCCAGCGCAGAACGCTCGAGGTGGTCTCGAGTGGTCGGTCCGCGGGCGGGCGCAGCACTGCGAAAGAGTTAGGACCGTGCCAGATCAGCCGCCCTTCACGCGACGCTCGATAGATTTGCATGGTGATCGGTGACTGCGATCGGACCAATCCCGTTATCCGCGGTCGTAGGTGTTCGCTGACCTCAGCGCCCATCTCCGCACCTCGGACGGAACGGGCGGCTTCTCGGCATTCACCGAAGGTGAGTTGTGTCATGCGTGCATGGAATCATTCGACTTCCTGCACAGGTATCTATTTCCTCGTCAAAGCCACAGCTTGCAGGTCGGTGAGGGTTCCCGCATAGCCGTCGGTGGACAGGTGCGCGACGAGGGCCAAACCTGCGGTGCAGCAGCGGCACCAGGTAGGCGTCCAGCGCGTCTGACGTACGGCCCGGTTCAGTGCCAGTAGTAGGCCAGGACGCCCCACGGGACGGCGACCGAGAGGGCGATGGCGGCGGCCAGGTAGGGCGGACGCCAACGGGCTGCGGGGGTGACGGCGAGGATGAGGAGCGCCGAGCTGGACCAGAGGACCCAGAGGCCGCCGAAGGTGAGCGCTGTGCCCAGGGCGGTGATGAGGGCGGCACTGACCAGGCAGGTTGTGACGAAGAGCCGCCAGGATCGCCGCATTGCCAGGGGCAGGGCGATGACGGCTACGACGAGCCAGCCGAACAGGGCTTCGATGTCGAACCCGGCGAGGCCGCCGGTGCGGGCCAGCGCCACCAAGCCGTTCAGTGCCGCGAGGAGGACCAGGAGGGGCCGGGCGGGGTGCGGCGCCGGCGGAGCGAGAACTTGAACGCGTTCAACCATGCGGTGCAGCATAGGACGTGAAGTAAAGGGCGCGGCTCCGGTCGGCGTGGGGGCGCCGGCCGGAGCCGCGAAGGAACTACCTAGCTCAGTTGTTGCAGGGGATGCTGGAGAGGTGCGCCCGGACGGAGTTCCAGCCCGGGTCGGCCACGTTGCTCAGGTACGAGAAGGTGGTCCCCTCGTCGAGGTGCAGCTTCTGGGTGATGACGAGTTCCTCGGTGGCACCGCAGTTGCCGATGAGGGCCTTGTCGGACGGCAGGCCGGTGAGGTTCCAGTTCGTGCCGAAGTCGGTCGGGCCCTCGATCGTGCCGGTCAGCTCGGTGCCGCCGCTCGGGGCGCTGACCGAGATCGACGCCTGGCCCTTGGCGCCGGCCTCCAGCACGCTCTGGCCGGCCATCCACAGGTTCGTCAGGTTGAACGCCTGGCGCTCGGGCGCGGTCACCTTCAGCGAGTAGGTGCAGGTCATGTCGGTCAGGCTCTTGCCATCTTCGGTGACGATGGCGTCGCCGTGGGTGTAGTAGGCGGTCGAGCCGTCGAGGAGGGTGGACTTCTCGACGACGGTGCCCGGCTTGCCGCACGCGTCCGTCTTGACGACGGTGCCGGAGGCGTCGCGGATGGTACCGCCGAGGACGGTCAGGTCGCTGATGGCGAGGTCGCGGACCGGGGTCTCCGGGTTGGCGGCCATGGCGGGGCTGGCGGCGAGGGCCGAGCCGGTGAGGGCGATGGTGGCCGCCGCGACGACCGGAAGGAGGCGACGCATGGTCAGAGACATGGAAGACAAACTCCCTAAAGATGATCAAGCGCCGGGTTTCGACGCGCAGGGAGAGAATGCACAACCTTCCATGACAAGTTCGTGACATGCGTGGCGGGTGGGCAGCGGGGCCGAGTGGGGCTCGGCCCCGCCGATGCGCTACTTCCGGCAGATCGGGGAGTTCATGATCGTGATCTTGTCGACGACGCCGTACTCGGTAGCCAGCAGCTCGCCGTTCGGCTGCAGGCAGGTGGTCCTGCCGTTGGTGAAGTGCAGCAGCGCGCCGTCGTCGTTGCGGGTGTTGACCACCACGCTCGCGCCCTTGCTGCGCGAGCCGAGCGTCTGCGTGGGGCCCAGGTCGCGGTAGGCAGCCGTGGGCCGCTCCCGCTCGTAGTCGTTGAAGGTCTTGTAGAAACAGACGCGCGGGTAATCACACCCGGCGATCGTTTCGTCCGCGGCGGACGCCGGCGCCGCCCCGGCGAAGACGCCGACCCCGGCTGCGGTGGTGGCGACCAGGCCGACGATGATCCTGCTGATTCGGTGCACGTGAGTCTCCCCGATGATGGTCGATGCGGGCTCCGCGAGGGAAGCGGGCCGCACCCATCGTGGGTGGGGGCACAGGACCGGACCTAGCCGCTGGGACGGCTTGGGACGCTGGGACGCCAGACCGGCTCTGACCAGCGGTGCGCCGCCCATCGTGGGACAGGAACTGAGCGCTGGCCCGACGCTCAGCTTTCCGGCCGGGGTGCCGATTGGCCCGGTCTCGCCGAGAGGAGGCTGTGAGCGCTTGTCGATCACCGCAGCCTTGCGCAACCGCGCCATCCGCGAGGTCCGGCGGAGCGCGCTGCTTTCCTCCGTCGGGTCGGCCATCGCCGCCTGCTACGCGCTGGCGAGCCCGAGCCACCCGCATCGACTGGCCCTGTTGCTGGTGAGTGCCTTTGTCCTCGCCCTGAACGCGGCCGGGTGGCACGCTGCCGGAGCCATCGCCGCCTCGCGGTGGCGGCTGCCCATGCAGTTGAGCGCGGGACTCGCCACCATTGCCGGGCTGTGCGCGGTCGGCGTCCTCGACGGCGGGGTGGGGACGCCGCTCGGCGACCTGCTGCCGTTCTATCTGATCTTCCTGGCCGTCCTCATGCCGCCCCGAGCTTTCCTCCTGCTGGCGGCAATCGATCTTGGCGCGTACGCCGTGGTGGCCGGCAGCGGACCGCCCGGATCGCTCGGCTATCCCGTGCTCTATGGCGTGGGGTTCGCGGTGGTGGCGCTGCTGTGCCTGCAGCACGCCGGGGTGCTGGTGTCATTGCGCCGCAGGCTGGCGGAGATATCCCGAGTGGACGCGCTGACCGGTTGCCTCAACCGGCGCGGCTTCGACGAGCGCTTCGCCGCCGAACTCGCCGGCGCGGCGCAGGCCGGGACGCCGCTCACGCTGGTGCTCGTCGACCTCGATCGATTCAAGGAGATCAACGACTCGTACGGGCACCGCACGGGTGACGACCTGCTCGCCTGGGTCGGGCACACGCTGCGCGACGCGGTGCGTTCCGGGGACGCGGCCGGCCGGCTGGGCGGGGACGAGTTCGCGGTGCTGTTGCCGGATACCGGGTCGGCGGAAGCGGACGGGGTCGTCGAACGGCTGCGGGCCGCACTCGGTGCCGTGGCGCCTGCCAGTTTCGGCACGGCGACCTCGGTTGCTGCCACCACCGCCGCGGAGCTCACCCGGCTCGCCGATGCGCGGCTCTATGTCGACAAGACGTCCCGGGACCGTCGGGCGCCGACCGCGGCAGCCGTGGCCGCGGCGTGTGCCCAGCCGCCGGCGCAGGCCGCGGTGCGGGTGTCCCGCCGGGAGCGACGCCGGCATTCGATCGCCGATACCGGTCGGGTGTCGGCGCTGAAGGGTGTCGCTGCCCTGGGTTATCTGCTGGTCTTCGCCGCGGATCATCCGCACTGGGCGGCGATCGGACTGCTGTCCTCGTTCGGGATGCTGCTGGGCCTGGTCACCTTCGCCGCCGCGGACCGGCTGAGCCGGTCGCGGCACGCCCAGTGGGTCATGACCGGAATGGCGTTCTCCTGGTACGGCAGTGCCGCCACGGCCGCGGCGCTGGACGGCGGCGTCAGTTCGCCCTTGGCTGCCGGCCTGCTCTGCTCCCTGCCGCTGATCATGCTGGGCACCCGCTGGCGTGCCGCATTGCCGGTGCTCGTCACCGTCTGCCTCGGCTATCTGCTGATGGCCGTGCTGGAGGGTGCGCCCAGCGCCTGGTATGTCGTCGCCCATCTGGTGAGCCTGCTGGCGGCCTCGGTGGCCTGCGCCGAGCAGGGTTTCGTCGCCGCCCGTCGCCGGTCGCTGGTGACCCGCCTGTCGGAACGCGACGCGCTCACCGGCTGTCTCAACCGGCGCGGCTTCACCGACCGGTTCGCCGCTGTGCTGGACGAGGCTCGACGGTCCGGCGCCCAGCCCGCCCTGTTGATTTTCGACCTGGACGAGTTCAAGAAGCTCAACGACACGGCCGGGCACGAGGCGGGGGACGACCTGTTGCGCTGGGTGGGTGCCACTCTGCAGTCCGGCGTACGCCCGGACGACCCCGTGGGCCGGCTCGGCGGTGACGAGTTCGTCGTCCTGGTAAGCGGCGATCCGGCGGGCCAAGCCGAGCGGCTCCAACGGGCCTTGGCGGTGCGTACGCCGTCCAGCGTCGGAGCGGCGACAGCCGGCCGGGACGGTACGGACTTCGACACGCTGTACGGCCAGGCCGACGCCCGTCTCTACGCGCAGAAGCGGGCCTCGAAGGCCGCCCGGACCGGTGTGCCGCGGGCGTGGTCGAGGACGGCGAACACCACCTGATCGAACCAGCCGGCCGTGTCGGCGAGAGCTCCCGCGAACGCGTGCGCCACTATCACCGGATCGTTGCGGAAGACGCCGCAGCCCCACGCGCCGAGGACCAGTCGGCGGTGGCCGTGCGCGGCAGCAACCGCGAGCACCCGCCGCGCCCGGATGGCGAGCAGGGCCGCCGCCCGGTCGGCCGCGTTCTGGCGTACGGCGCCACGGTTGGGGGCCGCGGCGGTCAGGAACGACACGTCGTAGGCCGGGGCGATCAGCGCGCCGTCGTCGTCGCGGAAGACCGGTACGCGCGGGGAGTAGACGACCCGGTCGCTGTAGAGCGGATCGCTCTGGGTGCGGTGGAAGGCGTAGTAGGCGGGGACAGCGGTGAGACACGGGTAGAGAGCCGAGGCGCGGGCGAGGCTTTCTTCCTGGGCCTGGGCGCCCGTACGGAATCCGCCGCCCGGGTTTTTCGCGGAGGCGAAGTTGAGCGCGGCCACGTCGCCGGCTGCGGCGAGCCGACGCGCCGCGGCCAGGGTGCTTTCCCGGGTCACCTCGACGGCTGGGGCCGCGCCACCGACGGCGGGGGTCGGCAGCGTCTCCTCGGGCAGGTGCAGCCGGGTGCCTGCCACGGCGGCGCTGACACGGTCGGCCAGGTCGACAGTGCCGTTGCCGGGCACGGAGTAGCGGCCGGCGTCGAGGATCGCCAGCGTCTCGGCGGCGAGCACCCGGAGTTCCTTACTCATGGCGTGGCATTCTCCGCGGCTCGGCCCGGGTCCGCGATCGGATATCGGGCTGGCGGTCAGCCGCGGACCCGGCCACCGATCAGCTTGATCAGTACGGGTGCGACCCGCCGCAGCGGCAGCACGTGGTCGGCGACGTCGTCACGGGTGATGGTGGCTTGCGGCATCGAGGACTCGGTCGACGTCGCGGCTGTGGTGGCGATGACCGTTCCACCCAGGTGGTGAACGGCGGTGGCCCCGGTCGCGGCGTCGTTGCCTCGGCCGGTGAGCACCACTGCGATGAGGCGCCGCCCCAGCGCGATCGCCGCTGTGGTGAGCAGCAGGTCCGCGGACGGCCGGTAGGGCGGCACCGGCCCGGAGGGGATCAGGGTCAGCGCCGGACCGTCCACGATCAACGTGTGTTGGCCCGGTGGGGCGACATAGACGTGGCCCGGCTCGAGGGTCTCTCCGTCGGAGGCGGAACTGACCGACAGGGCGGTGATCTGGTTCAGC
Organism: Actinoplanes sp. NPDC051859; assembly: GCF_044452725.1. Taxonomy (NCBI): domain Bacteria; kingdom Bacillati; phylum Actinomycetota; class Actinomycetes; order Micromonosporales; family Micromonosporaceae; genus Actinoplanes; species Actinoplanes sp. NPDC051859. Next base: position 214,975 of record NZ_JBITBX010000007.1, on the reverse strand, counting down.
AAGTTCGGGAGGCTGCTGGCGCGTCCCGGGTCCAGGTGTTGCAGGGCCACGATCGCGGCGGGCAGGTCGGCCGGCATCGGCGCCAGCACGGCGTTGAGCGCTGCCAGGCCGCCGGCCGAGCAGACCAGTGTCACGACCGGAAACTCGTCCGCCATGCGTCCACCCTCTCACCTTTGGTCGGGCTCAGGTGGGTGAAGGGTTCCCGGTCCTGCACCTGCAGCAGCCGCCACTGTGGGCAGGTGCAGGACCGGGCCGGCGGCGTAGCAGGAAGTGCGCCGCCGGTGCGTTGGTTTTCCAGCCAATGAAAATAGCACCGGCTGGCTCGACAGCCAACCAGAAGCCATCGGCATATGCTGCACAGATGAGCTTCGGGGACTACCTGAAGGACGCCATCGACGCCGCCCGGTTTCCGACGCCTACGCATTTCGCGCGCGCGGTCGGCATGGATCCGTCCGTGGTGCTGCGCTGGCTCAGCGGCGAGCAGCGGCCCACCATCCGGTCAATCGAGCGGATCGCGCCGGTGCTGGGCCGCACCATCAACGAGCTGGTGCTCGCGGCGTACCCGGATCGGCTGGCCGGGCCACCACCGCGGCCGGTCCCTGCGCCGCATCCGCTCGTCCGTGAACTGGATCGGATGCTGGCCGACGACTCGCCGATCCCGGCGGCCGACCGCCGAGCGCTCGAAACCGTGCTCGATCGGATGATCGATCCCTATCGTCAGGTGCTCAGGCGTCGCCGCTCCGCGTGACTGCTGGTCGCATCCCAGCCGTCGACTCCGTAGGCTCCTCGGTATGACCACGCGGGCCGGAGTCGAACGCGCCTCAGTCGTGAGTGGACTTCACCTTCACGTGAGCATGTTGCTCGCGGGCTGTCTGGTGGCGGCCATCGCCGCCACCGGCGCGCTGATCATCACTGCCGTCGTCGGTTTCGCCGGGCGCTCGGGTCCGCCGCGCGGCGGACCGGGGTTGCCCGCCGGCCCACCACCGCACCTGCACGGCATCGCCATCCTCGTCGTGGTCACCGGGATCTTCGTGCTGGCCTGGCTCGCGGTTCTGGTGGCCTTCGCCCGCGATCAGATACTGCGCCGGCTCGGTGCCACCACGCACATCGAGGAAACCCTGGCCGAGATGCGAGCCCAACTGGCCGCCGACCGCGGCGCCGAAGCCCAGGTTCTGCTCGACCGCCTTGCCGAATACGGCGAGCAGCGCGAGACGGACGGCTACCTCCACGCCATGCGCACCGCCTCCAGCGAACAGCAGGCCGAGTCCAACGTTCACGCGTTACGCCCGCGATCTTGACCCGCGCTGGTCGAACGCCCCGGCCTGCCGATTCCACGGTCACCCGCCGCCGATGTCTGACAAGCTCGTCAACGTGCTGTCTTTTCTGAGCCGCCTGCGGGTCGGGAGCCGTCTCGGGCTGTGCTTCGGCCTGCTCATCGCGCTGCTCGCGATCACCGCCGGAGCCGGCTGGTGGGGCTTACGCACACAGGACCGGGTGCAGCAGGCGCTCGCAGACCTGACCAGGTCCCGCGAGGCAGTACAGCAGTTCCTCTACAGCGTGGCCGATGTGACCGGCTGGCAAGGCCTGGTGATCGCCGATGCCGGCGTGGTCGGCGGAGTAGCGGCCACCAAGCCGGACTCCTACAACCGCGACGGGTTGCTGCAGGCCAAAGCCTCCATGTACGAAGCACTCGACGCCCTGGACCAGGCTGCGCTCAAGCCGGACGAGCGCACCATCGCCCAACCACTCCGGCAGATCTGGGACGGCTTCTACGTCTCCGACGACGAAGTGGTCAAACTGCTCCAGCAGGACACTCTGCCCGCCCGCGCCGCCGCCATGAAGATCGTCAACGAGGGCGCTTCCAACGAGGCGTACGTGCAGACGATCGATATCACCGACAAGCTGGACGCGGCCACCGAAGCCCGCGGCGAGTCGCTGCATCAGGCGATGGAGAACGCCCGCTGGACCAGCACCGCGGCACTGGGCGGCACGCTCGCCGTGGCAGTGCTGCTGGCACTGCTGGCCGGCATCATGGTGACCCGGTCCATCGTCCGGCCCCTGCGCTCAGTGGTCCGGGTCCTCGGCCGGCTCGCCGACGGTGACCTCACGGCCCGGGTCAACCTCCAGCGCTCCGACGAACTGGGCGCGCTCGCCACGGCCGTCGACCGCAGCACCTCGGCGCTGCAGACCGCGGTGCGCCAGGTGCTCGACGGCGCCGGTTCGGTCGGTGACCTTTCCGTCCGGCTGTCCGGCGTCTCCGAGCGGATGGCGAACTCGGCTGACGAGGCGCGTACCCGAGCAACCCAGGTCTCCACCGCCGCCGACAGCGTCCTCGCCCACCTCAGGACGGTGGTGCTCAGCAGCTCGGAGGTCGGCAGCGCGATCGCCCGCATCGCCACTAGCGCCGACGCCGCCACCCAAGCCGCCGGCGAGGCGGTGGGCACCACCCGCGACACCGGCCAGGCGATCGCCCGGCTCGGCGAATCCTCCGCCGAGATCAACACCATCGTCAGCCTGATCAGCGGCATCGCCGAGCAGACCAACCTGCTCGCCCTCAACGCCACCATCGAGTCGGCCCGCGCCGGCGAGCACGGCAAAGGCTTTGCCGTGGTCGCCAGCGAGGTCAAAGACCTCGCCCAGGAGACCGCCAAGGCCACCGGCGACATCACCACCAAGGTGTACGCGATCCAGAGCGGCACCGACTCGGCGGTCACCGCCATCAACGCGGTCAGCGAGGCGATCCAGCGCATCGACGGCTTCCAGGAGATCGTCTCGGCGGCCATCGACGAGCAGAACGTCGCCACCCGGCAGATCAACGGCAGCCTCGGTCAGGCCGCCGAAAGCAGCGAACAGATCGCCCACACCATCGCCGAACTGGCCCACAGCACCGACGCGGCGGCCAGCGACGTCGACGACGCCCGTACGGCCGCCAACGAGCTCGCCGACGCCAGCTCGACGCTCCGCGCGGCGATGGCCGAGTTCAAGATCTGACCCTGGACACTGGCGAGCCCCGCTTCCCGGGTGGGACAGCGGGGCTCGGTGTGCCGGGATCTCAGAGGTCGAACTCGCCGCGCTGGGTGCTGCCGATGAAGGCGGTCCACTCGCCGGGCGAGAAGATCAGCGCCGGGCCGTCCGGGTTCTTGCTGTCGCGCACGGCGACGACCTGGTCAAGCTGTGCCCACTCGACACACTGGCTGTTGCTGTCGCTGCGCGTGCTCTTGCGCCATGTGGCACGAGACAGGTCCACTGTCGCGCCTCCTTCTTCCTTCTACGCCAGCTCCCTGGCGATGGCCACGATCAGCTCGCGGGACTTGCTCTCGCTGAGGGCGGCGGTTTGCAGGTGGGTATAGACAAGATTAACCCGCCGCATGTCGTCCTCTCGCTCGAGATACACGTCGCCGGCTTGGCTGATCACGTAGGCCACCGGGCTGTGGACACCCTCGGGGAATTCAAGGATCGAGAAGGGCCCGGTCGTTCCGGCATGGTGTCCCTCGCTGAAGGGCAGCACCTGCATCGTCACGTTCGGTCGCTGGCTAAGGGCGAGGAGATGGCGGAGCTGCTCCCGCATAACATCGTCGCCGCCGGTCCGGCGGCGTAGGACCGCCTCGTCCACCACTGCCCAGAAATCGAGTGCCGGTTCTTCGGCCAGACAGGCTTGCCGCGCCATACGCAGCTCCACCCGGCGGCCGACTTCGGTGGGTTCATCCGGCCAAGCGGCTGTCACTACCGCATGTGCATACGCCTCTGTCTGGAGCAAGCCGGGCATCACCGCGAGTTCGAAATTCTTAACCGTGGTGGCTGCGCTTTCGAGGCCGACGTACATGGAGTAGTTCATCGGCAGGGTGCCGAACTGGGACCACCAGCCGCGTTGCTTGCCCTGCTTCTGCAAGTCGAGGGCGGTGAGGGCGCGGGGGTCATCGTCGGGGATTGCGTAGCGCGACAGCATGACGAGCAGGTCGCCGCGGTTGATGCCGACGTCGCCCGCCTCGATTTTGTAGATCTTGGATTCGGAGCAGCCGAGAACATCCGCGATCTGGATGTGCGTGAACTTCGCCGCCTCGCGCATCGCTTTGAGCTGCTGGCCGAGCTGCCATCGCGCGATTGTCGGCCCACTTGTCCTCGGCACCACATACCTCCCGGTCCGTCAGGACGATCAGTTTTCTCCTTCTTCATCGATGGAGCAACCCCGGTCCACAAAAGAATTCTTACACTGAGGTATTGATGATGATATTGCTCCGTGTCAGTGTGAGGAGCCATGGACCTCGGCGCGATTATTGCGGCGCTCATCGTCGGTTTCCTGGCCGGCTTGCTCAGCTTCAAGATCAAGGTGCGCTGGTGCCCGACCTGCGGCGCCACCCTGTCCTGCCCTGACCTGCGCTGCCCCGCGCACCGCTGACCAGAGAGGTGGACCAGACATGTCCGGAGCGGACGATGCGGCGGCAATCCGGTTGCTGGCGGAGAGTTGCCCACCCCTCGAAGCCCTCGCGGCGATGAGCGACGAGCTTGATCGAATAGCCGCCCGCCTGCACCGATTGGTCGGCGACAGTCACAACGATTTCATCGTGGGCGCCCACTACAAGATCCGCCTAGCTAAAGAAGATCTTGAATGCGTGGGAATTGCGATCGGCGGCGTTCGCGAATCGCTGCATTCCTACGCGCGCGGGATCGCCCCAGCAAGCTAAGCGGGATCGCGCCAAGTCGCTATGCGGGATCGCCCATCAAGCTAAGTGGTGCAGCACCAACATCGCGACGACCACACCCGCGGTGACCTCCACCCAGCCCGCGTAGCGGGGCGGCGGCGGGGGGACATCCTTCACATTCAGCTCAGCCCAGTTCCGGTTCGGCATGTGCGCACCTCCGAACGCAGTCAAGGGTGGTCAGGTCAGAGTTCGGTACGGGCACAGTACGGAAGACGTCAGCGGGCAGCCGGCCGATTGATCGGGAACGGCACGGTGTCGCGGATCGTCCGGCCGGTGAGCAGCATGATCAGTCGGTCCACGCCGAGGCCCAGCCCGCCGGTCGGCGGCATAGCGTATTCGAGGGCGCCGAGGAAGTCCTCATCGAGTTGCATGGCTTCCGGGTCGCCGCCGGCTGCCAGCAGCGACTGCTCGGTCAGTCGGCGGCGCTGCTCGACCGGGTCGATGAGTTCGGTGTACGCCGTGCCCAGCTCCATGCCGAACGCGACCAGGTCCCAGCGTTCGGCGAGGCGCGGGTCGGTGCGGTGCGGCCGGGTCAGGGGTGACACCTCGGTCGGGAAGTCGGTGTAGAAGGTCGGTGCCTCGGTTTGCTTCTCGACCAGCTTCTCGTACATTTCCAGCACGATCGGTCCTGCGCCCCAACCCGGCTGCAGCGCGACGCCTGCTGTGGTGGCGTGCCGGCGCAGCTCCTCGATGCCGGTGTCCGGGCTGATCGCCTCGCCGAGCGCCGCAGACACCGCATCGTGCAGGGTGATGACCGGCCATTCGGTGTCGAGGTCGACCTCCACGCCGTCGCGGCGCGCCACGGGGGAGCCGTGCGCTGCCGTTGCCGCGGCGAGGATCAGGGTGCGGGTGAGCGTACGCATCGTCGTGTAGTCGCCGTAGGCCTCGTAGGCTTCCAGCATGGTGAACTCGGGGTTGTGCGTCGCGTCGACGCCCTCGTTGCGGAAGTCGCGGCCCAGCTCGAACACCTTCTCCATGCCGCCGACGGCGAGCCGCTTCAGGTAGAGCTCGGGGGCGATGCGCAGATACAACGGCATGGCGTACGCGTTGCTGTGGGTGACGAACGGCCGCGCGTTGGCGCCGCCGTGCACCGGCTGCAGGATCGGCGTCTCGACCTCGAGGAAGTCCCGGCCGATCAGGGTGGTGCGCACCGCGTGCACGGCCGCCGAGCGGATCCGCAGCATGTCGCGGGCGGCTGGCCGGACGATGAGGTCGAGGTGCCGACGCCGGCTCAGCATCTCCAGGTCGGCGATGCCGCGGCGCTTGTCGGGCAGCGGGTGCAGACATTTCGCGGTGATGGTCCAGGCGTTCGCCAGGACGGAGACCTCGCCGAGCTTCGAGGTGACCACTTCACCGGTGACTCCGACATGGTCACCGAGGTCCACACTGGAGCGCCACTGCCGCAGCGAGTCGCGGCCCAGCTCACCGGTGGTCAGCATGATCTGCAGGTCGCCGCTGGCGTCGCGCAGCGTGGCGAAACACACCCCGCCGTGGTCGCGCTGCAGGATGAGCCGGCCGGTCACCGACACGGTCCGCCCGGTCGCCGCGTCGGGCGGCAGGTCCTCGTGCGCGGCCCGGATCGCTCCGCATTCATCGGTACGCGCGAAGCCCGGCGGATACGGGTCGACTCCCGCCGCGCGCAACGCCGACAGCTTCGCCAGGCGTACCCGAGTCTGTTCATTGTGGGTGGGTTCCGCGGCCGTGACCGTCTCGGCGGGGTCGGGAATCCGCGGCAGCGGGATGCGGGCCTGGGCGTCCTCGGGCGCCAGAGCTGTGGCCTGCCCGCGGCGCCGTAGCGTCAGCAGGCTGGGAACCTCGACGAAGCCCTCGGCGACGGCCGACGCGAAACCCACCTTCGCCAGGTCGCTGACGTCCTCGAAGCAGAGGAACCGCGGAATCCACTGCGGCTGGTATTTGACGTTGGAGCGGTACAGCGACTCCAGCTGGAACCAGCGGGAGAAGAACAGCAGCAGCCGGCGCCAGGCGAGCAGCACCGGACCCGCGCCGATCCGGGCGCCTTCCTCGAACACCGCCCGGAACACGGCGAAGTTCAACGACACCCGCGTCACACCGAACTGCGGCGCTTGGCCCATCAGCGTCGCCACCATGTACTCCACCAGGCCGTTGTCGACGCTGCGGTCGCGCCGCATCAGGTCCAGCGACAGCCCGTCCTTGCCCCAGGGCGTCAGCGACAGCAGGGCCGCCTCCGCACCCTCCACATCCAGTGCCTCCACCAGCACACAGTTGCCGTCGGCGGGGTCGCCGAGTCGGCCCAACGCCATCGAGAAGCCGCGCTCGGTCTCGGTGTCCCGCCAGCGCGCGGCCAGCGACACGATCCGGTCCATCTCGTCGGCGGGAATGTCGCGGTGCCGCCGGATCCGCACGGTGTAGCCGGCCCGTTCCACCCGGGCGACAGCCTGCCGCACCTGGCGCATCTCCCGGCCTTCGAGGCTGAAGTCGGCCGCCCGCAGGATCGCCTCGTCGCCCAACTCCAACGCGCGCATGCCCGCGCGAGCGAAGGCAGTCGCGCCGGCCTCGCTCGCACCCATGACGGCCGGCGTCCAGGCGTACTCGCGGGCCTCCTGCAACCAGGCGGCGATGGCCGCGCCCCAGTGCGCCCGGTCGCCGATCGGATCGCCGCTGGCAAGGCTCACCCCGCCGACCACTCGGTAGGTCACGCCCGCCTGGCCGGACGGCGCGAAGATGACTTCCTTGTCGCGGCGGGTGGCGAAATAGCCCAGGGAGTCGTCTTCACCGTACGCATCAAGCAGTTCACGGACCCGGCGCTCCTCCGCGGCGTCGAGTGAGGCAGCGGCCCGCTGGGAGCGCATGAGCACGGCGACCGCGGTGAGCAGGGTCAGCGCGCCGAAGAAGCCCAGCACGAGGTTGATCCAGCCGGGCGCCATGCCGGAGCGGTGCACGCTGAACTCCAGGGCACCACCGGTGACCTGCTTGATCGCGTACGCGAGGTGGTGTCCGCCGCTGCGGCGCAGCGAGCCGGGGAAAGCCGCCACCAAGCCCCAACCCAGCAGGGAGAAGATCGTGATCATCGCGGCCACGGTGCCCAGGGCCTTGGGGAAGCTGGCCCGCTGGACGCGGGCATAGAACTGCTGATGGGTACGCGCCAGCACGGCCAGCACCAGCACAGTCAGCACCAGGTTGCCCGTGAGCAGCCACAGGTGCTTGGTGGACAGCTGGGCCCACCCGGGTGCCGGGCGCTGCGCCACCAGCAGAATCAGCGCGTCGGTGATCAGCTGCAGTCCGAAGTAGCCGGTCAACAACCAGTAGGCGACCCGCTTGCGGTTGTTGACGCCCACCGCCAGCATCACCAGGAACACGGCGTAACCGAGGTTGGCCGGCGCGGGCATCAGCAACGAGTCGACCAGCCGGCGGATCGGCATCAGCCGGGTCCCGAACGCGGCACTGACGGCAGCGAGCGCACAGATCAGCGCCACGACGAGCAGAACCCGGGACGCCACCTTCGGTACGGAGCCCTTCCAGCCCCGACGCGGGGACTCCGGTGTGCCGGTTGCCCACTTGCCAGGCTCCGTCACTGTCTCTGCTGTGCCTTGCACCAGTCTCTCCGCCCATGTCGCTCGACGAGCCGCGACGATACGTGACGACCGCTACTGGGGAGTTGCCCGGTTGCCCATAGTGATGGGGGATTCGACAGAATCCGAAGCTGACAATTTCCACACAATCGCTGGTAACTCTTGCTGGGCCATGCCGGGCGCTGCAGAAAGGTGGGACGAGTCGTGAGCCTGACGGGAGTCTCGCTGCTGGTAGTGGTCGGCCTGACCGCGTTCGCAAGTGCCGCGGCGACCATCCACCTGTGGTCGGTTGGCGGTCGTTGGCGCGTGCTGATCCGCACGGTGGGCATCCTGTTCACCCAGATCGCGACCGTGCTCTGCATCGGCCTGGCGGTGAACCGTTCGGAGCTGTTCTATCCGTCCTGGGCGGCGTTGGCCGGCGACACCGGCACCCAGTCCACCACCGCGCCCACCCGCACTGGCGAGCTCGACAGCGCGCTCGCCGGACGCACCACGCTGCCGTGGCAACCGAGTGACCTCCCCGGCTGGCGGCTGTCCGGGCCGCCCACCGTGACGGTCCCGCCCGAATACCACACCGCGGGCGCCGGCGAATATCCGGTCCTCGTCGTGCTGGGCGCGCCCAGCAAAGCACCGGCCCCGGTGCCCGGCGCGGTGACCGTGGCACTGACGCCCACCAAGGACACCACCGCCGAAGCGCTGCGCACCCTGATCGCCGACCTGCGCAAGGACCTACGCGTCACGGAACGCGGCTGGGCCCTGGTGGCCGGTGCCCCCGACGCCGCGCTCGCCGGCAAACTCGCCACCGCGCACCCGGACCAGTTCCGGGCGTTCGCGCTCGCGCACGAGACCGCCCCGAGCGGCACACCGGCCGGCATTGCGGTCGCGGTGGTGCGTCCGCCCGGCAAGACGCACAACCCCCCGGCCGGGGTGACCGTCCTGCACTCCGCTCCGGCGACCGCCACCCGGACAGCGATCGACTGGGCCACGTCGCGGCTGAGCGCGCCGCTCGCGCCGCCGCTGCAACTGCCGACAGGAAAAGAAGAATGAGCCTGCAGGGAACACCCGTACTGATCGCCGGGATCGTGGCGGTGCTGCTGTCCGCCGTGCTGATCGCCGTGATCTGGGAGCGGGGCGGCCGGCTGCGGCTGCTCCTGCGCAGCGCTGCCGTGGCAGTGGCGTTGCTCAGTGTCACCGCGACGGTGCTGGTGCAGCTCAACCGGATGACCGAGGCGTACTCGCTCGCCGAAGAACCCGAATCCGCAGCGCCCGAACAGACCGCGTCCACCGACACGGACTCCGGCGACTCCGACTCCGACTCCGACGCACCCGCGCCGGTGGCACAGAAGACCGGCAGTCAGGTGCGCAAGTTCACCGTCCCCGGCAAAGCCAGCGGGCTGAACCTCACCATGTACGTGTACCTGCCCGCTGCGTACCAGGCTGGCGGCAAGCAGCGGTTCCCGGTGATTCAGGCGTTCCACGGCTACCCGGGGTCGCCGCGTACGTGGTTGAAGAAGCTGAAAGTGCAGGAGCGGCTCGATGCCGAGATCGCGGCCGGCCGCATGTCGCCCACAGTGGTGCTGTTCCCGTTCCAGACACCGGAGCAACTGCTCGACACCGAATGCACCAACATGCAGGGTGGGCCGCAGACCGAGACGTTCCTGACCGTCGACGTGCCGGCCTTCGCCAAAGCGAAGTTCCGGATCCACACCGACCGTACGGGCTGGGGCCTGATCGGCTACTCGGCCGGCGCCTACTGCGTCAGCAGCCTGCTCCTGCGTCACCCCCAGCTGTACTCGGCCGGCGCCAGCATGTCCGGTCTCTCCGGGCCGGCCATCAATGTCGGCGACGGTAAAGAGGCCACCGAACACGACGTCGTGTGGAGGCTGAAGAACCTGCCCCGGCCGGCTGTGGCACTCTGGATCGGGTGGGCGAAAGACGAGCAGGCCATCCGGCGCGACTCCGAGCTGATCGCCGCCCACGCCACAGCCCCGATCCGGCTCACCACAGCGGTGGTGGAACGCGGCGGACACAGCCACGCGGTATGGCGGCAGATGCTGCCCCCGGCATTCGACTGGCTCTCCGCCCAGTTGGCGCGGCCGCATCCCTGACCGCGGCAGCCCTGGTGCTGGCCCTCAGCGGCTGCGGGCCAGCACCGAGCCCCCCGGAATTCGTCCCGGCCACCACCGTCGTCACCCTCGGCGACTCGGTGCCCTCTGGCTTCGCCTGCGAATGCACCGCCTTCCCCGAGCTGTACGCCCACCACGAGCACGCCAGCTCGGTCAACCTCGCCAAGGCGGGCAGCACCTCGGCCACCGTCCGCGCTGAACTCGACGACCCGGCGGTCCGCGCCGCCCTCGCCGACGCCGACGAAGTGCTGCTCATGGTGGGCGCCAACGACGTGTCCGACACCTTCACCGACCAGGACGCGGTCACCGCCGCGGCCGCCGACGTCCACACCAACGTCCGCGCGATCATCGACGCGATCCAGGCTGTCCACGCCACGAACGTGATCGTGCTCGGCTACTGGAACGTTGTCAGTGACGGCAAAACGGCGCTCGACGCGTACGGTGAAAACGGGGTGACGGCCTCCCGCCGGGCGACCGACACGATCAACGCTGCCCTCGCCGCAGCCGCCCGCGAAGGCGGCGCCGCCTATGTCTCCACCGACCCGGCGTTCCATGGCGCTGACGGTGCCCAGGACCCGACCCCGCTGCTGGTCGCGGACGGCGACCACCCGGACTCGGCCGGGCACATCGCGATCGCCCAGCTTCTCCCGCCGCTGAAGACCGCCACCTAGATCTTCCGCATCAGCACCTTGGCGATCTGCTTCGCCTTGGCTAGGTTCTCGTCCTCGCTGTCACCGCGCGAGTAGACGTCGATCGAGACGGTGCCGTAGAGGACATAGAGGTGTCCGGCCAGCGCGAACGCCTCCTCGCCGACCCCGTCCACCGGCGTCGCCTCGGCGATTTTCACGGTGAAGTCGGACTCCGTGGTCCGGGCCAGGAACACCGCGAGCTGCCCGCCGGGTTGCTGCCACTGACAGAACCGGGCTGCGTCCCCGGACGAAGCGCCGTCCTCGTCGATCTGGCTGATCTCGCGGCCGGTCAACTCCCGGACCTCGCCCTTGCTGAGCAGCGTGCACGGGTCGGGGATGTCGCCCGCGTCCTTCACCGATTCTCCGATGCGGCCAGCCCCGCTAGCCGACGGCGTCGGCTGCGCGGTCGCAGGCGTCTTCTCCGCCGTCGCCTCCGGTGCATTGATCATTCCGCACCCGGCGAGGGCGGCGACGGTGGCGACAGCGACGGCGACAGCGGCAAGGCGACGCTTCATGGTTCTCCCCTGAACGGATGCCGCGAGGTGCGGCGTGCGATCAGGTTGCCGGGTGTCCCCGCGCCGGCGGAAGGCCCCCCGACCAGCCGTGACACGATTGCGGGAGAAACGTCAGCCGATCGGTGTGAGGCAGAACTCATGCCCGTCCGGATCGGCTAGCGCGACGTGCGCCGCAGGGTGCTGGACGACATCAGTCCGTGTCGCCCCGAGCGCCACCAGACGCTCGACCTCCGCATTTAGCTCGCCCGCAACCCCCAGGTCGAAATGCAACCGGTGTTTGCCGGTCTTCGGCTCCAACGGCGGGCCACCCCAGGTGACCTTCGGCCCGCCGAGCGGCGACCGGATCGCCGTCTCCTCATCCTGGTCCCAGACCAGCGGCCAACCCAGCGCCGCACTCCAGAAGTAGCCGCACGCCTGCGAGCCATCGCCCGCCAGCGCCCCGATGAAGCCGCACTCCGCCAAGAACTTGTTGCCGGGCTCGATGACACAGAATTCGTTGCCCTCAGGGTCCGCGAGCACAACGTGCCCTTCCTCCGGCCGCTGCCCGACGTCGATATGCCGAGCGCCCAACTCCAGTGCCCGCTCCACCGTCCGCTGCTGGTCCTCGAGCGACGTACTGGTCATGTCGAAGTGCAGGTGGTTGGCGACGGTCTTCGGCACGTCGGACGGCAGGAAACGCAGCCGGAACCCGGTGTCATCGGCGGGCACCAGAGTCGTGTCGTCCGCCGACTCCCAGCCCAGAAAATCCGCCCAGAAGCGGGCCAGACGGACAGGATCCTGCGCATCGAAGCACAACGCAACCAGGTCAGCGGTCATGCGGCCCACGCTAAACCGGCCCACCCTGGCGGGCAACGCATTTCTGCCCCGCACTGCGCGTCTGACTGATTTATCGCCAAGCTTTTCGTGGGACGGGTGAGAGCTTCCTTAAGACTTCCTTCGCAATTTGACGCCCCTCTCCAGGCATTTTTAGGATCACCGCACCATAAAAACGAGGGGTTGCGGCAATGACCAGGACAGTTCCAAAGATCGGCGGTCTGCAATGATCGGCGTGGGACAGATCCTGCTGGCACTCGGCGTGCTGGTGCTGCTGGCCGTACCCGGTTTGGTGCGCGCCTGGCGCCGCGTCGACGACATCCTCGCCGAGCCGGCCGTGTCGGCGGAGCCCGACGCCGAGCTGCTCGAGCCCGTACCGTCTGGCACCTGAAGGATCCGTGGACCTCGACCATGAGCCTGCGGGGCTGGGCGTCGGCGTTCGTGTGCCCGGCCCCGAGACTTACCGGCCGCATTTGCGGTGCTCTGTTCCGCCTACCCATCGCCGTCGAGGTCGATGATCGAGGTGGGTTGAGTTGACCGCTGAGCGGGCCGGAGAACTTCCAACAGGTCCTGTGCCGCCTGAGCCACCTGCGCCACGCTCTCCGTCGTGCGATCGAGATAGGAGCTGTGGAGCTGCTGCACGCCCAGTCGCAGATCCAGCAGATCCATCACCATCCGTGCGAGGGCGGCGTTGGCCCGGATGGAGCGCTCCGGCAGCTTGCCCTGAAGTTCGGCCTCCACCATCCGCGCGCGCAGGTCCTGTTCCCGAATCCTGGCGGCCGCCCGGGCCTGAGCCAGCTCTTCATTCTCGATCGCACGAGCGGCCGCGGCGACCTTCCTGGCGCGTTCCTTTGAGCGCTCGATGACTGCCGATCGGACCTCGGCGTCCGCTAACAATTCCTCCGTCTTCTCCACACGTTCGCGGATCCGTAGCGGAAGCTGGTGGTCAAGGTCGTCATTCAGCAACAGCTGAACCCGGTTGGGCCTGGATCGGTACCTAGCGTGCTTCGCATGAGAGATCCCGGCGATCCGATGCTCGGGAAGCCACTCCTTCGCCGTGTAGTAACAATCCTTGAGCGGATTGATCCCCATGCCGATGGCATCGGCGAACCGGGTGAGCTCGATCTGCGCCTCGCTGGTCTCCGCTCTGGAACTCGCGGGCGGAACCAGTGCCAGTGCCAGATCGCCGAGCGCCCATCTGTCGACCGGGTGCTGAGCCAGCAGACGCCTGCCCTCGGCAACCGAATCCCGCCAGTCCAGAGCAGGCAACGCTACTTCCGAGTCGCCGTGGACGAGATTGCCTTGACCGGGTCCGGACCGGTCAGAACCGCGAAGTCGGGCGTCGCTACCTGCATCAGCCGCCCGACAGCCGTGGTGACGCTGATGCCCAGCTCCCGCTTCATCCGTTCGGCGATCCCCTCGAACGTCATGCCGACCATCGCGCAGTCGTCGCGTACGGTGCCACTCACCCGGACGATCTGGTCTCCGCGCGGCCGCACGTAGTACTCGATGATCAGATCCTGATCGTTTGTGGCAACCTTGACCGGAATGGTCACACCATCCCTGGTCACCTTCGCCTCGACCAGCAGCAGACCCTTATGAACGAGCAGCGTCTGCACCGCGCCAGATCGACTGGTGCGACTCATCGTCCCCCAGAGCAGCGCCGTGACATCCGCGACAGCCTTCGCGCGCTCCTCGAGATCCGGGTGTTCTTTGGGCTCCCGCTTCAGGACCGTCGCCTCGTCCTCGCGAAGCCGAGTCCGGGTCAAGAATCCCGGCAGAACTCGATTGATGAGCGCCTCTGACGTGAGCCCCAGCTGCCCCAGCTGAGCCTTCTTGAGTAAAACGTCGTCGCCGCTGGTCAGCACGGGCCGCTCCGCGTAAATATCGCGGAGACTGGCGGCGAGGGTGTCCTGTTTGAGAACCCGATTGTCTTCCTCGTAATATCCCTGAACCGCAAGGGCGTCGAGAGCCAATGGATTATCGCGCCAACTCATGGCGAACTCCTTCTCTCTCACGGGTCGACTCCGTTGTGGAGCGTCGCCGTTCCGAGATTTCAGACGCTAGGCCTCGGCCAGCAACGAGGGCAAGAGTGGTTTCCCGTCGTCCCTCGATCAGGGGAAGCCGGCGCTAGTCCGTGCCCAGACGCAGCCACTCGCGTGGTGGCATGCCGTGCGCGGCCGTGAAGGCCTTCGTAAAAGCCGGTAGGTGCTGGTACCCGAGTCGGCGGGCCACCACGGACGGTGGATGCCCGGCCCACATCAGGTGCCGTGCCTCGTTCATCCGCACATTGGTTCGCCAGCGCGTGAAAGGCTCGCCCAGCGCGCGCGTGAACTCGCGTCGCAATAGCGTGTGCTCGATTCCGAGGGACACTGCCCACTCCGTCAGCGTTCGCCGGTCCGCGGGATCCCGGACGACAGCCGATACCACGGTTTCCACCGCCTCCGGCAGCGTTTCCGGTCCGACTGACGATACCTGCGGCAGCTCGAAGAATGCTTCATCGTGGTGCCCCGGCGGGCGCAGCCAAAAATGGTTCGCCACGACCTGGTGCAGAAGAAAAAGCTCGGCGTCGGCGGGCATCCGCAATACCGTGGGCGCCCCCGCCGGCGCCGGCCGTGCCGCTAGACGGTAACCCAGGGGCAACGCGATCGCACCCTCCGCGAAAGAGAACCGATGGGATACCCCGGGCCGCGGCAACAGCACGTCGCCGGCCTCGAGACGCCACGAGGTGCCGGAAATCTCCACAACGATCCAGCCGCGGTACACCCAGAGAAAGTGTTCGAACAGTTCACCTTGGCCCGTCATGGTCCAGGTATCCGACGTCATCGTCGGCACCTGAGGCGGCTCAACCCGTGACTCAGTGGATTGCACCAACGCGGTCAGCAGGAGTTCCTCTTTGGACCACGCACCGCGCATGGCCGCGTACCGCCCCGGGCTCATTCCCATCCGCCCGGCAAAAGCATGCGCGAAGCCGCTCGCGCTCGCATAGCCCACCTGGTGAGCTGTCCAGCCGATATCGCGGCCCTGGGTGAGGTACGCAGCAGCCGCATCGACCCGCACCGCTGTGCGCCACTGACCCAGACTGAAACCCGTCTCGTCTTTCAGCTGCCGCTGCAGGGTGCGCGCACTCGTCAACGCCGTTGCCGCCAACTCGGCCGCCGTCGATGACGACGCCGGATTCTCCAGCAAGCCCTGCACGACACGTCGGGCTCCTGCCGATCGCGGCAGCGGCGGCAGCCTCGGCGCCGTCCAGTCGCGCTCCGTTCCCGGGTGGGCCAGCAGGTCGAGCAGACGCGAGCGATCTGGCCGCATCCCCATGGCGACGCCGAGAGGCTTAGCCATGCGATAGGCCAGCCAGTCCTCCCAGCCGGGGGGAACCGTCACCACACACGACTCGATCAGTGGCAGCAGGGCCGCTTCGAGAAAGATCGGCAACGCCACCGATCCCGCCGCCACGACCGCAGAATGCCGCACCTGGGGCGCGATCCACACCGCCTGGCCGGTCTCGGCAACCAGCACTGCGTCCTCGGTTCGCACCGTGAGGCGGCCCTGCCGCACCCACATGAACACCGCCTCATCGACGGTGACCCAGTCAAGCCGTGACTCGGGAATGGGCGGCACGGCTCCCTGCCAGTAGGTACGCAAGGCTAGCTAGCTGGCGTACGGGAGCAGTGAGCGGACACGACGAGAGCCTAACGCAGCTGTCATGAAACCCCCTCGCGTCCTGCCCGGCTGCACCGGCAGTGCGGGATCACGCGCGCAAGCGGTCGGGCCGCTCGGAGGTTTCACGCGGTCGGGGGTGATCGGGGGTCGCCTCTCGTCGGCTTGCGAGGAATGCGCTCGCTCGGTTCCGGTCGACCAGGCCAGAGTCCCCCGGTTTCGGTTACGCAGCGGTCAGCTCCATACCGAGATCTCGGTGAGGAACGTGTAGGGGTAGTCCGGAGTCGGCGGCTCGCTGACCTTGTCGAGAACCTGGACCGCAGCGGGATCGAGATGCAGGTCAGCAGCCTGAAGGCAGTCCCGGAGCTGGTCGGCGGTGCGGGCGCCGACCAGAGCGGCGGTGACGCCTGGCCGGTCCGTCACCCACGCCAGCGCGGCATGCGTGGAGGTGAGGTCGTGTTGTGCCGCGACGTCTGCGAGCGTCTCGATGATCCGCCAGGTCCGGTCGCTGCCTCGCCGGGAGAACGCTTCCAGACCCCGGTTCGGGTCGTCGCCCAGTCGGCTTCCCTCGGGCGCGTCGGTATCGCGGCGGTACTTGCCGGTCAGCCAGCCTGCACCCAATGGGCCCCACACCATGGTCCCCATGCCGAGCGCCCGGGTCGCCGGAAGCTGCTCCCACTCGGGCTCTCGTACCAGGAGGCTGTACTGCGGCTGTAGCGACACTGGGGCAGGACCGCCGGCCCGCAGCGCCTGCGAGTGCACCAGCGCCGTTTCCCACCCGGCGAAGTTGCTGACTCCAATGTGCGCCACCTTGCCTGCCGCTGTGGCCTCGGCGGCGAACGCGGCGAACTCCTCCAGTGGGACCCGGGGATCGGGCCCGTGCGCTTGGTAGATGTCGATGCGTTCGACGCCGAGGCGCCGCAGGCTGGCATCCAGCGCCCGGTGCAGGTAGTCCCGGCTGAGACCCGCACCCGGTTGCCCGGTCACCGGAAACCGTCCCTTGGAGGCAATGACCAGCCCCTCACGCTGCTGCGGGCGATTGCGCAACCACCGGCCCAGAATTTCCTCGCTGCGGCCGTCGACGTATACGTCGGCGTTGTCGATCAGCGTGCCACCCGCTTCGACGAAGGCGTCGAGGATTGCAAACGCCGCATCCTCGTCGGCTTCCTTCCCGAACGTCATGCAGCCCAGCGCCAGCCGCGACACCATCGGTCCGTCAACACCGAGCTTGCGCAATTCCATGTTCACATCACCTTCAACTGAGTGAGATTCGGTCGTTCGTGCGGACGTGTTCCTCTGAAGACGATGATGATTATCTATCTCGCTGGCCCTGGCATGCGACGGACTCGGAACCATATGCCGCCCGGTTCCCGAGACACCGCAGTGGATTTCTTCTAGCGGTTGGTCCGGTCGGCCACGATCGGTGCTGCCGGAGAAGCGGCGTCGGTAGGCTGGTATTTGTTGCTCAACCACCACCGGCGCGGAGCAGAAGGTGGAACCCTGAAAACGCTCGCCGACATTCGGCATGACGTCGGGAATGGCGCTGAGGACCTAGAAAGGTCGGCGGCGGGGTCGCCCACCAGATTCACCAGGGCACAATGCGCACATGAAGATCAGAAGCCCGGCTCCTCGAACTGGGAGCCGGGCTTCTGATCTGCACCTACTTTGTAGCGGGGACAGGATTTGAACCTGCGACCTCTGGGTTATGAGCCCAGCGAGCCGTCGAGAGGCCATGCGTTGAGCTGTATCTGTGCAGTTCAGCGAGATACCCCAGGCTCTCTACGATCCTCGGTTCCGAATCACGGCGCGGGGCTCGCCCGGACGTGGCCCGGATCAAGGTCGCCCGCGAACACAGGCCGAACTACTGACCTTCTTCAATGGGCGCCCCACGCGTCGCTTACGCTCCGTGCTGGTTAGAACTGCGAGGTGGTTCCGCTGCGGCGGAACAGCTCGTGCAGCCCGGTCATGCCTGAGGTCATCAGGGCTACTGACTGAGCAGCTCGCGAGCGCCTTGACGGAGAAGGGCAGCCGCGACCGAGGTGCCGAGCGTGAGCGGGTCGGTGTGCCACTCGTGTACGTCGAGGACGTTCTTACCGTCGAGGCCGATAACGCGTGCGCGCAGGTGAAGGCGTCCGTCGGGTTCGGTGCGGGCGAGGGCGCCGATCGGGGAGTGGCAGTTGCCCTGCAGGATGTGCAGCATGGTGCGCTCGGCGACCGTCTCGGTCCATGCGCGTGGATCACCAAGACCGGCGACGAGTTCCAGGGTGGCAGTGTCGTCGTCGCGGCATTGCAGGACGAGGGTGCCGGACCCGACCGCGGGAACCATGGTGCCGACGTCGATCGGGTGGGTGATCCGGTCGGCGTGGCCGATGCGGTGCAGCCCGGATACGGCGAGCAGCAGTGCGTCGTATTCGCCGGCGTCGAGTTTCGCGAGGCGGGTGTTGGCGTTGCCGCGGATCGGTACTGGGGTCAGATGGGGCCAGTGCAGGGCGAGCTGCGCGACTCTGCGGACGGCCGAGGTGCCGATCCGGGTGCCGGCGGGCAGTTCGCCGATGGGCAGCCCGCCGGGGTGGACGAGGCAGTCGCGGACGTCGTCGCGGGTCAGGTAGGCGGCCAGCACGGTGCCTGCCGGGGCAGGTCGGTCCCCCGGGATGTCTTTGACGCAATGCACGGCGATGTCGACGTGGCCGTCGATGAGTGCCGCGTCGACTTCCTTGGTGAAGGCGCCTTTTCCGCCGAGCGCGGCGAGGTCGCCGTGCCAGCGGTCCCCGGAGGTCGCCATGGACACGACTTCCACAGCGATGTCCGGGTATCGGTTGGTGAGCATCGCCTGTACGCGGTCGACCTGCGCGAGCGCCATCGGGCTGTTGCGGGTGCCGATCCGGACGGTGCGGCGGGAAGGCGACATAGTGGCGAGGGTAGCCCTTTAGGTGCGGGCGGCGACGACCAGACCGGATGCCCAGTTCATGATCAGCGGCCGGATCCCTCGTTCGTGGACCAGTCGATCGAGGAACGCGTCGACGCGGCCCTGGTGATCGTGTGGCCAGGTCGGCTGGGGCGATAGGTCGTCGCCGACGTAGAGCGCGCCGGGACGCAGCAGGCTCACGAGCCGGTCGAGGTGTTCGTACTTGCCGGGGCGGCAGTCGACGTAGGCGAGGTCGAACATAGGGCCGGTGTATCCGGCCAGCCACGCCGCAGCGTCCTGCTGGACCAGCCGCAGCCGCGGGTCCATGCCGAGGTGGCGTCGGGCCACGTCCTGCACGGTGGGGTCGGCCTCGACCGACATCAGCGTCGCCGTCGCGGTCATGCCGTCGAGCAGCCACGCCGCTCCGGCGCCGGCCCCGGTCCCGAGTTCGAGCAGCCTTCCGCCGGGCTTGCTCGCGGCGAGCACGGCCAGCAGCGCCCCGGTGCGGTCCTCGCACGACATGGCGAACCCGAGCCGGTTTGCCTCGGTCAGGAGGGCATCCAGCTGCGGCGGACGTCGCCACGGCTGATCCACGAGCCGCGCGGCGCTCATCGCGCGGCCTCCAGGGCGCGGGCGACCTGTTCGGCGGCGTAGGTCAGGATCAGGTCAGCCCCAGCCCGTAACAGCCCGGCGTGGTATTCCACCATTCCTTGTTCACCGAGCGCGATCAGCGCCGCGTACTCGCCGGAAGTCGAGTACGCGACCAGCGGTACCCGGACATGGTCGCGGAGGCGGACCAAGAGATCGGTACAGGTCAGCACAGGTTGCAGCGTGAGCGCGTCGGCGCCCTCGTCCAGCCACCGGTCCGCTTGCAGCAGCACTTCGCGGTCTGCGCGGCCCGGTTCCAGTTGCATGCCGCGCCGGTCGCCCCGCTGTGGGTTGGTGCCCATCAGCGTCTTGAACGGGCCGTACAAGCTGGTGTGGATGGCCAGGTTCGGGTTCACCCCGACGTCCGGCATGCCGTTCTGGTTCAGGTAGTCACGGACCGCGCGGACAGTGCCGTCGATCATCGCGGTTGGGCTGACGATGTCAGCGCCCTGTTTCGCATGCGCGAGCGCCATCGCCGCCATGAGCTCGAACGTGGCTTCCCGGTCGACTCGGCGGTTCGAGGTGAGCAGCGCGCACTCGCCGTGATCGGTCCACGAGCAGCCGCACACCTCAGTGGTGACGACCATGTCCGGTGCGGCGTTCTTCACCGTGTCGATGGCGGCCAGCATCCGATTGCCCCGTCTCAGCGCCTCGGTGGCCCACATGTCTACGGTTGCTTCCGTACGCGAAGATCTTCACGCTGCGGATCCCGAGCCCTGCCCACCGGCGCACGGTGCCAGTGACCTGCGAAAGTGGCACCGCACCAGGGAGACCCCGGCCGTCCATCCGCTTTGGCAGCACCAGCAGCGGGGCGGTCAGCGCCCGCACGTGCAGCCGGTTGATTTGCATCAGGGCCCGCACCGTAGGGCGCGCCCTGCTCGGGTTCACGCCCCGGGGCGTGGGCAGAGCGGAACGAGTGGTCGTGGGTATTGCTGCGTCCATGGTCGATTCCTTCCTCTAGCGGTCAATGGCCCGACCGTGGTTAGGCATGGCATTAGGTCCCGGCGCGGGATGCCGCTTCAGCCGCCGGATGCCCGTGGCGGTCGGGCTGCGTTACGGATCGCTGACGCCCGCACTGCCACATGTCGTGGATGCAGCGAGCGGTCCCAGAACACCTGATCGGCCCGGAGGGCTATCCACCACTCGCCATCTTCATCCGTCGTCGCTCCTTCGTCGGCGCGGACCACGATGTCGATAGCATCGATGCCGTACTTGTAGTCACGGTCTGAAAGGTGCAGGTACAGGCCGTCGCGTAACGCGATACCGTCGACGAACAACACGCCGTCATGCCGCTGTGGCGTCACCGCCAGCCGCCCCAGGGTGGAAGCGCTCTTAGCACCCACCGGACCTGCCGGGAGAGCCACCGAACGGGCAACCTTCGACGCGGTGACACCATGCAGATGCGTTGTTCCATGCACGGCCAGGCAAGCCCACAAACGCACCGCCGACGCCATCGGCGGTACACCACTCGGTGGATCAGGACATCGATCGACTCACGCCGCCGGACGGACACGCCGACTTCCACGCTGCAATTGATCTTCGATACGACACGGGAATTCGTCGACGGGGTCGGGTTCACCGCGTGGTCGCAGCCACTGGTTGAGCACGGTGTCTACGACGGTCGCCCGGGTCGCCCCCGGCCGATACCTGACCGTCGACGCGTGCAACGAGGCGTACACGATCGCACCGGGAAAACGGCCGTCGGCACGCTCAATCCATACTCGGATGTTATCGCGATCGAAGCCCGCGCCCAGCCCAACGTCGGACTGTTCTTCACGCGAGATCGTCTTCCTTGTCATGGTTGTCTCCTGACCGACCACTGAAGTTCGGCGTTGACGCACCTCATGCGCCTTGGCACGCGGCAACCATGCCGAGACACCGGGACTGACCGATAGTCGCGGCACTCGTTAGATCCGCTCACTGCCCGCGCTGTTATCGGCGACTAGCGCGACTAGTCAGATCTGCTGGCGATTCACTCGCGCTGGCATGCCCTGCCGTTAAGCTGCGTTCACTGTCGACCGTCGATGGGAGCGTTGCCGTGAATGTGAGTACGTGTGGGCGCAACGAATCGCCGGATCCACGGCTGTGGCGTGAGCCGCCGATGCGGGATGCGCTCATCCGACGGGACATCGGCGCGGTCTTCCTGCTGCTGCACCGGCGGCACGGCATGACCCAGCGTCGTATCGGAGAGCTGGCGGGCTTCGCCGCCTCTGAGGTGTACGAGGTCATCCACGGGCGGAAGATCATGGCCTACGACGTCCTCGTGCGTATCGCCGAAGGACTCGGGGTTCCACGTGGCCTTATGGGACTTGCCCACGATGAAGGCCCTGCGACCCGGCCGGGTACTGTCCCGCTGCCACTGGAGAACGCAGACCAGCGGCAGCAGTTCATCGCCGCCCTGGCAGGAGTTGCGGTCGGCGGTCCACCGGCGCTCGACGCGTGGTTGCCGCACACGGAACAGTGGCCGGGACCCGTCCCGGAGGCGGTCAGCCCGGCGACTGTCTCCACGGTCCGCGAGATTACCGACCGGCACCGGCGGCTTGACGCCACATACGGCGGCGGCTCCTGTCGAGACTCCGCGCTCGGCTACCTGCTCTGGGCCCGCTGTCTGCTACGCAGCCCCTGCCCCGACGAGATCCTGGCGGCAGACCTTTGTGGCAAGCTCGCTGATCTGCACAATCTCGTCGGTTGGATGTGCCACGATCTCGGTCAGCACACCGCGGCCCGCCGTTACCTTGCCCAAGGATTGGTCCTCGCACAGAAGGCCGACGACGTCACTCTGATGGCCGACTCCTATTACCGGCTCGGCCGCGTCAGCATCCACCAAGACGATCCTCGCGAAGCCCTGCACCTATTTCAGCTCGGACTGATGGTTGCCACTACTTCGAGCTGCCCCACTTCCGCAGCGATACTGCACGCCAACATCGGCTGGGCACACGCCAAGATGGGCAACGCCGCAGCTGTCCGCGACTCCCTGGCCCGCGCCGGCGAAGAACTCGGCCGTGCGGACTCGCAGGCCGCCCCGCAATGGACCCGATTTTTCTCTTCCGCCGACCTGGCCGGCATGTCCGGCGTCGTCCACGCGGCATTGGCCCATCACGACGAGCACCGCAAGACTCATGCCCTGCTGGCAATCGAACACGCGGGCCACGCGCTGAACGGCCGCGACGCGACATCGCGCAGTGGCGCCTTCGACCACGTCACCGCCGCCACAGGCCATGCCCTACTGGGTGAGGGAAGGGCCGTCATTCCCCACGCGACCGCCGTTCTCGCCGCCACCGGACAAGTCCGTTCCCGAAGACTCCTGGACCGGTTGGACGGGCTCGCCGACGTCGTCGATCCTCACACCGGCCGCAACAGCAGTCTGCACAATCTGGTTACCAAGATCCGTACATTGACCGGCGCGTGACCTAGCCTTGCGAGGGTGTCGACCACCCTGACCGCCGAGGCCGCCGACCATCTGGCCCACGGGCTTGCTTCGGTCCGCCAACGCGCCGGGCTCACCAGCGGTGACGCCCAGCTGCTGCGGTACACGATCAACGCCGTCTACCGCATCGGCGACCGCGTCCTACGGCTCTCGCACGGTGACGCAGGCCGCCAGCGCGCCGAACGAGTGGTTCTAGGCACCACGTTGCTCAACCGCCATGAGGTACCGATCGTCCAGTTGGTCGACGACCTCCCGCAACCCGTGACCGCCGGGGATTGGGTTGCCACCGTGTGGCACTACCTCCCGCACCCACCGGAACGACCCGCCGCCGTAGAGCTCGCTAAGCCGTTGGCCCAGTTGCACGCCATCAGCAGCCTTCCGGGAGAACTTCCAGGCTGGTCTCCGATCGCCACTGCCCGCCAACGACTTACCGCCGTTGAAGCTTTGCCTTGCGCCGAGCAGCACTTCACGGAGACGTGGGCCAAACGCGAGCTGAACTTGCCGCTAGAAGACCTCGTCGCAGCTTTGCTAGCGCGCTGCGACGATCTTGAGCACCGCATCGCCCTCACCCAGTGGCAACTGCCGGTCGGCCTTATCCATGGCGATGCCCACGTCGGCAATCTGCTCGCCGGCCGCCTCTGCGACTTCGACTCCCTCTCGGTCGGCCCCCGCGAGTGGGACCTCGTACCCCTGGCCCACAGCGCCGCCCGCTTCGGCGACCCCGTCGAGCCCTACCAACAGTTCGCCGTCGCGTACGGCTACGACCTCACACACTCGCCGAGTTGGCCGCTGCTGCGCGACGTCCGAGACCTGCAACTCGTCACCAGCGTCCTCGACAAACTTGCGGGCCGACCAGAAGTCGCACAGGTCCTCGGACACCGCCTTCGGACCTATCTTGCCAGCGACCGGGACGCCATCTGGACTCGATACCGATAGCCACAGACACGCAGACTGAGAAGCATTCTCTTGGAGGGTGTCGCCTCCACGACGCTTCCTAGGCGCCATCCAAATCAAAGTTGTAAATGGTAGAAGGCAAATGAGTAGCGAGGATTCGACCTTGAGACGGGTTCGGTTCTACGGTGCCGTGGACCTTGCCACACATTGGCAAGCTGGTCGCGCCGCCGAAATCGCTGAACGATTCGATCCTGCGGATGCCCCGACGAGCGCGGCGGACATCATCGAGTTGTACAACGTTCAGCAGTTCGTCGAAGCTGGATTCTTCCCGGTAGACTACACAGATGCGCAGCGCGCAGAGGCTCAGGCGCGAATCCCAACCATGCGTAGCGCAATTGCACGATTCTTTACTGAGATCGATGGATCGAACGTCGGGCAACTCATTGCTGCTGTCGAACGCAATTTTCACGCCGATCTTCTTGAGCTTCTAGGCAGGAACAAAGCATTCGAGCGTTGCGACCCAGATGACATGCTGACCGCGCTCAACGCAACAGGCGTCAACCTGAGCATTTTGCTCGGGAACAAAAAGCTTGTGCATGCGTACGACACCCAACTGCGCGACCTCCTCCTATCGGACGTACGCAATGCTGAGCATTTAGTGCGGAAATACATGCAGAAAGACGCCACAAGCGAGATTTTCCTCCCGAGGAGTCTCACATCCGTTCAGGTACGTCAGATGCTGCAAGGGTATGTCGACAGCGCCGACCCGAACCTCAACTACATCGGACTGATTGAAATCTCCCCGCTCGACATCAAGACTGGCGTCGACGCCAAGCTCAAGCTGAGCGCGAAACGACGCAAGGACCGCATGACCGAGGAATTCTTCCGCGATAACGCAGGGATCGCGAGCGGCTGTGAAGTGCGAATATCTGATACTCAAGACGATCCAGTCACCGTCGAAATGGACGGAATGGTGGCAAATTTCACCTACAGTCGCAAGTGGCTGGATCAGACTGTGGACAACGCCAGCATCCTCAACAATTTCCAGCACCTCTTCGAGTTCGCCAACCGTTACGTCCTACTCACGCTCCCTGCATACCCTGCAGACCTTAGTGTCTTCGAGAGGTTCCTGACTACTACAGGGAAAACCGAATATCATGTCGGTGCAGCATTTCACCTTATTGAAACGAGCTCGCTGCTACAGACGCTTTTCTACCACCGCTATCTAGAGTCGAAGGACATCGATTTGGAAGCAGTGGTCGCCTGGTTCTTCGAAAAATATCTCGTCGAAGAGTTCGGTGCGCGAAACTTTTCCTTTACGCCATCAAGCAGCGGATCTTCCTATCTCCAAAAATCTAGGCATCTCTTCGCCGAGATGGAGAGCGTCGCCATGCAGTTCGCTTTATATGTGGAAAACGGAGAGCTCGACAGGGAGCTCCTCGCGATCACATCGGATCCCGTTCTCTACAAACAGCTGCCAAGCATGGTCGTCGGAAAGTACATCTACGCGGGCAAGGGTAATGAAATCGGCGGCATTCTTCGTGCATTGTTCTCCGACCAATCGGAGTTGGCGTACATCAGCGATACATTAAAAGCATCGAACGCCGCAAGGCTCCTTATTAAGGACAAGGTGTCTTACGAAGACTTCGCGGAGCATCAAAGGCCGATTGTAGACCGCCTGATCACGTTGGGAGTCCTTGAAGACACCGGCACGCGCGTGCAGATCAGGGGACGGGCGCAGCTCCAGATTCTAAACTCGCTATTCGGAACTCAAGCAGCGAGCTACTACCACCTTACGAATCAGGGGCGAGCGGAGGCTGACTCGATGGTAGCCAGAGGCTGGGTGACTCGGCGCACTTCGCTTCTGTCAGAGGCTGAGGGCAGTTACTTCAATTATTTCCTCAACAAGATTGATTTCACTAACGGTCCTGAACTGCGAAACAAATATCTTCACGGGTCGCAAGTAAATTCGGAAGGCGAAGGTGCGCATTTCCGCACCTATATTACGGCGTTAAGGCTAATTGTCGCCCTGGTGATCAAGATAAATGATGATTTCAGCTTGTCGGCTGCAGAATGCACGCCGCGCGAGGTGAGATAGGCGCGATGGAGCCTGAAAGGGAATTCCGCCGCATGGTGGCGCAGCATTCGGGGCATCATTCGATGCCTCGGATACTCGTGGCAGGTCGTTTAGGGCGGCCTGCGGAAAGTTCCGCAGGCGACGTCCCGTGTTGGGTTGGCATCGACCAAGGCGAAAGCGGTTGTCTCTTGTGCGGCGGGATGGCCCAAACGTCATGCTGCGAGCGGTCGGCTCAAGCCACGCAGGGGTCCCCGGACGGCGCAGATCCACGCGGTGCACGTTGCGGGTCCGGTCCGATCTACGTGGGCAGACCCATCGTTCGATTGGCGCCAGCCCGCCGACGGGTTAGGCGGCGGCCGTGACCCGCTGTGAGCGAAGCGCGTAACGGGAATCACATCTGGATGGGTCTTGCGTCCGAGGATGCGATGTGCATGTGATGTCGTATATTGCGTCGTGCCGGGACGTGCTTTTTCGTTTGCCCGGACAATGCCCGGATGAAGATCAAAAACGCGGTTCCCCTAGAGTAGGGAACCGCGTCCTGACCTGCAATAACGCTAGTAGCGGGGACAGGATTTGAACCTGCGACCTCTGGGTTATGAGCCCAGCGAGCTACCGAGCTGCTCCACCCCGCGTCGGTAGGGAAACGTTAGCACGACCCGTTCCTACCCCGTCGCCCCGCCCCACCGCGTCAGCGACGGAACCGGGCCACGGTCTCTTGGATGGCCGGGCCGGTGGCTGTGGAGGCCTGGGCCCAGGACTCGAACTCCAGCGCCGCCGCGAAGTCGCCGGTTGTGGCCGTACGCACGGAGGTTTTGATGTCTCGGGCCAGGGATGGGTCGAGCTTCGCCCAGCGGGCCGCGCGTTCGTGGGCGGCGGTGAGGGGGTCGTCGGCGAGGGTGCCGGCGAGGCCGAGGCGGACTGCTTCTTCGCCGGTGACGCTGCCGCCGTCGAGGAGGAGTTGCAGCGCCCGTTCTGGGCCGAGGGCGCGGGTGAGGAACCAGGTGCAGCCACCGCCGGGGTGGAGGCCGATTTTGGTGAAGGAGGCGATGAGGCGGGCTTGGGGGCCGACGATGCGGGTGTCGCAGGCCATGGCCAGGTTGAGGCCGGCGCCGACCGCGGGGCCTTGGACGGCTGCGATGGTCGGGATGGGCAGGCGCATGACGCGGAGGAAGCTGTCGTAGACCTGGTGGAGGTCGGTGCGGATGGCGGAGACGGACCGGCCGGTGTCGCCGAAGAGGGCCGGCAGGTCGGCGCCGGCGCAGAAGGCGGAGCCTGCGCCGGCCACCACGAGGGTGCGGGCTGCGGTGTCGGCGGCGACCTCGGTGATGGCGTCGGCGAGGGTGTCTCGCAGTTCCTCATCGATGGCGTTGCGGCGGTCGGGGTCGTTGAGGGTCAGGGTCCAGCGACCGTCGTCGGTGCGTTCCCGCAATACCTTGCTCACGCAAAGCACCCTAAAACACTGCGGCCCCCGGCGGGGGATGCCGGGGGCCGCAGGAGGGGGAAGATCAGCAGTACGTGACGCCGGAGCCTTTGCCCCACTTGCAGGAGTCGATCGACTTGCCGGTGTTGCTGCGCAGCGATGCGGTGTCGCCGCCGTTGTTCCACACGTAGCCGGTGCGGTTCCAGTAGCGGTGCGCGACGTCGGGCTTGTGGTTGGTGCCCTTGCCGGTGTGGACGTAGAGGCTACGGCCGGCGCCGAGCTTGTAGTCGCCCGAGAAGGTGTAGACCTTCCCGGAGGCGTCGCGGACGGTCCAGCCCTTGAGGTTGATGGTCGCCTTGGTCTTGTTCAGCAGGCGGAAGTACTCGGCGTTGAGGCTGGTGTTGCTGCCGGTGTCGGCGCCCGGCGAGTTGTACTGGATCTTGCTGAACTGGACGGCGCCCGCGGGGGCCGACGGGGTGGTCGGCTTGGGCGGCGTCGTCGGCTTGGTGGGGGTGGTGGGCGTCGTGGGGGTGGTGGGGGGCGTGGTGCCGCCGCCGGTGCCCGAGCCGCTGCCGACGTTCAGGGAGATGGTCTCGGTCTGGCCGCGGAGCAGGTTGTTGTCCGCGTCGGCGTCGATCACGGCGCGGTAGGACTGGGTGCCCGAGCCCTGGCCGGTGAGGGTGGCCGCGAAGGTGGCCGCCGACTCGGAGGTGTAGCCGTCGGCGATGTTGGACCAGGTGCCACCCGAGTTGCGCTGGATGTGCACGCGCAGGCCGGGCTGGGCCGGGTCGGCGGCGACGGTGGCGTTGACCGTGCCGTTGCTGGCGCTCAGCGTCATCGACGGCACGATGCCCATGGCGACCGAGATGCGGTTGGAGTCGTTGCCGCCGGCCCGGACGTAGAAGCGGAAGCCGGAGTCCAGGATCCGGTTCAGCGTCCAACGGCCGGAGCTGTTGGCCGTGGTCGTGATGTAGGTGCCCGCGCCCCGGTCGTAGTCGGGGGACGGGTAGAAGGCATTGAACTTGTACGCGGACTCGTACAGTTCCACGGTCGAACCCGCCGGGGCGGTGCCGGTGAGGGTGATCGGTCCGTAGCCCTGGCGGCTCGCGGGCGCCGAGATGGTCGGCGCGGTCGCCGCGGAGGCGGGCGCGGCGAGGCCGAGGGCGGCGGCGCAGCCGAGGGCGGCGAACAGGGCCGTCTGACGGGCACGCATCAGCGGGTACTCCTTGGGGTTGGGGGGCGGTGTCTTGCAGCGTAGTAAGAATGACTGTGTGTAGCCACCCGTACGGTTGGGCCTGGTTATTGGCTGGTCGGATGAGCGTGAAGGCGACGGAGAGTTACTTTCCGTCAGGTGAGTGGGTCACGGTACGTAACGGGAATATGCCGTGATTCGGGCGAGACTAGGGTGAGGGCCATGAAAGAACTGGAGCTACGTGCCGACTGCGGCCGGTGTGCCGGCCTCTGCTGCGTGGCGCCCGCTTTCGCCAAGTCATCCGATTTCGCCATCGACAAGCCCGCCGGCAAGGCCTGCCCCAACCTGCGCGACGACTTCCGCTGTGACATACATGACCGGCTGCCGCAACGCGGCTTCGGCGGCTGCGTCGTCTTCGACTGCTTCGGCGCCGGCCAGCAGGTCACCCAGGTCACCTACGGCGGCCGCGACTGGCGGGCCACGCCCACCATCGCGCCCGGCATGTTCGCGGTCCTGCCGGTCATGCGCCAGCTCCACGAACTTCTCTGGTACGTGACCCAGGCGCTGGAGCTACCGGCAGCCCGCCGCCTGCACCCCGAACTCACGGCGGCGCGGGACGAAACCCTCGCACGCACCGCCGGAACACCCGAGGAACTGCTTGCGCTGGACGTGGACGCGTACCGAAGGAAAATCAATCCGCTCCTGCAGAAAGCGAGCGAGCTGGCCCGGGCGGAAGCGGGCGGCCGTCGGGCCGACCACCGCGGCGCCAACCTGATCGGCCGGCGCATGCGCGGCGCGAAACTGCGCGGGGCGAGCCTGCGCGGCGCGTTGCTCATCGGCGCCGACCTGCGCGAAGCCGACCTGCGTCTCGCCGACTTCACCGGCGCCGACCTGCGTGGAACGGACCTGCGCGGCGCCGACCTGCGCGACGCGCTCTTCCTCACCGAGGCCCAGCTCAAAGCGGCGGTGACCGGCGACCTCTAAGATGGATCGTCATGCAGGTCTCCGGGCTCGTCTGGACACTGACCGTCGCGGGCATCCTCGGACTGGTCCTCTTCGACTTCTTCTTTCACGTACGCCGAGCACACATTCCGTCGCTGAAAGAAGCCAGCATCTGGTCCGGCATCTACGTCGGCATCGCGATCCTGTTCGGCCTCGGCGTGCTGGTCTTCGGCGGCCAGGACATGGGCGCCGAGTACTTCGCCGGCTGGGTCACCGAGAAGGCGCTCTCGGTCGACAACCTGTTCGTGTTCCTGGTGCTGCTCGGCAGCTTCAAGGTGCCCCGCGCCGACCAGCAGAAAGTGCTGCTGTTCGGCATCGTCTTCTCGCTGATCGCGCGGACCGGCTTCATCTTCCTCGGCGCCGCGCTGATCAACTCGTTCGCCTGGATCTTCTACCTCTTCGGGCTGATCCTGCTGGTCACGGCCGGCAACCTGCTCAAGGGCGAAAGCGAACGCTCGGCCGACAACGTCATCATTCGGGTCGCTCGCCGCTTCCTGCGCACCTCCGACGAGTACGACGGGGACAAGCTCTTCACCGTCGAGGACGGCAAGCGGGTCATGACCCCGATGCTGCTGGTCATGGTTGCCATCGGCGGCACCGACATCCTGTTCGCCCTGGACTCGATCCCGGCCATCTTCGGCCTCACCCAGAGCGTCTACCTGGTCTTCACCGCCACGGCGTTCTCCCTGCTGGGCCTGCGCCAGCTCTACTTCCTGCTTGACGGGCTGCTCGACCGGCTCGTCTTCCTGTCCTACGGGCTCGCGGTGATCCTCGCCTTCATCGGCGTCAAGCTGGTCCTGCACGCGCTGCACGAGAACAACGTGCCGTTCATCAACGGCGGCGACCCGGTCGAGGTCATCGAGATCACCACCGTGACCTCCCTGAGCGTCATCATCGGCGTGCTGATCGT
Organism: Actinoplanes sp. NPDC051859; assembly: GCF_044452725.1. Taxonomy (NCBI): domain Bacteria; kingdom Bacillati; phylum Actinomycetota; class Actinomycetes; order Micromonosporales; family Micromonosporaceae; genus Actinoplanes; species Actinoplanes sp. NPDC051859. Next base: position 184,446 of record NZ_JBITBX010000007.1, on the reverse strand, counting down.
CACCGTCGTCGCGTCACTGCTCAGCCCCAAAGGCCGAGCCCAGACGTACGCCGCCGCAGCCCGCCGGCACGCAGCGGAGTTCCTCGACATCGAGAAGGACCCGAAGTACTGCGACGAGATCTACCACAAGCTGCAGAACGAGGAAGCGCAGCTCAAGAAGCTGCCGGAGAAATACAAGGCCCGGCTGCGCCAGCAGCAGGAACTGATGGATTTGCTGGACAAGGCGCACCGGGTGCACGAGGAACGAGTCGAAGCGGGCACCTGCTACCGGCCCTGACCCTGTTCCAGCGCGGCCTGCTACCAGCCGGGTCTGCTTACTAGCCCTGGCCGCGGAGGCCGGTCTCGTGTTCGGAGCGTTGGACCTGTGCCTTGCCCTTGGCGGAGTTACCTGCGAAGCGGGCGGCGGTGCGGCGGACCTGTTCTGCGCGGGCGGCGAGATCTGCGGTGGGGTGCTCGGCGGTGGGCTGCTGCTCCAGCGCGGGCTGGGCGGAGAAGCCGGGCGTGACATCGTCGTCCGGGAGATTGGCGACGAGGTTGGCGACCCGGGCGGCCAGGCGGGCGGCGCGAGAGGCGAGGTCAGGCTCGGAGTCGTGGGTGGCCTGCTCGGCGGCCGCCGCTTGCAGTGCCCGCGCTTCGTCGGCGGCCAGTCCGGGGCGGTAACCCGGGAGCCGTCCCGACCCGCCAACCGCGGCGGGGAACGGCCGGGCCGCCTGCTCGGCAGCCGGTGCGTCGCCTCGATCGGCGTGGGCGCCGAACTGACTGCCGGCGGCCTCCGCAGGCGCTGCAGGGCGCAGAGCGGGTGAGGTCGGGGGTGGGCCGACCTGGGTGGGTGAGGTCGGGTGCGTGGCGTGCGTGGCCGGGTACGGGCCGCCTGGAATGGGGGAGGTCGGGTGCGTGGCGTGCGTGGCCGGGTGCGGGCCGTGCGAAAGGGGTGCGGTCGGGTATCCGGCGTGCGGAGTCGCAGTGGGCTCGGCATGGGCACGAGTCCCGGCGGTGGGCGGTGGTGTGGCTGGGGCGTCGTGGGGCTCGGATGTGGGTGGGGCGGGGACTTGCAGGGCGCCGAGCATGGTGACTGTCTGGCCTTCGCCGCCCTGGAAGTTGGTGAATTCCGGGCCGATGAGGAGCTTGGAGAGCATCCGGGCCTGCGAGGTGTTCAAGCCCAGTTTGTCCGCGTTGTCGACCCGGAAGCCGGCGATCGCGTGCCGGATGATGTTGGCCATCCGGTCAGCCGCGCGGATGTCGGTCAGGTCGCCGCCCGCGAAGACCAGCGCCGGGAACGAGCCGTCAGCGCCGCCGCAGACCAGCTGGATCTGGGTGACGGCGGCCGCGCGGCCCGGGTTGCGGGAACCGGGCTGCACGCGGATGTGCTGCGGATACAGCCAGCGCAGCTCGCCGGAGCGGAGCTCTGCGTCGTCGCCGGCGTATGCGTACCCGATGCGGGTGCCGGTGACGACGACTTCGGTGGCCTCGGGCAGCGTCCAGCGCGGCAGGGAGGCGGCACGGTCGAAGGCGTACTCGGCGACGGCGCAGTGGCCGCGCCACAGGATGCGGTCGGCGCCGGTCGGCGGATGCGGGTGCTGGTCCAGCATCCTTCGATTAGATCCGGCGGCGTTACGGATCGACAAGTCGTGTCACTGTCAAATTGCCGCCTGGGCGCACGATCAGCCGCAGGGGCCGCGCTACCTGCACCTTTGGGTGACGGGGACCGTACGTGGGGCTACGATTTGGCGCTGAAGAGGCCGGCGGGTGGGGCCGGGGAACTGACGGCGGTGGAATCGGTCATCGGGGCGTGGCCGCCCGCGAACCGGGCCAGATCCGACTCGACGCGGCCCGGGAACCAGTCGCCGGCCGCCCGCCGGCTCAACTGTCCCAGTGGCAGGGGTTCGCGTCCGGCGACGACCACGAGGTTGCCGAAGCGGCGGCCGCGCAGCACCCCGCCGTCGGCGATGAGGCAGGCCTCCGGCAGGACCGCGCGGATCGTGGCGACCTGGGCCTTCGCGTAGGTGAGCGGCGGCCCGTCCGCGACATTCGCCAGCAGCCAGCCGTCCGGGGCGAGCACCCGGGCCACCTCCCGCACGAACTCGACCGACGACACGTGGGCGGGCGTCTGGGCACCCGCGAACACGTCGACGATCACCAGGTCGTACCCGCTGTCGCGCATGCCGGTGACGGCTTCGCGGGCGTCGGCGACCCGTACGCGCAGCTTGGCTCTGGGGTCCCAGGGCAGTGCCGTGCGGACCAGATCGACCAGCGGGCCGTCGATCTCCACCACCCGCTGCGGTGAGCCGGGCCGGGTGACCGCGATGTACCGGGGCAGTGTCAGCGCCCCGCCACCGAGGTGCAGGACCCGCACCGGTTGGCCGGGCGGCGCCAGCAGACCGACGGCGGTAGCCATCCGGCGCACGTATTCGAACTCCACGTGAGTGGGGTCGGTGAGGTCGACGTGTGACTGGGGGGTGCCGTTCACCAGCAGGGTCCAGCCGCCGGCCCGGTCGGGGTCGGGCACCAGCTCGGCGACGCCGGAGCCCACCGTCTCCACCCGTCGATCGTCGCGTCTGCGCTGTGCCACGGCTGCACCCTACGGGGAACGGGAGTTGCGGTTGGGGAGTAGGACGCCGGTTCGTCGCTGAAGATCGTCAAGCCGGCCGACGTCGGAAGGTGTGACGGCATCCGCGGACTTCCTCCCCGACGACCCGTTGCTGCACCTGCTGCGCCGCGCCACCTACGGCCCGACGCAGGCCTCGGTCGCCGAGATCCGCCGCCTGGGCGCCAAAGCGTGGTTGGAGCAGCAGCTCAAGCCCGCAACGATCGACGACCGGGTCGCCGACGGCCTGGTGGCCCGTTTTCCGCTGAGCGGCCTGACCATCGACCAGGTGCGGGCCAAGGCCAAAGCCAAAGCCATTCCCATGTACGGCTGGGAGCCCATGTACGACGTCTGCGGCGCCACTCTGGCCCGGGCGGTCTGGAGCGAGCGGCAGCTGTTCGAGGTGATGGTCGACTTCTGGTCCAACCACCTGAACGTGACCTGCCCCTCCGACGACGTGTGGGACAGCCGGCCCGACTACGACCGCAGCGTCATCCGCAAGTACGCCCTGGGTCGTTTCGCCGACCTGCTCAAGGCGTCGGCGAAGCACCCGGCGATGCTCACCTACCTGGACAACCGGTTCTCCACCCGCGCGGCGCCGAACGAGAACTACGGCCGGGAACTGCTCGAACTGCACACCGTCGGGCTGGGCTACCACGAGTCCGACGTCAAGCACGCTGCCCGGCTGCTCAGCGGCATGACGGTGAGCTGGGAGAACGGCCGCTACCGGTACGACGCGCGCGAGCACGCCACCGGCGCGGTGCAGATCATGGGGTTCCGGCACGCCAACACGACGGCCACCGGCGGCGAGGCCGCGTCGATGGCTCTGCTGGATCACCTTGCCCTGCACCCGGCCACGGCCAAGCGGATCGCCACCAAGCTGTGCGTACGGTTCGTCGCCGACGTGCCGCCCGCCGCACTGGTGACCCGGCTGATGAAGGTCTACCTGGACAACAAGAGCGCCATCGCCCCGGTGTTGCGGGCGCTGTTCACGTCGGCCGAATTCGCCGCCTCGGTGGGCGCGAAGACCCGGACGCCGTACGAGGATGTCGTCGCGACCGTACGGGCTCTGGGATACGGGCCGGACAAGTCCGGGACGAAGGGGATCCGCGGGCTGTACTGGATGACCGAGGAAGCCGGGCAGGCTCCGCTGGGCTGGAAGCCGCCGAACGGCTACCCGGATGTGGCTACCGCCTGGGCGTCGCCGTCCGGGCAGGTCATCCGCTGGAACGCGCACCTCAACGTCGCCGCGGGCTGGTGGCCGAACACGCTGCAACGGCCGTCGTCGCTGGTCAGTGCGTTCGCCGGTGCTACCCGGCCAGCCACCTACGGTGCGCTGATCGATGCGGTGGCGACCCGGCTGCTCGGCCGCAGTGTGGCGCCCGCGCACGCCGAGGCCCTCGCCGCGTTCTTCGGCAAGAAGCTCGCCAGTCCGCTGCGGGCCGGCGACGCGGCGGCCGACTGGCAGTTCCCGTGGCTGATGGCCCTGCTGCTCAACTCTCCCTACTTCGCGCTGAGGTGACCGTGACGGTGCAAGAGATCTGTAGCTGCCCGGTCAGTCGTCGCGCGCTGCTCGCGGCCGGCGCCGCGGGGGCGTTCGCCGGGCTGGTCGGCGATCAGCTCGCCACCCAGCTGGCGTTCGCGTCGCCGGGCTACGGCGGGGACGTCTTCGTGCTGCTGTCGTTGCGGGGCGGCTTCGACGGGCTGTCCGCGGTGGTGCCAGCGGGCGATCCGGCCTACTACGCCGCCCGGCCGTCGATCGCGGTGCCGAAGAACCGGCTGATCGGCGGGGACTCGTACTTCGGGCTGAACCCGGCGCTTGCGCCGCTGCTGCCGTACTGGAAAAACGGGACGCTCGCTGCCGTGCAGGCCGCCGGGCAGCCGGCGCCGAACCGGTCGCACTTCGCCGCGATGGAGGAGCTGGAGCGGGCCGCACCCGGCACGTCCGTCCGCACCGGCTGGCTGGACCGGCTGATGGGCGGGCTCGGCGCCTCCGGTGCCTTCGACGCGGTCTCGGTGGGCAGCGCCATGCCCGCCCGGGTCTATGCCGGCACCTCGCCGGACCTGGGGCTCGCAGCCGTCGATGAGCTGGTGTTGGCCGGCGAAACCGAGGAACGCTCGATGGCGAAAACCATGGCGGCCCTGTATGCGGACGCCCCCGACGCGCTCGCCCGCACCACCGGCATGACGACGTCCGCGCTGACCACCGCCGCCGCGCTGAAGGCCGCCGGATACACGCCCGCCAACGGGGCGGCGTACCCGAACACGGGCCTGGGTGGTGCCTTGAAAGACGTGGCCCGGTTGATCAAGGCGGACGTCGGGCTGATGAGCGCCACCGTCGACTCCGGCGACTGGGACATGCACGAGAACCTCGGCACGGCCGTGCCCGGCAGACGGATGTACGACAACCTCAATGGCCTGGCGAAGGCGCTGGCCGCGTTCGCGCAGGACCTCGGCCCGGCCGGGCTGCGCCGAGTCACCCTGATCACGATCAGCGAGTTCGGCCGGCGGGTCGGCGAGAACGGCTCCGGCGGCCTCGACCACGGGTACGGCAACGCCATGTTCGTCCTCGGCGGCGGAGTCAAAGGCGGCCAGGTGTACGGCCGCTGGCCCGGCCTGGCCGAGACCAAACTGGTCGACGGCGACCTGGCCGTGACCACCGACTACCGCGCGGTCATCGGTGAGATCCTGCGCGCCCGCTGCGAACTGTCCGACGTCGCCGGCGTCTTCCCCGGCGTGTCAGCGTCCACACTGGGTCTGGTTCGCAGCCGCTAACGCCGCACCGCGAAGCGCACGTGGGTCAGGCCACCTTCCTGCCGGATCGACAGGGCGTCGCAGAGCTGGTGCACCAGCCAGAGGCCCATGCCGCCGACCTCGCCCGGCCGGGGCAGCAGATAACCGGCCAGCGGGCTCGGACCCACCGCGCCGTCGTCGGTCACCTCGGTCACCACAGCGTCGGCGCTGAGCCAGATGCGCAGCTGACGATGCTTGCCGCCGTGCCGGATGCTGTTCGTGGCGATCTCGCTCAGCGCCAGCACCAACACCTCCACCCGGGCGGACGGCAGCCAGGCCTCGGCACCCGCCCGCTCCCGGATCAGCGTGCGCAGCTGGGCGACGGTGTCGCCGACCGGCAGAGCCAGCAACGGCTCACCCGCCACCGGCCACGGCCGCTCGGGCAGCGTGGCAAGGAAAGACTCGGGCACTTCATAGCCCGCATTGTCCCGCCACTCGCCATCGTGCAACCTCGGATGGGTACGCACGGCAGCCTCGAGCAACTCGCCCGGCAGGCTTCCCCGGTCGTACGGGCACAGCAGATGCCCGTGCAGCTCGGCCAGGCTGCGGTTGAGCGCCGACTCGAAACGCAGCCACGGAGCGGGCGGTCCGGCGTACGGGATCTGGCCGATCAGCCGGACGAACGGGCTGCCCTCGGCGGCGGCGGTGCGCAGCAGCTGCGCCCAACCTGCGATGGTTTTGGCGGGGCGGGCGTACCACTCGTCGGCGGGGAGGAACCGCACCGCGGCGGCGTCCCCCGAAAGGGTGTCACGCAACAGGCCGATGTGGTCAGGCCCGGCGGCGACCGCCACGGTCTCGCCGCGTTCCAGGCCGTCGCGGAGAAATCCACCCAGCAGTTCGGCGTACGCGACGTCAGTGTCGTAGAGGAACGCCGAGTGGGTGAACACCACCTCGCCTCCTCCGAGCACCGCTGATCGACCACGGTAACACCCCTGCCCGGCCGGACCTGCGGCCGAGTGCGCCCGGTGCACCACTGCGGGTGAATGGGCGTACAGAAACCGGAAATCAGCCCTGCGACCTGCACCGCACGGTCCACACTGGGCCATCAGCTACGAACGCGGGGGTGCACGGTGTCAGGTACGGGGACCAGCGTGCTGGCCGAGATCATCGGCGAGGTGTCGAGGCGGCCGCCGACCGTGCCGCCAGCGGCCGGTGACATGACCGCCATCCTCGCCGCCGCCCAGCACCGCGCCGGGCCGCCGCTGAAGATCCGACGGCACGACGCGGACGAAGGCCCGGCCTATTGGCGCTGGGACTGCGCAAGCTGCGGGGAGTACGGCGGCGGCCGGCACCACCCCGACGCGATCAACCGCGCGATGCGGCACTGCGCCGAGCACCCGGAGCACGGCTCGTCGCTGCTCCCGCCGGCCCGCTGCCGGGAACGGGACCACCGGCTCGCCGTGCACCCGATGCTGTTCGCCATGGACGACGACCCGCCGCCCCCGCCCCTGGCGAGCTGACACCTACCGCTGGTAGGTGTCGCCTTCGCCGGTGCGCTTCTGCGCCTCGTCGACCGCCCGGTCGATGTGGGCCGAGTGCTTGTGGTCGGTCCGCTTGTCGACCTCGTCGCCGATCTTCTCGAGGACCTGGTCGACCTGCTTGTCGTGCTTGGCGGCGAACTCCTTCGCCTTGTCCAGGAAACTCATCACGACCTGCCCTTCTTGGTGTTCAGGATGTCGGCGACCCGCGCGACCCGCGGGTCCGCCACGAGCTCTTCCAGGCTGGTGTGCAGGGGCTGACGCCAGTTCGGGTATTCGTCGGTCGTACCCGGAAGATTGGGTTGATCCACCTCGCCGAGCACGTCGTAGAGGGACGCGGCGACCAGCCGGCACGGGGTCCGCGCCAGGAACTCGTGCATGGCGAGCACGATCTCCTCGCTCGTGCTTGTCGCCGAGATCAAGCCCTCGTCGGTGAGGCGGGCGAGCAGTTGGGCACGGTCCTTGTCCGCGTACGCCCGCTCCTGCTCGACCGGGCCGGTGAGCTGGCCCAACTCGGCGCGCACCTTGACCTGCTCGCCGATGAGGAAACCGGCGGCGGTGGGCAGATCGTGCGTCGAGATCGTCGCCAGCGCGTTCCGGGGATAACGGGCCGCCGGCAGGTAGCCCTCGTCCGGGTCCTCCTCGTAATCCTTGGTGAACCAGAGCACCGCCGAGCCGAGCATGTTCATGTCTTCCAGCGTCTCGGTCACCACCGGCAGCACCGTGCCCAGATCCTCACCGACCACGACGGCTCCCGCCCGGTGCGCCTCCAAGGCCAGGATGCCGAGCATCGCGTCCGGGTCGTACCGCACGTAGGTGCCCTCGGCCGGTCCCATGCCCGGCGGCACCCACCAGAGCCGCCACAGCCCGGCGACGTGATCCACGCGCAGGCCGCCGGCGTGCCGGAAGATCCGGCGCAGCATGTCCCGGTACGCGGCGTAGCCGGTGGCGACGAGTTGGTCGGGTCGCCAGGCGGCCAGCCCCCAGTCCTGCCCGAGCTGGTTGAACGCGTCCGGCGGGGCGCCCGCGTGGACGCCGGCGGCAAGCACGTCCTGCAACAGCCAGCCGTCGGCGCCGCTCGGGTCGATGCCCACGGCCAGGTCGTGCACGACACCGACCGACATTCCCTGCGCCCGGGCGGCGTTGTTCGCCGCGTCCAGTTGCTCGTCCAGCAGTTGCTGCAGCCACACGTGGAACGCGACCCGGTCACTCTGCCGGGCGGCGCGCACCTCCGGGCCGTCCGGCCGGCGCAGCGGCTCGGGCCACTTCTGCCAGTCGGCGCCATGCTCCTCAGCCAGCACACAGAACACCGCGAAGTCGGTACGCCCCGGATCGGCGTCGAGGTCAACCTCGCCAGCCAGCGGCCACAGCAACTCCAAAGCATCCCGCTTGGCCTGCCACACCGCGCTGTAGTCGATCAGAGCGTCGGCGGGCGGTTCCGGCCGCAACGCGTCCACCCGAGCCCTCAGCTCCGGATCCGCAGCCCGGTACGCCGCGGTGTCCGCCACCCGCAGATACAGCGGATTCGAGAACCGTCGGCTCGACGGCGAATACGGCGAGGCGGGCACCGGCAGCGTCGGCGTCACCGCATGCAGCGGATTCAGCAGAACCAGCCCGGCGCCGTGACTCGCCTCCACCAGGGTCCGCAGGTCACCGAGGTCACCCAAGCCCCAGGACGCCGCCGAATGCAGGGCATAAAGCTGCACCATCCAGCCCCACGCCTCCGGAGGCTCCGGCAGCCGCGGCGGCACCACGACCAGGGTGACGTCCTGCCCGCCGGACCGCAGCCGGTGCCAGCCCAGCGGCAGATCAGCCGGAACATCGGTGACCTCCCGCGTGGTGCCGTCCTCGAACACGATCGTGCCGGGCTCGGCCAGCGGCTGCGTCGTACCCGCGCGGACCACCACCGTGCCAGGCAATTGGTGCTGCTCACGGGCGCTGCGGACCGTCGCCAGGGCGCGCTGGACCGCCGCCGGGGAGGTGGCGTCCACCCCGAGCAGGCGCAGCACACCCACCACCGACTCGTCCGACACGTCGCGGCGCTGACGCTGCCAGTCCTCGTACCAGGTGGCCACCCCGTGCGCCTCCGCCAGCGCGGTCAGCTCGGCATCCACTAGCGCTCCCTCGTTCTTGAGTTCCTGCCCCTTACCCTGCCGGGAAATGTCTAGTCCCTGAAGAGGCGCGCCTTGCCAGCATCCGACAGACTGGAGCGCATGTCTCCTGCGGTGAAGTGGTGGTCCCGGCTTAGTGCGGCCGTGACAGGCATGGTCCTGACCCTGGTGGTGCCGGTGCACGCTTGGGCGGCAAGCACCGGAGCCGACGGTCTGATCCTCGAAGCGGCCAAGTCCCGCCGCAGCCGAGGCTTCGGTTTCCTGCCCATCCTGGGCGGCCTCTGCTGCCTGGTCGTCGTCGGCGGCATCGTGCTCGCCCTCGTCCTCATCGCCAAAAAGCGCAAGCGCCGCTGACACCTGGCGATTTTCCCAAAGCGCAGGCGGCGCTGACGTCCCACCCTTACCTTCGAGAAGGTGAGGATGCGGGCGAACATGATCGCGCTGGGCGTCGGCGTCGCCGCCGTCTGCACCGTCCCACTGGCTATCACGGTCACCGCAGACGCCTCCGCCGACGTCCTGCTTTCCCGCCGCCACCCGGCCCTCGCCTCCAGCGCGAAAGACACCCAGCACGCCGGTGCCATGGCGGTGGACGGTGACCTGACGACCACCTGGACGAGCGACCCCAGGCCCGGCTCCCAATGGCTGCGCGTCGACCTCGGCAAGGCACAGACCGTCAACCGGGTCCGGTTGCTCTGGGACGATGCTTACGCGCGTACCTATCGGGTGCAGATCTCCTCCAACGGCTCGATCTGGGCCGACCTGCGCGCCGCCAAAGGCGGCAACGGCGGGACCGACGACCTGAAGAAGTTGCGCGGCTCCGGCCGATACCTGCGGGTCCTCGCCACCCAGCGCGCCGCGTCAGCCGGCTTCGCTCTGCGCGAACTGCAAGTGTTCGGCCCGGGCCCGGCCGGCAAACCCAGCCCGGTGAACACCCCGGAAGCCACTGTCCCCGCCGCCGCCAGCGCCCTCACCACCGCGCGCAAGAAGGAAACCGCTTTCCGCCTGGTCTCCAGCGCCGAAAACTCCACCATCAACTGGCGCGGCCAGTACGGCTACATCGAAGACATCGGCGACGGCCGCGGCTACACCGCCGGCATCATCGGCTTCTGCTCCGGAACCTCGGACATGCTCGCGCTGGTCAACGAATACACCCGGCGCTCCCCGAAGAACAAACTCGCGAAATACCTGCCAGCTCTGCGCAAAGTCGACGGCTCCGACTCGCACGCCGGCCTCGACCCAGGCTTCACCGCGGCGTGGAAGGCGGCCGCCGCGGACCCGGTCTTCCGCAAGACTCAGGACGACGAACGAGACCGGATGTACTTCGACCCGGCCGTCACCCTGGCAAGCGCGGACGGCCTGCGCGCCCTCGGCCAATTCGCCTACTACGACGCGGCGGTCATGCACGGCGTCTCCGGCATGCGCCAGATCCGCGCCGCCGCCATGCGCAAAGCCAAAACCCCGGCGCTCGGCGGTGACGAAACCGCCTTCCTGGAAGCGTTCCTCGACGCCCGCACCAAAGAGATGCGTACGGAAGAAGCCCACAGCGACGTCTCCCGGGTCGAAACCGCCCAACGGGTCTTCCTCCGCACCGGCAACCTCGACCTGAACGCGCCGCTGACCTGGCGCGTGTACGGCGATCGCTTCACGTCCTAGGTCCCACGCACCGGCCAAGGAGATCGACGTCGGTTGCATGCTCGGCGCGCCGTTGACCGCGCGAAGGCCAGACGGAGCCTGAGCTCGCCGACCATCGCCACTTCGGCGGTCAAAAATATTTGCGATCTTGGGTATTGACGGTGGGCGTTGCTCTCCGTACCGTCACCGACGCGATCTGTGCGAGGGGGCGGGCGGTCGCCCGTTTCGGTGTGACCTGGCCATCACGTGACCCCTTGCAGTTCGCTGTGACTTACGGGGGAGAGTAATGGTGTCGTCGGCGCATGCCCGGGTAGCGGTAGGTACCTGCTTGGCAGTCCTTACGTCAACGCTGGTGGTGGGCGTGACTTCGGCGAGGGCCGGAGCAGCGGAAGCCTGCCCTTCAGGGGCCGTAGCGGATCAGACTCCGGCCGCGGAGACGGAAAAGGCCGCGCAACGGCTCGCGCAGCTGTGCGACAAGCCGGTGGAGGTCCTGTCCGCGGCTGACGAGTTCACCAAGGTGACCGCGTTGCCATCGGGCACCTTTACGTTCGAGTCCTCCATCGAGCCGGAGCGGGTTGAGCGCTCCGGCCAGTGGCTCGACGTCGACACCAACCTGGAGCCGGGCGCAGACGGCAGGTTGCACCCCCGGGCCGCTGCCGACGTCACGTTCTCCCGCGGCGGTGACGGACCGTTCGTGGTGTTGCGGGGCGGCGGGGCGGACTTTTCGCTGTCGTGGTCGGGGACGCTTCCCCCCGGTGAGGTCTCCGAGGACAGGGTGACCTACAAGAATGTCTATCCGGACGTGGACCTGGTAGCTCGGGCGCTCCCCGGCGGCTTCTCGCACGTGCTGGTGGTGCGAACCGCCGAGGCGGCAAGCCTGCCAGCCAGCCGTGCGGGAGGCTAGCTACACAGTTGGTGGGTCCGCGACCGTGACCGAAGCGCCGGGTGGCGGCGTGATCGTCAGCGGGCCGAACGGGGTCATCGTGGGCGCGCCGCCTGCTGTTGCCTGGGATTCGACCGTGAAACCACCAATACGGAAGGACTCTGCGGCGCAGGGCCAAGCGAACGTGAAGAGCGCGCAGCGGGCTCTGTCGCAGGCGGGCGATCCCCCGCCAGTAGCTGCATCTACCTCTAGTGCGGAAGCCCCCGGAGACCTGGCCCGAATCGCTGACGTCGACGTGGCCGTCGCCGGTAAGGAACTGACGGTCAAGGTGGACGACACGCTGCTCGACGGGCGTTCGTCATTTCCCCTCTTCATCGATCCGACCTTCGACAAGGTCTACGAGAAGTGGATCCCGGTCAGCGCTCGAGCCAAGAACGAGAAATGGACCTCGGGCGACAGCTGGCCTCGCGGCGACATCCGCGTCGGTGAGAACTACGACGATGCCGGTGACCTGTGGCGGGCGCACGTCCAGTTCGACATCGGCCAACTCGCCGGCAAGGTCCTGATTAACACCACCAGCGTGGATGCCACGGAGGTGCACACCGGTCACTGCAGGGGGGAGAAGGTCAGCCTGTGGCAGACGAACAAGATCGACGGCAACACGCCGAGCTGGAACGGGATGGCGGACAAGTGGCTGCACGGCGCGGCTCTCGACACCGTGACGTCTGCGGCCAACGCGGGGTGCGGTGAGAAACCCGGCGGCATCAAGTTCAAGGCCTCGGGTGTGAAGACCCAGGTACAGCGGCATGCTACCGCCAAGATGGCGTCCATCACGTTTGGGTTGAGGGTGCCGGATGAGGATTACGGACATCAGCATTGGGTCCGGCTGAAGGCAGGCAGCGTCCGGCTGATCGCCGAGTACCGGTCGACGCCGACCTCGCCCGTCGCGGTGCGTTCGGCGCCGGGTGGCGACTGCAAGAAGGAAGCGCCGGGACCCTGGATCAACGACAATTCACCGACGCTCTACGGCAAAGCGAGCGACGACGACGGGGAAGTCCGCATCGTCTTCGACCTCACCGGTCCGACCAGCCCGGCCGACTACAAGTCACCGAAAGTCAAGACCAAGCCCCTTCCTCAAGAAGCGGACTGGACCCCCAGCGGCCTCGCGGACGGCAACTACCGGTGGCGTGTACATGGAACGGACGACGTCGAAGGCTCCCCTTGGACCGACTACTACTGCCACTTCCGGCTGGACCAGACCAGACCCGCCACTCCGCTGGTCCGTCGAGTCTCGGCCGGTAGCCCGAAGGAAGGCCAGCCCGTCACGCTCGAGTTCTCCTCGTGGGATGCGGGATCCGGGATCTCCAAGTTCGGCTATGGCATCGGTGTCGATGTCTGGCAGCACACGGTGGACTCCAACGGGACCACGCAGATCACCTTCACGCCGCCGGCCGGCCGCACGCAGGTGTCGGTGTGGGCGCGGGACGCGGCGGGCAACAATTCCGAGCGCGCGGACTTCAACTTCTTCACCGGCCGGATCGTCGCCGCCCAGTCGAAGGCCGTGTGGCGGTTGACCGCGGATCCCCGTGACGACTCGGGCAACGGCCAGAACCTGCAGTTCTCAGGAGATGTGGGGTACGGGCCGGACCGCACCGGTCAAGACTGGTCGGCGCTCTCGTTGACGGGCAACGGTTGCGCCAACGCGACATCGGTGGTGCGCTCCGACGCCGAGTTCACCGTGACCGCTTGGGCGAATGTGACTGACAAGTCGCAGGCCCGGCCCGTTCTGGCGATTCACGGCGACCACATCGCCAGATTCGTTCTCTTCTATGACTCGAGAGCTGACAGCTGGAAAGCGTCACTGACCTCCCGGGATTCTTCGGACCCGCAGTGGTTCGAAGCCCCCGGTCCGCAGGGCGTGCCATTGAACACCTGGCAACATCTCGCCGCCACGGTGGATCCCGTGGCGAGGGTCATGCGTATCTATGTGGATGGCGTATTGAAGGGTGAGACCGCCATCAGCGACACGCCCTGGAATGGCGAGAAGTTTCAGGTGGGCTGTGCCGGCGGCAACCGGATGCACGGCCGCGTCGACAACGTCGGTGTCTGGCAGGGACTGCTCGACGATGGACAGATCTGGGAGGCGCGCACCGAGTTGCCGTCCGGTCCCGCCGGTGCTTGGCAGTTGCGAGGAGACGGTGGGAACACGGTCGCCGCGGAAAACCCTTTGGATGTGCCACAGACAGCGTCCTGGACCGAGGACGCCTTCGGCCGGCCGCGCTCCGCGATCGAACTCGACGGCAACAGCTGTGCCCCGGCGAAAATGTCGGTGGTGAAGACCGACGAGTCGTTCACGATGGCCACCTGGGTGAAGATCACCGACACCGGCGGCGGGTACCAGACCGTGCTGGGGCAGGACGGCAGTCAGGTAGGCAACTGGCATCTCGGCGCCCGGAACGACGGGCGTTGGACCCTGCACGTGAAGGACGCCGACACCATGATGAGCCCGGCCCGCGACGCCTACAGCCCCCCGAACGCCGTCCATGAATCGGTCGGCCGGTGGACCCACCTGGCTGCCGTGTATCGGGCCACCGCGAAACGGATCGCCCTGTTCGTCAACGGCAAGCTGGTCGACGAGGTGGAGAGCGGACCGACGCCGTGGCACGCGAGCGGCCAGTTGACCGTGGGCTGTGGCAAGTGGGGCGAAGGCCATTCGCACTTCCTGCGGGGTGCGATCGCTGACGTCAGGTTGTGGCGCGGGGCGCTCAGCAACGAGGCGATGGCGGCGCTGCCGGGAAGCAACCCGCCGGTGGCCGTGCAGGGGCTGTGGCCGCTGGAGGGCGATGGCTCGGAAGAGCCGACGAACTTCGAGGACCGGTCCGGACACGGCCGGCACCTGTCGGTCGCTGGGCAACACGAGTGGCTGCCGGACCGCTTCGAAAGCCGGGGCGGTGCACTCGGTCTGGCACTCGCCGAGGGATCCTGCGCGCAGACCACGGGACCGGTTATCCGTACCGATGAATCCTTCAGCGTCTCGGCGTGGGTCGCCATTGACGAATTGACTGGCACGCGCACTGTGCTGTCCCAGCTGGGAGCAGGTACGCAGGGCTTCCGGATGGAATACGCGCAGCAACCGAACCGCTGGCGTTTCGTCATGCCGTCTCGCGATGACAATTCCGCGGCAGTGGTCGAGGTGCAGTCCAAGGCGGAACCCGTGCGTGGCGTCTGGACTCTCCTGTCCGCCGTGTACGACCTACCGGCCAAGAAGATTCGCTTCTACGTCAACGGCGATCTGCAGGGAGAGCAGAATGCGCCTGGCTCGCCATGGACCGCGCAGGGACCCGTGACGGTCGGCTGCACCGGCACGACCGATGGCCGCCGGACCAACCACCTCGGTGGCCTGGTCGACGATGTTCGGGTGTGGTCGTCGACCGTGCACCCGGACCGGTTCGCCTCCCTCGCGCACTCCTGATCCGACTCCGCTGATCCGCTGACACTCTGACCGGAGACGTCGACATGCCGCAAGACCGCTCGTTGTTCAGCCCTGCCCGCCGCAGGATCGCCCTGGGCGTATCCGCGCTGATGGTTACCACCTTCCTCACCTATCACTGGGTGGCGGAGGAGCTGAGCGGCGAGCGGGATGTGGAGTCCGTTGCCGCGCAGGAGTTCGGCACGGTGAAGGTCGCGCCGGTGCCGCCGCCGGTTGACGGTGGCAAATGGACAGGGCCGGCGAACGGCCGTTGGCCGTCGCCCGGATCGGCCGAGATTTCGCTGACCGGTTCCGCCGGCAAAGCGATGCAGGCCAAGGCCGGCACGATTCCGGTGGCCGTTCAGACGGTGCCGGGCAAGGGAGCCCCGGACCGCGTACGGGTCACCGCCCTGCCCGAGGAGCACTCCACCAAGCTCGGCGTCAGCGGCCCGGTGATCGCGATCGAGGGGGACAAGGACGGCCAGGTCGAGACGACAGTCGACTTCGCCAGCTTCGCCGGCCTGTACGGCGGTGGTTGGGCGAGCCGGCTGAACCTGGCGCAGCTGCCCGCCTGTGCGGCAACCACGCCAGAGAAGGCGGAATGTCAGTCCGCGGCGCCGCTTGCGGCGGTGAAGAACGGGTCGACGCTGAAGGCCAGCTTCGCCGTGGCGAAGTCCGGCCCGATGATGCTGGCGCTCAGCGCGGACACCGAGTCGGATGAAGGTGACTACAAGGCATCCGACCTGCAAGCCTCCGGATCATGGACGGCCGGCGACAGCTCCGGTGCCTTCTCCTACAGCAATGCCGTCAAGCTGCCGCCGGCGCCGGGTCCGACCCCGCAGGTGGCGCTGAACTATTCGTCGCAGACGGTTGACGGGCGGATGGCAGGCAGCAACAACCAGGCGTCCTGGGCCGGTGACGGTTGGGACTACTCGCCGGGCTTCGTCGAGCGCACGTATGTCAGCTGCGCCGATGACCAGGCAAAAGATGGCGACAAGGAACCGAACAACAGCGCCAAGGACAAGAAGACCGCCGACCAGTGCTGGAAGGGCAAGTCCCCGAACATCACCGTGTCGCTGGGTGGCACCAATGCCGCGCTGGTCAAGGACGATGCGACCGGTAAGTGGGTGCCCGCGCAGGACGGCAACTGGAAGGTCGAGCAGGAAGGCTCGGTCGCAGACAAGGACTCCGCCACCACCGAGCGCTGGATCATCACCACCCCGGACGGGACGCGTAACTACTTCGCCAGTGAGGTCGGCTCGGCCAACTCCCGGTGGACGGTGCCGGTGTTCGGCAATCACTCCGGCGAGTCCTGCCACGCGGGGGAGTTCAAAGATTCGTCGTGCGCGCAGGCGTGGCGTTGGTTGCTGGACAAGCAGGTCGACGTCAACGGGAACATGACCCGCTACTACTACAAGAGCGAGACCGGGCACTACGGCGCTGCCGGCGACAAGAACAACCGGGCCTCGTTCATCCGTGGCGGCATTCTGGAGCGCATCGAGTATGGCCTGAACACGGCCTTCCCGAATGTTCCTGCCACCGCGCGGGTGGTGTTCACCCCTGCGGACCGCTGTTTCAGCGACTGCTACAAGGACGACAAGCCGGTCAAGGCGAACTGGCCGGACGTGCCGTGGGACAAGGAGTGCACGGCCGAGCCCTGCACCGACAAGCTCGCCCCACTGTTCTACTCCACCAAGCGGCTCACCAAGATCACGACCGAGGTCTACAACGGCAACGGCTTCAGCGCGGTGGACTCGTGGACCCTGGACCAAGAGTTCAAGGCACCGAAGACGAAGCGTTCAGCGTCGCTGTGGCTGAAGTCGATCACTCACGCCGGCCACGTCGGAGCCACGATCACCGACCCGCCGGTCGTGTTCACCGGCATCGAACTCGCGAACCGGGTGAACGCCGCGGCCGGCGCCCCCATGTTCACCCGCTGGCGCGTACAGAACATTCGTACCGAATCTGGCGCCGACATTTTCGTTTCCTACTCTGACCCCGACTGCGACACCAACGACCTGCCGAACGTGGCGAGCAACGACCGGCTGTGCTACCCCGTGTACTGGACGCCGGACGGTCAGTACGACCCGGTCCGGGACTGGTTCCGCAAGTACGTGGTCAACCAGGTGACGCAGCACGACCGGACCACGGACCAGCCCTCGGTCACGACCCGGTACACCTACTCCACCGACGGCGGCGGCACGAACGTCCTATGGGGCTGGGACGACAGCGAGTTCACCAAGAAGAAGCACCGCTCGTACGGGCAGTGGCGCGGCTACGCCCGGGTCACCACCCGAGTCGGGACGACCGACAAGATTCTGACCACCCGCAAGCAGTTCTACCGCGGCCTGGACGATCAGCCACTGCCCGATGACAAGACCCGCAACGTGCAGGTCACCGACTCGGCCGGCAACACGTACGCCGACCACCCGGCACTGGCCGGATCGCCGCTGGAGCAGGCGACCCTCGACGGTGACGCGGTGGTCGAGGCGCAGAGTACGGCGTACTGGATCAGAAAGACCGCGGAGCGCGATCGCACCGGCGGCAGTGACCGGGCCTACCGGGTCGCGCCCTCCGTGCAGAAGGGCCGCAAGCTGCTCGCGCCGGGCGCGTGGCAGCAGACCGAGACCCGCACCGACTACAACGACGAGGGCCAGCCCGAGTCGACGTCGGAACTGGGCGACGTCGCCAAAGGCGGAGACGAGGCATGCACCCGCGTCACGTACGTCAACAACGCGGATCCGTGGCTGCGCGGTCTGGTGTCGCGGGAGGAACGGGTCGCCAAGGCCTGTTCCGCGGTGTTCTCCCGTCCGGCCGATGTGATCTCCGACGTCAAAACGTTCTACGACGGTTCTGATTCGCACGGTGCTGCCCCCAGCAGGGGACAGGCGACCCGGGTGGACACGCTGAACGCTTGGTCCAACGGCGCACCGAACTACACGACGACCTCGCGCACCGCGCACGACGCGCTGGGCAGGGTCGTCAGGAGCACGGACTCACTGGGACAGGTCACCAAGACCGCCTACACGCCCGCGGGTCCCGGCCCGGTGACCCAGACGTCGACGGTCAACCCGCTCGGCCACGAGATCATCACCGACCAGAATCCGGCATGGGCCGAGCCCACCTCGATCCTGGACGCGAACAAGAAGCGCACCGACCTCCAGCACGATGCGCTCGGCCGTCTCCTCAAGGTGTGGCTGCCCGGCCGCGCCAGGGATGCCAGCCCGAACCTGGAATTCGGCTACCTGTTGCGCAACAACGGTCCGCTGGCGGTGACGACCAAGCGGCTCGGCCCGAACGGCAACTTCATCACCGAGATCGGTTTGTTCGACTCGCTGTATCGGTCGGTGCAGAAGCAGCAGGACGCACTCAAAACCAAGGACGGCGACGCCGCCCGCCTGGTCACCTCGACCGGTTACAACGACCGCGGCCAGGTCGAATTCCAGTCCGACGAGAACTACGCGTTCGGCGCGCCGGGCACGGGTCTGCTGGCCATCTCGCCGGGCGAGGACCGGGCCCGGACGGTGTCGACCTATGACCGGCTGGGTCGGGTCGTGGACGAGGCACTCTGGTCGGGCAATGCCAGGAAATGGTCGACCAGCACAATTTATGGTGGAAACCCGGCCGGATGGCAGACCGCGGTGACTCCGCCGCAGGGCGGCACCGCGACCGCCACCATCGAGAATGCCGCCGGCGAGGTCGTCGAAAAGCGGGAATTCCATGGGCCGCGCGCTGAAGGATCGTTTGACGCCACCAAGTACACGTACACGCCGCGAGGCGACCTGGAAACGGTCGTCAAGGGCAGTCTGAACTGGCGCTACGAATACGACCTGCGCGGTCGTGAGGTCAAGACCGTCGACCCCGACAAGGGTACGACCACAGTCGAGTACAACAACGCCGACGACGTGGTCAAATCCACCGACGCCAAGGGTGACGTCGTCTCCACCACCTACGACGAACTCGGCCGGCAGAAGGAACGTTTCTTCAACGGGGCCAAGGCCGCCGACTGGACCTACGACACCCTCGCCAAGGGACACCCCACCAAGTCGACCTCATATGTCGGCGAGTACGGCCTCTCGCGGCAGGTTTTCCGATACAACGACGCCTACCAGGTGGTGGACGAGGAATCGGTCATTCCGGCGATGCCCGGCCTGACCGCCCTGGCCGGCAAGTTCGTGACCACCCACACCTACACGCCGAACGGCCTCCCGTGGCGGACCAGCCTGCCCAAGGTCGGCCCGATGGAGAAAGAGGGCATCACCCGTACCTACGACGACCTGGGCAACATCGTCATCCTCGCCGGCATGTCGGCCCCGTCGCAGACCGACCGCACGTACATCAGTGAGGCCACCTTCTCGCCGTACGGTGAGCTGCTGAACCGTGTTCTCGGGCCCAAGAAGGTGGACGGGCAGGCGAAGGCGGTCACCTACCAGAATTACGTCTATGACGAGGTCACCCGCCGGCTGACCGAGTTCAACTTCGACCGCGACGCCTCCATCACCAACGTCGCCCGCCTGAAGTACGCCTACGACGACGCCGGCAACGTTCTTTCCATGGCCAACCGGCCGGAAGGCACTGACGACCAGCCCCGTGCCGGCGAGGAAGACGTCCAGTGCTTCACCTACGACCACCTGCGCCGGTTGACGCAGGCCTGGGCGCAGGCGGCTGCGAGCTGCGGCGCCCCGACGGCTGGCGGTAAGGCGCCGTACTCGAAGGCGTGGACGTTCGACCAGCACGGCTCCCGGACCACTGCCACCGACCACGTGGCCGGCACGACGTCGAACTACGAATACGACGGCGCGTCCCACAAGCTTCGCAAGGTCACGACCGGTGACCAGGTTGAGCATTACGACTTCGACGAGCGCGGCAATCTCGAATACCGCAAGGTCGGCGACCGCACCGAAACGTTCGACTGGAGTCCGCACGGCAAGCTGACCAAGATCAGCGGCCCCGAAGGCGACACCACCATGGTGTACGACGTCGACGGCAACCGCATCGCCCGCATCGACCCGGGCGGCGCGGCTACCGCCTACATCTACGGCCACGAGTACTCGACCACGCCGAACCAGGGCACCAGCGCTACCCGGTATTACGAGCATGCGGGTGACACTTTCGCGTCGCGTACTGACACGACGTCGAAGAAGGGTGATGTCATCTGGCTGGGGTCGGATGCGCAGAACTCGGCGACGTGGGCGGTCAACTCGGTGACCCGGGTGGAGACCGTCAAGTACAACGACCCGTACGGCAACCCGCGCGACCGGACAGCGCCGGCGGTCAACTGGCCGGGCGGGCAGCGTGGCTTCGTCGGCGGGGTTACGGATCCGACCGGCCTGACGCTGCTCGGCGCACGGTTCTACGACCCGCGGACGGGAGCGTTCATCTCCGTCGACCCGGAAGTCGACGAGTACGACCCGCAGCGGCTGCATGCGTACGCGTACTCCAACAACAACCCGACCACCTTCTCTGACCCCGATGGGCTCTTCTGGGGATCCATCAAGAACGGCCTCCAGAAAGCCGCTAGTGCAGTCGCTAGTGGTGTCACTACCGCAGCCAAAGCTGTGGTGGACAACGCCGGTACGATTGCCGATGTTGCCGGGACTATTGCGACTGTGGCGGCTTTCCTCCCGCCGCCCGCGCAGGTTGTCGCAGTAGCAGCCGGAGCGGTTGCTGCTGTGGCAGGTGCGATCGACACCATAAAAAGTTGTGTCGGCGGAGAGAATCTCGGCTGTGCTGCAGGCGTTGCTGGAATGATTCCTGGTGTCAGGCAAGCTAAGAACGCGATTCGCGGAATCGGCGCTGCGAAGAGCGTAGTGAAGAAGGCTGATGACGAAGTCGACGACGTCCTCGCCGCTGCGAGAGGAGAGGCGGACCAGGCATCAACTATTCGGCCGGATGCAGCTCGTCCAGTCGTGGCGGAAGCTATCAAGACTCGTGGTCGCACTGGGCGCATATTTTCCGCTACTAGCCAGAGGGGTGATCCGCCTGTGTTGCACCCCACGGTGCGCCGAATCCTGCGTTTCGTGCCGCCGAAAATGCGTGGTAATGGTCATGCTAAATGCGGTCTTGCCATCTGCCTCACTGATTCATTAAATCAAGGAATCAGTCCGAGAGGGGCTGACGCGCGGGCCGTGCTAATCCGTAACAAGGTGACGCATAAGAAGCATGGTATTGCCGTCCCTCCGTGTGCAAGCTGTAAGCTTCTGTCATTCTGGTTTGGCTTGCGTTGGCCTGGGCCGTGGAGCTGGTGGAACAGGAGCACTCGTGGACGGTAGATTTCCTCGCGGTGTTGATCGTGCACTGCGTAAATCTGGCTGGATTCCTGGCCGCACAGTCGACGCTTCGCTATGGCGCGAATGTATTCGCGGAATCGAAATGCACGTCCCCGCTGAGCGATTCTTGACTGAGTTCGGCGGACTTTCGGTTAATATTCATGGTCTTGGTCGTTCGGCGGCGAAGGCGCCGTTCGAGTTAGATCCAGGATTGTGTGAAGGTGAGGAGGAGAGGTTCCGTGATTGGAGCAATACCCTGGGACGCGTCATCTATCCTTTAGGGGAGCTAGACCACGGCAGATTCTTTCTTGGTATGGACGAGCTCGGAGAGATATTCCTGGTGGCGGATTGGCTCGCAAGCTTCGGATCCGGTGATGCCGGATTGATTGCGTTGTGTCAGGGCGTGATGCCCACAGAAATGCATGGGGCACCATAAAATTATCCTGAATGGAATTCAGCTTTGGTCGGGATGCTGCTGGTTGACTGCTCGGCAGTGCTTGGTGTCGTCTGGAGGTTCCGGATGCTTTCTCGGGACGGATCCGTGCTGCTCTGCGGAACGATCTGCGAATCTGAGATCAGTATTTTGTAACGGATAGCCCGAATCTTTCGAAAACCTTCCTCAGATATGCGGAATGGCTGGTGGGAAGCGAATTCAGGCACGCCGACGATCTGGCTGCGCTGCGCCAATGGATGGCCTTGCTGAAGATTGGCGCCTGGCACGAGTTTAGGTGTCATCAACTATCGGTTGACGGCATTCAGGCGGGGGTGGCTCCTACGTCGCCGCGGTGGGCTGCTGCACAGTGGTGGAAGCAGTAGTGGTTACCGGTCGGCCCAGCACCTGCCCTCCGGGGTGTCTAACGGGGGTAGTCCAGCGGCGAGGCGTGGCCCGGTGGCGGGCTGGGCAAGGCATCGGTCGCGGAGCAGGACGAACGGGACGTCGGTGCGGCGGCCAGCAAGGCGGATGAGGGCGGCTTTATGGCTTCCTGTCGGTGGCGCGTTGCGCGTCGTGGTAGGCCTGGATGGGTGTGTGAGAGACGAACAAGAAGGCGCACGTCAGAGCCGCTGACGTCCGCCTGGTGTGGCTCGCCGCGGCACAAGGTTCTCGAGCTCCGCGCCGGCGACAACACCCCGGATAATCCGGATGGCACTGGCAGTAGGTCATGCCGGACTTGGCGACCGGCCAGTCTCTTGGAGGCGCTCAAGAAGGCAACGGGAGATCAAGAGTGGGCCCACTTCCAGTTGTTGGTGCCTTTGCAGTCCCACATCTGCAGTCGGGCACCGTCCACGGGATTGGCCGCCGGACAGTCGATGCAGCGTCCGCGAGATCTTGGCGTCGGGCATATCTACCGCATCGGTGATGGGGTGATGCCTGACGGGCACCTACGATGGATTCATATTGATTGAGTCGTCTTTCCAGGACGATGGTCCAGCCGTTCTGGCAGATGGTAGGCACATCGAATCGTTGTCTGCCATTGCGGCCTGCCGCGATGAATTGGACTATGCGTCCAAGCATGGCGTCGATGGCTTACTGGAAATAATGGAAGATCGAAACCTTCCTTTCTGGCGTCCTGTCCGGAACTCCATCTTCTCGGAAAGGGTCGGCCGTTGGAGCGTTGGCACCTTCGATAGGGCGAGTTGTGCGGAAGAGGTGCGTCCCGCTTACGACAATCACCGATCGTATGCGCGCCTCCTCGTCATCGTCCCCGGCCTCTTGCCATGACGAAATCAACGGTTTGAGATGCATCCGGCACCAAGGTTAGTCGCACAGCTTTTGCCGGAGCAGATTCCGGCAAGTGCGTGAAGTCGTGCTGGTGCGGTGTCGATGTACGGCTGGCCGAGTGCATAACTTGCCAATCCGCCAGGTCCGGCACCACCTTTGATTGGTGGTGCTGGCGCAGTTCCAGAGGTTGAAGCTATGCGCCCGTTGCATCGTTCCAATTCTTTGACGTCGACGCAACGGTTGGCTGACACGCTTCTCAGCTCACCACCAGTGGATAATGAGAACCGTTGCACTGGATTTCTACTGCAGGTCAGGCCTCCCTCGCCGCAGGTTCCTCGGCATAGGTGAATCCTCGTCCGGGATGTCCAGTTCGTCGAATATGGGGCTGGGCAATTTTCCCAATACCATTTTTGTGTAAGTTGAAGCTGGTGGATGGGAAGGATTGAATCGTCGGCTAGTGAGTTTTTCCGTCATAATGCGAATCCTCTCGCATGGAGGAATTCAACACTTCAGTGAATCGTGGCAATGGCACGGGGGAAGCCACTAGTGCGCTTTTGGCCCTCGCGCTCGACGAGCCGGACCGGAAGTGAGTGGAGTGTGTTCTTCTCGACCTGGTGGACAATGCAGAGGACTGGCAGGTCCGGGCGCTGGCCGTGATTTGTGTGGGTCATGTAGCGAGGTTTCGCAAATCAATATCGCCCTACATCCGTATCAAACTCGAAGAGCTGCTCGGTGAAGCGTCCTTTGCGTCTCGCTTCTCCAATGCCCTAATGGACTTGGAGGTTCTTGCTGATCGTAAACGCTAGGCATCGGTTGATCTATCTTCCCCGGGTGGCGCACAGTAGATGCCTTGCTGGAGAGGAATCTCGAGACGCAGCCCTGCTGCTCCCCGGCGGTTTACCGCGGTGGGCTCCCTATTCCACTTTGCCGTCAACGAGGTGGGCGTGGTGTACAGCGCGTTAGACAGCCCGGTGACCTACGGTTCGGGCTCCCAGTGTCGAGGGGAGTTCGTGCTCTAGCACCGGGCCCGCATCTTGGTTCCGTGAGGTGACGTTTGCCGCGTTCGAGCAGGGCCCCGACGACGCTGACCGATGTGGATTACATGGGTCGCAACTGGCGGCTCCAGGAGTAGTCCGGGAGCTGTGTTGTCCCGATTTTGTTAGTACGCTTAGGCGACGGTCCACTTTTGGTTGTTTGTCCCCGCACAGTCCCAGAGTTGGAGCTGAGCACCGTTGGCGCTGTTCCAGTCTTTGACGTCCACGCAGCGGTTGGCGGACACGTTCCTCAGCTCTCCACCGGCGTACAATGTGAACCGTTGCACCGGATTGCCGTTGCAGGTCACCAACTGAATCGGCGTGCCATTGCCAAGGGCGCCGCCGGCCGGGTCCATGCACTTGCCCATCGCCCGCATCGTGCCGTCGCCCGTCGCCGTCCACTGTTGAGCGTTGGTGCCGTTGCAGTCCCACATCTGCAGTCGGGCGCCGTCCACGGGATTGGCCGCGGGAATGTCGATGCAGCGTCCGCTGAAAGCTGATCGGAGCGCAGAGCCGCCGTCGCCGGTCCAGGCGGAGACGCGTACGTAGTCGACGAGCATCGTTTGCGGGAACACGGTTGTGGCATCGGGATATCCGGGCCAGTAGCCGCCCACCGCCACGTTGAGGATCATGAAGAAGTTGTGGTCGAAGACCCAGGGGTCGCCGCCGAGGTTGGCCGGGGTGATGCGGTGGAACTCGGTGCCGTCGAGGAACCAGACGATCTGGCCGGGGGACCAGTCGACGCGGTACGTATGAAACGCGTCGCTGAGCGGGGCGCCGATGGTGCGGCTGCCGCCGATGCCTTCCGCGCCTGAGTAGCCGGGGCCGTGGACGGTGCCGTAGACCGTGCGGGGTTCCTTGCCGACGTTTTCCATGATGTCGATTTCGCCGGTGGTGGGCCAGTTGCCGCCGCCGAGCATCCAGAATGCCGGCCAGATGCCCTGACCCTTGGGGATCTTGATGGAGGCTTCGAAGCGACCGTACGTCTGCGCGAACCGGTCCGCGGTCAGGATGCGGCCGGAGGTGTACTGGCAGGTGCCGTAGTGGCACTGGTAGCCGGCGGGGTTGTCGCGGCGGGCGGTGATGGCCAGGTGGCCCTGGCCGTCGTGGCTGACGTTGCTGGTCGAGTTGGTGTAGTACTGCTGCTCGTTGTTGCCCCAGCCGCTGCCGCCGATGTCGAACTTCCACTTGCCCGGGTCGATCGAGGTGCCGGCCGCACCGTTGAACTCGTCGGACCAGGTGACCGGGCCGATGGCGGCTTGGGCGGGTGCGGGTGGAGCCGCGGCGGTGAGGCCGCTGCTGAGGGCGACAGCGGCGAGGGCTGAGACCAGCGCGGCCCGCGCCCTGGGAGCAGGGGCGGGCCGGCGACGGGTGGAGCGGGCGGGGATGGGTGGCATGGGGAACCTCCGGGGGAGAGGTCGTTCATTTATATGACGCAGTCTTTACAGATTGACCGACGTCAGTCAATAAGCGGTCCCCGGAGGTTCCTTTTACTCAGAGTTTTTTGAAGAGGCTCACCAAAGAGGTCGGCTCCCAGCCCGGCAGTGAGGTGTGTGCCTCGAGAACCTGGTAGCGCTGACCCTTGAACTTGATGATCGTGCCGACCTTGTAGTCGGTGAACTTCTTCCACTCCTCGACCTCCGGCTCGGCCGGGGCGGTCGTGGTCGGCGCGGCCGCGGTGGGCGGCTGTGTCGTGGCCGGCGGCGGGTCTGCCGGTGCCGTGGTCGCCGGGGGCTCGGTCGACGGCGGCGTGGTGGGCACGTCGGTCGACTCGGTGGGCGGCGTCGAGGCAGGCTCGGAGGGTGTGGCCGATGGAGAGGTCGGCGGCGTCGCAGGCGGGGTCGACACCGGCGGGGTGGTCGGCTTGGGCTGACCGCCGTCTTCCGCGCCGAACTCGACGTGGTCCACGGACATCTTGGCGGGCAGGTCGGCCCGGCGGGCGTCGGTGACCAGCAGGCTCAGTGTGAGCCGGAACAGCTGACCGGTGACGCTCTGCGGGGCGTTGACCTGCTGAAGCACGTCGCCGTCGCGGGTCAGCGTGACGGTGTCCTGGGTCCAGCTGACCGCGTACGTGTGGAAGTCGCCGTCGGTGACCGGGTCGGCGAGCAGGTTGACGCCGGCGGGGTTGTAGCCGGTGCCGAACAGGGCGAAAGCGGGACGCAGGCCGTCGCCGTCCGACGGCACTTTGATCTTGGCTTCGACCCGGCCGGAGTCGCGGCGGAACATGCTGCGGCTGACGAGCTGGGCCGAGGTCACGCCGGAGCGGTCGCCGCCGCGGGCCGCGATGACCAGGTTGCCGTCGCCGTCGAGGCGGGCGTTTCGGGTGCTCTGGCTGAACGTGACGCCGTAGCCGGTGCGGTTGGTGGTGAGGAACCACTTCTGCGGGTCGACGGTGCTGCCCTCCGGGCCAGCGAAGTCGTCGGAGAACTGGTCGAGCGAGGGAATGCGCGCGGTGGTACGGCGGAAGTCGGACGCGTCCGCGGTGTCGTTGCGGGTCGGCAGCCAGATCGCGGTGGCGAGTCCGGCCGTCGCGACGGCGAGCGTGACGACTATTCGGGGACGTATCCAGGCATGCTTCAGCGGCGCGCTGTGTCGCGGCACGGGGGGACCTCCGGTGGGCGGGGGTTCTTGGGCAACATCAAGACCTAAGAAGATTCCCGCGGAAAGGTCAAGCCATCATCCGCGAATTCATTAGAACAGTTTGGTTTTCTCAATGTGTGTACTGATCGAGTTGCGTACCCGCGTCCCTTCAACGCCTGATTTGATCTCGAATGCGCCGCCCCCACCTGGGCATCGTGTCCTACGGGACCAGGGCGCTTTTCGTTCACCGCAGGTGCGGTTCTCATCCGCCCGGACGATGCCGTCCCGGCCGGATGAGTAGGGTCCAGCCATGGCAGAGACGAGCGGCCTCCAGACACCGCTGTGGCGGGCGATCGCGGTATACCGGATCGCCGCCCTGGTCTATGTCGCCGTGCTCGTGGTGCGCAACGTCGGGGCGTACGAGCGGCCGATCTTTGCGTGGCCGGTGCTGGCGCTCACCGCGGCCTGGACGGTGTTCACCACGTACGCGTACGCCGTGCCGGCCCGCCGTCGTCCCCCGCTCCTGGTCGCCGACCTGCTCGTGACGATGGGGGTGATGGCCTCCAGCGCTTTCATCGTCGGTCCGCAGGCGTTGACGGCGGGCACTCCGACGTTGGCGGTGAGTTGGCATGTCGCTCCGGTGATCGCCTGGGCGGTGGCGGGTGGGCGCCGCTGGGGCATCATCGCGGCGCTGGCAATGGGGGCCACCGACCTGGCTGTCCGGGCTCGATATGACCAGGCCGCGTTCACGGGCACCGTGTTGATGCTGCTCGCCGCGCTCGCGGTCGGCTATCTCGTGGGCATCGCCGAGGTGTCGCAGCAGCGGCTCGAGCGGGCCATTCAGCTCGAAGCCGCCACCCGGGAGCGGGAGCGGCTGGCCCGGGACATCCACGACTCGGTGCTGCAGGTTCTCGCCCTCGTCAAACGCAAGGGCGCGCACCTGGACGGAGAGGCGGGCGAGTTGGCCCGGCTCGCAGGGGAGCAGGAGGCTGCGCTGCGCACCCTGGTCACGGGGCGGGTGGAGCCGGTGGACGAGCATGCCGACGTCGACCTGATGATGCTGCTGGACCCGTACGCGTCGACGACGGTGTCGGTCGCCGCGCCGGCCGGGGCGGTGCGCATGCCGTCGCGGGCCGCGAATGAGATTGCTGCCGCTGTGGCCGCCGCGTTGGACAACGTGACCCGGCACTGCGATCCGGGCACGAAGGTGTGGGTGTTGGTGGAGGACGAGCCGGAGTCGGTGACCGTGAGCGTGCGGGACGAGGGCTGTGGCATCGCTCCCGAGCGGCTGGTGGAGGCGGAGTCGCAGGGCCGACTCGGGGTTGCCCAGTCGATCAAGGGCCGGATCGGGGACCTGGCCGGGACCGTACGGATCACCTCCGCGCCGGGGCAGGGCACCGAGGTCGAGCTGACCGTGCCGCGGGCCTCGCTAGGCTGACCCTGTGGCGATCAGGGTGATGGTGGTCGACGACCACCCGATGTGGCGCGACGGTGTAGCGCGGGACCTCGCGGCGGCCGGGTACGACGTGGTCGCGACCACGGGTGAGGGGCATCAGGCGGTCCGGATCGCGGGTGCGGCCCGGCCGGACGTGGTGGTGCTCGACCTCCAGTTGCCGGACATCTCCGGCGTTGAGGTGATCAACGGGCTGCTCGCGGCCGTGCCCGGGGTTCGCGTGTTGATGCTGTCGGCCAGCGGTGAGCAGCAAAGCGTGCTCGACGCGGTGAAAGCGGGCGCTTCCGGTTATCTGCTGAAGTCGGCGGCGCAGGCGGACTTCCTGGACGCGGTGGGGCGGACGGCGGCCGGGGACACCGTGTTCACGCCTGGCCTGGCCGGGCTGGTGCTGGGGGAGTTTCGGCGGCTCGCGGTGGAGCCCGCGGGCGAGGATCAGCTTGCGCCGAAACTGACCGAGCGGGAGACCGAGGTGCTGCGGCTCGTGGCAAAGGGATTGTCCTACCGGCAAATCGCCGAGCGGTTGGTGCTCAGTCATCGCACGGTGCAGAACCACGTGCAGAACACCCTCGGCAAGCTGCAGCTGCATAATCGGGTGGAATTGACCCGATATGCCATTGAAAAGGGCCTGGACTAAGCGCCCAGGCCCCGCCTTTCACCGGTAATTCGGCGCGTTGGTCTCGTGCATCGCGGCCTCCTCGGCCGACGGCCCGCCGCCGGCTGCGCCCGCGTCCGTGGCGACGCTGTCCCGCTCGTGGTCGAAGCCGGAGCCGTTGTCCGGGTCGACCAGGCGGCCCACCGTCCTCGGCACGTCGTCGTCGAGCTGGCCGTCGTCGTACATCGAGATCGCGGAGTGCGGGTCCGAGGTTGGGCTCTCGCCCCAGACGTCGGCAGCCAGCTGGCGCTCCCGCGGGTCGTCGAGCGTCTCGTCGATCGGGTCGCCGGCAGGGCGGTCCTCGGCGCCGAAGTCCGGCTCCTCCTGCCGCAGCCGCCGATCGAGGCCCTCGCCCTGGCGCGCTTCCTCCGGGGTGTCACCGAAGCGGTTGGAGCCGCCCGGTCCGACGCCGGCCAGCGCGGCCGGATCGGCGCCGTCCGCCCAACGCGGGCTCTCCACCTCGTCGTACGCGTTCGAATCGTCGTCGGCCGTGTCGGGCAGGCCGGACGCCTCCGGGTCGGAGACCGCGGTCGGGAAGTCGTCGTCTCGCATGGTGAGGGGTTACCCCTGGTCGGGGCCGGCCATGCGTGTTGTCGGGACATCTTGGTGCGCCGGGTCGGTGTCGTCGAGAAACGCCCACACGACCTTGCCGTCCGGCACGGCGAGGCTGCCCCAACGCTGCGCCACCGAGTCGATCAGGAGCAGGCCACGGCCGCCGTACGAGGTGACGGGGACGGGGCTGCCGGTGAAGTGAGGGATGACCGGGGACTGGTCGCGGACCGCCACGCTCATGGTGTCACCGTGCCGCCCGAGCAGGACCGTCATCGTGGTCTGTGCGTGCGCGACGACGTTGTTGACCATCTCGGTGAGCACGATGCAAGCCGGCCCGGCCAGCTCGGGCAGGTCCCAACGGGCGCAGGCTTCGGTGACCAGTTCCCGGGAGCGGCGGGCGGCGCCGACCGCGGGTTCCAGCGGAGCTGACAGGAAATGGGTGGGCGAGGGTCGGCCGAGCGCGGCGAAAGCCTCCTGCGGGTCGGGCCAGATGGGCAGGCCGGTGCCGATCCACCCGGCGGCGCTGCCATCGGCACAGAGCACCAGGTGAGCGCCGGGCCAGTCGGCGGTCGCCCGGGCCACGTCGCTGAGCACGGTGAGTGCACCGGGTTGCCCGACGGTCAGCTCGCGGACGTCGACGACCAGGGCTTCGGGCTGTGCGGCGAGCCGGTGGAGGAGTGCCGCCCCCACCGCGGGGGCGGAGCCGGCGTCGAGCACCCCGGACAGCCGGACGACCGGATAGGTCTGTCCGTCGTCCACCTGGTGTCGAACCTCGCTCGGCATGATCGCTCCATTGTGCATAAGGCGCGGCGGACTCGCATTCCGGCAATCGATGAGAGTTTTAGCACGGTTTGCGACGATTGCCGGATAAGTAGGGGATCGTCATGTGCTTCGTTTACCCCAGGCCAGGCACCTCATGCACAGGGCCAGCAGGGCGGTTCAGCGAGCGGCGGGGTGCAGGTGCGCGCGCTCAGCCCGATGGCCCGAGGACGGCTGGGCGGTCTGGTGGTGGTGCTGCGGTTCGGCGTACCTGGTCATCGCGATCACCGCGCCGAGTGTGACCACGAAGCCGACAGCGGCCAGCCACTCACGCCCGGGATGAATCCGGTCGCCCAGCAGCAGCAAGCCGACAATCGCCGCCGGCACCGCCCCCGCGGCGTCCATCGCCGCCACCGCGGCGGTGGTCGAGCCGCGCTGCATGGCTAGACCGAGCAGCAGCTGACCGACGATCGAGTGCGCGACCAGCAGGTAGAGCAACGGGTCGGCGAAGAACTCGCCCGTCGATTCCGCCATCGCCAACGGCCGAGCCGCGATCGCGGCCGCCGAGAACGCGATGCCGGCCAGGGACCCGAGCGCGACTGATCCGAGCGCGCCATGCAGGCGTACGGCAAAAAAACCGAGCACCGCGAGCACGGCGACCGTCACGGCCAGCCCGACCACCCCGGCGGTCCCCAGCGGGCGCGAATGCGCCGGCTGCGCCGACAGGACCAGCGCGGTGATGCCGCCGAGCAGCAGGATCAGCAGCGCGATCTCGGCGAGCGGCAAGGTCCACTTCAGCACGAGCACGCCCAGCAGGGCCGTCACACCCAGCCCCGCCGCGACGCTGGCCTGCACCAGGAACAGCGGCAGGTCCCGCCGGGCCAGGAAGGCCAGCACGAAGCCGAGGACCTGGCAGCCCAGGCCGAGCAGGTAGGTGCGGTGGCTAGCCAGCCGGACCAGCAACTGCGGGTCGAAAGTGTGATGCACGCTCGTGCGCGCCGCGGCCACGGACTGCAGCATGTTCGCCACGCCATAGGCGGCGATCATCGCTGCGAGGAAGAACCAGCCCGCGGACATCACCTGAGCGAGAATAGACCAGCGGCTCCCACGCTCGGAGCACGATCGGTGCGTCAGGCCCGGCCGCGGGCCAACCGTTCGAGAATCTCCTCGTGCAGTTTGCCGTTGGAAGCGATGGCGCTGCCGTCGCCCGGTGCACGCTGCCCGGCCAGGTCCGTGAAGCTGCCGCCCGCCTCGGTGACGATCGGGATCAGGGCGGCCACGTCCCACAGCGACAGCTCCGGCTCGACCATGGCGTCGAGGGCGCCTTCGGCGAGCAGCATGTAGCCGTAGAAGTCGCCGTAGGCCCGGCTGCGCCAGCTCTCCCGCAGCAGGCCGAGCATCGGTTCGAGGTAACCGCGTTCCTCCCAGCTCAGCAGGCTGGAATAGCAGAAGCTCGCATCGCTGATCGTGCGGACGGCGGAGACGGCGAGCCGGGTGGCGGCACGCTGGTGCTTGCCCGCGTACGAGCCGTGGCCGAGCGCGCCCCACCAGCGGCGGCCCAGGGCCGGCGCGGAGACGAGGCCGGCGACCGGCCGCTCGCCCTCCATCAGCGCGATCAGCGTGCCCCAGATCGGGACGCCGCGGATGAAGTTCTTGGTGCCGTCGATCGGGTCGATGACCCAGTGCCGGTTGCCCGCGCCGGCCGGGGCCGTGGAGCTGCCGAACTCCTCGCCGATCACGCCATCGCGCGGCCGCGCCCGGGCCAGGGTGGCACGCAAGGCCTGCTCGACGGCGGTGTCGGCGTCCGAGACCGGGGTGAGGTCCGGCTTGGACTCGATCGTCAGGTCGAGCGCGCGGAACCGCGCCATGGAGATCGAGTCGGCCGTGTCGGCGAGCAGGTGGGCAAGCGCGAGATCATCGGCATACGAGGCCATGCGGGCACGCTAGCGGATCATCGTGGCCTGGCGCGGACCTCAGGCCGGGCGAGCCGCTGCGCGGCACCTCTGGTCACTCGCTCTGGTCGCGCACGTCCAGGTCGCCGGCGCGGCTGCTGAGAAGCCGACGGTACGAGGACAGTCGACGCGCGTCCGCCTTGCCCTCGGCGACCCAGGCGTCCAGGGCACAACTCGCGTCGGACGCGGTGTGGCCGCAGTTGGGCGGGCAGTCGACCGTGCCCTCCACGAGGTCGTCGAAGCCGTGCAACAGGCTCTCCGCGCTCACATGAGCCAGCCCGAAGCTGCGGATCCCGGGCGTGTCGATGATCCAGCCCGGGTCGCCCTTCTTCCGAACCCTGGGTAGGCGCAACGAGACAGCGCTCGTCGACGTATGCCGGCCCTTGCCGACCGCACTGACCACGCCGACCGCGCGCAACGCGTCCGGCACCAGGCGGTTCACCAGCGTGGACTTGCCGACACCGGAATGCCCGACCAGCACCGAGATCTGGCCGGCGAGATGCCCGCGCAGCTCGCTGAGGTCACTGTCCGGGTGGATCAGTACGTACGGCAGGTCCAGCTCGGCGTAGTAGTCCAGCACCTGTTCCGGCCCGGCGAGGTCGGCCTTGGTGAGGCACAGCAGCGGCTCCACGTCGGCGTCGTACGCGGCGACGAGGCAGCGGTCGATGAAGCCGGTGCGGGGCGGCGGGTCGGACAGGGCGCTGACGATCACCAGCTGGTCGGCGTTGGCGACGACGACCCGTTCGAGGCGGCCCTCGGGGGTGGTGTCGTCGTCGTCGGCCGTACGGCGCAGGACGGAGGTGCGTTCGGCGATGCGCACGATCCGGGCGAGCGCCCCGGGCGCGCCGGAGACGTCGCCGACCAGGGCCACCCGGTCGCCCACGACCACGGACTTGCGGCCCAGCTCCCGGGCGCGCATGGCCGTGATGACCTCGTCCTCGGTGTCGGCGTCCTCGCGGACACAGCCGTAGCGCCCGCGGTCGACGGTGATCACCAGCGCCTCGACGGCGTCCTCGTGCTTGGGCCGGGTGCGGGTACGCGGCCGCGACGACCTGCCCGGACGGATCCGGACGTCGTCCTCGTCGTACTCGCGTTTCTTGCGTTCCGGCAGCTTCAGCTCCCTGTCACCAGGCCGGCCCAGAGCTCGGGGAACTCGGGCAGCGTCTTGGAGGTACACGCTACGTCGGTGAGGCGGATGCCCTCGACGGCGAGGCCGAGGACGGCGGCGGCGTGCGCCATCCGGTGGTCGGCGTAGGTCTCGAAGGAGGCGGCGTGGAGTGGCCTCGGGGTGATGTCGAGGCCGTCGGGGTGCTCGACGATGCCAGCGCCGACCTTGTTCAGCTCGCGGGCGAGCGCGGCGATGCGGTCGGTCTCGTGGCCGCGGATGTGCGCCACGCCGCGCAGCGAGGAGGGCGAGTCGGCCAGTGCCGCCAGTGCGGCCAGCACCGGGGTCAGCTCGCTGACCTCGGACAGGTCGGCGTCGATGCCGTGCAGCACGCCGGTGCCCCGGACGGTAAGGCCGTCGTCGTTCTGGGTGACCTCCGCGCCGAGGGCGGTGAGCAGGCCGGTCAGCGTGTCGACCGGCTGCCAGCTGTCGCGGGGCCAGCCGCCCAACGTCACCGAGCCCCCGGTGACCAGGGCGGCGGCGAAGAACGGCGCGGCGCCGGAAAGGTCGGGCTCGATGGTCCAGACCCGGCCCTGCGTCGGACCCGGCTCGACGACCCAGCGGTCGGGCTCGCTCTCGTCGACGACGGCGCCGGCGGCCCGCAGCATGTGCGTGGTCATCCGCAGGTGGGGCGCCGAGGGAACCGGCGGTCCTTCGTGGCGCAACGTGAGGCCCTTGGCGAAGCGGGGTGCCGAGAGCAGCAGGCCGGAGACGAACTGGCTGGATGCCGAGGCGTCGATGACCGCCGGACCACCCGGCAGGGTGCCGGTGCCGCGGACGACGAGCGGCAGGCCGCCGCTGGGTGACGCGTCGATGTCGGCCCCGAGGGTGCGCAGCGCGTCGATGATCGGGCGCAGCGGGCGGTTGCGGGCGTGCGGGTCGCCGTCGAAGGTGACCGTCCCGGCGGCCAGCGCGGCCACCGGCGGCGCGAAACGCATGACCGTGCCGGCCAGGCCGACATCGATGGTGGCTGGGCCGCGCAGGGCGCCGGGCTCGATGGTCCAGCGCTCGGGGTCGCTCGTGTCGATCCGGGTGCCGAGCGCGCGCAGCCCGTCGGCCATCAGCGTGGTGTCGCGAGCGCGCAGCGGACGAAGAATCTCGGCGGGACTGTCGGCCAATGCGCTGAGCACCACGGCCCGCGCGGTCATCGACTTGGAGCCGGGCAGCCGCACGGTGGCGGTCACCGGCCCAGCGGCCACAGGCGCGGTCCAGGGGCGGGCGTCAGCAGTCACGCCCCCATTCTGCCGGTCCGGGGCGACGTCGGGTCAGCGGGGACACCGGGCGCCGGCGTATGGTTCGGCCCATGTGTGGGCGGTATGCGACGACGAAGAGCGAGGCTGATCTCAGTCAACTCTTCGATGCGGCCGTTCTCGCCGAGGCGCCCGGGGCGAGCTGGAACGTCGCGCCGACCGACCCGGTGCCGCTGATCCGGATGTCGCAGCGGCACGACGGCAGGGTGGTCGACACTGGTCGTTGGGGCTTGGTGCCGCCGTGGGCCAAAGACCTGCGCGCAGGCGCTCGGATGATCAATGCGCGGTCCGAGACCGTGGCGACGTCATCGGCGTTCGCGTCGTCCTTCCAACGGCGCCGCTGTCTCGTGCCGGCTGACGGCTGGTTCGAGTGGGTGAAGACCGGCAAGCAGAAGCAGGCCTATTTCATGACCCCGCGCGACGGCTCGGTGCTGGCCTTCGCGGGCATCTGGACGATGTGGCGTGGCGAAACCTTGACGTGCAGCGTGTTGACGACGGCGGCGCTCGGGGGACTGACCGCGGTGCACGACCGGATGCCGCTGATCCTGCCGCGCGAGCGCTGGGCGCCGTGGCTTTCCGGCGGCGGTGAGCCCGATGAGTTGCTGCAACCGCTGTCCGCGGCGGAGTTGGCAGCCATCGAGGTGCGGGCGGTGCGGCCGGACGTCGGGAACGTCCGCAACAACGGTCCAGAGCTGATCACGCCGCTGCCCGTCGAGGAATCGGCGGCGTCGGCGGCGGAGCCAACCGCGCTGTTCTGAGGCGTTGTCGACCGCCCGTACACAAATCGTTACCTCAGTTTTGTCCGGTAATGGTGGCATCTCGGACTGTAAGTTTTCTTGAGAGATAGACAACACCCTTGTTCTGATCTTGTTGCGTGCGATAGAAACCAGCGCCGGTGTGGCGACGGGTGCGCATGGTGCGGACGCGCCGCCACGGCATTACCGGTACCCACGGGGGAGGTGGGCTGATGACACGCGCTCGAATGCCGCGTCCACATGAAGTTGCCATCGCACGACGAGACCCGCGCCTGCTCGAAGCCATTGCGGGCCGCACCAACGACGAGTCCTGGCGCACCCGAGGCGCCTGCCGGACCGTCGATCCGGAAACCTTTTTCCCAGCTCCGAACGAACCCACTGAACTCGCGGTGACGCTGTGCGGCACCTGCCCTGTCCAGGGGCCGTGCCTGGCCTGGTCGCTGCAGGTGGGCGACTGCCACGGGGTCTGGGGCGGCACCACGCCGCGGGAACGGCGGGCCATGCTGATCGCCTGGCGCGAGCGCGTGCAGCCGAACGGCGACCCGGTCGACGACGGGCCGGAGGAGGAAGATCGCCGCCTGCTCACCTTGGAGCCGGTCAGCCGGTAACCATAGGAGCTGTGCGCAGCTTCGAGATCGACACACCGCGCGGCCCGGCGCGGGTCCGGCTCACGGACCCCGCCGGGCCGCCGTGCAGCATGCTGGTCCTCGGCCACGGCGCCGGCGGCGACGTCGACGCGCCCGACCTGACCGCGGTGCACGACGTCACAGTCGCCGCGGATGTCCGGGTGGCGTTGGTGACCCAGCCCTACCGCGTGGCCGGTCGCAAGGCTCCCGCGCCCGCCGGGCACCTCGACGAGGCGTGGACCGCGGTCCTGGCCGAGATCGCCGACCCCGCTCTGCCGCTCGTCACCGGCGGCCGGTCCAGCGGCGCGCGGGTCGCCTGCCGTACGGCGGCAGCAGTCGGTGCCGCCGGGGTGCTGGCGCTGGCCTTCCCGCTCCATCCACCAGGCAAGCCGGAGCGCAGTCGCGCCGAAGAACTGCCCGCCGACCTGCCGACGCTGGTCGTCAACGGTGACCGGGACCCGTTCGGCGTGCCTGAGCCGGTCGGCGCGGTCGACGTTGTGGTGCGCCCGGGAGCCGTCCATGACCTCCGTCGAGACCTGCCCGCCACCGCAGAGATCGTGGCGGACTGGCTGCGCCGGCACGGCTGGGCTCGTTAGTCCGGAATGCGGACGGCGGTGCCCGGCGTTGCATCCCCTGCGAGTTGCCGTACGTCGGAAGGGGTGTGCATCGTGCGAGGCGGAACCGAATTCGCCGAGCGGGAGGGCCAGCAGTCCCGCACAGTGCAGGAGCTGTTGCGCTCGCCGGAGTGGCCCGCGGTGTCCCCGCCGAGGTTCACCCCATCGGTAAGTGTCAGCACCCCGGCGGTTTTCGAATCAGCACAGGGGGCACTCCCCGTATCCTCGGCAGGCAAGTCGAGGGGAGAGATGCGGGTGACGCCCACAGAGCGGGTCGAACGGAGCGGACGCAGCGAGCGGACCGAGGAGCGCCGGGCGCGCTTCGAACGGGACGCACTGCCGTTCGTCGACCAGTTGTATGCCGCGGGTCTGCGCATGACGCGCAATCCCGCTGACGCCGAGGACCTGGTGCAGGAGACGTTCCTCAAGGCGTTCTCGGCGTTCCACCAGTTCGAGGAGGGCACCAACCTCAAGGCCTGGTTGTACCGGATCCTGACCAACACCTACATCAATTCGTACCGGCGCAAGCAGCGGCAGCCCGTGCAGGCGCCCACCGAGGAGATCTCGGACTGGCAGCTCGCCTCCAGCGAGTCGCACACGTCTTCGGGCCTGCGTTCCGCCGAGACCGAGGCGCTGGACCGGCTGCCCGACAGCGACATCAAGGATGCGCTGCAGCAGCTGCCCGAGGAGTTCCGCCTGGCCGTCTACCTCGCCGATGTCGAGGGTTTCTCGTACAAGGAGATCGCCGACATCATGGGTACGCCGATCGGCACTGTCATGTCCCGCCTGCACCGCGGTCGCCGCAACCTGCGCAATCTGCTGGAGCAGTACGCCGTGGACCGGGGAATCACCCGAGGCACCAGCACGCCCGCCGCACAGGAGGCCTGAGCGACGTGAGCGACGAGGACAACAAGACCGACTGCACCGTCGTCATCAGCGAGGTCTACCTCTACCTCGACCTCGAATGCAGCGACGAGCGCCGGATGCTGATCCAGAAGCACCTGGACGACTGCTCGGACTGTCTGCGCGAGTACGGCATCGAGCACGAGGTGAAGGCGCTCGTGGCCCGCTGCTGCGGCGACGAGACGGCTCCCCGGGAGCTGCGCGAACGGCTCAAGCTGAAGCTCAGCGAGTACGTCGTCGAGGTGGAGAGCCACGAATATCTGCCCTGAGTCGGGCGCAGAACGTGAGAAGGGCCGGTAGCGATCGCTACCGGCCCTTCTGCGTCACCCCACGGCTCAGGAGTTGGGACGCTTGCCGTGGTTCGCGGAGCTCTTCTTCCGAGCCTTCTTCTTGCGGGCCTTCTTGGCCATGTCGTTCTCCTCATCGGTGCGCGTCTCCCGACGGCGAGGCGGCCGTGGGCACGTTCAACCTGCCGATCGTAGACGGCCACGGAACATCAGGTCGCGCGCCCCATATGTGCCCGGGAGCGAATCATGATTGGATACCGTTCACGCGACGAAGCGCCGACGAGAGGACAAGCACCATGGCCGACGAAATCCGTGCCGAAATGGTGGCCAATGTGTGGAAAGTCGTGGCCGCGGCCGGCGCCGAGGTCGAGGAAGGCGACACGCTGGTGATCCTCGAGTCCATGAAGATGGAGATCCCGGTCCTCGCCGAGTCCGACGGCACCGTGGCGAAGCTGGCGGTCAACGAGGGTGACGTGGTGCAGGAAGGCGACCTGATCGCCGTTATCGAATAATTCCGCGGCCGGAGATCCAGCGCCGCAGCAGTCCTGACCGCCGGTTCCGCTGTCGCGGGATCGGCGGGAGGCCGGCCCGTTCCTCTGCCTTGATGATCGCGGTGGCGCGCTCCCGCACCTCGACAGGCAGGTCCGGCGTGGCTAGCGCAAGCTGGGCGATGGACCAGGCCAGCGCGGTGGACCCCGCTGCTGCCTCCAGGCGGCGGGTCATCAGCGCGGCCACGTCGGGCCGGGCGGTCGGATCCACCCATGCGTACGTGACCAGGGCGAACAGCGCTGCCTCGGTGATCGAGTCGAGGCCGCCCTTCGCGAGGTCCACCAGCAGTCGGCGCCGCTTCGAGAAGGGCCAGCGCTGCTCGGTGTCATGATGCAGCAGCCCGAGGCAGGCCCAGACCTGGGCGCTCCGTCGCCACAGCGCGGGGTCGTGCGCTGCCAAGGCCCGGCCCTCGTCGTTGTCCGGGGCCGGCGGCGGCGAGGCGATCAGCGCCAACAGGTCCTCGGTTTCGACGAGCACCAAGCCCAGCGCCGCGTCGTAGGCGGCCGGCGGGTGGGCCCACAGCGGATGCGCAGCCCGGTGCAGGCGTTCGATCGCCTCCGCACTCGGGGCTCCCGCGACGAAGGGCTCCCGTGCCGGGTCGAGCGGCACTTCGGGTGCGGCGGGGACCCGGCTGAGCCAGGGCTGATCGGCGCAGGACTCGGCCAGATCGTTGTGCTCGTGCGTGTCGTCGGGGTGGTCCCGCTGGAAGTCGGCCAGCCGCACCAGGTGGGCCAGGTCGCCGTCCGCCCGGTAGCGCAGCCGGCAGCCGGTGTGCACCGCGCAGTCGTCCTCGGGGTTCTTGGCGAGCGCTCGGTCGATCCAGGCCAACGCGTCGTCCAGCCGGCCGCTGTCGGCCAGGGTTCCCGCGATGTCGGCGTAGACAGAGAGGTCGTCGGGGTCGTACATCACCGCACGGCGCAGGGCGGCCAGGGACTCCGGGACGCGGCCGGCGCTGCGGTAGGCGTACCCGAGCCAGATCTCCGCGAGTTTCGACGGCCGTAACCGGGCGCCGTGAGCGGCCCATCGCACGGCCCGGTCCGCCTCGCCGAGCCGGCGCGCCAGCGCCGAGCCGGCACCCAGCAGCATCGCGTGCTCGGCGTGCGCCTGCACGGCATGCCCGACCAGCGTCAGGTACGGCCGCAGCGCCGCCCGACCCGCCTCAGGCGCCGGGTCGCCGATCGCCGTGCACAGCTGCATGACGATCCGGGCGAGCAGGCCGGGCTCCATCCGCGCGCCCAGCTCCGGATCGATGACCCAGGGCACGCCCGCCCAGTCGACGCCGGGCGTGTGTCCGCTTGCCGCGGCGAGCAGAGGCAAGCCGTCTTCGGGTCGGCCTGCCGCGGCGAGCAGGTGGGCGCGGGCGACGACCGTGCCCACGAAGGCGTGCTGTTCGAGGGGGAAGAGCTCCAGGCCGCCGTCTGCGCGGGTGGACAGCCGGCCGAGGAGCTCGTGGATTTCCGGCAGCGTCGGCGCGAGCGCTATCGCTCCGGCCAGGTGGTCGGCGGCATGGTGCACCTCGCCCCGTTCGAGCGCGGCGCGGGCCTGCTCGAGGTCGTCGTCGGCCGAGCGCCGGGAGTCTTCCATGGCTGCGCCTTCCTCATCGCCCGCGAGCGGTTCTTCGGCGGCACCGGTGTTGCCGGGGCCTTCGCGTGCGTCGATGGCACGCGGTGTGCCACCGACGCGAAGCCTAGGCGACGACGCTCAATATGTCAGTCCTGCACAACTGCGTGATCTTGCTCGTTACGTTGTGTTTGGGCGCTCAAACGTGCAAGACTGCGCACCGTACGAGCGAGAGTGCGCAATTCGGGAGGACGCAGTGACGCAGCGAGGTCAGGGCATGGCGGCCGACATCGCCGAGCAGCCGGAGAACTACGCCCGCCTGTTGCAGGGCAGCCCCGCCGCGGAGATCGCCCAGGTAGCGGCCCGTATCGCTGAACACCGCCCCGAGCATGTCGTCTTCGTCGGACGCGGCACGTCGGACCACGCCGCCCTCTACGGCGCCTACCTCACCGAGATCCGGCTCGGCATTCCGGTCGGTCTCGCCTCACCGAGCGCGATCACGCTCTACGGCGCCCGGCCCGATCTCGCCAAGGCCCTCGTCGTCGGCGTCAGCCAGAGCGGCGGCTCCCCGGACCTCACCGAAGTGCTCAAAGTCGCCCGGGAGAGTGGCGCTCTCACTCTTGCGGTGACAAACAACCCCGGCTCGACCCTGGTCGACGTGGCCGAGCTGTCCATCGACATCTCCGCCGGGCATGAGCGAGCGGTCGCCGCGACCAAGACGTACACCGCCGAACTGCTCGCGCTGCTGCTGCTGGTGGAAGGCATCCGCAGCGGCGACGGCACGCTGCCCGCCGAGGAACGCGCCGCGCTGGAAAAGCTGCCGCAGCTCGCCGAGGAAACACTGGCCGGGCGCGGCGCTGATGAGCTGGCGCAGCGCTACCGGTTCGCGTCGCGGATGGTCACGACCGGCCGCGGATACGCGTACCCGACCGCCCGCGAGACGGCACTGAAACTGATGGAGACCTCCTACCTGCCGGCCCTCGCCTTCTCCGGCGCCGACCTGCTGCACGGCCCGCTCGCGATGACCGACCCGGACGTGCCCGTGCTCGCCGTCGTCGGCAGCGGCCCCGGCGGCACCTCGATGGCCGACGTGGTCAACCGGCTCGGTGAGCGCCGCGCCGACGTCGTCACCATCGGCGCCCACGACATCCCCGGCGCGGCCGGCCGGCTGTCCGTGCCCCACGTCGACGAGCGGTACGCCCCCCTGCTCGACATCCTCCCGCTGCAACAGCTCGCCCTCGCGCTGGCGCTGGCCCGCGGCGAGGACCCGGACGCCCCGCGCGGCCTCAAGAAGGTCACCGCAACTCTCTGAGTCCGGGGATGGCAGGCTGGGTTCCGTGTCCACGCTGCGCGAGCTCGCCGAAGAGCACACCGACCTCAACCCCGGCGACATCGACCACCTCACCCGGCTCGCCGGGGACTGGCAGCTGCTGTCCGACCTGTCCTTCGCCGACCTGCTGCTCTGGGTGCCCGTACGCCCGGTCGAAGGCCAGCACGCCCGGTCGTTCCTGTGCATCGCCCAGGTGCGCCCGACGACCGCGCCGACGGCGTACCAGGACGACCAGGTCGGCAAGATCTCCGGCGGTCCCGAGGTGGCTCACCTGGACATCGCCTACGTGCAGGGCCGGATCTGGCGCGAAGGCGACCCTGTCTGGTACGGCGACACCCCGGCCCGCCACGAAGCCATCCCGGTGCGGCTGCGCGGCGCAGACGAGAACATCGAGGTCATAGCGATCATCGGCCGGGACACCAACCTGTCCACCGCGCGGACGCCCAGCCAGCTCGAGCTCAACTATCTGACCACCGCCGACGACCTGGCTCAGATGGTCAACGACGGCACGTTCCCGCCGCCGCGCCGCCACCAGGGCGAAACCACGTCCGCGCCCCGCGTCGGCGACGGTCTGATCCGGCTCGACGCGGGCGGCAAAGTCACCTACGCGAGTCCCAACGCCCAGTCGGCGTACCGGCGGCTCGGGTTCAACGCCCACCTCGTCGGTGAGGA
Source organism: Actinoplanes sp. NPDC051859 (assembly GCF_044452725.1). Taxonomy (NCBI): domain Bacteria; kingdom Bacillati; phylum Actinomycetota; class Actinomycetes; order Micromonosporales; family Micromonosporaceae; genus Actinoplanes; species Actinoplanes sp. NPDC051859. The sequence goes on along the minus strand of NZ_JBITBX010000007.1, from coordinate 142,814 downwards.
ACTGTCGGTGCTGTCCAAGCGCCTCGCCGCCGACCCGCTGGAGGGCACGGACGCCGCCGAGCGCATCCTCACCTCCCTGCGCGGCGAATCCCCGGCCCGCAAGGAAGTCGAGGCCCGCGGCGCCACCGTTCTCATGCGCGCCCTGCCGCTCATGCCGGCGGGCGTGCCGATCGGTGCGCTCGTGCTGGTCCGCGACGTCACCGACGTCCGCCGCCGGGACCGCGCGCTGATGACGAAGGACGCGACGATCCGCGAGATCCATCACCGGGTCAAGAACAACCTGCAGACCGTCGCCGCGCTGCTGCGCCTGCAAGCCCGCCGGGTCAACATCCCCGAGGCCCGAATGGCTCTGCAGGAATCCGTACGCCGGGTCGCCTCCATCGCCCTCGTGCACGAGACCCTGTCCATGTCCAGCGACAGCGACGAAGCTGTCGAGTTCGACGGCATCGTGGACCGGGTCGCCACCGCCGCCTCCGAGGTCGCCGCCACCGAGATCTCCGTCAAGATGCGCCGCGAGGGCACCTTCGGCGTGTTGCCCGCGGAGATCGCCACCTCCCTCGTGATGGTTCTCAACGAGCTCCTGATCAACGCGGTGGAGCACGGCTTCCCGCCGCGCGACGAGGAAACCGAGTCGGTGGCGGAACCCTCGACCGCCGAAGTTGTCGTGTCGGCGCACCGCTTCCGCAAGCAGCTGCACGTGACGGTCGCCGACAACGGCCAAGGCCTGCCGGACGGCTTCGAGAGCGACGCCAAGGGCCGCCTCGGCCTGCAGATCGTGCAGGCGCTGGCAACCGGGGAGCTGCGCGGCACGATCGAACTGCGCAACCGCGCCGGCGGGGGCACCGAAGCGGTTCTCGTGGTGCCGCTCGGCAAGCGCTAGGCGTCGAGTGGCCGCAGCTGCACCCGTTCGATCAGCTGCGCGACCGCTTCGCCGCGGCCCGTACCGAGCCCGTGCCGCGTCACGTTGAGCGCACCTGCCGCGGCGCCGGTCCGCAGCGCGTCCCGCAGGTCGCCGCCGCGGGCCAGCACCGAGGCGACGCCGGCAGTCATGGAGTCGCCCGCGCCCCGGTGGTCGACGACCTGCAGGGCCGGCAACTCCACGGCCAGCGCCTCGTCCTCGATCAGGGCGATCGCGGCCTCGTCGGCCCGGCTGATCAACACCGCGTCCGCGCCTTCCTCGCGCAAGGCGTGCGCGGCCTTCACCAGCTCCGCGACACTGTCGTTCGCCGCCCGCCCGTCGTCGATCAGCTCCTCGTGGCTCACTTTCAGGAACGAGACGCCGCCGGCCAACACCGCGGTCAGATTGTCGCCCGACAGATCGGCGACCACCTTGCCGCCATGCGTACGCAGATCCGCCGCGAGCCGCCGGTAGACATCCGCATCCACCACCTCGGTCCCGGCCGCCCCGCTCAAGATGCTGACCGTCGCCTTCAGCCCTTCGGTCAACGTCGTGGTGTACAGCTCGTCGAGATCGTGCCGCAGCAACGGCGCTCCGGGGTGCTCAGCGATGGCCGTCCGGTTGCCGTCGCGGCGATCGTGCACGTACCAGCCGCTGTCGGAGGCGCGGGCCACCGCGCGTACCCGAACGTCTTCCTGTTGCAGGAGCCGCACGATGATGTCGCCGGTCTCCCCGCCGGCGGCGACGCAGAGCGTGACCGGCACGCCGAGCGCGGCCACCATCCGGGCCTGCCAGATGCCCTGGCTGCCGGGGTGGACGTGCAGCTCGACGGAGTCCGCCTGCTGCTCGATCGTCACGGTGAGCTGAGGGGCGGGCGCGAAAACCATGACCGAGGAATCCATGCCGCAGGCCCTACCCCGTGCCCAGCCCGGACAACCTGAGCATTCCCTGAATCCGATTGCCCGGGCGGGGCTCGCACGCGACTTGCTGTGCGGGCGCGGTTACCACCGCCGGAACACGTTCCGGCAGGCTGTCTCCGCGCCTGCTCAGCGTCGCATGATGCACATTGGACTTCAATGGCTTGTATAGACGAAATCTGATTGGCATCATTCCTGCCATGACTCAGCCTGCCTTCCGTAAGGCTCCCAACCTGCGGCAACGCCAGCTCGGCATGGCCCTGCGCAAGTTACGGGAAGGACTGGGCCTGTCCGCCGATCGGGCGGCTGAGCACCTGGGCTGCGCCCAATCGAAGGTCACCCGGATCGAGCAGGCCCGCTCCAGCGTCGGCCGCGGCGACCTGTACCTCCTCCTCGAGCTTTACGGCGTCAACGCCAGCGAGCGCGAGTCGTACTGGGCGTTGGCCCGCGCCGGCAAAGAGCGCGCGTGGTGGGACGCCTACCGCGACGTCATCGGCCCCGGCCTTGCGGAGTACGTCGCCTTCGAAGCCTCCGCCGCGGAAGTGCGGACGTGGTCGCTCGGCACCATCCACGGCCTACTGCAGACGGAGGCGTACGCCCGCGCCACGTTCGCAGGCGGTCTGCCGCGCACAGACGACGAGATCGACCGCGTGGTGTCGGCCCGGTTGGAGCGGCAGAAGCGCCTCCACGAGGACCTGACAATGTGGGCGATCCTCGACGAGTCTCTCCTCGCCCGACCGATCGGCGGCGGCGCGGCACTCCGTGAACAGCTTGATCATCTGCTGTCGTTGCCGCCATCAGTGACCTTGCAGATCGTTCCGATGGACTCGCGGTGGCATCCCGGGCTGAGCTGCGCTTTCACGCTGATGTCCTTCACTGACTACCCTTCGGTCGCTTTCCTGGAAGCTTCCTACCGAGACACTTACATTGACTGGGCTGACGATGTGGCTGGGTATAGGCTCGCGTTCGATCAGCTGATGGCGGCTGGGGTCGACCCGGAGGCGTCACGGGTGAGGATTCAGATGGCGCGGAACAGCATCAAGGAGTGACATGGACCTGAACGGCCAGCCAGGTTGGCGGAAATCTCGCCGGTCCTCGGGCGGCGGTGACAACTGCGTCGAGGTGCTCGATCTGGTGGATGGTGGCCGTGCGGTGCGGGACTCCAAGGACCGAGGATCCGGTCCGGTGCTGACTTTCACCGCGGCTGCGTGGGACGCGTTCACCTCCGGCGTGAAATGCGGCGAGTTCGAGTAAGCGGAATTACTGAGCTCTGCGGAAGAGCTCGGTGTGGCCGTGCGCACGCTCCCGGATTCTGGACCGGGCTGGTACAGAAGGCGTGCGCGTGAGAGGCTTGCCGGCATGACCGCTGCAGTTGACCGCCGCTTCGTGGCTCGCCGCCACGTCGACTACGGCCGTGTCCGCAGCGCCATGTGTCCGGCTGTCTGACGCCGCCCGAGTTTCTTGTCCGGGCGCGCGAGACGCGCCGGCATCCTCGCCAGACACCGTTGTCGCGATACCTGCCGTGAGCGTCGCAGCGTGCCCACAAACGCTGAAGGGACGCCGCCATGGCGCTCAGCACCACCACCCCCGCGCCCGCCACACCTCCCGCGCCCGCCGCTCGTCCGGCCCGCCCGCGTAAGGCCCGCGGTGAGGGTCAGTGGGCGGTCGGACACACCGAGCCGCTGAACCCGAACGAGCGGATCAAGAAGGACGACGATCCGCTGAACGTCCGGGCCCGGATCGAGAACATTTACGCGCACACCGGGTTCGCCGGCATCGACCCGCAGGACCTGCGCGGCCGGTTCCGCTGGTGGGGGCTCTACACGCAGCGCAAGGCGGGCATCGACGGTGGCCGGACCGCGGTGCTGGAACCGCACGAGCTGGAAGACGAGTTCTTCATGCTGCGCGTACGCATCGACGGCGGCGCCCTGACCGTCGCCCAGCTGCGCGTGATCGCGGAGATCTCCACCGAGTTCGCCCGGGACACCGCGGACCTCACCGACCGGCAGAACGTGCAGTTCCACTGGATCCGGGTCGAGGACATGCCGGAGATCTGGCGGCGGCTCGAGTCGGTCGGCCTGCAAACGACCGAAGCCTGCGGCGACTGTCCGCGGATCGTGCTCGGCAGCCCGGTCGCCGGCGTCTCGACCGAGGAAGTGCTGGACCCGACCCCCGCCATCGACACCATCGTCGAGCGGTACGTCGGTGACCCGCGCTACTCCAACCTGCCGCGCAAGTTCAAGACGTCGATCTCCTGGCTGGCGGACACCCCGCACGAGGTCAACGACATCTCGCTGCTCGGGGTGGTGCACCCGCAGCACGGGCCCGGCTTCGACCTGTGGGTCGGCGGCGGGCTGTCGACCAATCCGCGGCTCGCCGAACGGCTGGGCGTGTGGGTGCCACTGGACGAGATCCCGGACGTGTGGGAGGGCGTGGTCGGGATCTTCCGCGACTACGGCTACCGCCGGCTGCGGAACCGGGCGCGGCTCAAGTTCCTGCTCGCCGACTGGGGTGTCGCGAAGTTCCGCGAGGTGCTGGAGAAGGAATACCTCGGCCGGGCCCTCATCGACGGACCCGCCCCGGATCTCCCGGAGAAGCCGATCGACCATATCGGCGTGCACCGGCAGCGCGACGGGCGGAACTACGTAGGTGCCGCCCCGGTCGTCGGGCGCTCGTCGGGGACGCAGCTGAGCCGGCTGGCTGACCTGGTGGCTCGGCACGGATCAGACCGGGTGCGCCTGACCCCGTACCAAAAGCTGTTGGTTCTCGATGTTGCCGACGACCAGGTGGAACCGCTGGTCGCAGGCCTGCGTGGCATCGGGTTGGAAGCACGGCCGTCGGCTTGGCGCCGCGGCACGATGGCCTGCACCGGCATCGAATATTGCAAGCTCGCCATTGTCGAGACCAAAGCCCGCGGTGAGGAACTGGTGGCCCGGCTCGAAGAGCGGCTCCGGGACTTCGACACGGACATCTCGATCCACATCAACGGCTGCCCCAACGCCTGCGCGCGCACCCAGGTCGCCGACATCGGGCTCAAGGGCCAGCTGGTCATGGACGCGCAGGGCCGGCAGGTCGAGGGCTTCCAGGTGCATCTCGGCGGCGGCCTCGGCATGGCGCAGGGTCAGACGGCCGGTTTCGGCCGCAAGGTGCGCGGCCTCAAAGCCACTGCCGAAGAGCTTCCCGGGTACGTGGAAAGGCTCGCCCGCAACTACCTGGCCGGCCGCACCGACGGCGAGAGCTTCGCCGACTGGGTCGTCCGCGCCGACGAGGGGCTGCTGACATGAGCGACGCCCGAAGCACCCCGCTGCACTGCCCCTACTGCGGCGAAGAAGACCTGTTCCCCAACGAGGCCGCGCACGGCGCCTGGGAGTGCCACTCCTGCGCCCGCGTCTTCTCGGTCAAGTTCCATGGACTGCTCCCAGGGAGTGAACCGATGAGAGTGCTGACCGCCGCCGACCTCGGCCTGGTGAACCTGAGTGAGCCCGTCGACCCCGCACGCCGGTCCCGCGCCGAATTGGAAACCCTCGCGACCGAGGGCGCGGCCGTGCTGGCCGACGCGTCCGCCGACGAGATCGCGCGCTGGTCGGTGGCGACCTTCGGGGACCGCTTCTGCGTGACGAGCTCCATGGCCGACGCCGTCGTCGCGCACCTGTACTCCCGCGCGACCCCCGGAGTCGACGTGGTCTTCCTCGACACCGGCCTGCACTTTCCGGAGACGCTGAAGGTGCGCGACACCGTCGCCCGGACCATGAACGTCAACGTCCGGTCGATCCGCCCGCGGCGGACCGTCGGCCAGCAGGACGGCGAGCTGGGGCCGCGGCTCTTCGCCCGCAACCCGGACGAATGCTGCTTCCTGCGCAAGGTCGAGCCGCTGGAGCGGGCCCTTTCCTCCTACGACGCTTGGGCGACCGGCCTGCGCCGCGACGAGTCACCGACCCGCGCGAACACGCCGGTCGTGGCGTTCGACCCGCGCAAGGGCAAGGTGAAGGTCAACCCGATCGCGGCGTGGACCCAAAACGACGTGGACCGCTACATCGCGCGCTGGAACGTGCCGGTCAACGAGCTGTTCGCCAAGGGGTACGGCTCGATCGGCTGCTGGCCGTGCACCCGCCGGACCACGGCGGGCGAGGACCCGCGCGCAGGCCGCTGGGCGATGTTCGACAAGACGGAATGCGGGCTGCACGCATGACCGAGCTGTCAGACGCTTCCCACCAACCGTCAGCTGATTCCTTCCCCGGTGCGCCGGGCCGGGCCGTCTCGCCTGGGGCGCCGGGCCGGGCGGCCAGCCTCTGCGTCGACGCGCCACGCCGGGGCGTAGTCCTCGTTGCTCATGGGAGTCGGGATCCGCGGGCGGCGCGGGCGACGGAACGTCTTGCAGCGTCAGTCCGCGCGTTGCACCCGGACTGGGACGTGCGGGCGTCGTACCTCGATCACAGCGTTCCCCGGCCGCGGCAGGTGCTGGCGTCGTTTGCGGCGGCCGGACATGCGCGGGCGGTCATGGTGCCGCTGCTGCTGACCTCCGCCTATCACGGGCGGGTGGACGTGCCCGGGGAGATCACCGCCGCTCGGGCTGCGGGCGTGCAGCTGGACGTGGAGCTGACCGAGGTGCTGGGGCCGGTGGCGGGCCAGGTGCCGGCACTGCTTCTCGACGGCTTGGCGGCGCGCCTGCATGAGGCCCAGTCGGTTGCTGAGGAGTGGGATCCCGCCAGGCGTGCGCCGGCTTGCCGGGTCTCGGGGGTCGCTGAGAGCGCGATGCGGACGGCGGTCGAGGGGGCTGCGGGTGTCGCTGGGAGCGCGGTGCGGACGACGGTCGAGAGGGCTGGGGGTGTCGCTGGGAGCGCGGTGCGGATGGCGGTCGAGGGGGCTGCGGGTGTCGCCGCGCGCGTTGTCGGTCGGGCGGCAGTGGATGGCGTGGTGCTGACCGCCGCAGGCACGCGAAGCGCGTCGGCGCGGGCGACGGTCGAGGCGGCCGCCGTGGCGCTGGGGGAGCGGCTGGGAGTGCCGTGTCGGGTGGCATATGCCTCGGCAGCGCCGCCGCTCGCTGGCGAGGCCGTACACGCGTTGCGGGCCGCCGGCTGCCGCCGGATCGGGTTGTCTTCCTATTTTCTGGCACCCGGGCTGCTGTGGGATGCGACCGTGGCATCGGCGCTGGAAGCCGGGGTGGCTGTGGTGGCGGAACCGTTGACGGACAGTTCGGCTCTGGCTGCGCTGGTCGCTGACCGGGTGACGGCGGGAGAGTGTGTTTCGCGCCTCGGTGCGGTGGCCTGACTTTGCTTTCGCGTTATTGCCGTGAGCTGCGTTACGGCACTCGTGATCATGGTTACCGGCCTGGTGATCACGCTCACTGGGAACTGCCTGAGAGAGGCTGACCGTCCACAGCAGAGCGCTCCCTATGCTGTTTTCAGCATTGCGATGATTTCGAGATCATTTCGCATAGCTCGGTGATCGCATTCCCGCCGAGCGTCACCATTGCTCGCGGTAATCAGAACGGTACGCGGATGTGGCTAGACAGCACGACGCCCCGGCGCCGTGACGGCCCGGGGCGTGAATGCTGTGAGGGGATTGTTCAGACGGTAGTAGCGCTGACCCGCAGGCCGCCGCGACGCTTGACCGCGCGCCGCTCATCCTCGCTCATACCGCCCCATACGCCGGCGTCCTGACCGCTCTCGAGCGCCCACTGCAGGCACGACTCGGTCACGGGGCACCGCCGGCACACGGCCTTGGCCTGCTCGACCTGCAGGAGCGCGGGGCCGGACGTCCCGATCGGGAAGAACAGCTCCGGGTCCTCGTCGCGGCAGATCGCATCGTGGCGCCAGTCCATGGCGGCAACACTCCTTGTTTCGGCTGGGGTAATGAAATGGTGCGGACTTACTACTTACTTTTATCTGCATCCGCGACGGCGACCGACGGACAGCGTTCGTCTGATCACCAGTGCGTGAGCAAGCTTTGTTGTGGAGGCCGTTCTGCATCTTCTGGTCGAGGAACGACCTTCTGGATTAGGAACGCGGGCGAGCGGCATCCGGTTACTTCTTATCGCTTGTGAATGCTTTCACGAACTCTCGCGATGTCAAGGGTAGTGCTCAGAAAATCTCCGAGCGGGTGAGCTAGCTCACGACCCTTTTGTCCGCTTCTGGGGGTTGCTCCCAGGACCGGCGCATGAACGCTCCCATCAATGTAGTACGGTAGCCGCCACCTTGCAGACCTTTCGCCCGTGTTTCTGTAACGGATCGTGAGGACCTTCGGTTTCGGCCTACCCAGTCCTCAGCAGATCACACGCAGCGCGTCGGGGACGGACAAGAAGTGCACCTTCTGCCGCTCACCCAGGTAGTCGCCGTCGAGCTGGAAGGACTGCGGGCGGGATGCCACGACAGTGAACTCGGCCTGATCGTGGATGCGCAGCACGTTGCGACCCCGCGGATTGGCCCGCTTACTCGCCATCTGGGTCACTGTCCGTGTTGTGTTGGACACTCCTAGGCTACGAAGGGCCAGTACGTCAAGTCCACGGTCGAACGATGCCTGCGGGTTGGGGTTGATCGGACGGTCGCCGACATAGGTCCACGGCGCCGTGTTCTGAATGATGACGGTTCCCAACCCGGTTTCCGGTTCCTCTCCGGGGCGCTCGATCTGCAGGGGCGGAGCTTTGCGATCTTCGCCCGAGGCGAACTGCCCGATCAGCGACCGCAAATAAAGGGCCGGAGTGGACGTACGACCGCGTAACCGCGCCTGTTCCACCCGGCGAACCACCGCGGCATCCAGCCCCAGTCCGGCGGTAAAGGTGAAATACCGGTCGTCGGCCCGACCGAGCCCGATCACCCGGTGCCGGCCCGACCGCAGACCGTCCAAGATCACACCGGTGCCCTCGACCCAATCGCGGGGCAAGCCCAATGCCCGCGCGAAGACATTTGTCGAACCCCCGGGCACCACGGCGAGCGCTGGCAACCGAAACGCGGGCGCCGTGCCGGCCGAGGCCAGCCCCGGATCCGCAGTCATCAAGCCGTTCACGGCCTCGTTGATCGTGCCGTCGCCGCCCAGCGTCACCACCACATCGACGCCGCTCTCCGCCGCCGTACGCGCCAGCGACGCGGCATGCCCGCGCTTCAGGGTGTACTCGACTGTCAGCTCGACCTGGCTGCTCAACGCCCTGACCAGCACGTCGCGGCTGCGTTCACTGGTGGTGGTGGCCTTGGGGTTAACCACGAGTAACGCTCGCATGGGCGGCACTGTACCTCCACGAGCCGCCCCGAGCTGGCCGGTATCGTACAGCGGTGACCCCTGCGGATGTGGAAACTCCGGCGACTCTGGTGTGGGCGGTGCGCCTGCTCGCCGCCGAGGCGGTGGCGCTTGCGGTGCTCGCGGCGTACCTGATCGTGCTGGTCCTGACGGCCGATCCGGAAAGCCTGGCGGTGGCGATCTCGCTCGCTGTCATGACCGCGCTCGGCGCGGCCGCCGTCTTTCTGGTGGCACGGGCGTTGGCCGCGCGCTCGGCGCGGGCCCGCGGACCGGCCATCGTCGTCCAGCTGTTCCTCATCGCCTCCGGCGGCTTCCTGCTCCAGACCGGACCGGCCTGGGCGGGCATCGTGGCGATGCTGCTGGGCGCGGGGATCGCGGTGCTCTGCCTGATGCCGACAACAACCCGCGCGCTCGGGCTGGACTGACACTCTGATCAGCACTTCCGCCGCGCAAGGAAAGGCCTACCCTGAGTGTGGCGGATCACACCGACGGCGCTTCGTTCGCCGGGCCGTGGCGACTAAGGGGTGAGCGAGTGACCGGATCGACGGTGCGCCCGCCGGCGTATCAACTACTGGCGGACGAACTGCGTGCGGAGATCACGTCGGGTCGCCTGCAGCCCGGTGAGCGGTTGCCCCCCGAGCCGGAACTGTGCGTACGGTCCGGTGTCAGCCGCAGCACCGTCCGCGAAGCCCTGCGCCTGCTGGCAAGTCAGCACCTCATCCTCACCACCCGCGGCGTGACCGGCGGCAGCTTCGTCGCCCACCCCGACGCGCAGCAGCTCTCCGACGCGCTGTCCACCGGACTCACCATGCTCACCAACTCGGCCGAGGTCGGGCTCGCGGACCTGCTCGAACTGCGCCGTGCCGTGGAAATTCCGGCGGCCGGACTCGCCGCGGAACGCCGGACCGACGCCCACCTGGTGGAGCTGCGCGGCGCCATGTTCGACCCCGACCTCGACGGGCTCGACACGATGATGGCCGCGCACGCCGCCTTCCACTCCGCGATCGCCTCGGCGACCTGCAACCCGCTCTACGAACTGGTCACCCGGCCGCTCTACCACGTCGGGTACGGCGAAGACGTCGTCGAAGGGCTGCCCGGCGACTACTGGAACCGGATCGACGCGGACCACCGAGACCAGTTGGCGTACGTCCGCAACCGCGACGCGATCGGCGCGATGGAGGTGGGCCGCCGCCACCTCGACTACATCGCCTCGGTGGCAGCGCGCTAGTTAGTTCTCGGTGCGTCTCGTCAGGAGCCGAATCGTCGCCTGCCGGCCATTCGCCTCAGCGGCCGCCGACGTGGTCAGGGCGGTCAGCACCTTCCAGGCGAACGACGACTCGGACGGCAGCCGGGCACCGCGCACGGTCGCGACCGTCACCTCGACCGTCAGCGCGTCATCGGTCACCGCGAACCGGCACTCCAAATCCGCGCCCCGAGTCGCGATCGCCAGCAACATCGCGCAGGCCTCGTCGACCGCGATCCGCAGATCCTCGATCTCGTCTAAGGCGAAATGCAGCCGAGCTGCGAGGCCGGCCGTCGCTGTGCGGAGCACGCCCAGGTAGCCGCCGTCAGCGGGCACGGTGAGCAGCACGACGTCGTCACCGAACGCCGGCTCCGAATGCATTGTCTGAAGCTGAGTCACCGACCCCATCCTCCCGATGGACGAGACTCTAGCGCCTGTCGGCCGAGGCGCGCTCAGCGAGTCGGCCTAGTGCCGCACCCGTCAGCCGGTAGGGGACCCAGTCGGTCTGCGGCTGCGCGCCGATCGCCGCATAGAAGTCGGCCGCCGGGTTCCAGTCCAGCATCGCCCAGTCGAGCCGCTGATAGCCGCGCTCCACGCAGATGTGGGCCAGCTCGGCCAGCAGGGCGGCGCCCGCCCCGGTGCCCCGGTGATCGGGACGCACGTACAGGTCCTCGAGGTAGACGCCGTGCACGCCTTCCCACGTGGAGAAATTCAAGAACCAGAGGGCCATGCCGTAAGGAGCGTCGTCATGGTCGACCGCCACGATGCCGAAGACGGCTGGCCGTTCGCCGAACAGCGCCGCCGTGAGCTGCTCCACGGTCAGGTGACACGCCTCGGGCGCGCGTTCGAAATCGGCCAGTTCGTGGACCATCGACACCACGGCCGGCACGTCCGTGGGACGTACCGGCCGGATGCGTACGGTGCTCACGCCTGCTTGGTCTCCCAGAAGATCTTGGAGATCTCCTCGATCTTGCCGAGCAGCTGCTCGCCCACCGCCGGGTCCATCGAACCCTTGACGCCGGACGCGCCCGCAAGCTTGGTCGCCTCGTTGAACAGCTGGTTGAGCTGCGGGTACTTCTCGAAATGCGGCGCCTTGAAGTAGTCCGTCCACAGCACCCACAGGTGGTGTTTGACCAGCTCGGCCCGCTGCTCCTTGATCTGGATGGCACGGGTGCGGAACTCGGGGTCGGTGTTCGCCTGGTACTTCTCGGCGATGGCCTTCACCGACTCCGCCTCGATGCGGGCCTGCGCGGGGTCGTAAACCCCACACGGCAGGTCGCAGTGCGCGCTGACCACAGTGCGCGGCGTGAAGAAACGCGGAAGTCGCATCGGGACCCCTCCATGAGTTTGCGATGATCCGGGCCTGACACTACCCCTTACATCCGAAGCCATACCCGACGCGGGATTGATGCCATGAAGTTGCAACTGCCGGTCTTTGCCGTACTCGTGCGGGGGCCCTCCATGGCACCCACCCTGCGCTCGGGAGACGCCCTGGTCGTGCGGCGGACGCGGCACGTCCGCGAAGGCGACATCGTGGTCGCGATCTTCCGCTCGCGGCCGGGCCTGCTGGTCGTGAAACGTGCGGTCCGCCAAGAAAATCAAGGCTGGTTCGTACGCGGTGACAACGAGTTCGTGACCGACGATTCCCGCGCCTACGGGGTGGCGGATGTCATCGGACGCGTGTTGTTCCGGTACTGGCCTCGACCCGGTCGGCTACGTTAATGTCCGGTAACCACAACACACCAGAGTGTGGTTGCTGCACCGGGTGATCCCCGCATCGCACGTCGGTCCGCGCAGACTCGCGCATCAGGGCCGGCTGGCACCACCGACGTACCGATGCGTGTCTGGAGTCTGTTCCCCGTGTCTTCCTTCAGTTTTGAAACCCAGCCTGAGCTGTCCGCCGACCCCGTCTTCGAGCTGCACAAGCACGGCAAGATGGCTATTGCTCCCACCGTTGCGCTATCCAGCCGGGATGACCTGTCGCTGGCGTACACGCCGGGTGTCGCCCGGGTCTGCACCGCCATCGCCGACGACGAAGACCTGCACCACGACCTCACGTGGGCCGGCAACACCGTCGCGGTCGTCAGCGACGGCTCGGCCGTCCTCGGCCTCGGCAACATCGGCCCCAAAGCCGCCATGCCCGTCATGGAAGGCAAAGCCGTGCTGTTCAAGCAGTTCGGCGGCGTCGACGCCATCCCGATCTGCCTCGACACCCAGGACGTCGAAGGCATCATCGCCGTCGTGAAGGCGCTCGGCCCGTCCTTCGGCGGCATCAACCTCGAAGACATCAGCGCACCCCGCTGCTTCGAGATCGAACGCCGCCTCGACGAAGCCCTCGACATCCCGGTCTTCCACGACGACCAGCACGGCACCGCGATCGTCGTGCTCGCCGCCCTGCGCAACGCCGCCACCCTGCTCAACCGCCGCTTCGCCGACCTGCGCGTCGTCATCAGCGGCGCGGGTGCGGCCGGCATCGCCATCACCGACACCCTGATCGCCGCCGGCGTCCACGGCGCCAACACCATCGTCTGCGACTCCCGCGGCATCATCCATTCCGAGCGGGACGCGCTCACCGGCGTGAAAGCCGCCCTCGCGGAGAAGACCAACTACTCCGGGCGTACCGGAGGCATCAAGGAGGCGCTGATCGGCGCTGACGTCCTCATCGGCGTGTCCGGTGGCGCCATCGGCGAACAGGCGCTGGCCGGCATGGCCCCCGGCGGCATCATCTTCGCCCTGGCCAACCCCACCCCCGAAGTGCCACCCGCCATCGCCCACAAGTACGCCGCCATCGTCGCCACCGGGCGCAGCGACTTCCCCAATCAGATCAACAACGTCCTGGCCTTCCCGGGCATCTTCCGCGGCGCCCTCGACGCGCGAGCCACCCGCATCACCGACGGGATGAAGGTCGCGGCGGCCGAGGCCATCGCCTCGGTGTGCTCGGACGACCTGCGCGCGGACGCGATCGTGCCGTCGGCGCTGGACCCGCGGGTCGCCGTCGTGGTGGCTGCTGCGGTGGCCCAGGCGGCAGAACTTGACGGGGTGGCCCGGCGGATCACCTCGGGCTTCGGCACTCCTGCTCTTACGCCGGTCTCCTCGCCCGCGGCATTCTCCACATCTGCTGCTCACTGACGCCTTCCTCGCTGCGCGCTCGTTGCTCCTGTACTTCCTGGTCTTCCGGTTGGCGGTTCGCGCGCTGGTTTCCTGGTCTTCCGGGTGGCGGTTCGCGCGCTGGTTTCCTGGTCTTCCGGGTGGCGGTTCGCGCGCTGGTTTCCTGGTCTCCCGGGTGGCGGTTCGCGCGCTTGTTTCCTGCACTTCCGGGTGGTGGTCGCGGTTCGCGGCCGCCACCCGGTGCGTCGTTCGGTGGTCAGGCTTGGTCATTCATAGCGGGTTCTCGGGTTTGTGCCGGGGGTTATCCACACTTCGCGGTTGTCCACAGGCGGGTGGCGGGCACCCATGCGGATGACTAGCGTTCTTCCCATGCGCGCCGCCTACGCCAGTGCCACCAAGCCGGACGAACCGCTCGCCGCACTCACGGTCGGCGACCTGCCTGAGCCGTCCCCACCCGACGGCTGGGTGACGGTCGACGTGCGGGCCAGCTCCCTCAACCACCACGAGATCTGGTCCCTGCGCGGCGTCGGGCTGCCCGCCGACCGGCTACCCATGATCCTCGGCTGCGACGCGTCCGGAGTGGACGAAGCCGGCAACGAAGTCGTCGTCTACCCCGTTGTCGACGACCCAGCGGACCCCCGCGGCTTCTCCCTGCTCTCCGAGCGCTGGCCCGGCACCCTCGCCGAACGAGTCGCCGTTCCCGCGGCCAACCTCCTGCCCAAGCCGGCCGGCATCTCCTTCCTCGACGCGGCGTGCCTGCCGACTGCCTGGCTCACGGCGTACCACATGCTCATGACCCGAGGCCGCGTCACCGAGTCCGAAGCCGTCCTCGTCCAAGGCGCCGGCGGCGGCGTCGCCACAGCAGCCGTTGTCCTAGCCACAGCCCTCGGCAAACGCGTCTACGCCACCAGCCGCGACCCCGAGAAGCGCGCCAAAATCGCCGACCTCGGCGCCACCGCCATCGAACCCGGCGCCCGCCTCCCCGAGCGAGTCGGCGTCATCATCGAATCCGTCGGCGCCCCCACCTTCGAACACTCCCTCAAATGCGCCGCCCCCGGCGCCCGCATCGTCGTCTGCGGCGCCACCGGCGGACCCTTCCCCAAGATCGACCTCCGCCGCGTCTTCATGATGCAACTCGAGATCCTCGGCAGCACCATGGGCACAGCAACCGAGCTGGCCGCCCTCCTGGATCTCTGCATCGCCCGAGACATCCGCCCAGTCATCGACTCCACGTACGGCTTCACCGCCGTGGCAGACGCCTTCACCCGTCTGCACTCGGGTCAGGCGTTCGGCAAGGTAGCCATCGACCACCTGCACTGATCGTCTTCCGGGCTCGCTGTCTCCGAGTCCTGCGGCTGTCCGTTCGGCTAGCCCGAGCCGGTGCCGGGTTTCCACACGTCCCCTTCCGGCAGGCCGTGCCTTGCCAGACCCGGCGGATTCGCACGAATGGGTAGTGCGCTCTAGCGGCCAGTTGAATACGCCTGCAGGTGGCTGCGCTGGCTGTTGAGGGCTTAGGCGTTGGCGACGGTGTCGCGGACCGGCCGCACGGTTGGCTAGCGACGGCGGGTGCACGGTGATCGGCGGCAGGACCAGCTGCGTCGAGCGGCGTGCTGCCTTGGCTGGGCGATCCAGTGACTGCCTCGCCAGGCGGGCCGGGTTTGTTTGTGGGGCGGTCCAGCTGGGCGGTCATGGGCCTGCCCCAGCACTGGCTGCAGCCCGACGTCGTCGAAGGTATGCACCGCGTCGCCATCGCCGATCCACCGCCTGCCAGTCCGTCTCGGCAGGGCGGGTGTGAGCATCTTCATGGCGGGTTCGGGCACCGTGACCCAGCACGTGAAGGTGACCAAAGGCTGATCACACATGCGCAGCCCGTTGCGTCGCGAGTCCTCCGGAGTTGGCTGTGCTGGGCATTTCGGGTGGAAAGACACTCCCACGAAGGGGTGAAAACCTGGAGCTTCCCGCGAATGTCCTGGTAGTGGCCTGAGCGGGCCTGGTCGGGGAGCATGCTGCTTCGCTATGGTCGTCCGCATGTCTGACAACAGCGTCGACCCGAGCGGCAACACCGAAGCGTTCCGCGCCTTCACGCAGAGCACGCCGGAGGAACCCGTAGCGGCTTCGAAAAGCCCGCTCATTGTCGGTGGAGCCGTGGTGGCCGTGGTCCTGATCGCCCTCGTCGCCTGGCTCGTCGTCAGCTGACAGCGCACGCCCCGCCAGCGTGTGGGGCAGCGGCCGGATTCCGGCGACGGCGAGATTGCGGCCACGGCGAGATTGCGGCCACGGCGAGATTGCGGCCACGGCGAGATTGCGGCCACGGCGAGATTGCGGCCACGGCGAGAATGCGGCCACGGCGAGAATGCGGCCACGGCAGATCCATCCGCTTTGCCTCCAGCGCCGGTTCCCCGTTGCGAGTGAGGCCATCGGCAGAGTTCCGCGCCCGTCCGCTTCGCGTCGACCTGTGCTGACCCGTTGAAGGCCGATTTCCCGAATCCGGAGATCGGCTGAATCTCCGTACTCTGATCCCTCATCAACCCATCCACGACGTAACCCGGCGTGCCCGCGAGCGCTCGATGCGGGTAGTGGGAGCTCAGTCTCTGAGGGCCTTGCTGGTTTCCATGGCAATCTCTTGTTCTTCGTCGGTCGGGATCACGCAGACTCGGACGCGGGCCGAGTCCGATGAGATCAGGCGGTCGCCGCGGCGGTTGCGGGTGTCATCGATGTCGATGCCCAGGGTGGACAGCCCGTGCAGGGCGGCGGCTCGGACCTCGGGGGAATTCTCGCCGACTCCCGCGGTGAAGGTGATGGCGTCGGCGTGGCCCAGTACGGCGAGGTAGGCGCCAACGTACTCCTTGATGCGGCGGCAGTAGACGGTGAAGGCCAGCTCGGCGGCGGGGTCGCCGTCGTGGCGGCGGCGCTGGATTTCGCGCATGTCGTTGGCGCCGGCGAGGCCTTGGAGGCCGGCCGTACGGGTGAGGGAGTGTTCGATCTCGTCGAGGGTGAGGCCTGCGGTGCGATGCAGGTGGAAGAGCACGGTGGGGTCGATGTCGCCGCTGCGGGTGCCCATGACGAGGCCGGGGAGTGGGGACATGCCCATCGAGGTGGCGACGCTGCGGCCTCGTTCGACGGCGCAGGCGCTGGCGCCGTTGCCGAGGTGCAGGGTGATCACATTGGTTTCTTCCGGCGGCCGACCCAGCAGCGCCGCCGTTTCGCGGGCCACGTACGCATGGGACGTCCCGTGAAAGCCGTAGCGCCGGATCTGCCAGCGCGAGGCGAGGTCCGCATCGATCGCGTAGGTGACGCCGTCCGCCGGGATCGTCTGGTGGAACGCGGTGTCGAAAACGGCGACCTGCGGGACGTCGGGCAACAGTTTCCGGGCGACCGCAATGCCGCTCAGGGCTGCCGGGTTGTGCAGTGGTGCGAGTGGCACCAGGCCCTCGATCGCGGCCACCACCTTGTCGTCGATGATGGTCGCCGTGCTGAAGAGGCTGCCGCCGTGGACGACTCGGTGGCCGATCGCGCCGAGGCCGGACAGGTCGACGGATTCCATGACCCGTTGCAATGCCTCGGTGTGGTCGGCGGCGTCACCACCCGCCTCCCCGACCCGCTCGATGAGCCCCTTGGTCAATGTCACTGGCGGGGTGGAGTCGAAGAGGCGGTATTTGACGGAGGACGAGCCACAATTCAGGACGAGAATCTTCACGCGCGTACCTGAATGGTGCTCGCCTGAACAGCGCGTGCCTGAATGGCGGTGATGGCGACGGTGTTCACGATGTCTTTCACCGTGGCTCCTCGGGAGAGGTCGTTGACCGGGCGGCGCAGCCCCTGCATGACCGGACCCACCGCGACCGCGTCGGCGGAGCGTTGGACCGCCTTGTAGGTGTTGTTGCCCGTGTTGAGGTCGGGGAAGACGAAGACCGTGGCTTTGCCCGCGACGGCGCTGTCCGGGAGTTTGGTGGCGGCGACCGCGGGGTCGATGGCCGCGTCGTATTGGATGGGGCCTTCGACGGGGAGGTCGGGGCGGCGTTCGCGGACGAGGGCGGTGGCCGCGGCGACCTTGTCGACGTCGGCGCCCGTGCCGGAGCGGCCGGTGGAGTAGGACAACATGGCGACTCGGGGCTCGATGCCGAACGCCGCGGTGGTCTGGGCTGAGCAGAGGGCGATGTCGGCGAGTTGGGCGGCGTCGGGGTCGGGGTTGACGGCGCAGTCGCCGTAGACGAGGACGCGGTCGGCCAGGAGCATGAAGAAGACGCTGGAGGCGACCGTGAGGCCGGGGACCGTCTTGATGATTTCGAAGGCTGGGCGGATGGTCGCGGCCGTGGTGTGGGTCGCGCCGGAGACCATGCCGTCGGCGTGCCCCTCGGCGACCATCATGGTGCCGAAGTAGTTGACGTCGCGGACCACGTCGTAGGCGAGGTCGAGGGTGACGGCCTTGTGTTTGCGCAGTGCGGCGTAGCGCTCGGCGAAGGTGTCCCGCCAGGCACTGGTGGCCGGGTCGATGAGGCGGGCGGCGCCGATGTCGAGGCCGAGCTCGCGGGCGCGGCGGGTGATGTCGGCCGGGTCGCCGAGCAGGGTGAGGTCGGCGACGCCCCGGCGCAGCAGGGTTTCGGTGGCACGCAGGATGCGTTCGTCGGTGCCTTCGGGCAGGACCAGGTGGCGCCGCTCGGCGCGGGCGCGGTCGATGAGGTCATTGGAGAACATGAGCGGGGTGACGCGGCTGGATCGGGTGACGTTGAGCAGCCGGTCCAACTCGGCGGTGTCGACGTGCTCCTCGAACGCCCCGAGCGCCGCCTCGATCTTGCGTGGGGTGCCCACACTGAGCCGGGCGTGGATCCGGGCGGCCGCGCTGATCGTGTGGTAGCTGTCGGTTTGGACGACGAGCATCGACAGGCCGGTGTTGAGCTTCTCGATGACCCGTACGGCGCGGGGGTCGGGAAATTCGCCGAGGGTCAGGACGAGCCCGGCGAGGGTGACGTGGCCGGCGGCATGCGCAGCGCTGGCGGCCACCAGAAGGTCAGCGCGGTCGCCCGGCGTGATGAGCAGTGCGCCGTCGGTGAGGTGGTCGAGGAGGGCGGGCACGTGCGCCGCCCCGACGACGTAGTCGAGCACGTCGCGGTCCAGGGCGTCCTCGCCGCCGGACAGGACCGTCGCGTCGAGCGCGGCGGCCACCTCGGCCACGGTCGGCGCCGCGATGGCCGGCACCTCGGGGATGGCCCAGACCGGCACGGGCAGGCCGTCCGGGGCGGGCATCCCTGCGGGCACCCGGTTGGCGATCACGGCCGGCACCGTCGCATGCAGGTCGGTGAGCGAATGGTACGCCGAGCGGACCGCCGCGCCGAGGTCCGTCCGCCGGCCCTGACCGCTGACGACGGGCAGGACCACGCTGCCGAACTCGGTGGCGAGCCGGGCGTTGAACGCCAGCTCCCGCGGAAGTTCGTCGTGGCCCGCATCCTGCCCGTCGGCGAAGTCGCTGCCGATCACGACGACCGAGCCGCACTCGCGCTCGACCGCCCGGTAGCGCTCGACGATGCGCGCAATCAGCTCCTCGCGCCGGCCGTCGGCGACCAGCGTGGTCGCTTCGGCGGTGGTGACACCGTAGGAGTCGTCGTATCGCACCGCGACCGGGTAGCGGCTGATCAGCAGGGTGAGCAGCGGATCCGGGCCGGTGCCGGCGACCAGCGGCCGGAACACGCCGATCCGGGCGACCTGGCGGGACAGCAGCTCGACCACCCCGAGCGCGACCGTCCCCTTACCGACCGACGGGCCGAGCCCGGCGATGTAGACGCTGCTTGCCACAGACCTCAAGGTACCGGCCCGATATTCATCCCGCCGGGGCACGCGGACAAAGACGAGGGCACGTGGACGAAGACGAGGGCACGTGGACGAAGACGAGGGGATCAGTGCAGCATGCGCAGGTAGCTGCCGGGGTCGCCGAGGAACCTCCGCCAGTGGTCGACGACCGCCAGCTCGTTCCAGGAGGTCCGGCGGATGCCGTGCGGGCCGAGCTCCAGGATCGTCGCGTCCGGGAGGGCGGTGAGCAGCGGCGAGTGGGTCGCGACGACGACCTGGGCGCCGTCCGCTCGCAGCCTGTCGAGGCGGGCGAGCAGACCGAGGGTCGCGGTGAACGACAACGGGGCCTCGGGCTCGTCCATCAGGTAGAAGCCGTACCCGTGGAATTTGCGGTCGAGCAGTTCCAGAAAGCCCTCGCCGTGGCTGCGTTCGTGCAGGTCGCCGTCCGGCGACCCGGGCAGGTTCTCCAGGTACGTGTACAGCCCGTGCATCGTTTCGGCGCGGAGGAAGTACGCGTTGGCCCGCCGTCCGGGGGTGCGGGTCACCTTCAGGACCGATCCCAGTGGGGCTTCGGTGACCCGGCTGCTGTGCCGGGCGGCCCGGGAGCCGCCCTCGGGGTTGAGTCCGTGGGCGGCGGCCAGTGCTTCCACCAGTGTCGACTTGCCGGAGCCGTTCTCGCCGACCAGGAAGGTGACACCGGCCGGGAGGTTCAGCCCGTGCTCGAGGACGGCCGCGACGGCGGGGATCTGCGCCCACCAGGCGTCCCGGCCGATCTCGATCTCCGGGTCGCGGTCGATCCGGCGGACCGGCCGGTCCGGGAGCGGATTACTCCTCATCGTCCTCGTCGTCGCGGGCCAGCCAGGTGGCGAACCGTTCGATCGGTGTCTCGAACTCCGGGTTGTCATCGACGAACGTCCGCAACTGCTCGGCGACCCACTCGAGCGTGACGGTCTCCTCGCCTCGCCGCTGGACCAGCTCTTCGATGCCTCTGTCCGTGAAGTACATGCCTGGATATTAGAAGACGGTCAGTCGGCCTCGGCCTCGGGTTCCTGACGGCGCAGCGCGCCGAGGATCTTCCGCCGGTCGAACAGGAACTGCGGCTTCTGCCGGGTCCGGGTGGCGAAGTCGAGGTACGCCTTCGTGAGGTCGGCGTCGTCACTGGCGAGGACACCGGTCATCGGGATCTTCGGCCACGCGGACTCGTACTCGAACATCTGGTTGGCGTAGCTGTGGTCGCTGTCGTGCTGGAACATGTCGATGGTCTCGAGCTTGGCGATCGCGTCGGTGAAGCTGCGCCGTGGGTCCTTGGCGTCGCTGATCGTGAGGTTCCACTGCTCGTGGCCGCGGACGAGGTTGCCCGCCTCTTCCCGGACGTCGAAGCTGTGCAGCATGCCGTGCCCGTTGCGCTCCAGGGCGCTGAGCATCATGAACGACGATCGTCCATCGGCGACGCCGGTCTCCACGACGGTGGCGGGCCGGAGCAGCCGGACGAGGCCGTACAGAGCCAGGCCGGTGCCCTGTTCCACGCCCCAGCGTGGCGGGAAGACGGTTTCGGTCTGTTCGTAGCGCTCGTCGAGGCGGGCGTACACCTCGTCGAACTCGTCGGCGACCTTCGCCACCTCGTCGGCCGGCCAGCCCAGCGCTTCCAGGAAGGCGGTGGGTGTCGACTCCAGATAGACGCTCAGCTTGGTGAAGTCGTGCAGGGTCGGCGGCTGGGGCGCCGGCTTCGGCGGCGGTTTCGGCGGTGCCTTCTTCTTCGGCGGCTTCGGCGGTCGGTACTTGCGAATCTCGTAGCCTGTCGCTCGGCGGAGCGACGAGTTTATGATCTTGCGCACAGACATGACCGCAACTTACGCGCGACGGGTTGCCAAATCAATCAGATGCGCAAAGACGACGGGCGTCCCACTTTGGTGGGACGCCCGTCAGCTGCTTGCTGAGATCAGTGTCGCGGTAGAGCAGCTTCGACCAGTGCGGACTGCTCCGCCTCGTGCATCTTGGCCGAGCCGACGGCCGGGGCGGCCGCGGCGGGGCGCGAGATGCGGCGCAGGCGTACGCCTTCGAGGTGCTCGAGCAGGTTGAGCGCCACGAAGGACCAGGCGCCCTGGTTGGCCGGCTCCTCCTGCACCCAGGCGAAGTCCTCCGCCTCGGGGTACTGGTTGAGGACGGCCTTCAGTTCCTCGACGGGCAGCGGGTAGATCTGCTCCATCCGGATGATCGCCGTGTCGGTGCTGCCCCGCTCGGCGCGGGCCTGGAGCAGGTCGTAGTAGACCTTCCCGGAGCAGAGCAGGACCCGCTTGACCGCGTTCGCGTCGAGCGGGGTGCCGTTGATCCCGGCGTCGGCGAGGATCGGCTGGAACGTGCCGGTGGTGAAGTCGGCGACCGACGACACCGCGAGCTTGTGCCGCAGCAGGGACTTGGGCGAGAAGACGACCAACGGCTTGCGCTTGCTGGACAGGGCCTGCCGGCGCAGCAGGTGGAAGTAGTTGGCCGGCGTGGTCGGGTTGGCGACCCGCATGTTGTCCTGCGCGCAGAGCTGCAGGAACCGCTCGGGCCGGCCGGACGAGTGGTCCGGGCCTTGGCCTTCCTGGCCGTGCGGGAGCAGCAGCACCAGCGAGGACTGCTGGCCCCACTTCACCTCGCCGGAGGAGATGAACTCGTCGACGATGGACTGGGCGCCGTTGACGAAGTCGCCGAACTGGGCCTCCCAGAGGACCAGCGCGTCCGGGTTCTCCACCGAGTAGCCGTACTCGAAGCCCATGGCGGCGTACTCGCTGAGCAGCGAGTCGTGCACGAAGAAGCGGGCGTTGCCGGTGGACAGGGTGGACAGCGGCAGGAAGTCGTCGCCGGTCTTGGCGTCGACGATCGAGGCGTGCCGGGAGGTGAAGGTGCCGCGCCGCGAGTCCTGGCCGGCGAGGCGGACGGTCACGCCCTGGTTCAGCAGGGAGCCAAAGGCGATCAGTTCGCCGAAGCCCCAGTCGATGCCGCCCTCCGCAGACATCTTCACGCGCCGGTCGAGCAGCTGCTGGACCCGCTTGTGCGGGGTGAAGCCGTCGGGCAGGTCGATGTGCGACTGGCCGACTGACTTGACCATGCCCGCGTCGACCGCGGTGTCCACCTGCGGCTCCGGCTCCTGGACCGGAGCCGGGCGGACCCGAGGCGGGGAGCCCGCGGTGTCCCGGGTGGCCTTGAAGACCTGTTCGAGCTGGGCCTGGTAGTCGCGCAGCTGCTCCTGGGCGTCTTCCACGGTGATGTCGCCGCGCCCGATGAGCTCCTCGGTGTAGAGCTTGCGGACCGACCGCTTGGTGTCGATGATCTGGTACATCCGCGGGTTGGTCATCGACGGGTCGTCGCCCTCGTTGTGGCCGCGGCGGCGGTAGCAGACCAGGTCGATGACGACGTCCTTGTTGAACGCCTGCCGGTATTCGAAGGCCAGCTTGGCGACCCGGACGACGGCCTCGGGGTCGTCGCCGTTCACGTGGAAGATCGGCGCCTGGATCATCCGCGCCACGTCGGTCGAGTAGAGCGACGAGCGGCTGTACTCCGGGGCGGTGGTGAAGCCGACCTGGTTGTTGACGACGACGTGGACCGTGCCGCCGGTGCGGTAACCGCGCAGCTGGGACAGGTTCAGCGTCTCGGCGACCACGCCCTGGCCGGCGAACGCGGCGTCGCCGTGCACCAGCAGCGGCAGCACGGTGTAGCCGTGCAGGCCCAGGTCGAGGCGGTCCTGCTTGGCGCGGACGATGCCCTCGAGTACCGGGTCCACCGCCTCCAGGTGCGACGGGTTGGCGACGACGCTGACGGTGGTGGAGTTCTCGCCGTCGGGCGTCGTGTACTTGCCGGTCTGTCCGAGGTGGTACTTCACGTCACCCGAGCCGTGCGCCGACTTCGGGTCCATCTGACCCTCGAACTCGTTGAAGATCTTTTCGTACGGCTTGCCGACGATGTTCGCGAGCACGTTGAGCCGGCCGCGGTGCGCCATGCCGATGACCATCTCGTCGAGGCCCGCCTCGGCCGACGACTCGAGGACGGCGTCGAGCAGCGGGATCAGCGACTCGCCACCCTCGAGGGAGAACCGCTTCTGACCGACGAACTTGGTCTGCAGGAAGGTCTCGAACGCCTCGGCGGCGTTGAGCCGGTTGAGCACGTGCTTCTGCTCGTCGGAGTCCGGCTTGGTGTACTTGATCTCGATGCGGTCCTGGATCCAGCGCCGCTCCTCGGGGCCCTGGATGTGCATGTACTCGATGCCGACCCGGCGGCAGTAGGTGTCGCGGAGTACGCCGAGGACGTCGCGCAGGCGCATCTTCTGCTTGCCGCCGAAGCCGCCGACCGGGAAGGTGCGGTCGAGGTCCCACAGGGTCAGTCCGTGCTGGAGCACGTCCAGGTCGGGGTGCCGACGGATCTTGAACTCGAGCGGGTCGGTGTCGGCCATCAGGTGACCGCGCACCCGGTACGCGTGGATCAGCTCGACCACCCGCGCGGCCTTGTCGATCTGCCCCTCGGAGGTCCGGGCCACGTCGCGCACCCAGCGCACCGGCTCGTACGGAATCCGCAGCGAGGTGAAGATGTCGTCGTAGAACGAGTGGTCGCCGAGCAGGAACTCGTGCATCGCCTTGAGGAACTCGCCGGACTGCGCACCCTGGATGACCCGGTGGTCGTAGGTGCTGGTCAGCGTGGTGACCTTGCTGACGCCGTGCTCGGTGAGGGTCTCGTCGGACATGCCGGAGTAGGGCGCCGGGTATTCCATCGCGCCGACGCCGATGATGGCGCTCTGGCCGCTCATCAGGCGCGGGATGGAGTGCACGGTGCCGATGCCGCCGGGGTTGGTCAGCGAGATCGTGGTGCCGGCGTAGTCGTCCATGGTCAGCTCGTTGCGGCGGGCGCGCCGGACCAGGTCCTCGTACGCCTGCCAGAACTGCCGGAAGTCGAGCTGCTCGCAGTTCTTGACGGACGGCACGACGAGCGTGCGCGAGCCGTCCTTCTTGACCAGGTCGATGGCGATGCCGAGGTTGATGTGCTCCGGCTGCACGAGGGTGGGCTTGCCGTCGACCTCGGCGAAGGAGTTGTTCATCTCCGGGCGGGCCATGACGGCGCGGACCAGCGCCCAGCCGATGAGGTGGGTGAAGCTGACCTTGCCACCGCGGCCGCGGGCCAGGTGGTTGTTGATCACGATGCGGTTGTCGACCAGCAGTTTGGCCGGGACGGCGCGCACCGAGGTGGCGGTGGGCACCTCGAGGGAGGCGTCCATGTTCTGCACGATCTTGGCGGCGACACCCCGCAGCGTGGTCGCCTTGGCGCCGGCCGGAACCGTGCCGTTGGCGGCGGCCTTCGGCGTCGGAGCGGGGGTGGCGGGCTTGGCGGCCGCGGGCGCCGGAGCCGGCTTTGCCGGGGCGACAGGCTTCTCGGGCGCGACCGTCGCGGCGGCGGGTGCATCGGTGCCGGCCTTGGCGGCGGTGGCCTTCGCGTTGGCGGCTGTGGCCTCATCGGGTGTCGCGATCGAGCCCGAGGCAGTGGCCGGCTTGTAGTCGGCGAAGAAGTCGTGCCAGGCGGGGTCGACGCTCGTGGGGTCGGCCAGGTAGCGCTGGTACATCTCGTCGACGATCCATTCGTTGGGACCGAAATCCGCGAGTGGATTCTCATGCGAAGTCTGCTGGGTCGACACTTTCGTGTTCGCCTCTTTCACCATGTTGTCAGCACGCGACATACGTCACAGAGCACGAAGGATTCGGCGTCAAGGCTACGCCGTGGGATCGGCGTAGCCATTCGCACGTCCGGACTGTGACCTAGGGAATGAGACAGACGGGGCTGGTGTGACGCGGCTTACGCCTCAGGACACGTCCCGACGCTTCGCGATCCAGGTGCCGAGAACCCCTGCGACCAGGGCATACCCGATGAGGACCAGGGCGCCCACCCACCGTGGTGGGTTACCGGGCAGTTCGGTGCCCGAGATCATCAATCCCGAGGCGATCGGCGGGACCAGCACCTGCAGCTTGTTGACCCAGTCGCCGAACTTGTCCGCCAGCAGGCCGACGAACAGCGCGACACCGAAGGTGCCGAGGATGTAGACCGTGCTGAGGGTGATGGTCGCGCCGATCTGGCTGCGGATCAGCACGCCGGCGCCCACGCCGAGGATCGCCCAGAGCACGTACGCGAGCCCGTTGAGTCCGATCGCCCGCCACACCGCCGGTTCGCCGAGCTGGGTGCCGACGTCGAGCGAGCTCAGGACGATCGGCGCGGCGATCAGGTTGAGCGCCGTGGTGATGAGCCAGAACAGCGCGCTCAGGATGACCGCGGCGGCGAACTTCGCGATGATGATCGACTCGCGGCGCGGGGTCACCAGGAACGTGGTGGTCGCCGTCTGGTGGAAGTACTCGTTGGTCACCACGATGGCGGCCAGCAGCATCACGATCAGCAGGCCGAAGAACTGGCCGTTGGTGTAGAGGTTGGTGGCGACGTTCACCGATTCGGCGGCCGCGGCCATCTGGGCGAGGTCGTCGGCGCTCGCGCCCTCGGTCGCCGCCGGGCTGAGCAGGAAGTTGCTCTGAATCCAGTTGATGAGCAGGGCGAGGCCCCACAGCGGCAGGGTGATGAGGCCGAAGATCCACCAGGTGTTGGTGCTGCGGATCTTGAGGAGTTCAGCTCGGACCAGGTTCATCGGATGCCCGCCTTTCCGGCCGTCAGCTGCAGGAAGACCTGCTCAAGGTCGGCCTTCTCGCCGGTGAGCTCGTGCAGCTCGATGCCGGCGGTGAAGGCGATGTTGCCGATGCGGGCCGGCTCGAGGCCGGACACGGCCAGTGCGCCGTCCGGCAGTGCCGTCACGGAGGCCTGCTGCGCGGTGAGCGCCGTTGCCAGGTCGGCGGCCCGTGGGCTGCGCACCCGGACCTGGGCGAGGCCGGCCATCGACCCGAGCACCTCGTCGACCGGGCCCTGCCGGATGAGCTGGCCCGCGGCGATGATCACGACGTCGTCGGCGAGCTGCTGCATCTCGGAGAGCAGGTGGCTGGACACCAGCACCGTGCGGCCCTCGGAGGCGAGGAACTTGAGCAGGTCACGCATCCAGCGGATGCCCTCGGGGTCGAGGCCGTTGGCGGGCTCGTCGAGGATCAGGACCCGCGGGTTGCCCAGCAGCGCGGCGGCGATGCCGAGCCGCTGCTTCATGCCCAGCGAGTAGCCCTTGAACTTGCGCTTGGCCGCAGCCTCCAGCCCGACCCGGGCCATGGCCTCGTCGGCCGCTTCCCGAGGCAGCCCCGCGGCGGCGGCGATGACCCGCAGGTGGTTGATGCCGGTGCGGCCCTTGTGCGCGCTGGACGCCTCCAGAAGCGCGCCGACGTGCCGCAGCGGCTCGTCCAGCTCCGCGTAGCGGACGCCGGAGAACGTGGCGCTGCCGGAGGTGGGCCGGACCAGGCCCAGCATCATCCGCAGCGTGGTGGTCTTACCGGCGCCGTTGGGACCGAGGAACCCGGTCACCCGCCCCGGGCGGACGGTGAACGACAGATTGTCGACCGCCCGCAGGTTCTTGTATTGCTTGGTGAGTTGGGAGACGACGATCTCCCCTTGGCCGGCCGTCAAGAGTCCGCCCTCCGGTTCGTTGAATAGATCAACTTACCGGGTCTAGGGCGATCCATGTGGCCCGTGCCCGGGCGTGCCGCGTGCCATCCTGGCCGTAGACCGTCGAATCAACGACGGCCTTGCGGCCCTCGGCGCTGACCGCCGTCCCGACGACGACGCATCGGTCACCCGGCGCGGGCAGTGCATCAACAGCCACCGCGATCCGGCCCAGCACGAACGTCCGGCCGCTCTGCAGTGCCGACCAACCGCCCGGACAGTCCAACGCGGCCCACATCAACGGCACGGTGACCTCGGCCGGGACGTCCCAGGTCGCCGCCATCCGCCCGTCCGGCAGCGGCCCGGGGAAGATCCGCAGCCCGGTGGGATGCTCCGGCCCGCAGACGTAGCAGCCCGGGAACGGGTGGGCCGACAAACCCGGATAGGGGCCCGCCTCCGCCGGATCGGCTACCGGCACACCCGCGCCGGCATCAGCATCCGCCGCCACCTCGGCAACCAACGTCCCCGCCGGGTCGAGGACCTTGCCGCCGGTCAGGGTCAGCTCGGTCGCCAGCGGTGGCGGCACGCGCAGGGTCACCACGTACGCGCGGCCGTCGACGCTCGCGCCGGCCGCCTCGGCGAAGGTGCCGGCGGACCAGCCGCCGTTGCCGGAGCCGGGCGGACCGTTGTAGCGCGCGGGAATCTGCATGGTCCAGACCTTCTCACAGCCGATACGACCAGGCGTTCACTCACCGGCCATCCGGTGCCACCCGGTGCGCCACACCCGCGCCGATCACGGCCCTTACACAGAACTCATGACGGTATTGATGACCGCCGCCGCACCCACCGGGACCAGCGGCTATTCCCTCCTCATCGCTGACGACGCCAGTCAGGTCGCGGCCGCGCAGCGCTTGCGCCACGACGTCTTCGCCACCGAGCTCGGCGCCACCCTGCGCGGCGCCACAGCAGACGGCCGGGACACCGACGAGTTCGACGACTACTGCGACCACCTGATCGTGCGCGACGACGCGACCGGCGGGGTGGTCGGCACCTACCGGATGATGACGCCGCGGGCGGCGGAGCGCGCCGGGCGCCGCTACGGCGACGGCGAGTTCGAGATGAGCGGGTTGCGTTCGCTGCGCGACCAGCTCGTCGAGACCGGCCGCTCCTGCGTGCATCCGGATCACCGCTCCGGGGCGGTGGTCAACCTGATGTGGGCGGGCCTGGCCCGCTACCTGCACCTCAACAACCTGCGCTGGCTGGGTGGTTGCGCGTCCGTGCCGCTCACGGACGGCGGTCACACCGCCGCAGGCGTCTGGGCCCGGGTACGCGACAAGCACCTGTCCCCGCCCGCACTGCGAGTGCAGCCGCGGCGCAGCTGGATCGCAGAGACCACGCTGACGGGTGACCCGAAGGTGCAGCCGCCGCCCCTGCTGAAGGGATATCTGCGGTTGGGGAGCTGGGTGTGCGGCGAGCCCGCGTACGACCTGGATTTCGACTGCGCCGACTTTTACGTGCTGTTCTCCATGGACCGGATGGACGCCCGGTACCGCCGCCACTTCCTGGGAGCGACGCGATGACGTGGCAGCCGGTGTCGTCGTGCGGGCCGGCGTGCCGGCCGGGCGGGGACGAAGCCGTGAGCGGGGTCGCCACGGTGATGCGGTTGGGGGCCGCTGCCGCCGTACTTGTGGGGGGATTGGTTCTGGTGCCCATCCTCCGGGGCCGCGCGGTCCGCAGAATCGCCCGCGGCCTGCTCGCGGCTCTCGGGGTGCAGCTGGTGTGGCGCGGCCCGGCGCCGCGGCCCGGCAGCCTGCTCGTCGCCAACCATGTCTCCTGGCTCGATGTGCTCGCGCTGCTTGCTGTGGCGCCGGTGACGCTGGTCGCGAAGCGCGAGGTGGGCAGCTGGCCGGCGGTGGGTCTGCTGGCCCGCGCGGCCGGTTCGATCTTTGTCGACCGCGCCCGACCGCGGCGGCTGCCCGTGACTGTCGGCGAAGTCACCGCCGCGTTGCGGGCCGGTCGCACGGTCGCGGTTTTCCCCGAAGGCACGACCTTCTGCGGCGCCGAAGCCGGACGATTCCGGCCCGCGGTGTTCCAGGCCGCGGTCGACGCCCGCGCCGCGGTGGTCCCGATCTCCATTCGGTACGGTTCACCGGCGGCGTCCTTCATCGGCGACGACACCCTCTGGGCTTCGGTACGCCGGGTCGCCAAGCTGCGCGGCCTCACCGTGACCCTGGTCGGGTCGCCGGCGCTGCGGCCCGAGCCCGGCGCGGACCGGCGGTCCCTGGCCCGGGCGGCGCAAGCCTCCGCGGGCATCCGCACGACGACCTTCGATCTCGCCGCCTGACCAGGCTCACAGAAAACTTTCAGCCGGCGTGCAGCGTCGGCGCAGCGATCTGGGCGAAGATGGGGGCCATGGCCGCCACACAGACCCAGGGCAAGCAGAGCGAGGCGAAGCTCCTCGTCGTCGAGGACGACGCCAACATCCTCGAGCTGCTCTCCGCCAGCCTGCGCTTTGCCGGGTTCGACGTCAGCACCGCGACCAGCGGCAGCGCCGCCGTCAGCGCCGCCAAGAACGCCACTCCCGACCTCGTCGTCCTCGACGTGATGCTGCCCGACCTCGACGGCTTCGAGGTCATCCGGCTCATGCGCGAGGGCGGCGCCCGCACGCCGGTGGTCTTCCTGACCGCCCGCGACGGCACCGACGACAAGATCCGCGGCCTCACCCTGGGCGGCGACGACTACGTGACCAAGCCGTTCAGCCTCGAGGAGCTGACCGCGCGCATCCGGGCCGTCCTGCGCCGCACCAATGCCGGTGACGAGGAGCCGTCGCGGCTGGTCTTCGCCGACCTGGAGCTCGACGAGGAGACCCACGAGGTCTACCGGGCCGGCCAGCGCGTCCAGCTTTCGCCCACCGAATTCAAGCTGCTGCGCTACTTGATGCTCAACGCCAACCGGGTGCTGTCCAAGGCGCAGATCCTCGACCACGTCTGGAAGTACGATTTCCGCGGCGACGACAACATTGTCGAGTCGTACATCTCCTATCTGCGGCGGAAGGTCGACAACGTGCAGCCGCGCCTGATCCACACGCTCCGCGGCGTCGGCTACGTCCTGCGCAAACCCGCCGCCTGAGCCACCGGTGACCCTCACCGAACGGGTCCGCAGTCACGTCCCGCTGCAGACCGGGCTCCGCCGCGTGCCGCTGCGCACCAAGCTCGTCGCCGCCGTCCTCGTCCTGGTCTTCGCCGCACTGACCCTGATCAGCGCGGCCAGCACGTACGCGCTGCACAGCTACATGATCGGCCGGCTGGACGCGCAGCTCCGGCAGTTCACCGACCTGGTCGACGACCTGCCGCCCAACGTGCGCGTCGTCCTGCCGTCCGACTACTACTTCTTCGTGACCACCGTTGACGGCGTCGGCGACCCGGACGACGAGGAGTTCGACCACGAGCTCTCGCGGGCGTCCCTGCCGCCGCTGGCGAAGGGACTCGACCAGGTCGGCCGGCACATCGACAAGCCGTACACCGCGAAGGCCCCTGACGGCACCCTCTGGCGGATGCTGATCACCGACGAGGGCGGGTCGGTGCAGCACGTCGGCCAGAAGCTGGTCGGCATCGACGACGCGATCGAGCGGCTGATCTGGGTGGACGTCCTGGTCGGCGCCGGGGTGCTGTTGGCGCTCGCCGCGATCGGTGCCGCCATCGTGCGGCAGAGCCTGATCCCGCTGCTGCAGATCGAACGCACCGCCGCGGCCATCGCCGCCGGCGACCTCACGCAGCGCGTGCCCGACCCCGAGTCCGACGAGGGCGACCCGGAGACCGAGCTGGGTCGGTTGTCCCGCGCCCTCAACTCGATGCTCGCCCAGATCGAGGCCGCCTTCACCGCCCGCGCCATGTCCGAGACCGCCGCCCGGGCCGCCGAGTCGCAGGCCCGCGACGCCGCCGAGAGCGCCCAGGCGTCCGAGGCGCGAGCGGTGCGCTCCGAGCAGAAGATGCGCCAGTTCATCGCGGACGCCTCCCACGAGCTGCGAACGCCGCTGACCTCCATCCGCGGCTTCGCCGAGCTGTACCGCCAAGGTGCGGTCGCCAAGCCCGAGGACACCGCCCGGATCCTGCGCCGCATCGAGGACGAAGCCGCTCGCATGGGCCTGCTCGTCGAAGACCTGCTGCTGCTCGCCCGCCTCGACCGGGAACGGCCGGTCAGCCTCGCCCCGGTCGAGCTCCCCGTCCTCGCGCACGACGCGGTGAGCGCGGCCCGGGCCACCGCGCCGGACCGCACGATCGAGCTGGAAATGCGGGAAGAACCAGAACGGCTGATCGCGTACGGGGACGACGCACGGCTGCGGCAGGTGATCGGCAACCTGATGACCAACGCGCTCGTGCACACCCCACCGGACGCGTCCGTCAAGCTGTCGCTCTCCACCGCCCCGGGCGGTCGGGTGCTCATCGAGATCGCCGACACCGGTCCCGGACTGCGGCCGGAGCAGCGTGAGCACGTCTTCGAACGGTTCTATCGCGTGGACGAGGCGCGGACCCGGCACACCGACCGGGAAGCGACCGGCACAGGCCTGGGCCTCGCCATCGTGGCGGCCATCGTCCGTGCGCACCACGGCACCGTGGACGTCGTCAGTGAACCGGGCGAAGGCGCCACGTTCCGGGTCTGCCTGCCTGCGCTCGTACCGGACGAATCCTGAGGTTTCATTCACAGAAAACGTTCAGGGCAAGCACAGGTCAGTCGGAGCGCTGCGGGGCAAGGTTGACCCTATGAGTGAGCACGAGACCAACCCGCAGCGGCACGAGGACTCCACGCCCGAGGAGCAGTCGCACCGGCCCGCGGACGCCACCCCCGCAGGCATGAACCCGGAGCGGGGACAGTCCGGCACGACGGTGCAGCAGCCCGCGCCGAACCCGACGCTGTGGTCGCCGCCCCAGCCGCAGCCCGGACCCACCGCGCCCGTCCCGCAGTCGGCGCCGCCCGCCGCCCCGCAGTCGGGCCCGCCGGCCGCCCCGCAGTCGGGCCCGCCGGCCCCGCAGTCGGCCGCCCCGCTGCCGCCGCACGGCGAGTTTGCGCAGGCCGCCAGCCCTGCCAGTCAGACCCAGCAGTGGCCCGCCTCGCCGTGGCAGCAGCCCACCGCGCAGTATCCGCACCAGCTCTACCCGGGTCAGCAGCCCACCTATGCCGGCGCCTACCCGCCGCCGCAGCAGCCCAGTGAGGGCCAGCCGCAGCCGGGCGCCGACGGCCAGTGGAACGCCGCCCCGATCTGGGCCGCCCCCGTGGGCGCCGAGCCGCAGCGGGCACCCTCGCAGCCCGGCCGCGGTCGCAAGATCCTGGTCGCCGGCGCCGCCGCTGCGCTGATCGCACTCGTTTCCGGCGGGATCGGCGCGGCCACCGCCCTCGCCTTCACCTTCGACGACCAGGGCGCGGCCACCGTGCAGAGCAGCAACTCCTCAGTCACGCGGGTCGTCGACCGGTCCTCGCTCGCACAGATCGTCACCGCGGTCAAGGACAGCGTCGTCTCGATCAAGACGGCCAACGGCGAGGGTTCCGGCGTCGTCCTCAACACAGACGGCTTCATCGTCACCAACAACCACGTGGTCGCCACCGCGCAGAACGGCGCCGTGCAGGTCGTCTTCGCCGATGGCAAGCAGGCGAACGGCAAGGTGACCGGCACCGACCCGCGGACCGACCTGGCCGTGGTCAAGGTCGACGGGGTCACCGACCTTAAGCCCGCCACCTTCGGCAAGAGCGCGGACATGCAGGTGGGCGACACCGTGCTCGCCCTGGGCAGCCCGCTGGGCCTGGAGGGCTCGGTGACCGAGGGCATCATCAGCGCCAAGGACCGCATCATCCAGGCCGGCGGCGGCGAAGGCCAGCAGACCCCGCAGAACCCGTTCGGTAACCAGCAGCAGCAGTCGCAGGGCACGAGCTCGATGTCCGGCCTGCTGCAGACCGACGCCCCGATCAACCCCGGCAACTCGGGCGGCGCGCTGGTCAACACCAACGGCGAGATCATCGGCATCAACTCGGCCATCGCGACCTCGGGATCCGGCTCCGGCAACATCGGCCTGGGCTTCGCGATCCCCAGCGACAAGGTCAAGACCGTCGTCGAGTCGCTGATGAAGGGCGAGAAGGTCAGCCACCCGGCGCTCGGCGTCAGCGTCAACCCGGCCGAGGGCGGCGGCGCACTGGTCGCCCTCGTCACCCCGTCCGGCGCCGCCGCCAAGGCCGGGCTGGAACGCGGCGACGTCATCAAATCGGTGAACGGCAAGGTGGTCAATGACTCCGACGACCTGGTGGCGATCATCCAGGCCGGCAAGGTCGGTGACTCGGTGTCCATCACGCTCACCCGCAACGGGCAGGAGCAGACGGTGAGCGCCACCCTGGCCGAAGCCGAGTAAGGGCTACTACCGGTGCCCGCCGGGGCCATCCGGCGGGCACCACCTCCCCACAGCGGTGGGTGATCGGCGCCAAGGGGGTTGGTGTCGGTCACCCACCGCTCCCTTATGTCCGCTGTGCGTGATACCTGCTGGCTATCGGCAAATCGGGTACTCGCCTAGAACCCCGCGGAACGCCTACTCTCCATTCGCCGATCAGAATGGAAGAAGGCCGACCCGAGTGACCTACGTCGAGACCCGGATGAGCGTCTGGGAAGCCCTGGCCGGGCGGGCACCGGGCGAGCCGCTCGGACCCGCCGACCCTGGCCTGTGGGGCGCTGTCGTCGACCGCCTCAACCCGGCGCGCGCCCGGCCGGTGCTGCGGGCGGGCATCGAAGCCGTCGAATTGATCAGCGTGCGCGGCACCGCGTACGTCATGCTGCGCTCGCCCGACGGCAGTGGCCGCGTGTGCTACCTGCGGCTGACCCCGGAAGAGTGGCAACTCGCCCAGTTGATGGACGGCACCTGCACGGTGGCCCGGCTGGTCGCCGAGTTCGCCCGTCTCGCCGGCCGGCTCGCCCCCGACCAGGTCCGCCGGATCGTCGCCGACCTCGCCGGCAACCGCATGCTCGAAGAACTGCCGGTCGACGCCTTCCGCTCGTTGCAGGAGCTCGACCGCAAGCCCCTCGCCGAGCGGGTGGGCAGCCGGCTTCTCGCCGCTGCCCGGGGCCGTCGCATGCTCGTGGCCGATATCGACGGGTTCGTCACCGCGCTCTATCGCGCCGGTGGGCGGCTGTTCTTCACCAAGGCCGCGGCGATCGTCATGGCTGTCCTGGTGGTCACCGGCATCGGCCTGTTCGCCGCGACCTGGTGGCGGGGCAGCCAGGCGGTGTTCCTCACCAACGGGTCGTACCTGCTCGGCGCGATCGTGCTGCTGCTGCTCAACCTGGTCGCCCTGGCCGGTCACGAGCTCGGCCACGCCCTCGCGACCAAACACGCCGGGCGGGAAGTGCCCGCCGCCGGTCTGCTGGTCTACTTCGGCATCCCGTCCGTGTTCGTGGACACCACCGACGTGTGGATGGCCGGGCGCCGGGCACGCCTGCTCGTCACCGCCGCCGGCCCGATCTTCGGCCTGGTCATGGCCGGATCCGTGCAACTCGTGGGCCTCGCTGTTCCGGCCCTCGGGCCACTAGCCTTCAAGCTGGCCTTCGCCTGGTACCTCAACGCGCTCTTCAACCTGAACCCGCTGCTCGCGCTCGACGGCTACTACCTACTGATGGACTGGCTGGAGATCCCGAATCTGCGTGGCCGGGGACTCGCCTGGGTGGCTGCCCGGCTGCGCGGCCGCCCGCCCAAGTGGAACGTCCTCGACCGGGAGGGCCGGATCGTCGCCCTGTACGGCATCCTCGCCGTCCTGTGGCTGGCAATAGCGGTCAACCTCGCCTACCGCATCTGGGCCGACCGGGTCGCGGGCCTCGTCACCGGCCTGTGGCACAGCGGCATCGGCGGCAAACTGCTGCTCATCCTCGTGGTGGGCGGCCTCTGCGCCCCGCTGGTGCACCTGGCCGTACGCCTGGGCGCCCGCTGGTGGAAACAGGCACGGATCCGGGCCGACGAGAAGCACCGCCGGGTTGACGCCCCACGCCGGATCGCCGCCCTGCGCAACTCCGACCTGGGCGGCCTGCCCGAGGCCACCCTGGCCGAGCTCGCCGACCAGGCCACCTGGGTACGCCCACCGTCCGGCACCGCGATGATCTTCGCGGGCGCCGCCCAGCACACCGTCTACGTGGTTGTCGACGGTGCGATGCAGGCCCGCAAGCCCGGCGACCCCGGCGGCACGATCCGGCAGCACGTCGGCGCCGGCGGCATCGTCGGACTGTCCGGTGCGCTCACCGGGCGAGCCTCAGCGCTGGACTGGCACACGGCCGGCACGACGCTGCTGGCCGTACCGGCGGCGACTGTCGCGTCCGCCGTGGGGCCACTGCCCGGCCCGCCGCCCGCCGACCGGCTCGAAGCTGAGGAACTGTTTGCCGACACGCCGGCCCTCGCCACGCTGGCCGGCGACGAGCGGCTCGCCCTGATCGCTTCCGCGCACCCCGTCGACCTCGAACCCGGCGCGCCCGTGGTCCTGCCCGGACCGAGCCACGCGGTCGTCATCGAATCCGGTGTGATCGCGCTGCCGGACGGCGTCGAGCTGCGCCGCGGCACCCTGATCGGGCCGGTGGGCGACGGCAGCCCGGGCGAGGTCGCGCAGACCCGTACGCCCACCCGGCTGTGGATCGTCCCCGATGCCGCCGACCTGCCGCCGCTCGTCGGTGGCCCGCCCCGGCTGACCGGCCCGGATCGCGGCCGTGGGGAGACCACGTCCGGGGTGCACTCCGGTGGGGCTTATCCGCCGCTCGCGGTGCCGCCCGGACCGCCGGTGGGCACCGAGGACACCGAGGTGGATCGGCGCTTCGAACGTCGCCTGTGGTGGCTCGTCCTGCTGCTGCTTCTGCTGTCGCTGTTGCTCACCGCGGTGAACCTGCGACCCGGCCCGGCGTGGGCCGAGATGCCCACCGACCGGGTGCTGCTCAGCGCCGACCGGGGCACGGTGACGGCCACCTCTGCCGGTCGTACGGTCCGCCTCACTGAGGGTGAGCGCCGCTACGTGCCGAAGGGCACGCGCGTCCTGGTCGCGGACAAGGCCACCGGCCGCCTGCTCTTCCAAGGCGGCTCGACGACCCTGCTCTGCGCCGGTACGCAGGCCGACATCGGCACCCTCCGCACGGAGACCGGCCGTGGCCGGGTGCCGCACGGTGCCCTGACTGTGCAGGCTGGCCGGTTGATCGCGGACACGGCTAGTACGAGCGGCGCGTATCAGCCGCTCCAGCTGACGGTGGCCCGCCCCGGTGCCGGCGATGTCACCAACAACGGTGTGGCCTGGTTTGCCGTCAGCCCGGCCACGATCGGCGTATCCGCCGGCCGGGTCTATGACGCGGGCACGCCGGTGATGGCTAACGCCACCTCGCTGAGCTGCGGTAACGACGTTCCGGAAACCCCGGCGTCCGAGGCGCCCAGCCAGACGCCGAGCGAGGAACCCAGCGAGGAGCCCAGCTCCACGCCGCCGTCGGTGCCGCCCACCGAGGCGACGACCGCACCGCAGCCGACCCGCGACCCGGTCACGCCACAGCCGCCGGTGGTGAACCCGCCGGCACCGCCGACCGCACAGCCGACGACGACACCGCCCAGCCGGCCCACGGTGCCCGACCCGCCATCGGATCCGCAGGACCCGCCGTCCCAGCCGGAAGTTCCGCCGTCGCGGCCGGAAGACCCGCCGTCTCGGCCGCAGGATCCCCCGTCCCGCCCCCAGGACCCGCCGTCCGAAGAACCGCCGACACCACCCGTGATTGGATAAAACGTGCTTTGTTTCTTCTGCGCCAAGGCGGCCCGGGGCAGCTGCCGGTTCTGCGGTCGCGGCGTGTGCGAGGACCACGCGCGCTTCGGGCCGTACGTGCTGCAGGTCAGCCGCTCGGCGAACCGGGACCGGGTCGAGGCGCTGGTGGTGGAGGACGCGGTGCAGTGCGGCACCTGCCGGCCCCGCCCCCAACCGGTCGCCATGCCGGAGCTGGACTGATGACCCGGACCGGGGGATGGTCGGGCTGGACACCGCGGCCTAGCTTGGGCACATGAGCGATTTCGATGCCGTGCTGGAGCGGTTGCTCACCGACCCGGCCTTTTCGGCGCAGCTCGCCCGCGATCCCGGCGGCGCACTGGCCGGCTACGACCTGGACGGAGCCGAGCGCGAGCTGCTGCACCAGCAGGTTTCTGCGGATGCTGGCGGATCGGCGGCCGTGGTCGAGGACCGGGTCAGCAAGTCCAGCACGTTCGGTCTGTTCGGTGCTTTCGCCGGCATCGGCGGGCTCACCGACCACACCGGCGCGGCACCGCTGCCCGCAGACGGTGCGGCCGGTGTCGGCCCCGGCACCGGCTCGTCTTCGCTGGGAGCGGCAGCGGCCAACGTCGCACAGGCGGCCGCCGCCGGCCTCGGCCAGGCCCCGAACGCCTGGGGAACCGGCGGTGGCGAGATCCCCGCGAGCATGGGCCTCGGTGACGCGCCTGGCCGGGCCGTCTCCGGCTTCGGCGACGCGCCGCGCACCGGGTTGGGCGCCGCAGGTTCGGCACTGCCCGCCCCGCAGGGCTATGCGGTCGAGGTCGACGCGGACGGCGACGGCACCATCGACAGGTCGGTCTACCGCGGCCATCGCGGCGGCGGCGCCGAGATCCTGGTCGACCAGGACGGTGACGGCAGAGTGGACTTCGTCGGCGTCGACAAGAACCTCGACGGGCTCGTCGAATACGCCAACTACGACACCGACCACGACGGCACGTTCGAGACCCGGATGTACGACGACGACGGCGACGGCTGGCTCGACCGTACGGTCCAGCGCTAGCGCATGGTCAGCTGCCGTGTCGGGAGCGGCGGGCCGCCCAGTCGGTGCTGAGTGGGTGCGGCTGGGGGCCGTGGTCGTCGATCCAGGTGTCGATCCGGGCCCACCAGTCATAGAGCCAGGCGGTGCGGTCCTTGTCGCCGGTGGGGATTTCCTCCGGTGGCACGCTCCAGAAACGCATGACCAGCCGCTTGTCCATGGGTAGTTCGCGCCACACGTCACCGAGGGTCAGCATTTTGTCGAGGCCGGTGTGCGCCACGAAGATGACGCCGGCGTCCGGGGCGGCGTCGATGGCCGCGAGCAGGCCGCCCGGCTTGGGTGGCAGGACGTTGCGGAGGCCTTCGGCACGGACGGCCATGTCTTCCAGGCCGCGGTCGCGGAGTCGGGCGATGGCGCGGGTCCGGCGGTGTGGGGTGAAATTGCCGCCTTCCGGGAAGATCACGAACGCGTCGTTGTGGTCCAGGCCGTTGGCGAGGGCGCCGACTTCGGCTTCCAGGTCGATGACGCCGGGTCGGCCCGGACTGATGAACCGGTTGGGGAGCCGGTTGAGCAGGACGTCGACCGCCGGATCCCATTGCAGGGCGGCTTTGAGGACGATGCGGGGCTCGCGCTCGAACCAGTTGACGAGGGCGTGGATCAGGATGAAGGAGTCGCCGGGTCCGGCGTGTCGGCTGACCACGATCTCCGGACGGCCGGGCATACCGGTGTCCGGGTCGGTGCCCACCACGTCGATGGTGAGGTGCAACGACCAGCGGACCACCCAGAACAGCGCTTGCAGGAACTTGCCGGTCAGCACGTAGTGGGCGCGTTGGAAGGTGGGCGTACGGATTTTCCAGCCGAAACCGGAGGCCAGCCAGAGCACCGCCAGGCTGATCAGGGCAGCCGCGTCCCAGACGAGGTAGAAGGTCGCGAGGAATGCCAGCCGGGGCAGGCGCAGATGGCCCGGGGCCAGCGGCGATGCGGCGAGCGCCAGCAGCAGCCAGATCGGCAGCGTGGTCAGCAGGAAGACGGCGAGCACGACCACGGCCGGGGCGATGAGCAGGCGGCGGACCCACACCGGCGGCAGCATCAGGCGCCGTCGCCGGGCGAGGTGGGGACGTTTGCCGCCAGGTAGCGCCGGGTCGCCGTATAGGCGCGGCTGATGCGGCGACCGGCGGCGGCCATGTCCCGGTAGGCCCAGGGGAGATCGTCGCGGCTGTCGCCGCTTCCGGCTGGCAAGACGTGCACACTGACATCGTCCGGCACCGATGCAAGCTCCCGCGCGAACCGGTGCCGCCGGGCGATTTCGAATGCCACCTGCGCCACTTCCCAGGGGCGCCGCGGGACAGTGAGCGGTCGTTCGATCCGCCCGACCTGCAGCACGAAGATCAGTTTGGCGCCGACGCGGATCGCTTCGCCGATCGGGATCGAGTTGACGATGCCGCCGTCCACGAAGTGTTCCCCGTCGATCGCTATCGGCGGCAGCAGCCCCGGGACCGAGGACGACGCGAGCACCGCGTCCACCAGCGGGCCGCTGTCGAACCAGTGCTCGGCGGCGCGCTCGATGCTGGCGGCGCAACACCGGAACGGCACCTTCAGATCGGCGAAGGTCGGGTGCTCGCCCAGCTCGGCGGCGAGCAGGCGGCGCAACGGCAAGGGCGAATGCAGATGGGTACGCGCGGCGAACCTGCGCAGCTGGCGGGCGACGGAATCCCCGTACACTTCGGCGGCTTCGGGGGAGGCCCACAGTCGGACCAACCGTTCGGTGACCGCCTCGCTGGGGTCGGCGGCGACCAGCGCGCCGTTGACGGCGCCGATGGAGGTGCCCACCACCACGTCCGGTCGGTGCCCGGCGCGGAAGAGCGCGCGCAGCATGCCTACCTGGACGGCGCCGAGCACCCCGCCACCACCGAGGACGAACGCGACCGGCCTGTGTTCCATGCGGCTCATCGTTCCACGCGGTCAGTCGATGAGGTCCGGGGCCGGTGCGAGCTCGGCGTCCGGATCGAGTGGCCGTCCGATGCGGTCCAGCATGTTGCCCAGCACCAGCCACACCTGGGCTGCGAGCCATTCGCCGAGCGATTCGAGGCCTTCGTCGTCCGGGTGGTCCAGCCACCAGATCACGCCGGCGTCGACCAGGCCGATGACGCTGGCGACCACGTGGGCTGGTGGCTGCGCGTCGTAGCCGGCGGCTCGCAGGTAGGCCACGGCCGCCTCGGTGAACTCCGGTACGGCCTGGCTGGGGCCGAGCCGGGCCCGGAAGCGATATAAGTGCGGGTGGTCGACGGCCCAGTGCAGGACCCGGCCGATGACGCCGCGGACCAGGTCCGGCGGGGTGCCGCGGGCGGTCAGCGTGGGTCGGATCCAGGCGCTGAGCAGGCGCCCGGCCTGCCGGCCCACCTCTTTGTCGAGGTCGTCCTTGCCGGTGAAATGCCGGTAGACGTGCGGCCGGGGGAGGCCGGCACGGTCGGCGACCGCACCGAGCCCGGCGTCGCTGCCCAGCTCCTCGATGGCGAGCACGGCAGCATCCACGATCTCCCGGCGCCGGCGCTCCCGGGCGTCGCTGTCCCGGGCGTTACGTCGCCCGGCGATCGTGTCGCTCCTGGTCGCCGCCTCGGTCACCCGGCAACTCTAACTGGTACAGCTTGTACCCGAAACCGGGTACAAGCTGTACCGTGAGACGCATGCCCAGATCACAGCCCGCCCCGATCGATCCGGTCCGCCTGCGGGAGGTGCTGGACGGCCGCTGGGGACACGTACGCCAAGCGGCCCGCGAGCGCATCAACGACAAATTCGTCCCCGTGTACGGCGAGAACGTCGAAGAAGCCCGCGACCGGATCAGCCGGCTCCTGACCGAGCTCCCCGCCGACCTCGGCATCGCGGCCGCCTTCCCCGTCGAGTACGGCGGCGCCGCCGACCCGGGAGCCGCGATGGTCGGCGGCGAAATGCTGGCCCACATCGACCTGTCCCTCATGGTCAAGGCCGGCGTGCAATGGGGACTGTTCGGTGGCGCGGTGGTGGCCCTCGGCACCCGCCGGCACCACGACGCGTACCTGCGAGACATCATCTCGGCCGACCTCATGGGCTGCTTCGCCATGACCGAGACCGGGCACGGCTCCGACGTCCAGCAGCTCCGGACCACGTGCACGTACGACCCGACAACGCAGACGTTCGACCTGCACACCCCGCACGAGGCGGCCCGCAAGGACTACATCGGCAACGCCGCCCGCGACGGCCGGATGGCGGTGGTGTTCGCCCAGCTCGTCACCCAGGGCCGCAACCACGGTGTGCACGCCTGGCTGGTGCCGATCCGCGACGCTGACGGCGCCCCGATGCCCGGCATCTCGATCGGGGACGCCGGTCCCAAGGCTGGCCTGCTCGGCGTGGACAACGGCCGTCTCACCTTCGACCACGTGACCGTCCCCCGCGACATGCTGCTCGACCGGTACGGCCAGGTCGCCGCGGACGGCGCGTACACCAGCTCGATCGAGGGCGACACCCGCCGCTTCTTCACCATGCTGGGCGCCTTGGTCCGGGGCCGGGTCGCAGTCGGCGGCGCGGCCTCCTCGGCCACCAAGAGCGCACTCACGATCGCCGTCCGGTACGGCGACACCCGCCGCCAGTTCGCCGAGCCCGGCGCCGAGCGGGAGATCGTCCTCAACGACTACCTCGCCCACCAGCGCAAACTCCTGCCCGCGCTAGCCACCACCTACGCGCTGCACTTCGCCCAGGAAGAACTGGTCAGCGCGCTGCACGACGTCCAGACCGCGACCGGCCCAGTGGACGAGCACGTGCAGCGCGAGCTGGAATCCCGGGCGGCGGGCCTGAAGGCGGCGCACACCTGGCACGCCACCCGCACCATCCAGGCCTGCCGCGAGGCCTGCGGCGGCGCGGGCTATCTGGCCGAGAACCGGCTGCCCGCCCTCAAGGCCGACACCGACGTGTTCACCACGTTCGAGGGCGACAACACCGTGCTGCTCCAGCTGGTCGCGAAAGGCCTGCTCACCGGCTATCGCGACGCCTTCGGGTCGCTCGACGGCTGGGGTCGCGCCACGTTCGTCGCCGATCAGGTACGCGAGGTCGTGCTGGAACGTACGGCGGCCCGCTCGCTGATCCAACGACTCGTCAGCGCCGTACCTGGAAGGGATGAAGAAGTTGCCCTCAGCGACCGGGGCTGGCACGTGCGGATGTTCGAGGACCGAGAGAAGCACCTGCTGGAGAGCGCGATCCGGCGGTTGCGCGGCGGCTCGGCCACGAAGAAGGACCGACCGTTCGACATCTTCAACGACGTCCAGGACCACGTGCTGAAGACCGCCACCGCGCACATCGACCGGATAGCGCTGGAAGCCCTGGTCGCCGGCGTGGAGCGCACCACCGACCCGGCCGCCCGCGACCTGCTGTCCCGAGTCTGCGACCTGTACGCACTGAGCACCATCGAGGCCGACAAGGGCTGGTTCCTCGAGCACGGGCGACTCACCCCGGCCCGCTCCAAAGCCATCACCGCCATGGTCAACGACCTGCTCAAGGAGCTGCGCCCGGCCATGCCCGCCCTGGTGGACGCGTTCGGCATCCCCGACGAATGGCTCAACTGCGCGATCCTCCGCGAGGAACCGGCTCGCCAGGAGGCCATGGCCGTGCACGACGCCGAGCTGCGCACCTCTCAAGATGTCCTGACCGGTCCCGAGGTGCCGGCCGCGCAGTGAGAGTTCGCCTTTCGCCCTTAGGGGAATCGCTGGGCGTGCCGGGGCATGACCGGGAAAGGTAGGGGGAGTCTGATGCCGGGTGGGTGCGCACCTGCCCGGCTCGTGCGAGAGGGTGGGTCCATGAGTGTTGACGACGTTGTGATGCGGTCTGGTGGCGCATCCTTTGACGACCAGGTCTTCGAGCGGCTGCTC
This sequence comes from Actinoplanes sp. NPDC051859, assembly GCF_044452725.1. Classification (NCBI taxonomy): domain Bacteria; kingdom Bacillati; phylum Actinomycetota; class Actinomycetes; order Micromonosporales; family Micromonosporaceae; genus Actinoplanes; species Actinoplanes sp. NPDC051859. The sequence continues at coordinate 100,417 of NZ_JBITBX010000007.1, read as the reverse complement.
CGGGAACGCATCATCTTCCTCGGCAGCGAGGTCAACGACGAGGTGACCAACCGCATCTGCGCCCAGATGCTGCTCCTCGCCTCCGCCGACAGCGAGAAGGACATCGCCCTCTACATCAACTCGCCCGGCGGCTCCATCAGCGCCGGCATGGCGGTGTACGACACGATGCAGTACATCAAGAACGACGTGGCGACCATCGCCATGGGCATGGCGGCCTCCATGGGCCAGTTCCTCCTCTGCGCCGGCACCCCCGGCAAGCGGTACGCCCTGCCCCACGCCCGGGTGATGATGCACCAGCTCTCCGGCGGCATCGGCGGCACCGCGGCCGACATCGCCATCCAGGCCGAGAGCATGCTGCACATCAAGAAGGTGATGAACGAGCGGATCGCCTTCCACACCGGCCACACCCCCGAGGAGATCAACACCGACTCCGACCGGGACCGCTGGTTCACCGCTCAGGAGGCGAAGGACTACGGCATGGTCGACCACGTGATCTCCAAGGCGGCCGACGTCACGGCCACGACCGCCCTGGTCTGAGGCAGTTTCCCGGACGGGCGCGCGGGGTGACCGCGGGCCCGTCCGGTGTGCTTTCCGGACCGTCGGGGTATAGCGATGGCATCCCCCGAAGGTTCAAAGGAGGTGCTGACGTGAGGCTCCCGACGTTCTCCCGCCAGTCCGACACCACCACTGATACCACCGCTGACACCGCCGCCCGCGCCCCGATCGCGGCCCGTTCCGATGCCGCGACCGGACGGGACACCGCCCCGGCAGCCCGCACCAACCCGGTCCAGGCAGCCCGCGTCGAGCCGGATCAGACCGCTCGAATCGAGTCGGACCGGACCGCCCGCGTCGATTCCCCCACCGCAGCGAACACCACACGGGCCGACATCCCGAACGACCGAACCGGCGGGCTGACCGCGGACCGACCGAGCGCACCGACCGCGGACCGATCGAGCGCACCGACCGCGGACCGATCGAGCGCACCGACCGCGGACCGATCGAGCGCACCGACCGCGGACCGATCGAGCGCACCGACCGCGAACCGATCGAGCGCACCGACCGCGGACCGATCGAGCGCGGCGGCGGCGGAGCGACCGAGCGCGCGAAACGCGGCGCGCTCCGAGGATGACGAGCGCACGGTGCCGATTCCCGTCGTCGACAACCGCACAGCCGAGTCCGAACGGTCCGGGCGAGGCCGTGCCGCCAGCAAGCCCGCGCCGCCGCCTGCGCCGTCGTCCGCCGCCCTGCCGCTCGCCGCCCCGCCGTCCGCCGGTGCCGAGCCGCCCGTCGCGCCGCCGGTCATTGCCGGGCCGAAGCCCCGGGCCAGCCTGCTCGCCACCCTCGCGCTGATCACCGGTGTGGCTGGTGCGCTGCTCGTGCTCTCCGGCCCGCTGGCGGGATATGGCATCGGGGTCGCCGGGTTGTCCCTCGTGTTGGCGATCGCCGGGATCCGGGCCACCGGCCGCCGGCATGTCGCGGGCAAGACCGATGCGTTGATCGGCATGGTGCTCGCCCTGGGCGCCATCGTGCTCGGCATCCTGGCCCTGACCGGGTCGCTGTCCTGGTTGGGCACCGACATGCAGCCCGCCACCGATCTTCGCCAGTGGCTCGACTCACAGTTTGCCACCCGCTTCTGACGGGTAGTAACCATTCACCGGAGGCGATGCGCCTCCGGTGACCCTTCGGAACCGGGACGGCCACTAGCCGTCCCGCCCCGAAATCATCCGGCGATGCGCCGGACAGTGCAGGACCACCTTTGCCGGCGGCCACCGCCGCGAGGCCGAGGTGCGACGGCAACGTTTGTGCGGGGGCGGCGATGCGCCGCCCCCGACGCGTGCGCCGCATTTCCGCTCTGCAGTGCCGCATTTCCGTTCTGCAGTGAAGCGCCGCCGCGGCGTCTCCCGTTTCCTCGTGGCGAAGCACCGCCCCGCGCGGTCCCTGCTTCCCGCCCGTCGTGAAGCGCCGCCCCAAGCGTGCTCCCTTTCGGGCAGCTGTCTTCGTGCAGCCGTGCCGCCGGTGATGGCGGCGCGAAGGGCCCCGCAACGAATCTTCGCGGATCAGCCCGATCGCGCAACGTTTCTCCACCGCGCGCAGGATCTTCCGGGGGGTTACGGCGCTGGTTCGCACATAGCGTTTCGGGCATGACGACTGCTGCCTCGCGCCGCTACTTGATGTGCCGGCCCACCCACTTTGCCGTCACGTACAAGATCAACCCGTGGATGGACCCGACGGCGCCGTACGACAACGCCCTGGCGGTCAGCCAGTGGGAGAATCTGCGGCAGACGTTCCTGGACCTGGGTCACACCGTCGACCTGATCGACCCGATTCCTGGCCTGCCTGACATGGTGTTCGCCGCCAATGGCGCCACCGTGGTCGACGGCAAGGTGCTCGCGGTGCAGTTCCGCGACGCTGAGCGGGCCGACGAGGGTCCTGCGTACGCGAACTGGTTCACCGACGCCGGGTTCGAGGTCTTCGACTCGAAGCACACCAACGAGGGCGAAGGTGACATCCTGCTCGCCGGTGACGTGCTGCTCGCCGGCACCGGATTCCGCACCTCGCACGCGGCGCACGCGCAGACCCAGGAGATCTTCGGGCGTCCGGTGATCACCCTGCAGCTGGTCGACCCGGCGTATTACCACCTCGACACCGCACTTTGCGTGCTCGATGAGCGTAACGTCGCTTACCTGCCGTCCGCGTTCTCGCCGGGCTCCCAGGCGGTCCTGCGCCGCCTGTTCCCGAACGCGGTCATCGCCACCGAGGCCGACGCCGAAGTGCTCGGGCTCAACGCGGTCAGCGACGGTCGTACCGTGGTGCTGCCGGTCCAGGCCACCGGGCTCGCCGCGGCGCTGCAGGCCGCGGGCTACGAGACGGTCGGGGTCGATGTGAGCGAGCTGCGTAAGGCCGGCGGCGGACCGAAGTGCTGCACCCTGGTGATCCGCGACCGTGACTGACCGCACCGAACGGCGCCTGCTCCTCGCCGTCCGTACTGGAGGAATGTGATGACTGACCTGGACATGCGTACGCCCGGCGCGCTCGCGGACGCCGAGCGCTGGACGGCGCACAACTACCACCCGCTGCCGGTCGTGATCGCGGATGCCGAAGGCGCCACGGTCACCGACGTCGACGGCAAGCGTTACCTGGACTTCCTCTCCGGGTATTCGGCGCTGAACTTCGGCCACCGGCACCCGGACCTGATCGCCGCCGCCCACGCGCAGCTCGACCGGCTCACGTTGACCAGCCGCGCGTTCGTGCACGACCAGTTCGCGGAGTTCTGCCACCGCCTCGCCGACCTGTGCGGCAAGGACCTGGTGCTGCCGATGAACACCGGCGCCGAGGCTGTCGAGACCGGCATCAAGGTCGCCCGCAAGTGGGGCTACCAGGTCAAGGGTGTGCCGGACGGGCAGGCCGAGATCATCGTCGCCGCGGACAACTTCCACGGCCGCACCACGACGATCATCAGCTTCTCGACGGACCAGGACGCGCGGAACGACTTCGGGCCGTACACCCCGGGCTTCACGATTGTTCCGTACGGTGACAGCGACGCGCTCGCCGCCGCGATCACGCCGAACACCGTCGCCGTGCTGCTGGAGCCGATCCAGGGCGAGTCCGGCGTGCTGGTGCCGCCGGCCGGCTATTTCGCGAGCGTCCGGCAGCTCTGCACCGACAACAACGTGCTGTTTATCGCCGACGAGATCCAGTCGGGCCTCGGCCGGACCGGCAAGACGTTCGCGATCGAGCACGAGGGCGTCGTTCCGGACATGTACCTGCTCGGCAAGGCGCTCGGCGGCGGCATCGTGCCCGTCTCCGCCGTCGCGGCGAACAAGGACATCCTCGGCGTGCTCAAGCCCGGCGAGCATGGCTCCACGTTCGGCGGCAACCCGCTGGCCTGCGCCGTCGGCACCGCCGTGGTGAAGCTGCTGGAGACCGGCGAGTTCCAGGAGCGCTCGGCCAAGCTGGGTGAGCGGCTGCACGAGGGCCTGAACGCTCTGGTCGGCGACGGTGTCCTCGCCGTACGTGGGCGGGGTCTGTGGGCCGGCGTCGATATCGACCCGGCGCGGATGACTGGTCGGCAGGCTGTGGAGAAGCTCGCCGAGCGCGGCGTGCTCGCCAAGGACACCCACGGCTCGACGATCCGGCTCGCGCCGCCGCTGACCATCACCGAGGCTGACCTGGACCACGCGCTGGCCCAGCTCAAGGCGATCTTGTGAGTTAGGGCCGCCTCGGCGGCCGACACGAGGGGTTGTGTGCTGGAGCGGTGGCCGGAGACGGCCGCCGCTCCAGCGCCGTTTGCACCGTTACCGTTCGAACTTGCGGATCGCCATGGTGGGCGCCTCGGCCATGACCGAGTGCGGCTGGCTGACTCCACCCGAGTGCCACAGCTTGGCGCGGCCGACATACACGTTGGCGTAGAGCTCGACGACATCGTTGGCACCCAGCGCGCGGGTCTCGTCGCGGCCCAACGTGATGCGTTGCGCGTCGTCGAAGGAGCCGTTGGGCCGGATTCCGGTGCCGTTCGTGCTGACGTCCTGCGCGCTGAGCTCGCCGCTGCGCAGGGCGAACCGGACGTGCCCGCGGCTGATCCACTTACGGGCGTCGTCGGTGAGCCACTGGCCCAGCATGACCCCGCCACCCTCGGGTGCCCGCCCGACCACGACCGGATTTTCGGTGGAGACGACGAACCGGCGGCGGATGACGCCGTCGATGCGCACGGACAGCACCTCCACCTCGGGACGCGGGCCGGCGTCGCGCAGCCGGGTGCCGTGCCGCGGGCAGGTCGGCACTCCGGAGCGCAGCGCGGGTGGCGGCTGCGAGACCGGGCTGATCGTCTTGCGCATGTCGGCGAAGGGGCTGTCCGGGTCGCCACCCGAGCCGTACGCGACGCAGTTGGACTCGGCGCAGCCCCAGACCCGGGAGAGCAGTTTGCGGCCGGTCTGCGACGGTTCGGCGACCGGTGGCACCTCGCCCCGGCCGACCCGCGCGACCAGCACCGGGCCGCCTGCGCCGGGCACCGCGGCGAGCAGCCGGCCGGGCTCGGTCACCCACGGCCGGCGGTCCTGGAACGTCTCGGCCCGGCCCCGGGTGAGGACGGGCAGCCCGAGCAGCTCGGCTACCTCGTACACCCGGTCGTCGACCTGGGGGACGACCTCGACCACGCCGTCGTCGGCCCAGCGGCGCACCACCATGCGCTCGTTCGAGGTGAGGTCGGCGTCGGAGAGCAGGCCGCGGGGGACGACCGCGTAGACCGGGACGTTCTCTTCGGCCACGTGTCGGCCGAGGGCGTCGATGACCAGGCCCAGCCGGAGCATGCTGGCGGGGCGGCCACCGTCGAGGTCGGCGTACCGGACGATCTCGGACAGGTCGACGACCGCCCGCGCGAGGGCGGGGTCGGTGGTGAGGCGCGCCTCGATGGCATCGAGGACCTTGCTGACCTCGAATCTCACGTGACCTCCCGGCTGGGTACGCGTGCGGCTGCCCGGCCATCATGCCGTCTGACAGCGCGCACCCGCGAATCAGGGTCGCGTGAAACATGCCCGCCCAGGCGAAACACGGGGGTTTCGCGCGCGCATCGGGCGGCGTCAGGCGTCGTCGGCGAGGACCCGGTCGATCCGGTTGGCGAGGGCGATGTCCCGGGTCGTCACGCCGCCCACGGAGTGGGTGCTGCACCGGAAGGTGAGTGTGCGCCAGCGGATGTCGATGTCGGGGTGGTGGTCCATCTCCTCGGCGATCTTCGCCACCCGGTCCACCACGGCGATGGCGGCGGGGAAGCTGCGCAGGCCCACGGTGCGGACGATGGAGTCCGTGCTGCCCTCCCAGCCGTCGAGGACGGCTACGGCGTTGCGTACCGAATCGGCGTCGAGCAGGTCACCCATTCCCTGAGCTTAGTCGCCGGGTGCCGCCGACCGGTGCTGACCGAGCTCGGGAATGTCGCACGGCTCGACTACCGTGGGCGCCGACACAGGTCTTGACGGGGAGGAACTCCTGATGAGGAATCGACGGCTCGCCATCGCGATCGTGGCGATGGGCGTGGCGCTGGGCCTGACGGCCTGCGGCCCCGAGGACACCGCCAAGACCTCGACTGGCGCGGCTGGCTCCAGTGCGTCGGCAGCCAAGGCGCCAGCGATTGCCGACCCGACGGCTGATCTGGCCGCGGCTGCCGCGAAGCTGGGCGACCAGACGATGAAATTCGACCTCGACATGTCCGGTCAGATGACCATGAACGGGCTGGCGGATCCGAAGGCGAAGCTCACCCAGGCGACGATGAGCATGCCCGCGCTCGGTGCGGACAAGATCGAGATGCGCGTCATCGGGAACGACATGTACATGAAGATGGGTGCGCTCGGTAAGGCTCTCGGCGGCGGTAAGGCCGGGAACAAGGAGTGGATGCACATCGCAGTCGACAAGCTGGGCGAGGGCAGTGGCTTCAACCTCGACCAGAACGGCCCCGCGGGCGCCGCGGAAATGCTGTCGACGGTCACCGGCGTCGAGCGGGTCGGGAACGACGGCTTCAAGGGCACGCTCGACCTGACGAAGTCGCCGCGCTTTGCCGACAACAAGGCGCTCGGTGCCATGGGTGACAAGCTGAAGAAGATCCCGTTCACCGCCAAGAAGGACAGCGAGGGTCGGCTGGTGGAGCTGACGGTCGACATGAACAGCCTGGGCGCGGGTGTCGGGTCGATGAAGACCACCTACCACGACTTCGGCACGCCGGTTTCGGTCGAGGCACCCCCGGCGGCGCAGGTGCAGGAGATGCCGAGCCAGTTCTCCGGCATTCTGAACGCCTGATTTTCAGCTGGGCGCGGGCCGGGTGGGAGTATCCCGCCCGGCCCTCGCGCGTGCTGGCCGTTTGACGAAACCGAGGATCGGGAATCAGGTGAGCCTTCGCCGGACGGCGGTGAGGGTGGGCCTGCGTCACGGCGGCGAGGCTGGTGCAGGGAGGCAGATATGCGGACGGCTCGAGCACGGGGAATCGTTGTCGCCTCGCTGGCCGCGGCGGCGCTCGCCGTGGGCGGTTGTTCTGCCAATGGCAGTGCGACGCCAGGCTCCAGCGCCTCCGGCGGCGCTCCCGTCGCATCCGCCAGCGCGGGCGCGGCCGATCCTGCGGCCGCCGCGGCTTTGGCTGCCGCGACGGCGCAGCTGGGCACGTCGAGCTTCAAGATGACGCTGACCTCCGGCCCGGGTCTGCAGCTGACCGGGCTGATGGATGCACCGAACAGCGCCGGGACCGCAACGCTGGTCGCGTCCGGCTCCAACACCGAGATCCAGGTGAAAACCCTGCTGGTCGGCCAGGACCTCTATGTGCAGATCCCCGGCATCACCAAGGCGGACACCTGGACCCACGTGGACGTGTCCCGGCTGCCGGAAGGTGCCAATGTGGGCCTGCGGCCCGGCCAGATCGACCCGGTGAACACCGCGCAGCTGCTGAGCTCCACCACCGACCTGCAGCAAGTCGACCCGCGGAGCTTCCGCGGCACACTGGATCTCTCGAAGGCCGCCGGCGTCGCCGGCGTCGACCAGAAGATGATCACCACGTGGGGTGCGCAGGCACAGAACGTGCCGTTCACCGCGGGTCTCGACGAGCAGGGCCGGCTCTCCGCCCTGACCATCCAGCTCCCGGCCGTCAACGGCCAGCAGGCGCAGCCGCTCGAAGTCCTCTACACCGACTACGGCACCGCGGTGAACGCCCAGCGGCCCGCAGCAGCCCAGATCACCGAGGCTCCGGACAGCCTCTACACCAGTCTGGGCGGCTGACCGCACCACGAGCCCGGCGGCGGATGGTTGATGCATCGGCTACCGTTGCGGACCGTGCCAGAGGGACACACTATTCATCGTCTTGCCGCGCGACACCGGGAGTTGTTCGCGGGCCGGGTCGTTGCCGTCGACAGTCCGCAGGGTCGGTTCGCTGCGGGAGCCACCCTGATCGACGGTCGCCGGCTGATCGACACCGAGGCGTACGGCAAACACCTGTTGCACCACTTCGCCGATGAGCTGAGCCTGCACATCCACCTGGGCTTGTATGGCAAGTTCGCCGACGGGGAGCTGCCGCTGCCACCGCCGGTCGGCCAGCTCCGGATGCGGATGTCGGGCGGCGGGCATTGGCTCGAACTCCGGGGCCCGACAGCCTGCGAAGTGCTCGAACCGCCGGCCGTGGCGGTGCTGCGGGCGCGGCTGGGCCAGGATCCATTGCGGGATGACGCCGACCCGCTGTTCGCGTACGGAAAGGTGCGTAGCAGCACGAAGCCGGTGTTCGCCCTCCTGCTGGACCAGAGCGTGGTTGCCGGATGTGGCCTGATCTATGCGAACGAGGTGCTGTTCCGGGCGGGGCTGGCGCCGACGACGCCGGGTCGGTTCGTCACGGCGGCGGGCTGGCAGGAGATGTGGGATGACCTGCGGGCGCTGATGAAGGAGGGTGTGGCGCGCGGCCGGATCGACACCGTGCACACCGCGCACACTCCGGAGGCGATGCGGCGCGCGCCCCGGGTGGATCGGCATGGCGGCGAGGTCTACGTCTACCGCCGGCCCGGCCAGCCTTGCCTGGTGTGCGGCACAGCAGTGCAGCGCGGCTCGCTGGCGGGCCGGAACCTGTACTGGTGTCCGACCTGCCAGCCTGGCTGAGCCCGGCGCCGCGGAGAGCTATTCGCCTGGCCGCTTGAACTGCTCCTGGGGCTTGCCGTCCATGAAGTCGCCCAGGGCCCGGTACGTGGCCTGGTGGACCGTGTGTTCCGTGAATTGGTCGTCGTGCGCGGCCCAGTCCGGGTTCACCTGGTAGCCGGCCATGACCAGCGACGTGGTGCCGATCACGAGCGCGGCGGTCCGGTACGAGTCGGTGGTGCCGGTCTTGCCGAACACCGGGTGACCCACGGTGGGGGCGGCGTTGCCCTCGGTCGAGCCACCACAGTTGCCGAGCTGCGCCTGGTCGCCGACCGGGCAGCGGGCCGCGTCGAGCGCCTTGCGGGCCACGTCCTTACTGGTCACCCGCTTGCACTGGGGCTTGCCAGCATCGACCTTGGTGCCGTCAGCTGCGGTGATCTTCTGGACCGGCGTCGGCTTGCAGTACATGCCGTCACCGGCGAGCGTCGCGTACGCGTTGGCGATGTCCAGCGGCGTCGACGCCGACACACCGAGGGTGAACGCGCCCCACTGGTGGGCGGACTCCTTGCCGTTGGCCCGCTCGGCGTCGCCCTTGTCCCGGAACTGGATGCCGAAGCGCTTGGCCACGTCGACGACCTTCTCCGCGCCGACCTGTTCCTGCAACGGCACGAAGTAGGTGTTCACCGACTTCGCGAAGCCGCTCCACATGTTGAACGTGCCTTTGAGCGCCTTGTAGGCGTTCTCCGGGCAGTACAGGTTGGTGCCCTTGCAGGCCGTCGGATCGCCGTACCCGACGATGTAGCCGGATTTGTAGCGGTTGCCTTCCTTGATCGAATGGCTCAGCTCGTAGCCGTTCTCCAGCGCCGCCACCATGGTCAGCATCTTGAACACCGAGCCGGACTGGTAGCCGACGATGTCGCCGCCGCCGGTGATGATCGGGTTGGTGGTGTTCGGGTAGGTGCTGCGGATGCCCTTGGCCGCCAACTCCGGATTCGAGCTGATCTCGTTCTGCGGCTTGTTCGGATCGTCCAGCTTGAACTTGCGGTTGGTCGCCAGGCTGCGGACGCGCCCGGTGCCCGGCTCGATGCCGGCCAGCAGCAACGCGTTGCGGTTGTTGTCGCTGGCCTGTTCCTGGATGCGCTTGCGGGCTGCCGACTGCGCTTTGATATCCAGCGACGTGACGATCTGGTAGCCGCCGCTCTTCAGCTGCCGTTCCCGATCGTAGGTGGTCGCGCCGAACGCCTCCTGGTCGAGCCACCAGCGGTAGAAGTAGTCGCAGAAGAAGCCCCAGTTGTTCTTCGCCACCGACACGCAGCCGTTGCCCGGCCGGTTCGTGGTCCGGCCCAGCTTCACCGCCTTGGCTTCCTTGGCCTGCTCCGGGGTGACGTAACCGAGGTCCTGCATGTTGTCGATGATGTAGTCCCGCCGGGTCAGCGCCTGGGGGTAGCCCGTCGTGGTGGTCGGGTCGAACGACGTCGGCGCCTTCACCATCCCGGCCAGCAGCGCGGCCTCGGCCACCGTCAGGTCCTTGGGCTTCTTCTTGAAGTAGACCTGGCTGCCTGCGTACACGCCGTAGGCGCCGTTACCGAACGGGGCCATGTTCAGGTAGCGCTCGAGTACCTGCTCTTTGGAGAGCTCCTTGGAGACCTGCAGGGCGTACTTCATTTCGGTGAGCTTGCGCTCGGGACTGTCCTTGGTCGCGTCGATCGCCTGCTGGGGCGTCTTCGCCGAGTACGCCAGCGACATCCGCACGTATTGCATGGTCAGGGTGGAGGCGCCCTGTTTTGAGCCATTGTTCTGGTTGTTGACGAACGCCCGCGCGACACCTTTGAGGTCGACACCGTTGTGCTCGTAGAACTGGTGGTCCTCGGCGGCGACAATCGCGTCCCGCATGGTCTTCGAAATGTCTTTCAGCGGGACATCGCTGCGGAATTCGTCATACATGACCGCGAGCTGGGTCTTGCCGTCCGACGCGAAGATCCGGGTCACCTGCGGCGCCGACTGCTGCGCCAACTCGCTCGGCAGCTCCGCGAAACCTTGGGAGCCCGCCTTGGCGGCCAGGCCGGACATTGCCACCGCCGGGAACGACGCCGCCGCCACGACAACACCGGCGAGCAGGCCGCAGATCAGCAGCGAGCCGGTATTGGCGAATTTGGAGCGGTCGCTTTTCCGGTTCCAGAAAGTCACCGGCTCACGTTAGACAGCCGAGTCCAGCAGTTCCGCAAGTTCTGTCCGGATTTGCTGGTGTAGGTAACGGTTTTCCAAGACTGTTGGAACTGTCACTCGCGGTTTTTATCTCGGTGAGGTTTAGGCCCCTGAGGTCGACACCGCGGCGGCGGGAGCCGGCGCGGCGGGCTGCTCTGGCGGCAGGCCGAGCGTGTACTTCTCGCGCAGCTTCGGCAGCAGGATCCGGTACGCCTCGATCGTGGTGGGCTGGCCGAAGTCGTGGGACAGCACGATGGAGCCGGGCCGGACGTTGTCCTCGACGCCGCTGACGATCTTCTGCACGTGCTCCTGGCCGGAATCGCGCGGGTTGCGTTCCCAGTCGCGCGGGTCGACCTCCCAGTAGAGCGACGTCATGCCCTCGGCGGCGGCGGTCTCGACCAGCCGGTCGGTGAAGTTGCCGCCGGGTGCGCGGAAGAACGGGATCTTGGCCTCGGGGACGGCGGCGCGGATGGCGTCGTTGGTGCGGAGCAGGTCCTGCCGAATCTGGTCCGGGTCCTGCTTGCCGAGTGTGAAGCTGTGGTTCCACGAGTGGTTGCACAGGGTGTGCCCGGCGGCGGCGATGTCCCGGACGATGTCGGGGTGATCCCGGGCCTGCTGACCCACCAGGCAGAACATGGCGGTGACCTGATTCTCCCGCAGCAGGGCGAGGATTTTTGGAGTCTGCACCGGGTCGGGACCGTCGTCGAAGGTGAGGGACACCGTTTCCGAGCCGGTGGTGCGCAGCGACTTGGCCGGACCGTCGCCCTGCGGGATTTGCCGGGCCGCGGCCCCTCCGGGTGTGGAGGCGGACGCGGAGGGGGCCGGGGCTGCCGGGGCGGGCTGTTGTCCGGCCGATGGCGGCGGGGTGGGCGGGGCAGTGGTCGCCGGCGCTGTGGTCCCCTGTGGAGCTTCCGGGTCAGTCGTCACCGGCGCGCCGCCCTTCTCCACGGGCTTCTTGGTCGCGGGGGCTTTGGGCGTGGTGACGACGGCGTTCTCCGCCGCGTTGACGGTGGACACCGTGGTGTCGGTGTCGGTGCGCTGCAGCGGCACGACGACGAGCATGAGGCCGACCGCGACCAGGGTGGCAAGCAAGGCCTGTTGCCGGCGCCGGCCGATCAGCAGCCAGGACTCGATCGGCAGGGTGCCGGGCGCGCGGTGCGTGCCGATGGTGGGCCGGCCGCCGCTGGTGTCGGCTGTCGCCCAGTCGCGAACAGCCCCGGCGGCATCACGCACAGCGGGCAGGGAGCGCACAGCGGGCAGGGAGCGCACGGCAGGCAGGGAGCGCACGGCGGGCAGGGAGCGCACGGCAGGCAGGGAGCGCACGGTGATGGCAAGCGGGTCGGCGGCGGCCGCGTGCCGGCCCCGAGGTGCGCGACCCATAGCGCGCGAGGCGGCGCGCTGCCTGGGCACGTCCGCCGAGCGGGGCGTGAACTCGATCGCGGTTCGCCGGCCGCCGGGCTGGCGTTCTGCCTGGGTGGGACGCAGGACGGTGGAGTCGGCGAGTGATTCGGGGCGGCGGTGCCGGCCCAGCGAGGTTTCACCGTCCAGCTGACCGAGGTGCGGGAAGCCGCCGGTTCCCCCGGTGAGCGCGTCGTGACGCGCGCGGTCAGCCGGGGTGCTGGCAGGTCCTTCGACCTGCGCCGGCGCCGGATTCTGGGGGGAGTGCCGCGGCATCCGTCATGCCTACCCGGTCACAAGATCGAAATCGATACCTCATTCGTGATCGATATGTTGCTCATAGCGATGAGCCCAGGTGGGAAGCCTGCGGTCCGCCCGGATTGATCCGTACGGGTCACCGGGACCCCACCGCGTCGGTTGCCTTGCGGGCGGCGATCAGCACCGGGTCCCACACCGGCGAGAACGGCGGTGCGTAGCTGAGATCCAGCGCGGTCATCTCCTCGACCGTCATCCGGTTCCACACGGCGATCGCCAGCGCGTCGATCCGCTTGGCGGCCTCCTGGCGGCCGACGATCTGCGCGCCCAACAGCATCCCGGTACGCTGCTCGGCCACCAGCTTGATGTGCATCGGGCTCGCCCCCGGGTAGTAGCCCGCCCGGCTGGTCGACTCCACGGCCGCGGTGACATAGGCGAACCCCGCGGCCGCCGCCTCCCGCTCGGTGAGCCCGGTGCGGGCCACCTCGAGGTCGCAGACTTTCGTGACCGCCGTACCGATGACGCCGGGGAACGTGGCGTAACCGCCGCCCAGGTTGATGCCTGCCACCCGACCTTGCTTGTTGGCGTGCGTACCCAGCGGGATGTGCACGGGCTGGCCGCTGACCCGGTGCACGGTCTGCACACAGTCGCCCGCAGCCCAGAGCCCGTCGATGCGCCCGTCCGGGCCGACGACCCGCATCCGCAGGTCGGTACGCAGGCCGCCGGTCACCCCGACCGGAATGCCGGACTCCTCGGCGAGCGTGGTGTTCGGGCGTACGCCCAGACCGAGCACCACGATGTCGGCCGGTAGCGGCCCGTCGGCGGTGACCACCGCGCTGACCCGGCCGTTCTTGGTCTCCAGGCCTTGCACTTCGGTGTGGGTGCGCACCTCGATGCCGAGGCCGCAGATCGCCTCGCGGACTCGCTCGCCCATGTCGGGGTCGATCGTGGACATCGGCTGTGGAGCCTTCTCCAGGAGCGTGACCGCGAGGCCACGCCGGATGAACGCCTCGGCCATCTCGACACCGATGTATCCGCCGCCGATGACCACCGCGCGCTGCGGCTTCGGGTCGCTGTCGAGCCAGGCCTGGATGGCCGTGCCGTGGTCCAGGGTCTGCACGCCGAAGACGCCGCCGCCGTCGATCCGCGCCCAGGGCGGGGTGACCGGGACGGCGCCGGCCGCGTACACCAGCTCGTCGAAGCTTTCGCGGCGTTCACCGCCGCCGTCCAGGTCGTGCGCGATCACCTCGCGCCGGTCCAGGTCGATGCCGACCACTTCATGCCTGATGCGTACGGTGATGCCCGCCTTGGCGAACGCAGCCGGCTCCCGCGCGATCAGCGCATCCCGGTCCTGGACCGCGCCGCCGATCCAGTAGGGGATGCCGCAGGCGGAGTAGGACGTGAAGTTGCCCCGCTCGAAGGCCACGATCTCCAGGTCGTCCGGTCCACGGCGCTTGCGGGCCTGCGAAGCCGCCGACATCCCGGCCGCGTCGCCCCCGACGACGACGATTTTCATCGGGTGCCCGCCGTGGTGTGAGCGAGCCAGTCGCTGACGTCGGCTTTCATCGGGTGCCCGCGGTGGTGCGGGCGAGCCAGTCGACCACGTCAGCGACCGAGCCCTGCTGCGAGAGCAGGGCACGCTGCCGGGCCGCGCCGGTGCCGTGCGACCGCAACCGGCCCATGAGGACGGTCGCCCGGTCCAGGTCGCCGTGCCGCTCCAGCTCGGGGCGGACGTAGTCGAAGAGCTGACGCATGAGCTTCCAGGCCGGTCGCGGCTCGCGGGTCGCCATATCGATGTTGAGGCCTTCCAACCCGTCGTGGGCGGCCCGCCAGTGCGCGGCCATGAGCAGCGGGTGCGGCACGTTGGGGGCTGGCTTTCCCTCGCGTACGTCGCCCAGAACCGTCGCCACCAGGGCCCGAGCCAGGGCGGCGAGCAGGATCGTGTCGTCGAGGGAGGGGCAGACGTCGCCCATCCGGATCTCGACCGTGGGGTAGTTCGCGGACAGGCGGGCGTACCAGTAGAGCATTCCCTCGTCGAGCATCGCGCCGCTCGCGATCAGGTCGGCGACCAGCGTCTCGTAGTGCTCGTGGGATTCGAGGTAGGGCGCCGGGCCGACGGTGGGCCAGCGTTCCCACAGCATCGAGCGCCAGCTGGCGTACCCGGTGTCGTGGCCGGCGAACAGCGGCGAGTTGGCGGCGGCGGCCTGGAAAATCGGGAGCCAGGGTCGCAGGTGGTTGAGGACCTGGACGCCGGTCTCCGGGTCCGGGACGCTGACGTGGACGTGCATGCCATTGAGCCCGGCGCCGGGGGAGAGGTCGCCGAACAGCTCCCGCATCTGGTGGTAGCGCGGCTTGTCGACGATGCGGGCGTGTGGCCCGGCGGCGGGGGCGGCGCCGATGGCGACCAGGCGCACGCCGGCGGATTCCGCGGCGGTGGCGAGCCCGGAACGCAGCCGCCACATGGCGTCGTGCAGTTCGCCGAGGTCGAGCTCCGGCGGACTGGCGGATTCGATCTGGCTGCGCATGTACTCGTGCTGGACCGAGTCGCGGATGTCGGTGCCGAGCGCCTCGAACACCTGGTCAACCGCTTCGACGGTCCGCGGTTCGACCGCGTCGACGAGGAGGTATTCCTCTTCCACCCCGAGGGTCAGCAGTCCCTGGGCTTCCGCTCGCTCCGCCAGTTTGTCGGAGATCGTGGTCGCGCCTGTCGCAGGTTCCGCCGTCGTCATGCCGCGCAAGTACCCCTCGCTTCCCGGCCGAAAACGACCGTCTCCGCTCTGTCGTAGCGCGGAACCGCTCGGCGCCGCGGGCGTTTCGGCCTGGTTTCGCCCAGCCGGGCGGCTCAATAGAAAGTTAACTTCACCAATGTATTGCCATCCTCTGTTAACACTCCTAATAATTGGCCTACCCCAGCGGAAGGCCCACCCGATGCGCCGATCCCTCACCCTTGCCGCGGTCGCCACCCTGGCTGCCAGCGGTTTCGTCGTCCTCATCGCCTCGACCGCCGGAGCCGCGGCCGCCTGTGCGCCCGCGTGGAGCGCGAGCACCGTCTATACCGGCGGTACCTCGGCGTCACAATCCGGCCGTAACTACACCGCGAAATGGTGGACCCAGAACGAGAGCCCCAGCACGCACAGCGGGCAGTGGGACGTATGGGCCGACAACGGCACCTGCGGGTCCACGCCGCCCCCGACCACTCCGCCCACCACACCCCCGACCACGCCCCCGACCACGCCCCCGACGACCCCGCCGACGACGCCCCCGGACGGGACCCTGCCCCGGCACTTCGTCACCGGCTACTGGCAGAACTTCGACAACCCGGCCAACGAGATCCGCCTCTCCGCGGTCCCGAACACCTACGACCTGATCGCGGTCGCCTTCGCCGACGCGACCAGCACGCCCGGCGCGGTGGCGTTCAACATCGACCCCGGCCTGTCGGCCAGCCTCGGCGGTTACACGAACGACCAGTTCAAGGCCGATGTCGCCACACTGCATGCCCGCGGCAAGAAGGTCGTCATCTCGGTCGGCGGCGAGAAAGGTTCGGTGGCGGTCAACGACGCGGCCGCGGCTACCAGGTTCGCCGATTCGGTGCACGCGCTGATCCAGACGTACGGCTTCGACGGCGTCGACATCGACCTGGAGAACGGCCTCAACCCGACCTACATGGGCCAGGCCCTGCGCAGCCTGCGCGCCAAGGTCGGTGCCGGACTGATCATCACGATGGCCCCGCAGACCATCGACATGCAGAACCCGACTGGGTCGTACTTCAAGCTCGCACTGGACATCAAGGACATCCTCACGGTCGTCCACACCCAGTTCTACAACTCGGGCGCGATGCTCGGCTGCGACAACAACTCCGCGTACGGCCAGGGCTCGGTCAACTTCATCGTCGCCCTCACCTGCATCCAGCTCGAAGCCGGCCTGCGCCCCGACCAGGTCGCGATCGGGCTGCCCGCCACCACCAGCGCCGCCGGCGGTGGCTACGTCTCCCCAGCCGTGGTCAACCAGGCCCTCGACTGCCTGACCCGCGGCACGAACTGCGGATCGTTCAGGCCCCCGCGCACCTATCCCGGCCTCCGTGGCGCGATGACCTGGTCGATCAACTGGGACGTCACGACCGGCAACGGCTGGGCCAACGCTGTCTCCCCCCACGTCCACGCCCTGCCCTGAGCGGAGATCCCCCGATGAAAATCCCCGCCCTGCTCGCCGCTGCCCTCCTCGGGACGGCCGCCGCCCTCGTCCCCCTCGCCCCGTCCACCGCCGCCGCGCCCTGTGCCCCCGCGTGGAGCTCCAGCGCGATCTACACCGGCGGCACCACCGCCTCCCAATCCGGCCACAACTACACCGCCAAGTGGTGGACCCAGAACGAGAGCCCGGCCACGCACAGCGGCCAGTGGGACGTCTGGGCCGACAACGGCACCTGCGGCGGCACCACCGATCCGGAGGAGCCGCAGCCGCCCACCGGCGGCAAGATGGCCTCCTCGCCGTACCTGTATCCGGGCTGGGGCAACCCGCCCGCGCCGGGCACGGTCATGAACGCCACCGGCATCAAGGCCTTCACCATCGCCTTCGTGCTCGCCAACGGCTGCAACCCGGTCTGGGACGGCGAGAGTGGCCTCACCGGCGGCGTGCACGAAAGCACGATCAACGCCATCAAAGCCGCGGGCGGCAGCATCGTGCCGTCGATCGGCGGCTGGAGCGGCAACAAGCTCGGCCCGAACTGCGCGACGGCGGAAGCGCTCGCCGGGGCCTACCAGCGGGTGATCGACGCGTTCGGCCTCAAGGCCATCGACATCGACATCGAGAACAGCGACGAGTTCGAGAACACCGTCGTGCAGGACCGCATCCTCGGCGCCCTGAAGATCGTCAAGCAGTGGAACCCGAACGTGAAGACCATCCTGACCTTCGGCACCACGCCGTCCGGGCCCAACTACTACGGCACCCGGCTGGTCCAGCAGGCCAAGGCGCTCGGCGCCAACATCGACATCTTCACCCAGATGCCGTTCGACTTCGGCGGCGGCGCCGACATGTACGCCAGCACCGTCAATGCCTCCGAAGGCCTGAAGAACCTGCTCAAGTCGACGTTCGGCTGGACCGACGCGCAGGCGTACAACCACCTGGGCATCTCCGGCATGAACGGGCTCTCCGACCAGCAGGAGCTCACCACACCGCAGACGTGGAGCCGGATCCGCGACTACGCGACCAGCAAGGGCCTGGCCCGCTTCACCTTCTGGTCGGTCAACCGCGACCGGCCCTGCCCCGGCGGCGGCGTCCGCTCGGACTGCAGTGGCATCGCCCAGGCCGACTGGGAGTTCACCAAGATCAGCGCTGGCTTCTAGCCCACTCGACGACGCGCGGTCGCGGACCTCACCGGTTCGCGGCCACGCGGCGGCGCTTGCGCACCTTCTTGACCACCCAGCTCCCGACCGCGAGCACGATCAGCGCCCAGATCGCGTAGTCGAACCAGTGGGCGTACTTTTCGAGGTCCTGCCAGCGGGAGCCCAGCGCGTATCCGCCGCCGATGAACAGGCAGTTCCAGATGCCACTGCCCAGCGTCGTGAACAGGGTGAACTGGCCCAGCGGCATGTGGTTGGCGCCGGCCGGAATCGACACCAGGCTGCGCACCACCGGCGCCATCCGGCCGAACAGGACCGCGCTGCGCGCGTGCCGCTCGAACCAGCGGTCGGCCGTGTTCAGGTCGTCCGCGTCCACCAGCGGGATCCGGTCCAGCCAGCGGCGCAGCCGATCCTCGCCCAGGGCGTACCCGAGCCAATAGAGCATGAGCGCCCCGAGCACCGATCCCACGGTCGCGGCGATCGTCACCAGCACCAGATTGACCCGGCCCTGATGGGCGAGGAAGCCCGCCATCGACAGCACGATCTCGCTCGGGATCGGCGGAATCAGGTTCTCCAGCGCGACCAGCATCCCCACGCCGACCTCGCCGAGCGACTCGATCACCGACGCCACCCAGCCGGTGAGCCCACCGAGCTGCCCGGGATCGGTCTCCGCCGCCAGGACGTACGGCACGGTCATACGGCGCTCCTTCAGCCAGGGGATCGTTCATTGATACCCGACACGCGCGGCGCGAACCCAGAGGTTTCCGTCACCGGCGGCGCGGTGACATAGCCGGTGCATGAGCGACCGGTGGTACGAAAAGGCCGTCATCTACTGCCTCGACATCGACACGTTCGCCGACTCGGACGGCGACGGGGTCGGTGACATCCGGGGCCTGATCGGGCGGCTGGACTACCTCGCCCGCCTCGGTATCACCTGCCTGTGGCTCAACCCGATCCACCCCACCCCCAACCGCGACGACGGCTACGACGTGCAGGACTTCTACAACGTCGACCCCCGCCTCGGCACGCTGGGCGACTTCGCCGAACTGCTGCACCAGGCGGACAGCCTCGGCATCAAGGTGATCATCGACCTGGTGGTCAACCACACCTCGGACCAGCACCCGTGGTTCCTCCAGGCCCGCAAGTCGCCGGACTCGCCGTACCGGGACTGGTATGTCTGGTCCGAGACCGAGCCGGCAGACCGCCGCCAAGGCATGGTCTTCCCCGGCGAGCAGGCCGAGACCTGGTCCTACGACCGGACCGCCAAGCAGTGGTTCTACCACCGCTTCTACAAGTTCCAGCCGGACCTCAACATCAACAATCCGCGGGTCCGCGAGGAGATCAAGAAGATCTGCGCGTTCTGGCTGCAACTGGGCGTCTCCGGCTTCCGGATGGATGCGGTGCCGTTCATCATCGAGCAGACCGAGCCGGGCAACCCGCAGGCGCCCAAGGACCTAGGCTTCCTCACCGAGCTGCGTCAGCACATCCAGTGGCGCAAGGGCGACGCCGTGCTGCTCGCCGAGGCCAACGTCGAACCCGACCAGCTCAAGCACTTCTTCGGCGACGGCGGCGGGTCGTCCAGCCGCATCCACATGCTGTTCGACTTCATGCTCAACGGCCGATTCATGCTCGCCCTGGCCCGGCAGCATCCCGAGCCGATCATCGACGCGCTGCGTGACACCCCGAAACTGCCGGCCGGCGGCCAGTGGGCCACGTTCCTGCGCAACCACGATGAGGTCGACCTCTCCCGGCTCACCGCCGAACAGCGCAACGATGTCTTCGCCGAGTTCGGCCCCGACGAGGACATGCAGCTCTATAGCCGCGGCATCCGGCGCCGGCTCGCCTCGATGCTCGGCGGCGACCGGCGGCGCATCGAGCTGGCGTACGCCCTGCAGTTCAGCCTGCGCGGCACCCCGGTCCTGCGCTACGGCGAGGAGATCGGCATGGGCGACGACCTGGCACAGCAGGGACGCGACGCCATCCGTACGCCGATGCAGTGGTCCTCGTTGCCCAACGGCGGGTTTTCGACCGCCGAGCCCAAGGCCCTCGTGCGTCCGATGGTCTCCGACCCGGAGTACGGACCCGAGAAGGTCAATGTCACCCTGCAGCGCCACGACCGGACCTCGCTGCTGTCCTGGTTCGAGCGGATGATCCGCACCCTGCGCGAAGCGCCCGAGGTCGGCAGCGGCTCCTGCACCCACGTCGACGTGCCCGTGCCATCCGGCGTGCTGGCCCACCGCGCGGACGACAGCACCGGCACGATGCTGTTCCTGCACAACCTCAGCCCGGACGACGGTGTCGTGGACCTGAGCACGCTGGCGGCCGAGGCGGAGTTCCCGAACGACATCCTGGCGGACAGCGAATACCCCGGACCGGACGGTCTCGACGCCCTTGCCATCAGGGGATATGGCTACCGCTGGATCCGGCTGCGTCGCAATCCGTGATCACGGGTTAGAGTCGGCCGACCATCAGATCTGCGGGAGGCCAGCAATGACCCAGCCGAGTCGGGTAGCCATCGTCACCGGAGCCGCACGCGGCATCGGCGAGGCGACCGCGCTGAAGCTCGCCGCCGACGGCCTCGCCGTCGCGGTCGTCGACCTCGACGAGGCCGCGTGCGCCAGCACAGTCACGGCGATCCACGACGCGGGCGGCACGGCTCTCGCGGTCGGCGCCGACGTGTCCGACCCGGCCCAGGTCACGGCCGCCGTCGAGCGGGTCGTCGAAGGCCTCGGCGCGCCGACCGTCCTCGTGAACAACGCCGGCGTGCTGCGCGACAACCTGCTCTTCAAGATGAGCGACGACGACTGGGAAACCGTCATGGCGGTCCACCTGCGCGGCGCGTTCCTGTTCAGCCGGGCCGTCCAGAAGCACATGGTCGACGCCGGCTGGGGCCGCATCGTCAGCCTGTCCAGCACGTCCGCGCTCGGCAACCGCGGCCAGGCCAACTACGCCGCTGCCAAGGCCGGCATCCAGGGCTTCACCAAGACCCTCGCCATCGAGCTGGGTCGCTACGGCGTCACCGCCAACGCGGTCGCCCCCGGCTTCATCGCCACCGACATGACCGCCGCGACCGCCGCCCGGGTGGGCATGGACTTCGAAGAGTTCAGCAAGATGGCGATCAGCCAGATTCCGGTCGGCCGCGCGGGCCGCCCCGAAGACGTGGCGAACACCGTATCCTTCCTGGTCAGTGAAGGAGCGGGATTCGTCTCCGGCCAGGTCATCTACGTGGCCGGCGGACCCCGCGCGTAGCCTCTGTCTTGATCGGGGTCGCTACAACTGATAGTGCGACCCCGATGAGAGGGAAAGGGCGGAGAAGCCGACTGTGAACCGACGCATGAGTTCTCGTAGCGTGGCTCTGACCAGCACGTTCCTGCTGTTGGCCGCGGGTGGCGCGGCCGCCTGCGACAACGGCGACGAATACCAGGACGAGGGCTTCTACTGCGCCGACGAAAACGGCGTCATCGTCGACGAGGACTACTGCGACGACGATGACAACAACGGCGGCGGCGGTGGTGGCGGATTCTTCATCTGGCACTCGTCCGGCTACCGCTCCGGCTACCCGGTCGGCTCCAAACTGCCCGCCGGTGGCTCCAAGTTCGCCTACAACGACAAGGCCTCCCGCTCCAAGTTCGGCCTGCCGTCGACCGGCCGGGTCAGCAACGGCACGGTCAAAACCAGCGTCGTCGGCAAGGGCGGCAGCGGTTCCTCCAGCAAATCCGGCGGCTGAGCTTGAAGCGGATTCCGTACGGCCCGGTCCGCGACGGCTGGCGCCTCACCAACTACAGCCTCGGGCTGACCTACAACGACACCGAACTGCCCGACGGGACGATGATCTCGTACTGGCAGGAGGGGCCGTACTACGACTTCACCGAGGCCGAAATCGAGGAGCTGGAGGCGGCCACCACCGCCCTCAACAGCATGTGCCTCGAAGCCGGCGACTGGATGGTCCAGCAGTGCCCCCGCCGGCACGCCCAGGGTCGTCGCGACGGCTACTTCCAGTCGGTGTGCACCCCGGAAACCTGCTTCCTCGCGAAGATCGGCATCCCGGAGTACACCCACGAGCAGATCATCCGCACCTGGTTCGACGACGACGCCGAAACCTGGACCCACCAGGACAAAGACCCGGACAACCGGATCCCCCTGCAGACCCCGGACTACTCGCCGAGCATCTACGGCCGGTTCGACCTCTGGTACCAGGGCGCCGGCACCGTCCCCCGCCTGCTCGAATTCAACGCCCAAACCCCGACCTCCCTGGTCGAGGCGTCGGTCATCCAATGGCACTGGGTCGACCAGACCAACCTGACCCAGCACCCGTGGCGCCAGTGGAACTCCATCCACGACCGCCTGGTCGGCTGGGAAGCCACCGACGGCGAACCCGCCAACCCCGGCGCGTGGAAGCGCAACATCGGCAAGTTGCGCGAAGCCCGGCCCTGGCTCCCCGAGAAACCGAAGATCTTTTTCGCGTACGAGACCAGCGAACCCACCGGCGAAGACCGGATGAACGTCGCCTACCTCATGGCCACAGCTGAGGAAGCCGGCTATCCGGTCGAACTCATCGCCATGAGCCAGATCGGCTGGGACGTGGCCGGAGACCGAGTCCTCTTCGTCCCCGCCCCCGGCCAGGAACACAAAGCCCAACCCATCGACGTCATCTTCATGCTCTATCCGTGGGAGTGGTTCTGGAACGAAGAGGGCGGCAAAGCCTTCTTCCGCAACATGGCCGACCCCGCCAAACGCGGCACCGTCTGGATCGAACCGCCGTACCGCGCGGCACTGCTGGGCAACAAGGCACTCTTGCCGGTCCTGTGGAAACTGTTCGGCGACGACCCCGAGCGCGGCAAGTACCTCCTGCCCGCCTACTTCGCTGAGTCCTCCTCCGCGGCCAAGCTGACGTCGTACGCCAAAAAGCCGATCTGGGGCCGCGAAGGCGGCTCGGTCACCCTGGTCAAAGACGGCGTCACCATCACCGAAAACCCCTCCGAGTACGGAGCGGACGGCCGGTACGTGGTGCAGGAGCTGCTGGAGCTGCCGGCTTTCGACGGCCTCGAAGGCACCGTCCACCCGGTCATCGGCTCCTGGCTCATCGACGGCGAACCCGCCGGCATGGGCATCCGCGAAGGCCTCGGCACCGACGGCCTCGTCACCAAGGACCGCTGCAACTTCGTCCCGCACGTCATCACCTAGCCCGGCATTCCGGCCAGGACAGGAAGCGGTGGTACAAGTCGCCGACCGTCTCGGCCTGAGCGTCCTCGCACGCCTGCACGAAGCACGCTGTCAGGTAGACCATGAGTGAAACCCTGGCACCCGCGTATTCGGCGGTGAGTTGCTGTCGGCGTGTCGGGCATGGCCAGTCGGCCCCGCATCCGCTGCAGATCCACCGAGGCCGCACTGGTTGATGCAGCGACATAGTGACCACCCGCCGTTCGTCTCGTCCTGGCACCTGCCGGCCCGGCCGAGAGCGGCGAGCGGACCGGCAGGGCTTGAGGCACGAAACTACGAGCAGGCCGGGGACGGAAGAACGTCCGAGCAGGCACTTGCGCGGACACTTTTGTGCCCGCGAAATGTCGCGACGTGTCTACTACGGTGAATGACATGAGCCATCGGCTGCGCACCGCTATGCTGCGAGCCCAACTGGATCCCGCCGCGCTTGCAGCGGCCGTCGGGGTGGACGTCAAGACGGTCAATCGCTGGTTCACTGGTCGGTTGCCGCGCCAACGCACCCGGTTGGCCGTAGCTGACGCCCTCGGCGAATGCGAAGCGGACCTCTGGCCGCAGGCCCGTCCGGACCTGGCCCCAGGAGCCGAGGTCACCGCGGAGGTTGTCGGCGCCTTTGCCCACCGAGCGGACATTCCGCAAGGGCTCTGGACGGCCTTGCTGACCGGCGCCACCGCCCGGATAGACCTGCTCGGCTACGCCTATCCGTTCATTCTGGAACTCCTGCCTGACGCTATGACCCGCCTTGGCGACAAAGTCGATGCGGGCGCCCGGATCCGGTTCGCCTTCGCCGATCCCGACTGCCCACACGTCGCCGAACGCGACGAGTTGGAGCAGATCGGCGGCACCCTGCCGGGACGCATCCGCAACGCTCTCAACTTCTGCGAGCCGTTGCTGGGCCGACCTGGATTGGAGATTGGCCTGCACAGCGTGCATCTCTACAACTCGGTATTCCGATTCGACAACCAGATGATCGTCACGCCGCATCTGTATCGGGCTCGCGGCTATCAGCATCCGGCGTTGCATCTTCGGGAGCTTTCCGCCCACGGAATCTTTGCGTCGTTCGCAGATCAGTTCGAGCAGGTGTGGCAGGCGGCGAAGCCTTATCGGCCCGGGAGCGGCGCATGAGCAACCGGCGGGACTACTACCGCGATCCTGGGGCGCCGATCGCCAACAGCCTGGTGCCGGGCGGGTCGGCGTTGGTTGTCGATGAGCAGGGCCGGGTCTTGTTGCAGCGGCGGGCCGATTCGGGGAACTGGGCGCTGCCCGGCGGGGCGATGGATATCGGGGAAACGCTGGGGGAGTGCATCGTCCGGGAGGTCAAGGAGGAGACCGGGCTGGACATCGTCGTGACCGGCCTGCTCGGGATCTATACCGATCCGGCGCACGTGATCGCTTATGCCGACGGTGAGGTGCGGCAGGAGTTCAACGTGACCTACCTGGGCCGAGTCGTCGGGGGCGAGATCAGCGTCAGCGATGAGTCGACCGCGGTGCGGTTTGTGGCGCCGGAGGAGTTCGATGGCCTGCCGATCCACGAGACCGTCCGGCTGCGACTGCGGCACTTCGCGGAGTCGCGAGACGTTCCTTACCTGGGCTGAGTGGGGCGGTGGCGCCGGAGCCACCAGAGGCCGATGAACGGCAGGACTAAGGGGACGTAGCCGTAGCCGCTGCCGAAGTGGGACCAGACCGTGGCGTCGGGGAAGTCGACGGCGTCGGCGATGCTGAGGATGCCGACGGCGAGGACCCCGACCAGTTCGATCGTGCAGCTCACCAGGGCGATCAGGCGGCCGCGGGTGCCGCCGATCGCCAGCCCCACAGTGGCCGCGAGGTAGACGAGCCCGGCGAAGGCCGACAGCAGGTACGCCAGCGGCGCCTCGCTGAAGTGCGTCGTGATCTGGACCAGGGCGCGGGCGCTCGCCGAGAGGGCGAAGATGCCGTAGACGAGGAGCAGGACGCGGCCCAGGCCGGAGCCGAGGGCGGCGTCGGAGGGGCGGGCGGGGGCTTCAGCCACCGGTGACCTCCGCGATCTGCTGCAGGCGCAGCACCAGGACCGGCAGCACCAGGCAGGCGACGCCGAGGATGAGGGTGCCCCAGCGGGTCGGTTCGAGGCGGGCCAGATAGACCCCGACCGGGGCGAAGGCGACCGTGGTGATCAGGTAGCCGACGAAGGTGGTCCAGTCGGCGGGCCGTTCGTGGGTGAAGAGGCCGACGACGGCGACGATGACGAGCACGGTGACCAGGGCGCTGAGGGCGATCATCGACCACAGGTCGGCGTTGCTCGGGGGGCGGTTGAGCGCGCTGCGGACCAGGTACCAGATTCCCAGCACCAGGGCCGCCACGATGGTGGCGGTCGAGAGGGGGCCGTTCATCATCGGCACAGCGTACTGACCTGCGTCGGCGTGTTAGTTTTCGCACCGGGTGGATCTGCGGTGGGGAGGCGGCTCGGGCATGCGGTTCGGACTTTTCGGTACGGGACCCTGGGCGCACCAGGCGCACGCTCCGGCTCTCGCCGCGCACGCCGACGTCGAGTTCGTGGGCGTGTGGGGGCGGGACCCGAAGAAGGCGGCGGCGCTGGCCGAGGAACATGGCGTCCAGCCGTACGCGGAGGTGGACGCGCTGCTCGCGGACGTCGACGCGATCGCCGTTGCCCTGCCACCGGATGTGCAGGCGGACATCGCGTTGCGGGCCGCGCAGGCCGGCAAGCATCTGCTGTTGGACAAGCCGGTGGCCTTCTCGGCGGAGCTGGCCGAGGAGATCGTCGCGGCGGCCGAGGCGCAGAGCGTGGCCGGGGTGGTGTTCTTCACCCGACGGTTCATGCCGCAGATCCAGAAGTTCGTCGCGCAGGCGCAGGAGGCAGGCGGCTGGCTCGAGGCGCGGATCGACCATCTGGGCTCGATCTTCCAGCCGGGGAACCCGTTCGGGGAGTCGGCGTGGCGCAAGGAGAGCGGCGGGCTGTGGGATGTCGGCCCGCATGCCGTGGCGTTGGTGTTGCCGGTGTTGGGGGCGGTGACCGAGGTGACCGCGATGTCCGGCACGCGGGACATGACGCACGTCTTGCTGCGGCACGCCGAGGGCGCGATCAGCACGTTGACGTTGTCGGTGGACGCGCCGGCGAAGCTGGAGCGGGAGGACGCCGCCCTCTACGGCGAGTCGGGTGTGGCCGTGGTGCCGCCAGTGCCGTGGCAGCCGGTGGAGGCGTTCGGTCGGGCGGTCGATGCGTTGCTGGGTGCCGCAGACGGGGGTGAGGCATCGCCGCTGGATCTGCGGTTCGGTGCCGATGTGGTGCGCATTTTGGCGGCGGCCGCCGAGTCGATCAAGACCGGTCGGGCGGTCGAACTGGGCTGAACCGCCCACTGCGGCCGAGATCACATCGGGTTCCCCAAGGGCGCCCGGTAAGCACCCTTTCCACAACTTTGCGGGCTGGATCGATCCGCCGTACTGCCGATGGAAGTGAAACCGGAGCTACTGAGCGTGTCCGGGCCGAGATTCGGCCTTGACGTGATCAACGAAGCTGCGGGGTCCGTACCCATCGCAGTCATCGGGGGATGTCCATGATCTCGGCAGCTTTGTGCGCCGCGGCCGTGCCGCGGAAAGGCCTCTCATGGGGCTGAGCCGACGGTCGCTGCTCCGCACCGCCCTCGCCGGCGCGGCCGGGGTGGCTACGGGCGTTGCCGGGACGCGCGAGGTGCCCTCGTGGTTTGGCTGGGACCAGCTGCCGGTGCGCGGCGGGTACGCCGACGCGGCCGCCGATCTGACCGCGGTGCGCAACGCCGAGGTCAAGATCCACTATCGGGGGGACACCGCCGAGTCCCTGGTGGCGCTGACTTTTGACGACGGCCCGGCACCGAAGTGGACGCCGATGGTGCTGGACGCCCTGGACGCCGCGAACGTTCCGGCCACCTTCTTCATGACCGGCCAGCACGTGACCCAGCACGGCGGCCTGGTCAAGGACCGGCTGGCCCGGCACGAGATCGGCAACCACTCCTGGTCGCACGCCGACCTCGCCACGCTCGACCTGGGCGGAGTGACCGACGAGCTGACCCGGACCCACGACGCGATCAAGAAGCACCTCGGTCGTACCCCGACCCTGATGCGCCCGCCGTTCGGCCACCTCGGCGGCTCGACGGCGCTCGCCGCCGCCCAACTGGGCTACGACATCGTGCTGTGGTCCGAGGCCATGCACGAGCACCGGTACGCGAACGACCCCGCCGGTCAGGCCAAGTACATCGTCGACGCGGTCAAGCCCGGCACCATCGTGCTCGCCCACGACGAGGGCGACGACCGCCGCCTGGTGACGGTCCAGGGCCTGCCCGCGATGTTCGCCGGCCTGCGTCAGCGTGGCTTCCGCTTCGTCACCGTCTCCGAGCTGCTGGCCGCCACACCCGCCCCGAAGCCGACACCCAGCACGTCGGCCGTCCCACTCGCCGCCCAACCGGCACACGAATAGCCCAGCCACCCAGCCGGCACGCCGCGAGAAGAGCCAGCCGGCACACGGATAGCCCAGCCAACCGGCACGCCGCGAGAAGAGCCAGTCGGCACACGGATAGGCCAGCCACCCAGCCGGCACGCCGCGAGAAGAGCCAGCCGGCACACGGATAGCCGATAGTCACACCCATCCCCGTCGCGTTCGGCCCCGAATCCACGTTAAATGCCTGTGGACGACGGAGAGGCGGACCTGATGGCACACGGCGCTGCACGGCGACCGGACCATCTCTCGGCGGTGCCGGCGGCTCCCGCCGACGCCGGTGAGCTGCTGCGTGGGGTGGCTCGCGGGGACGAGGCGGCGTTCGGCCGGCTCTACGACCTGGTCGCCCCGCGGGTGTACGGCCTGATCCGGCGCGTCCTGCGCGATCCCGCCCAGGCCGAAGAGGTAGCCCAGGAAGTGCTGGTCGAGGTCTGGCGGACGGCGGCCCGGTTCGACGCTGCCCGTGGCACCGCCACAGCCTGGGTGTTCACGATCGCGCACCGCCGCGCGGTGGACCGGGTCCGCTCCGAGCAGGCATCCGCCGACCGCACCCTCAAGGTCGGCGCCGCGTCGGTCGACACCCCGTATGACGAGGTGGCCGATGAGGTGTCCGGGCGGCTGGAACGTCAGCAAGTGCGGCATTGCCTGGATGATCTGACCGAGTTGCAGCGTCAGGCGGTGACGCTCGCCTATTACCAGGGCCACTCGTACCGGGAGGTGGCCGAGCTGCTGGACGCACCGCTCCCGACGGTGAAGACGCGGATGCGGGACGGGCTGATCCGGTTGCGGGACTGCCTGGGTGTGGAGGTACCGGCATGAGCGACTGCACCGCAGCGAAGCAAGGGCCAGGAGGGCATGCCCGGAATGGCAGCATGAGCGACTGCACCGCAGCGAAGCAAGGGCCAGGAGGGCATGCCCGGAATGGCAGCATGAGCGACTGCACCGCAGCGATGCAAGGGCCAGGAGGGCATGCCCAGGAGGTTCAGTCATGATGGCTGTGGATGTGCATGCGCTGGTGGGGGCCTATGCGCTCGACGCGTTGGATGAGCTGGAACGGGCTGCGTTCGAGCGGCATGTGGCCGACTGTCTGGCTTGCCGCACCGAGGTGGACGAGCTGCGGGAGACTGCGGCTCGGTTGGCGGACAGAAGCTGGTCGGTGCCGCCGCCGCGGCTGCGTACCGATGTCATGGCGGCCATCGGCCGGACCCGGCAGGTTGCGCCGCCCGAGCAGAGCGCACCCGGCGTCGTGGCCGGGCCGTCGCGCGCGCGTCGCTACGCGGTCGCTGTCGCGGCCGCCGTGGTGCTCGCGGCGGGCACGGGCGCGACCGTCTACGCGATTCAGGATCAGCGGGTACGCGAGCAGAGCGCTCTCGCCGCGGCGGCTCAACTGCGCGAGACGCGTACGGAAGCAATCTTGTCTGCCTCTGATCTGGTGGTCCGGTCTGGGCCGATCACCGGGGGCGGCCGGGTGACCGTGGCGTCGTCGCGGGAGCAGGCGGCCAGTGTCGTGTCCTTCAGCGCGGCCCAAGCGCCCCCCGCGGGCCACACGTTCCAGATGTGGACGATTCGTGGCGCCGGCGCGCCGGTGTCGGCGGGGCTGATGGGCACGGGTGTGCAGTCGGCGATTGCGCTGGTCGACGGACTCCCGGGTAACGACGTCTTCGCCGTGTCGCTGGAGCCGGCCGCCGGTGCCGCGACGCCGTCTCAGGTGGTGGCGAAAGTTTCGCTCACTTAGGAGCAGTCCGGGGAGCATTCGGGTCCGAATCAGTAGCGAAGGAAAAAACTGCTACTGAGGGGTACACAATGCGCGCCACCCGTTTCACCGCCGTTGCTGCGGCCGCCCTGTTCACGACGTCGCTGGCCGCCTGCGGTGGCGACAAAGAGTCGGACACGGCGACGCCGCCAGCCGCTCCGATGACCACGACGACAACCGCCGCGCCGATGACGTCCACGCAGGCTATGGACGGGATGATGATGAACTTCGGCGCGGGCTGTTCCGCGGTGCCCACCGACTCGTCGAACCCGGGCAGTTTCGCGGCCATGGCCAAGGAGCCGGTCGCCACCGCCGCCTCCGGCAACCCGGTGCTGTCCACCCTGGTCGGTGCGGTGAAGCAGGCCGGGCTGGTCGACTCGCTCAACACGGCTGAGGCGCTGACCGTCTTCGCGCCGGCGAACTCGGCGTTCGACAAGATTCCCGCCAAGGACCTCAAGAAGGTCCTGGCCGACAAGAAGATGTTGACCAGCGTGCTCACCTACCACGTGGTGCCGGGCAAGCTGGCGCCCGAGGACCTGGCCGGCTCGCACAAGACGCTGCAGGGCGACGAGGTCAAGGTCACCGGCAGCGGCACTGACTTCAAGGTCGGCGGCGCCTCGGTGGTGTGCGGCAACGTGCAGACCGCCAACGCGACCGTCTACATCATCGACTCTGTCCTGATGCCGAAGAGCTGAGCGGTGATGCTTCGGCGTACCGGCAAACCGGCGCTGTCCGGCGTACTCTGCGCCGCCCTGGGTGTGACCGCCGCGGAACTCCTCGCGGCGGCCACTCGGCCGGCCGCCGCGCCGCTGGTCGCCGTCGGCGGTGCGGTCATCGACGCGACGCCGACCCCGGTGAAGGAGTTCGCGGTCCGGACGCTGGGCACCTATGACAAGCCGGCGCTGTTGGGCGGCATCGGTCTCGTCCTGCTGGTGTTCACAGCCGCGGTCGGCGTGCTGAGCGTCCGTCGCCGCTGGGTGGCGATCGCCGGAGCCGCACTGTTCGGGCTGGTGGGCGCTGCTGCCGCACTGTCCCGACCGACGGCAACCTTGTTCGATGCCGTGCCGTCGCTGCTCGGCGCCGCGATCGCTGGAACCGCTCTGCTGTGGACGCGGTCCCGGCCCGCCACCACCAACCGGCGAGCTTTCCTGATGCTCGCCGGCAGCGTGGCCCTGCTCGGTGTCGCCGGCGAAACCATCAAGCGCGTCCGAGGAGGTGCGATTGCGCGCTCCCGGGAGGCCATCAAACTACCGGCGGCGGCTGACCCCGCCAAGCCCCTTCCCTCTTCGGTGGCACCCGGCTTCACCTCCGCGAAGCTGTACCGGGTCGACACCGCCCTGACCCTGCCTAAAGTCGATGTGGCGACCTGGTCCCTGCGTATCCACGGCATGGTCGACAAGGAGCTGGAGCTGTCCTTCGCCGACCTGCTCGACCGGCCGTTGCGCGAACGCGACATCACCCTCAACTGCGTGTCCAACGAGGTCGGCGGGCCCTACATCGGCACCGTACGGTGGCTCGGCGTCCCCCTCGCTCCGCTGCTCGCCGAGACGGGCCTCGACCCGAAAGCCGACCAGCTCGTCGCCCGGTCGGTGGAAGGCATGACCATCGGCACACCGGTCGCCACCCTGCTCGACGGACGGGACGCCATGCTGTGCGTCGGCATGAACGGCGAGCCGCTGCCCGTCGAGCACGGCTTCCCCGTCCGCATGCTGACCCCCGGCCTCTACGGCTACGCCGGGTCCTGCAAATGGGTGACCGAGCTGGAACTGACCACGTTCGCCGACTTCGACGCGTACTGGGTGCGGCGTGGCTGGGCGGCCCGCGGTCCCGTCAAGACCGCTTCGCGGATCGACAAGCCGCGGCCCTTCGCCACGGTCCAGGCCGGAAACGCGACGGTCGCGGGCGTGGCGTGGGCCCAAGGCCGCGGCATCCGTACGGTCGAAGTCCGCGTCGACGACCGTGACTGGCAGAAAGCCGAACTGCTGCCCGTGCCGTCCTCCGACACCTGGGTGCAGTGGCGCTACGAGTGGAAGGCAACCCCCGGCCCGCACACCCTCGCCGTACGGGCCACCGACGGCACTGGCGAGGTGCAGACCGAGGAACGTGCTACCCCGTTCCCCGACGGCGCGACCGGGTGGCACACCATCACGACGACAGTGGACTGAAGCGTTCGGGATCGGTGCTCTCGTCGCCGTGTCGCTGGGCGGCTTCCCCCGGTTGCTGGAACTTCGGGTTGTCGGCGCCCGGACGGCGACCGGTGATGAACGCGTTGACCGCGACATCATCGGCAATGGCGTCCGCGACCGCCGGAGTGTTTTCCAGCGGCGTATGATCCTGCTCGCTCATGGTGCCTCCCTGACCCTGGACATACCCCGCTTGGGGGGAATCCAACGCCGATCCTGGCGAGAAGGACACGCTCGCTCACCATCCTGAGTGTCCGACGAGCGTGATTCGGACAGCCGCCGCGCGCAGCGGATGGACGGTGCGTAGCGGGGCGAATACATTTCTGCGTTGTCGTGTATGCGACCGTTCCGGCGGGGATCGCGCGCATTCATGGCGAGGGGAACGTGACATGAACCAACGCAGGGATGCCGCTGAACCACTGCCAGATCCGGGTGGAAACAGGTGAGCGGCGGGCTGTCCGACGCCGAACGCGACGCGGGCGAGCTTCTTCGGCTGCTGTCCGGGCTCTCCGCCCGACTTCGCGCCCAACACCAGGACCTCGGTCTTGACCAGGAAATACTGGCCGCATTAGCCGAGGACGGTGGTGCGGCGGCCACCCGCGTGCTCGCCTACCTGCGTGGACTGCGCGGCGCAGGCGACGGCGAAGCCACCGCGGTGCCACCCCGGCTCGGGCCCTGGCGCGACTGGGTTCCCGCCCGGGGCAACCTCTTCGGCGGCCCGACCGCCCCACCCCGGATCGGCGAGCTGCCCCGCCCCCGCCGGCGTGACCCGGGAGAGTGAATCTAGCCGGCGTCGCGCAAGGTCTGTGAGGGACAAACCCCGAACCGGTTTCGGTACGCCGAAGCGAACCGACCCAGATGCGCGAAGCCCCACCGGTGTGCCACCGCCGCCACGGTGACCCCGGCCGGATCCTCGCGACGCAGCTCCTCATGCGCCCGCGTCAGCCGTACGTGCAGCAGGTAGGTCATCGGGGCGCAGCCCACATGCCGCCGGAACCCCTCCTGCAGCGACCGCACGCTGACCCCGGCGATCCGAGCCAGATCGCCCACAGTGAACGCTCGCTCCGGCTCGTCCTGCACCGCGTCGATAGCCCGCCGCACCGCCCGCGGCGGCCCAGCACTCGCCGGCGCCGTCAACTCGTCCGAGTAGCGATGCGGCACGCTGAGCAGCAGCCCGCTCAGAATGCTGCGACGCAGGTGCTCGGCGATCAGCGGCTGCCGCACCAGGCTCTCCGGCTCCGCGATCTCATCCCGCAGCAACCGGATCAGCGTGGCCCAGCTCCGAAACGGCCCGGCGGTGAGGTCGATGGCCGGCGGCAGTTCGAGCGGCCCCGCCACCGGACGGCCCAACAGCGTTGCCAGTTCCGCCTCCAACGCGGTGCGCTCGATCTTGACGTCGAGCTTGACGGAATTGCGGGAGTGCGCTGCAAAGGCCGGCCGCCCGGGACCGTACAAAATGGCGGCGCCTACCCCCGCAGTGACCTCCCGCCCCGCATGCCGCGCAGTGACGTGTCCACCTGTTGGGATGCTGACGTGATAGGCGTCCAGCTCATTCGCGTCAAGCGTCACAGGAGCGCCAAAGCCTAGCTGTCCCACGGTCAGCGGTCCGAGTTGGATCACATCCGCCCGAAACTCGAACCCCTCGGCCCCCGCCGGCGCACCAACCGCCAGCGGATAGTAGAACCGCTGCAGCAGCGACCGCGTGTCATCCAAGTCGGCACTGCTGAAGCTGGCTGCCGTGCGAGTGTCAAGGACCGGGGTTACTGTCCTGAAAAGAGCCTCACTCATCTCGTACGGCACCCTCACGCATACGGTGAGTATTGAGATCACGTAGGCATTCGTCAATATCTGTCCGGAGGCGTGACCGTTACGGCACATTCGGGCCGGATGAACTACTCTGGCGTTCCGCGCCTACCTGGCGTAACTTGCGAACCAGCGGATTGTTGTTGTTGGGACGCGGAGGTCCGTCCGGCGCCGGGTGCGGCGCCAGGCCACACCGCTAGAAAGCGCAGAAGACTCCGCGGAAGGTTCGGCGTCGCCCGCACGACGCCAGGAAGAGGGCAGCCGTGTATCTGCCAATCACCACTCGCCAGTTGGCCGACGGAACTGTGGAAATCGCCCCCAGCGGGGAGATCGACCTCGACAACGCCCACATCATGCGCGACGCCGTCAACGACGTCCTCACGTCGCAGACCCCGGCCCGGATCGACCTCGACCTCCAACGGGTGATGCTGATCGACAGCATCGGCATCGGCATCCTGGTGGCCTGTTTCCACGCCGCCGCGGCCTCCGGCATCAAACTCGTCGTCAGCCACCCGAGCCCGACGGTGTACCGCCAGCTCTGGATATCCGGCCTGGTCGGCCTGCTCGGCTGCGCCGAACCGCCGAACCCGCGCACCTCAGTCGGCCTCCGCCCCAGCTGAGCGCGCACCACGCCGCCAACCGAGGCCGCGCATCCCGGGGTTCCCCGCCCGATCCGGGGCAGAACCCCATCCGCTCGGGACAGCGCCTTCAGCGGCGGCACTGACGACGGCTTGTTGCCGCAAACCGTCGTCATTCGGGGCTAGGGGACTCTCCGCACGACCCGGACTTGCCGGTCCGGGTCGTGGCCCGGCGACCGCACCGCGCCGACCTCGCGCCCGGCCTCACCCGTAGGGGAGAAGCGCAGCCGGGCACATCCTCGCTACCGTTGACCGATCATGTGGCGGCGCGCGACCTACGGACTCCTCCTGCTGTACGCCGCTGCCGTCGTCGCCGTCACGATCTTTCCGATCCGCCCCCACCCAGCCTCGTACTGGGCCGGCGAACCGTTCATGACGATGGTCCACTGGATCCCCGGCGACGTGGACGCGCCGAGCTGCACGCTCAACGTCATCATGTTCATCCCGTTCGGCATCCTGCTGCCCCTGCTCTGGCCGGCCACCGACCGGCTACCCGCCATCGGCTGGCGCGCCCTGGCCGCCAGCGCAGCCATCGAGACGGTCCAGCTGATCCTCGGCCTCACCATCGGCAGCCGGCGCACCATCGACATCAACGACCTGATCGCCAACACCGCCGGAGCCCTCCTAGGCCTCCTGCTGCTCCGCCTAGCCGTCCCCGCCGCAGCCCACCGCGCAGCCATCTGCCCCCCCAACACCCCGCGCCGCCCCTGGCCCTGCGCCTGCCTCTGCTGGTAGCCATTCGCCTGTCTCTGCTGCCCCGGCCCCGGCCCCGGCCCCGGCCGCTGGCCCCGCGCGTGCTGCTAGACCCACACCCGGCGTTGCTGGTGGTAGTTCGCCCGGCGCTGGTCGGGGGAGTTCACCAGCCTCGTCCCCAGGTGTCGAAGAGCCGCCGCTCGTTCCGCAGCAGACCGGATTCCGCGGTAATGGGGGTGACCCTCCCGCATTTCGTCCGGCGCCATCCCATGGAGCTGTGGACGACGCTCCATCGGCACTCCGCGCGTCGGGAGGCCGGTCAGTCGGCGAGAAGCCACGGAACGGGCAACGATGCGGGTCGGTGGACCGTGCAGGCACCCGGCCGCTGCCGTCGCCACGCCGTGACGGCTCGCACTGCGGTCAGGGCGCCGGCCACGACCACGAGGACGGCGTGGAGGCAGGGGCCTGACGGTCGCCGCGTGCTGGACGCAGGATGATGAAGACCGGGGCTGGCCCGTTAAATCAGCAGGTCCGGTTCCACCTGGTGGATCTTGACCGGCGTGCCGTCGGGCGTCTCCACATGCAGGCGGGTGCCTAGGTCGCGGTCGGCGGACAACTGCACGATCGTGATGCCCCGGTCGCGGAGTTGCTGCTCCAGTCGCTCGAGGGGCATGGTCGCCGAAAAGTTCAGCTCCACGGTGCTTTCGCCCTGCGCGGGGTCAGGTGGGCGAGTGACCAGGCCGATCTGCGCGGTGCCGACCTGCATCAGCACCCATTCACCCGCCCGTTCGCCGTGGATCAGCTCACCGCCCAGCTTCTCGTAGAAGCCGATGGCTGCCGGCATATCCGCAACGTGCACCATCGGCTGCAACTGCAGGCCGGGCAGCATCGGCCGCGGCGATGGCACCTTGGCCACGCCTCGCTGCGGCCCCTGACTGCGCTGCCGCCCGGGGGCCGCCGAGCTCGGAGCGGGCGAGTGCGTGGGCGCGCCAGCTGGGTGCTCGGCGGATGCGCGCAAGTGCTCCCCGGGCGCTGCGTGTGGGACGGCGGTGCCTGCCGTGTGCGGGTGCTCGCTGGATGCCGTGGTCGAGTCCGGGGTGGGCACCGCGGGTGGGTGCTCGGCCGACGCTGCGGTGGGGGCCTGGGCGGGCGCCGTGTTCGGGTGTTCAGCGGCAGGTGATTCGGGGGTGGGCTGCGGGGTGGTGGCAGCTGCGGAGGGCGATGCGGTTGCCGGCCCGAAGCGGGCGTCGGCTGAGGTGGGAGCAGCCGGGTGGTTGTCGCCGACGGGGATGCCGCCGTCGGCGGGGGAGGACTCCGCGGACCCGGCCGGCGGGTGATCGTGTTCGTGGGCGCGGCTGTGCGGGGAGGGGCTGGGCGGGTTGGTGGGCGACAGCTCGGCGGCGGGGGGCTCGGGTGCCGGGTCTGTGGTGGGGTCGGCGTTGTCGAGGGTGAGGAAGGGCGGGGGGATGGGGCGGGGGTCGGCGGGGCTTCCCGAGGCGGGACGGCGGGGGCCCGGGGTGACGGCCGCGGGAGCGGTACGAGTCGCCTGCGGGTCGGGCGCGCTGCGAGTCGCCTGGGGGTCGGGCGCGGCGGGGTGCCGGCCGCGGTCGTTCGCCGTCCTGCCTCCGGCGGTCACCGGTCGTTCCTTGGCCATGGCGGACTCCTGTCGGGCAGCTGTCGGCGCCGGCGGAAATGCCGCCACCGAAGGGCTCAACGACCCGTGCGGCTCATCGATTCATTCCGCATCGTGTCGATCCCCGGCAGACATCTGCTCCCGCTAGTCGTTGAGTTGCACGCGCTGGATTTCGGCGAGGGTGGCGGTCAGGAGTTGGTCGATGGGTTGCTCGTGGCTGAGGTGGGCCAGCAGCAGGGCGGCGTGCAGGGCGAGCGCGTCCGGCTTTGGGGGTGGTGCGCCGTCGTCGTCCCAGACGCCGAGTGCGCCGGCGAGGAGGTAGAGGGTGACCTGGGGGTCCACTTCGGGGCACCAGGGGGCGGCTGCGCGCACGCTGTTCTCGAGGACCGTGCGGACGTCGCCGGCGTCGAGGCCGTCCGGGTGGGTGGCTTCCAGGCGGAGGCGAACGGCCGTACCCAAGATGAGTCCTGCTTGGGTTTGGTCTTGGGCACTGAGCTGGGCCACCGCTTCGGTGAGCGTGTCACGGTCTTGCTCGCGGGCCGCGGCGATGGCGGTGGCGGTCGCGGCGGCGATGGGCCGGGCTGCGGCGGGCAGGTGGCGCCACTGAGCGGTCATGGTGCGACGGTAGCGCTGGGGTGTGACAGCGGGAAGCGGTCGATGTTGGCGACGACCCAGCGGCGCAGCATGGCGAGTGGCTCGCAGGCGTCCCGGCCGAGCGGGGTCAGTGAGTATTCGACGTGCAGGGGGACCGCGGGGTAGACCGTACGGTCGATCAGGCCGTTTTCTTCGAGGCGGCGGAGTGTGGCGGTGAGCACTTTCGGGCTGACGCCTTCGAGCTTGGCGCGCAGGGCACCGAACCGGCGGGGGCCGTCTTCGAGGGCGCCCAGGGCGAGGGCGCTCCACTTGTTTGCCAGCAGATCCAGCATCGGGCGGCAGGGGCAGGACGCGTCGTAGACGTCGTGGGCGCGGCCGCAGGAGGTGGAGATCATGCGGCCCATCGTAGTACCCGAAGGGAACTAATAACCATTGACGGTAACTAGGGCGTACGGAATAGCGTCGTTGGCATGCCTGAACTGATGCGAGCGGTGGGTTACCGCACGAGCCTGCCCATCTCCGACCCTGCCTCCCTGCTCGACCTGGAGCTGCCCGTGCCGGAGCCCGACCCGCACGACCTGCTGGTCCGGGTCGAGGCCGTTTCGGTCAATCCCGCGGACCCCTGGGTCCGGCTGTCCACCGACCCGCAGGGCGAACCCAAGATCCTCGGGTACGACGCGGCCGGCGTCGTCGAGCGCGTCGGCTCCGCGGTCACGCTGTTCCGGCCCGGCGACGAGGTCTGGTACGCGGGCTCGATCGCACGCCCCGGCACCAACTCCGCGCTGCACCTGGTGGACGAGCGGATCACCGGACCGAAGCCTGCCTCGCTCGACTTCGCGCAGGCGGCCGCCCTCCCGCTGACCACCCTGACCGCCTGGGAAATGCTCTTCGACCGGCTCCGGCTGACCGCAGACAGCAAGGGCACTGTGCTCGTCCAGGGCGCCGCGGGCGGGGTCGGCGCCATCGCCGTCCAGCTCGCCCGGCAGTTGACCGGCCTCGAAGTGATCGGTACGGCCTCCCGCCCGGAATCCCGCCAGTACGTCCTGGATCGGGGCGCACACCGCGTCGTCGACCACCACGGCGACCTGGCCGAGCAGCTCCCGGACGGCGTCGACTACGTCCTCTCGGCGCACTCGGCCGGCATGGTCGAGACGTACGCGAAGATCGTCCGACCGTTCGGCGCGGTGGTGGCGCTCGACGAGCCGGCGGGTCTGGATCTGCGCCCGCTGAAGCTGAAGAGCATCGCGTGGCACTGGGAGTTGATGTTCACCCGGGCGCTGTTCGACCCGGAGAGCACCGCCCAGCACGAGATCCTGACCCGGGCGGCCGAGCTGGTCGACAAGGGCGTCCTGCACACCACCATGACCACGCGCATCGACGGCATCAACGCGACCAACCTGCGTCGCGCCACCGAGGCGGTCGAGGCCGGGTCGACCATCGGCAAGACCGTCCTGGCTGGATTCTGAAAACTGTCAGAGCCATCTGCCATGGTGGTCTGCATGACGGTGCATGAAGCCATGGCAACGCGCGTCGAGCGAGGCGAACTCCCCGGAATCGTCACGCTCGTCGCTCGCGGCGAGCATGTGCGGGTGGATGCCATCGGCACGACCGCGTTCGGCGGGGACGTGCCGATGCGTCGCGACACGGTGTTCCGGATTGCGTCGCTCACCAAGCCGGTGCTGGCCGCGGTGACGATGATGCTGGTCGAGGACGGTCTGCTGGAGCTGGCGGAGCCGGTGCACCGGCTGTTGCCGGAGCTGGCCGGGCAGCGGGTGCTGGCCCGGATCGACGGTCCGTTGGACGACACGGTCGCCGCACACCGGCCGGTGACGGTCGAGGACCTGCTGACGTTCCGGCTGGGCTTCGGCCAGATCGTCGAGCCGACGTTCGACCCGCCTTGGCCGATCGTCGAGCGGGCGGCCGCACTGGGGCTTGTCCTCGGCCCGCCGGATCCACGGACGGTGCACGACCCCGACGAGTGGATCCGCCGGTTCGGCACGCTGCCGTTGATGCGGCAGCCGGGCGAGCAGTGGCAATACAACGCCGGCTCTCTCGTGCTCGGTGTGCTGGTGGCACGCGCAGCCGGCAAGCCGCTCGGCGACGTGTTGCGTGCGCGATTGTTCGACCCGCTCGGCATGCGTGACACCGGTTTCTGGCTGCCGGCCGACCGTGCCCGGGAGCTGCCCGCCCACTACATGACCGATCCGGAGACGCAGCGCTTGGTCGAGCACACCGACACCGGCCCGGAGGTCTGGAGCTCGCCGCCGGTCTTCCCGTCGGGCGCGGGTGGGCTGGTTTCCACGGTGGACGAGTTCCACACTTTCGCCCGGCTGTTGCTGGACCGTGGTGTCCACGACGGGACTCGGCTGCTGTCGGAGCGATCGGTCGAGCTGATGTCCACCAATCAACTCACCCCCGAGCAGGTCAAGACCGCCGGCATGCTGCTCGGCGGCGCGGGGTGGGGCTTCGGCATGGCGGTCACCGTCGCGACCGACGACACCTCCGCCCCCGGCCGGTACGGCTGGTCGGGGGGTTACGGCACGAGCTGGTTCAACGACCCGCACGAGGGTCTGACCGGCATCGCGTTCACCCAGGTCAGCGACTTCCTCTGGACGGGTGCACTGGAGGAGTTCCAGCAGCTGTCCTACGCCGAGGAGCGGCGATGACGAATCTCGACGCGGTCGGTGCCTGGGTGCACGCCTATCGGGCCGCCTGGGAGTCGAACGACCCCGGCGCGATCGGCGGTCTGTTCGCCGACGACGCCGCCTACTTCACCGAGCCGTGGGCGCGGCCGTGGCTGGGGCGGGAGGCGATCGTCGCCGGATGGCTGGCGCGGCAGGACGAGCCGGGGTCCACCAGCTTCGAGTGGCATCCACTGATCGTCAACGACGACCTCGCCATCATCGAGGCGACGACCCGCTACACCGCGCCGCCGCGGGTCTACAGCAACCTGTGGGTGCTTCGGCTGGACACCAACGGGCAGGCGCGGCAGTTCACGGAATGGTGGATGCAGCACCCGAGCGACTGACGCTGGTCGATTTGCCGGGTGTGTCTACTCAATTCACCGCGATGAAACCCGGACATCGACATCGCCCAGTGCGTTCCGGCGCCGCGGGGTGCAAACTGCCACGGATGGACGTGCAGCAGCAGATGCTCGGCGGCCGCTACACCCTGCTGTTGCCGATCGGCCGCGGGGGCATGGCGGTGGTCTGGCGCGCCCGCGACGAGGTGCTCGGCCGCACCGTGGCGGTCAAACTGCTCGCCGGGAAGTACGCGCACGACGAGCAGTCCCGCGCTCGCATCCGCACCGAGGCCCGCGCCGCGGCGGCCCTGTCCCATCCGCACATCGCCCAGGTCTACGACTACGGCGAGGCGTACGAGGACGGGAACTGGACCCCGTACGTGGTCATGGAACTGGTCCAGGGGATCACGTTGCAGCAGCGGGCACGGGCCGCCCTGCTGGAGCCCACCGATATCTTCCGGATCGGCGCGCAAGTCGCGGCGGCCCTGGCCGCGGCGCACGCCGACGGGCTGGTGCACCGCGACATCAAGCCGGCCAACGTCATGGTCACCCGGGACGGCGTGAAGGTGGTCGACTTCGGACTTGCCGCCTCCGCGGGTGCCGCCGAGCCGGAGGAGCTGCTCGGCACCCCGGCCTACCTTGCGCCGGAGCGGCTGACCTCGGACGCGGTCGAGCCCGCCTCCGACGTGTACGCCCTCGGCGTGCTGCTCTATCGGCTGCTCGCCGGCGAATCTCCCTGGCCGGCGGACAGCACCACGCAGATGCTCACCGCCCATGTGACCACGGAGCCGGTTCCGCTGCCGCACCTGCCCGGGGTGCCGCCGCAGATCACCTCGCTGATCAACCGCTGTCTGCGCAAGGAGCCCGCCGACCGGCCCACAGCCGCGGAGGCTGCCCGGACCCTGTCCAGCGGCGCACAGCTTGCGCTGGTCGCGGCGGCTGCCGGGGGTCGCCGCGGCAAACTGTTGGCCGGTTCCGCTGCCACGGTCGCGCTGTTGGCTGCCGCGGGTTGGCTGCTGCTGGATCCGGCTGGTCCACCGGGGCCGCAACCGGCGGCGGACGTTCCTGCTGCGGTTTCTGCCGCGCCGCCATCTCGACCCGTCCGTGCCGGTGTTCCGGCAGCGACGGTCACGACCGCTCCCCGTCCGGCCCGGGCGTCCGCCCCCGCCCCCGCCCCGGCCGCGTCGGCGCCCCGGCGGACGACACCAGCTCCTACCGTGACGTCGCCGAGCGCGTCACCCGATGCGGCGCCGACGTTCCGGACGGCCGGCGGGACGGTCTCCGCGCGGTGCACCCGGCTGGGCCTCGCGCGGATCGTGGGATTTGCGGCCGTCAAGCCGTACGTGGTCGAACGGGTGGTTCCCGGGCCGGCGCTGACGGCCGGGATCGTCTTCCAGGACGGCCCGAGCCGGATCAAGGTGACCATCAGCTGCCTCGCCGGGCTGCCCACGGCGGTCGTCGTGGCCTCCTGAAAAGTTTCGCTAAGCCGCCCCGCCGCGCGGTCGATATTGGGGGCCGTTCCACCGGCTAAGGAGGCTGCCATGGAGGCATACATCGACCCGGCATACGAATGGGTCAGTGCGATGGTCGGCCCGCAGTCGGTGGTCCCGTGGTGGGCCTGGGTCGCGGGCATCGTCATGATCCTCATGGCTGTGCTGGCGCCGGGCATGGCCGCCGCGGGCCGCCTCGAGGACGAACGGCGACAGATCCTCGCCAAGCAGGACGAGCGCGTGCAGCGGATGTTCGAACGACTCTAGGCCACGTCTTGCGGATCATGACGGCCTGCGCCGGCCCCAGCTTCCGCCTCGCGGCGCGGTCCGAACGGCCGAGTACCACACCGGTATTCGCCCGCCGAGAGGAAACCTGGACCTCGGCTCGGCGTCGCCATGATCCTCAAGACGCACCCAGACCGCACTCCTCGATCACGAGCTTGCCGCGGGCACGCCCGCCGACCAGGTGTCGGATAGCAGCTGCCGCCTGCTCGAGAGGGTAGATCTGGTCGGCTTGGTCGCCAGCCTCATCCTGGACGGCCTGGAGCGAGCAAACGGCTAGTCGGCGCTCTCCGGCCGGGGTGGCCGGGCGGCAATCCACGCCTCGACATCCTCGGTCAACCACACGTTGCCCATCGCCAGCTCCGCCACCGGCGCAGGAAAGCCCCGCCGGCTGGTGATCTGGTAGACCCGCTGCCTGCTGATCCCGCCCAACATCGCCCGAATCTCGTGCGCTCCTACCAACCGGAGCTTCTTGGCGGCCATGTCCGCAGGCTAAGCGGGCACTCCCTGGTCACACGGGCACTTAACGGCTGCTGCATCACACGCTATTGTCATGCGAACAGTGCATGGGACTAGAGGCGTGGAGTATCCATTGCGGTTCAAGATGTGGCTACGCGGGCCCGCCGACGCCCCCCGGGTCGAATTCATCGGCGCGGCGGGCTGGTACTGGCAGTCCGGCCATTTCAGTCAACGACCCGAACGCTCCATCATGGCCGAACTCCTCACCGACGATCAGGTCCGCATGCTCCGCGACAGCAACGGTCGCTGGTCCCTCCCGGGCACGCCGCCTTAGCTTGGTGGAGCGACCAGAGCTGTTCAGGCGAGCATGATCAGTCGAGGCATACGGCATCGACGGTACGGGTCAAGGTTTTCTCGAAGCGGGAGCGTTCGGCCTGCGAAATGCCATTGCGTAGAGCGACTTCCTGCCAACTTGCGGCGACCTCAGCCACCTCGCGAAGGACAATTCTTGCCTGACTATTCGTCATGCCGAAGATGTCCGCATATAACAAAAGAGCGTCGACCTCGTCAGCTGGACTGCTCGCGCCTCCCACGCTGGTGACGCGTTGAACCGCAATGTCTGGATTGGGGTTGAGGTCGAAAGCGGGAGCCAGTCGCCAGCCTGAACCGCTTCGCAGGAAACCATGGTTACGGAGGTGGTCATCGGTGTTGTGAATAGCGATGGAGAACGCGATTCGGCGCCATAACTGACGGAGGTCGTCAGCGGCCGCGGAGCTGTTTTCTGGGAGCACCTCGGCGATCTCGGTGTAGTCGCTGGGCTGTCCGTCCTGAGCCTCGAGTAGCGTCATCGCACTGATGTAGCCGATCCGATG
Organism: Actinoplanes sp. NPDC051859; assembly: GCF_044452725.1. Taxonomy (NCBI): domain Bacteria; kingdom Bacillati; phylum Actinomycetota; class Actinomycetes; order Micromonosporales; family Micromonosporaceae; genus Actinoplanes; species Actinoplanes sp. NPDC051859. The sequence goes on along the minus strand of NZ_JBITBX010000007.1, from coordinate 57,533 downwards.
CCTGCGATCGCGGTCAAATCGATCGAGCAGGAGGATCGAGTTTCCATCGATATCGACCAACTGTCTTCTGGGGACGGATATTCCGGCAGCTTCAGCCAGGTCCAGAGCGGTCTTTTCCCATGCCATGACATTCCATTTGTCGGCGTGATGCGGGAACTTCGCGATCATGAGGCGTTCGTCATCGCGCACTGATGCCTTGGGGCGGGCTCCACCGAGCGAACCTGTTCCGGCGTCCAGGAGAGTCTTGATCGCTTCCAGGCTGTCTGGTTCGTCGCGGGCGACAGTATTGGCGGCATGAAGCAGCGCTGGCAGGGCGATGAGCTTTGGAATATCCGGAGTCGGATGCTGGAACAGGTCATCGGCATCTGTTTTGAAGCGCAGCGCGCCCTGCCGGGTTTCGTCGCTCACTCCGAGCAGATAGTCCCTGTCATCGAGGGTCGGCGCGGGTCGTTCGGCGGCAGTCGCTTCAGCGCGTAGGCGTCTGGCGATCAGATTTCGCCCCCACCGGTCGGGCGCAGCGTCGCTGAAGGCTCCGGGAAGCCCTCGCGGCAGCGGCCAGGATCCTGTGGTTAGCCGGAGAGCAGGGTCAACGGCGTAAGCGCCGGGTGCTGCGATGTAGTCGCGATCGTAGGAGAAGGACGCTGTCAGCCGACCCCGACGAAGGTTGAAGCGGGTATCCCCCACGGCGACGGTCTCACCGGACAGCTCCACATAGGTGTGGAGGCGATTCATGGACGTACCCGCTCAGGCAGCGTCTCATCGGCACGGGCCCGGCCGAGGTCGGTCTCGTACGGATCCGTAGCCGTCACGATGGCGTCCAGCACGCCCAGAGCCCTGGCAACACTCAGGAAAGCCTGTAGTCCGACCCCCGTATCGCCGGTTTCCACGCGGCGCAGTGTGTTTCGAGAGATGCCGGCTCTCTCGGAAACTTGCACGACGGTGAGTCTGTGTAGTTTGCGCCAAGCCACGAATTGTTCGCCGATGCTCCTGGCTGCTGCAGTCACTCTGGTGGACGGACGAGGCATGAGCAGTCCCTAATCGCACGGGTCAGTATCATGACCACTATAAGCTTTAGGGATCGGGATCGTGCCCCTTGACGGGCGATGAGCTTCGGGCACCGCCGGGTGTTCGAAGACGTCACACGGCACGCTGCCGCGCTGTCGGTTGCGGCAATTCGGTCCGCCCCAGCGGTAGCAAGGACCATGAAGCTGATCACTAACCACCTTAAGGGTCAATATCTTGACCCTTGCGGTTCCTAATATGATCTTCTAGTGGGTCCAGTTGATCAGTCGGCGCCTGCAGATCAGGATGCAGGCGAGGCTGGCGAAGCCGTCGTGGATGTCGGGGCGGCGTTCCCAGCGCACGGCGAGCCGACGGAACTGATGCAGCAGAGCGAAGGTCTGCTCGACGACGTAGCCGAACCGGGAAGCATTGGACGAACAGCGGTGAGAACCGCGACCGCCGCCAGTTGAAGCACGGGGAGGCTCGGACCGTGCCTATTCCGCCTCCGCTGACCGAACTCATCAACGAACACCTCGAACGTTTCGGTACCGGTCCGGATGGGCGGCTGTTCGTCGATGAGCGGAGTCGAAGAGGCGCTGGGGCTTGACCGGAGACCTCTCTGGGAAGCCCGGCGGACTCAGCCGAATGACGGCCGCGAACTTGGTCGCGTATTTGCCGCAGATGACCGTAGAGGGCCAGTGACGGCCGGACACAGTCGGACAGACGAGTAAGGCCGCTGACAGCGTCTGCGCTGCTCAGCGGCCCGAAAGTCGTGGTGAAAACTTGTGCCCCCGGCAGGATTCGAACCTGCGCTTTCGCCTCCGGAGGGCGACGCTCTATCCCCTGAGCTACGGGGGCTCAGCGGGTGAAACTCTAGCAGGCCGCCCCGACGCCTCGCCAATCGGTATGGCGGCGTGGCGGCCGTGCTGGTTCAGGACTGCTGAATCCGTTGGAGCATGGAGTCGATCAGGTTGATCTCGCTCTGTTGGCCGCTGACCATCGTCTGGGCTAGACCGGTCACGTTGTCGTTGTCGGACTCTTTGAGGATGGCCTGGGCCATGTGGATGCCGCCGAGGTGGTGGGCGCGCATCAGGGTGAGGTACTGGATGTCGAGGTCTTTGCCGGTGGCGGTGCGGAGCTTGGCGATCTGCTCGGGGGTGGCCATGCCCGGCATGAGGCCGTTGACGACGGAGCCCTCCGCGCCGGGCATCCAGGCCATGGTGGGCTGGGAGCCGGTTGGGCTGAGGTGCCATTCGCGGAGCCAGGCCAGCATGGTGCTGATCTGGCCGTGTTGGGTGAGGGCGATGTCGCCGGCGAGGGTGACGACCGTGCCGTCGGTGGAGTTGGCGTGGGCGATCATCGACATTTCGACGGCCTGCGCATGGTGGGTGCTCATGTCACGCAGGAAGCCAGCTTCGGCCGAGTCGTCCGTGGGGACGCCTAGCAGGCGGGGGCCGAGGAAACCGGCGGCCCCGCCTACCAGGAGGCCGAACACCAGGACGAGCGCCAACCAGCCGACCCCGAACCGGTGGGTGCCGGTTCGGGGGGCGTCGTCGGCGGTGGTCGGCGCGTCCGTGTCGGTGTCGGAGGAGACCGTCATCAGCTGCCGGCGCTTCCCGCCGGTGCGGGGGCGGCAGCCTGGAGCGGGCCGGTGGTGCTGTTGCCGTTGGAGCAGGCGGCGTTGGGTTCCTTGGTGGCGTTGAGGCGCAGGTCCTTGATGAACTGGTCGATCCGGTCGTCGCCGGCGCTGTCGACCTTGAGCTGGTAGCCCCAGGCTTGCAGGGAGACATTCTTGTCGAGGTTGGCGACCGGACTCATCAGCATGTAGTCCTTGCCTTCGACCCTCTTCTTCAGCAGGTCGACCTGGTCGGCGGCGAGACCTTGCTTGTAGGTCACCCAGACGGCGCCGTGCTCGAGGCTGTGCACCGCGTGCTCGTTGGCGATGGGCTCGGGGTAGACGTCGCCCATGCAGTTCTGCCAGACAGCGTTGTGGGCGCCGCCCACCGGGGGGTTGGTGAGGTACGTCTGGGGGCCGTCCTTGTGTTCCTGCGAGTCGATCGCCGGGTTCTTCTGCTCCCGGTAGTTCACGATGCCTTCGATGTCGGCGGCGCGGTCCTCCCAGGAACGGCCGCCCTTGACGGAGGCGTAGACGCCGTAGCCGATGATGCCGACGGCGATGAGCACGACGACACCGGCGACGGCGATGGGGCCCCAGTTACGGCCGCCGCTGACCTTGACCGGCTTGACGGGCGGGCGACCTTTGCCGCCGCCCTTGCCCTTGTTGGCGGGACGCGAGCCGCCGGGCTTGTTCCCGGCCGCGGGCGGTTTGCCCTGACCTGACGTCTTGTCGACCTTCACGGTGGACGGGACCCGCTCGGGCCCCGGGGTGCTCATGCTCATCGTGCCTCGTCAATTCGTGAAGTTGGTCGGGCCGGGCCGGGAGGTGGATCTGAAAATGGCCCGTGCGCAGGCCCCGGTACGCCGCCGGGCGCCAAAGTCTACCCGGATAGCATGGCTCGGTGACTCCCGCTGACCTCGCTGCCACCGTTCTCACAGCTGCGCGTGCCGTATTCGTCACCCGCGGACTCGATGTGTCCCTCCTGCCGGAGTCGACGACGGTGGAGCGACCCCGTAACCCCGAGCATGGCGACTACGCCTCGACGATGGCTATGCAACTCGGTAAGAAGGCGGGCGTGGCGCCGCGTGAGTTGGCCGCCGCGCTGGTCGAGGAGCTCACCAGTCTGCCGGGGATCAAGTCGGTGGAGATCGCCGGTCCGGGCTTCCTGAACATCCGGCTGGAGGCGGCCGCGGCCGGGGTGCTGGCGCGCGACGTGGTGCTGGCGGGGCAGGAGTACGGCAATACGACCCGTCTCGCCGGGCAGCGCATCAACCTCGAGTTTGTGTCGGCCAACCCCACTGGTCCCGTACACATCGGGGGTGTTCGGTGGGCCGCGGTGGGTGACGCGCTGTCGCGGCTGTTGCGCGTGGCGGGCGCGGAGGTCGGCACGGAGTATTACTTCAACGACGCTGGTTCGCAGATCGACCGGTTTGCCCGCTCGCTGTACGCCGCGGCGAGGGGCGAGGCCGCGCCGGAGGACGGTTATGGCGGCGCCTACATCGCCGAGATCGCGACGGCCGTGGCGGGTAAGGCGCCGGACGTGCTGACGCAGTCCGAGGACGAGGCGTTGGAGACGTTCCGGGTCGAGGGCGTCCAGTTGATGTTCGCCGAGATCAAGCAGTCGTTGACTGAGTTCGGCGTGCACTTCGACACCTATTTCAACGAGAAGGACCTGCACGACCGCGGCGAGCTCCAGGAGGCGCTCGACCGGCTGCAAGAGCAGGGCCATGTGTACGAGGCGGACGGCGCGACCTGGCTCCGCACGAGTGAATTCGGCGACGACAAGGACCGGGTGCTGCGCAAGTCGGACGGCGAGTGGACGTATTTCGCCGCGGACTGCGCGTATTACCTGGACAAGCGCAAGCGGGGCTTCGACCGGGTCGTGATCATGCTGGGCGCCGACCACCACGGCTACATCGGCCGGATGAAGGCGATGGCGGCCTGTTTCGGCGACGACCCGGCCGTGAACCTGGAGATCCTGATTGGGCAGCTCGTCAACCTGGTCCGCGACGGCGAGCCGGTGCGGATGAGCAAGCGCGCGGGCACGGTCGTGACGCTGGAGGACTTCGTCGACGCGCTCGGCGTGGACGCGGCCCGGTATGCGCTGGCGCGTTACTCGTCCGACTCGCAGATCGATATCGACATCGACCTGTGGACCCGGGCCAAGAGTGACAACCCTGTCTACTATGTCCAGTATGTCGCCGCGCGGTCCGCGAGTGTCGCCCGGCAGGCGGCAGCTGTCGGGCTGACCCGCGGCGAGCCGGACGACTTCAGGCCCGAGCTGCTGGCGCACGAGAAGGAGAACGACCTCCTCAAAGCGATCGGGGAGTATCCCGCCGTGGTCGGCAGCGCCGCCGAGCTTCGCGAGCCGCACCGGGTCGCCCGCTACCTCGAGGACCTGGCGGGCGACTACCACCGGTTCTTCGACAAGTGCCGGGTCACCCCGATGGGTGACGAGCCGATCACCGACCTCCACCGGGCGCGCTTGTGGCTGAACGACGCCACTCGAACGGTGATCGCGAACGGTTTGGGACTGCTGGGCGTTTCCGCGCCCGAGAGGATGTAGACATGCGGGCACACGAGGCGGGGGCGCTGCACGGCGACCTCGGTAACCCGGGACCGCACTGGCTGCGGACGCCGGACGACGTGAACGCGTTGGTGCCGCAGTTGTGGCCGCGGACGGTCAGCCGTACCGAAGCGGGCGCTCTGGAAATCGGCGGCGTGAGCGTGCTCGACCTGGCCGCGGAGCACGGCACTCCGGCGTACCTGTTGGATGAGGCCGACCTGCGGGCGCGCTGCCGCGAGTTCGCGGCCGGCTTTCCGGACGCGGACGTCTATTACGCCGGAAAGTCGTTCCTGTGCAAGGCCGTCGTGAAGGTGGTCGACGAGGAGGGACTCTTCCTGGACGTGTGCTCGGGCGGGGAGTTGGCGGTCGCGCTGGCCGCAGGTTTCCCGGCCGAACGGATGGGTTTCCACGGCAACAACAAGTCGGTGAGTGAGCTGCGCCGGGCGCTGGACGCCGGGGTCGGCCGGATCATCCTGGACTCGTTCCACGAGATCGACCGGTTGACCGCGTTGGCTCGGGAGGCCGGCAAGCGGCCCGCCGTGCTGATTCGCGTCACGGTCGGCGTCGAGGCGCACACCCACGAGTTCATCGCGACCGCGCACGAAGACCAGAAGTTTGGCTTCTCGCTGGCGGGCGGGGCGGCGCTCGAGGGTGCGCTGAAGGTCCTCGACGAGGGCGTGCTGGACCTGCGCGGGCTGCACTCGCACATCGGCTCGCAGATCTTCGACGCTTCCGGGTTCGAGGTGGCCGCCCGGCGGGTGCTGGAGCTGCAGGCGCAGATCCGGGACGCGCGCGGGGTCGAGCTGCCCGAGCTGGACCTCGGCGGCGGGTTCGGCATCGCCTACACCACCCAGGACGACCCGGCGACCGCCGCCGACCTGGGCAAGCGGATCAGCAAGATCGTCGCGGCGGAGTGCCAGGCGGCCACACTGCGCACGCCCAAGCTGTCGATCGAGCCCGGCCGGGCCATCGTCGGACCGGCCGTCTTCACCCTGTACGAGGTGGGCACGGTCAAGGACGTCGACGGCATCCGCACGTACGTGAGCGTCGACGGCGGAATGAGCGACAACATCCGGACGGCGCTCTACGACGCTTCCTATTCGGCCACCGTGGCCAGCCGGGCGTCGCAGGCGGCGCCGATGCTCGCCCGGGTCGTGGGAAAGCATTGTGAATCCGGGGACATCGTCGTGAAGGATGAATTCCTGCCCGCCGACGTGCAGCCCGGAGATCTTGTGGCGGTGCCCGGCACGGGGGCGTACTGCCGGAGCATGGCCAGTAACTACAACCACGTGCCCCGCCCGCCGGTGATCGCCGTCCGGGACGGGGCGTCGCGGGTGATCGTCCGCCGGGAGACCGAAGAAGATCTGCTCGCATTGGATGTGGGATGAGTTCTGGAAAGCCTGCGGTGCGGTTGGCCCTGCTCGGGTGCGGCACGGTCGGCAGTGAGGTGGTCCGCCTCCTGCACGAGCAGTCCGCGGATCTGACCGCCCGGATCGGGGCGCCGCTCGAGCTGGTGGGTGTCGCGGTGCGGCGCCTCGGCCGCGAGCGCGGTGACCTGCCCGTGGATCCGGCGCTGTTCACCACCGACGCGCTGGGCCTGGTCAAGCGGGACGACGTGGACGTGGTGATCGAGGTCGTCGGTGGCATCGACCCGGCCCGCACCTGGCTGACCGAGGCGTTACGCGGCGGCAAGAGCGTGGTGACGGCCAACAAGGCGCTGCTCGCCGAGGACGGCGCGACGCTGCACGACGCGGCCGCCGAAGGCAACGCTGATCTTTACTACGAGGCGTCGGTTGCCGGGGCGATCCCGCTGCTGCGGCCGCTGCGCGAGTCGCTGCACGGAGACCGGGTCACCCGGGTCACCGGCATCGTCAACGGCACGACCAACTTCATCCTGTCGTCGATGGACGCCAGCGGCGCCGGTTTCGGCGAGGCTTTGGAAGAGGCCACCGAGCTCGGGTACGCCGAAGCCGACCCCACCGCCGACGTGGAGGGCTTCGACGCCGCCGCGAAGGCCGCCATCCTCGCCTCGCTCGCGTTCCACACCCGGGTGACCGCCGCCGACGTGTTCCGTGAGGGCATGACCGGGGTGACGTCGGCCGACATGGCGAGCGCCAAGGAGATGGGCTGCACCATCAAGCTGCTGTGCCTCGCCGAGCGCGGTGCGGACGCCGCGGGGCAGGAGTCGGTCAGCGTGCGCGTGCACCCGGCGATGATTCCGCGTACGCACCCGCTCGCCAGCGTCGGCGACGCGTTCAACGCCGTTTTCGTCGAGGCGGAGGCCGCGGGGCAGCTGATGTTCTACGGCCGCGGCGCCGGAGGCACGCCGACCGCCAGCGCGGTGCTCGGCGACATCGTGGCGGCGGCGCGGAACCGGCTGTCCGGCACCCGGGCGCCGAGCGAGAGTGCGTACGCGCACCTGCCCATCCGGCCGATCGGCGAGGCGGTCACCCGCTATCACGTGAGCTTGGACGTGGCCGACCGGCAGGGTGTGCTCGCCACGGTGGCCGGGGTGTTCGCCAAGCATGAGGTGTCGATCGCGACGGTGCGCCAGTCGGGCCGGGACGAGGATGCCAGCCTCGTCATCGTCACGCACGGGGCTCCGGACGCTAACCTGGCGGCCACTGTGGAGGATCTGCGCTCGCTCGACATCGTGCGGTCGATCCTGAGCGTGCTCCGTGTCGAGGGAGGGGCCTGAGATGCTCGATCACGTCGGTTTCCAGTGTGCGGACCTGGCCGCGAGTGCGGCCTTCTATGACCGGGTGCTCGCGCCGCTGGGCGCGCGCCGGATGATGGACCACAAGGTCGCCATGGGTTACGGCACCGACTTCCCGGACTTCTGGATCGCCGAGCAGGATTCGGGCGACGGCTTCCGGGAGTCGCACATCGCGTTCAAGGCGGCCGACCGGGCCACGGTCGACGCGTTCTTTGCTGCCGCTGTCGAGGCTGGGGCCGAGGTGCTGCACGCGCCGGCCCTGCATCCGGAGTATCACGAGAACTACTACGGCGCGTTCGTCCGGGACCCGGACGGCAACAACGTGGAGGCCGTGTCCCACGGTCCCGCATAGTGTGTGCCTCGTCTCGCAATGCGGCGGGGTGAGGCATCCTTTGGTAAGCCTGCGGAAAGGAACGACCATGTGGCGGGGACTGATCGAGGCATATCGCGACCGACTTCCGGTCACGGAAGCCACCCCCGTGGTCACACTGCACGAGGGAAACACGCCCCTGGTGCCCGCTCCCGTGCTGTCCCGGCGGGTCGGAGCAGAGGTTTTCCTGAAGGTGGAAGGCGCTAACCCGACCGGCTCCTTCAAGGACCGCGGCATGACCATGGCCGTGTCCAAAGCCGTCGAGGAAGGCGCCAAGGCGATCATCTGCGCCTCGACCGGCAACACCAGCGCGTCGGCGGCCGCCTACGCCGCGCGGGCGGGCATCACCTGCGCGGTGCTCGTCCCGCAGGGCAAGATCGCGCTCGGCAAGCTGGCCCAGGCCCTCGTGCACGGCGCCAAACTGCTCCAGGTCAACGGCAACTTCGACGACTGCCTGGCGCTCGCCTCGAAGCTCTCCCAGGACTTCCCGGTCTCGCTGGTCAACTCGGTGAACATCTTCCGGCTGCACGGCCAGAAGACCGCCGCCTTCGAGATCGTCGAAGCCCTCGGCACCGCCCCGGACATCCACTGCCTGCCGGTCGGCAACGCCGGCAACATCTCCGCCTACTGGATGGGCTACTCGGAAGACCACGAGGCGGGCAATTCCAAGACCCTGCCCCAGATGTACGGCTTTCAGGCCGCCGGCGCCGCACCACTGGTCACCGGTCAGGTCGTGCCCGAACCGTCGACGATCGCCACCGCCATCCGGATCGGCAACCCGGCGAGCTGGACCAAGGCCCTCGATGCCCGCGACGCCTCCGGCGGCCTGATCTCGTCAGTCACCGACCGCGAAATCCTGACGGCGTACCGCCTGCTGGCCCGCGAAGTCGGCGTCTTCGTCGAGCTGGGCAGCGCCGCCAGCGTGGCCGGACTGCTCCAGCAGGCCGAGGCCGGCAAGATTCCGGGTGGCGCCACGGTGGTCTGCACGGTCACCGGCCACGGCCTCAAGGACCCGGAGTGGGCCATCTCCACCGCCCCGTCCCCGACCACCATCCACAACGACGTCCTCGCCGCAGCCCGCGCCCTCGACCTCGCCTGAGCCGCGATTGATCCCATTCGCCGAGCTCTGGCATCGACCGCTGGAGGGCCTTCGCCCGCCCCAACTGCCTACCGAGCTGGGATGTGGCGGGTGGGTAGGGCGAAGCTGGTTCGAACCCTGAGCAGCAGGGATCGATTGAGGCGGACTCCCTCCCCAGTGTGCGGGAGCCCTATACGAGACCCTCAGCCATCCGCGGCGAACGCCTCAGATATCTTCTGAACACAATCTTGCCAGCGCCCATTTGAGTCTGATCGAGACCTCTCCCTCTGACTCCCCCGTAACCCGAGCGATCTCTGCCGTCGGGAACTTATCGAAGTAGAAGAGATAGAGGACTTCTTGCTCTTCTGGCGCGAGCTTACGGAAGCGCCTAACAAGAGGATCGTCGTTGTTTTCCCATTCTCGGACGACAAGGCTCAAATCGATGACGTCCTGCATGAGAAGGTCAAGATGCTCGGTGAATAGTGCATCACTCGCTACTAGAGCTTGAGTAACCTCGCGTACGACCTCTACCGGAACGCCGAGGTGCTGAGCGATCTCGAATTCAGTCGGGCTCCGGCCGAAATCCTGTATTAGGAACTCTTCTGTCTCGCGGACCATGAATCCGTAGTCTCGCAGGGCTACACTTACCCCAGTCTGAAGTCTCGACCAGATAATTCCTCGAGCCACGCCCCGAATTCGAGCTTTGAGATAGCCGGGTAGATATCCGCGCCGCGGATCGTGGTCGCGTACGGCAAGCACGAGCCCCAGGCCCCAGATTTCTTCAGCCAGTTCCGGTCGGCGATATCGTTGCGCAACTGCACGGGCAATGCGCTGCGCCATGGGTACGCACTCCTCGATGATTCGATTTTCCAATGTGATCCTCTTCGAATCACCCTTGGGAAGATCCTGGAACTCGAGGAATCTCTCCCGGATTTCCTGCATAGTCTCGTCGGGTCGCAATTGAGGAAAGGCGGCGACGATATGCTTGACGGAATATTCGGGTTTCAGGAAAGCGCGGACGAACTTTCTGAGTAGCGATTCGTCAGGTATGACCCCGCGCTCGAGGTCCCGCACGGCCTCGACAGAAAGGTCGAGTCTGATGGCGAATTGTTTTCGACCCAGCCGCTCGAGTACGCGAACCGCTGCGAAATAGTCGGCGAAGCTCCGATGTCGATGGGGATCCCGGGTGGCCTTCCAGGGATATCCCAGCCGCGGCGCTATTTGATCGACTGTGAATCCAGCATTAGGAGCCTCATCTACGAGGTCGAGGATAAATCCAATAGTTGGAACTCGTTTGCCGGCTCGATATCGGGATATTGTCACCGGGGCATGTCCGGTGAGTCTGGACAACTGTACCGGCCGCATCTGCAGGGCGAGTAGAAAAGCTTCGATGACATATTTTCCCGCCTGCCGACGCGACAGGTTAGGTGGAATAGAGGCGCTCTGCAGGGTTCGAGTCATGCGGGCGAATATAGCCCTTCGTCATTCGACAGTGGACTTTATGTCTGATCAGCGACCTCTTCCGAGTTTCCCGTAACCATGGGCGAGTCAGCTCGTTAGGGTCGGGCAGTCCGACGCCCTTGCGATCAATGGACGTCAGGGCATGGGAGCCTCGGTTGGTGGCCGAGTTCGACCGATTACCGACCGTAATTTCCTGGGTACCTAAGCGGGTGAATGGCGGGGCCAAACCGGCATTCAAATGCTTATGTGGTCGACCGGCATGTCCTTTCGTCAGGTGCCGCGCTACTCGTACGGCTTTCCGCCCACGCGGATGCAGGAAAGTTGCGCCCGGCGGAACGCGGGTTTGTTCCCTCGCTGAAAGAGCGTCGCCTCGTCAAGCCCCGTTCAAGCTGTCCATGACCTGCCGTGCGCCCACATGGCGTCAGGATCAGCCCCGGGCCAGCGTCGATGCCGCGACTGGTTGGTCCGCGACGAGTGTGCGCACGCGATCGGACCGCCGGGCGGGGCGGTCGAGGTGGTCTCAGGGTGATGGAGTGGTCCCGGGTTCCAAGTGTGAAGCCGGAGTTTCGGTGTCCTCGACGGCGACGCGGACCAGGGCGGTCATCGCGTCGCGGACCGTGGCGAGCTCACCGTCAGTCAGCTTTTGTAGGAGTCTGACCTGTTTCTCCGTGCCGGCCGTGATGATGTCGGTGATCAGGCTGTGGCCGGTTGGGCTGAGGGTGAGCCGGCGGACCCGGCGGTCGTGTGGGTCTTCGGCGCGGGTGACCAGGTCCTGGGCAACCATCCGGTCGACCATGCCGCTCATGGTCGCCAGGCTGACGCCGAGCAGCCCGGCCAGCTCGCGGCCTGACGTATCACCCAATCTGTGCAGAAGCACCAGAATCTTGAGCTGCGACATGGTGAGCTGGGAGCTGAAGAGCGGATCCGAGCGGTCGTACGCGAACAGGTGCTGGAGCTGCTGCTGGGCGCCGATGATCTCGGCGATCAGGCGTTCGTTGGCGGGCATCGCACCTTCCCCGTCGAGTGACCCCGGCGAAAACCATTTGTTCGCGTCGGGCAAACTATATGCCTTGAACGAACTTTCCCGGGGGAGCGCATGTCATTCCTGACCAGGCTCAGTCTCGCTAGCCGGGGGCTGGTCGCCCTCATCGCGGTGGTGATCACCGGCTTCGGCATCTACGCCATACCGTCCCTGAAGCAACAGCTGCTGCCGTCGCTGGAGTTCCCCGGCGCGTTCATCGGCGTGGTCCTGCCCGGCGCCAGCCCGGAAATCATGGAACAGCAGGTCACGAAGCCGATCGAGGATGCGGTCAAGGGTGCGGACGGGCTGGACAGCATCACGTCGACCACCCGTGAGGGCTCGGCAACGATCGTCGTCCAGTACGAGTTCGGCACCGACCTCGACAACGCGATCAACCAGCTCACCACCTCGGTCAACCGGATCCAGCCGACGCTGCCCGACGACGTGCAGCCGACCATTTTCGCCGGCGGCACCGACGACATCCCGGCCATCGTGCTCGCCGCGACCGGCGGCTCCGACGAGTCCGACCTCGCGCGGCGGTTGCAGGAGAACGTCGTTCCCGAGCTGACCGCGATCGAAGGTGTCCGCGACGTTGTGGTCACCGGCACCCGCAGTGAGCAGGTCCTGATCAAGCCGGACCTGGCCAAGCTGGGCGCCGCCGGTGCCGACCCCCGGGCCATCGCCACGCTGTTGCAGGCCAACGGCATCTCCGTGCCGGCCGGTGCGCTCACCACGGACGGCCGTTCGCTGAGCGTGCAGGTCGGCACGCCGATCACCTCGGTCGAGCAACTCCGGGACCTCTACCTCACCGGCAGCAAAGGCCCGGTCAAGCTGGGGTCCGTCGCCACCGTCACCAGCGAGCTCGCCACGGCAACTTCCTTCACGCGTACGGACGGGGTCGAGAGCCTGGGTGTCGCGGTCACCGCCGCGCCCGACGGCAACGCGGTCGCGATCTCGCACGCGGTGCGCGACAAACTCGCCGAGATCGAGGCCGCTTCCGGAGCCAAGCTGACGGTCATCACCGACCAGGCGCCGTTCGTGGAACGGTCCATCGAGAGCCTGACCACCGAAGGCCTGCTCGGCCTGGTCATGGCCGTCATCGTCATCCTGGTCTTCCTCCTGTCCGTGCGGTCCACGCTGGTTACCGCGGTGTCCATCCCGCTGTCGGTGCTGATCGCGCTGATCGGGCTGTGGATCGGCGACTACTCGCTCAACCTGCTCACCCTGGGCGCGCTGACCATCGCGGTCGGCCGGGTCGTGGACGACTCCATCGTCGTGCTCGAGAACATCAAACGACATCTGGGGTACGGCGAAGCGAAGGTGCACGCCATCACGACCGGCGTGAAGGAGGTCTCCGGTGCGGTGACCGCCTCGACGCTGACCACGGTGGCCGTCTTCGCCCCGATCGCACTCGTCGGCGGCTTCGTGGGGCAGCTGTTCGCCCCGTTCGCCATTACCGTCACGGTCGCGCTGCTGGCCTCGCTGTTCGTGTCGCTGACCGTCGTGCCCGTGTTGGCGTACTGGTTCCTGAGGCCCGCGGCCGGTGGCAGTGAGTCCGAGGCGATCCGGCTCGCCGCCGCGGAGAAGGAGCTGCGCAGCCCGTTGCAGCGGGCGTACCTGCCGATCATCCGTTGGGTCACCCGCAGCCGCGGCACCCGCTGGGCCACCGTCGGGCTGGGCGTCCTCGTGCTGATCGGCACGATGGGGCTGGCCAGTCAGCTCAAGACGAACTTCCTCGACGAGTCCGGTCAGGACACCATCACGGTCACCCAGGATCTGCCGGTCGGCACCAGCCTCGCGGTCACCAACGACGCGGCCAAGAAAGTGGAGGCCGTGCTGGCGGCCCGCAGCGACGTCGAGACCTACCAGGTGACCGTCGGCAACGGCGAGTTCAACCCGTTCGTCGGTTCCGGCGGGGCCAGCGGTGCCAGCTTCAACGTGGCGCTCAAGGAAGACGCCGACGCGGTCGAGATCTCCGACGCACTGCGGGAGCAGTTCAAGGGCATGACCGGCGCCGGAGACATCACGGTCGGCGGGGACAACGGCACCGGCTTCAACGCCAACGAGCTTGCGGTCGTCGTGAAGGCCACCGACCAGAAGGCCCTCACCGAGGCGACCAAGCTGGTGCAGGAGGCGATGGCCGGCACCAAGGACGTCACCGACGTGACCACGTCGCTGGCGGCGAGCGTGCCGCGCTTCGAGGTGGTCGTGAACCGCGAGGCGGCCGCCCGCCGGGGCCTGACCGAGGCTGCTGTCGGTCAGGCGGTCGCCGGATCGTTCCGGTCGGCTCCGGCCGGCAAGATCACCGTCGACGGCACGAGCCGGGATGTGGTCGTGACGCTGGGCGCTCCGCCCGCCGACGCCGACGCGCTGCGCAAGCTGCCGATCTCGACGCCGACCGGCCAGCCCGTGTCCCTGGACACCGTCGCGGAAGTCAAGGAGGTCGCGGGTCCCGAGGAGGTCACCCGGATCGACGGCAACCGCAGTGTCACCGTCAAGGGCACGGCGACCGGTTCAGACGTCGGTGCGACCACACAGGACCTGACGAAGCGCATCGACGCCCTCAAGCTGCCGGCGGGGGCGGAGGCCACCATCGGCGGCGTCAGCCAGGACCAGGCTGAGGCGTTCGCCGACCTCGGGCTGGCCGTCCTCGCCGCCATCGCGATCGTCTTCATCATCATGGTGGCGACGTTCCGCAGCCTGCTGCAGCCGTTGCTGCTGCTGATCTCGATCCCGTTCGCGGCGACCGGTGCGATCGCCCTGCTGCTCGCGACCGGCACTCCGCTGGGCGTGCCCGCCCTGATCGGCGTCCTGATGCTGGTCGGCATCGTGGTCACCAACGCGATCGTGCTGATGGACCTGATCAACCACTACCGGGTTGCGGGCATGGGCGTGCAGGAAGCCGTCATCGAGGGTGGGCGGCACCGCCTGCGCCCGATCCTCATGACGGCGATCGCTACCATCTTCGCGCTGGTACCGATGGCTATGGGCCTCACCGGCGAGGGTGGCTTCATCTCGCAGCCGCTGGCCGTCGTCGTCATCGGCGGCCTGGTGAGTTCCACGCTGCTGACGCTGGTGCTGGTGCCCGCCCTCTACACGATGGTGGAGAACACCAAGCTCAAGGGCCGCGAGCGCCGGGAACGGCGGCGGGCGCGCAAGGCCGTCGACGATGCGGGTGGCACCGCCGAGCAGCCCGCGCCGGGCGAAGCCGGTAAGCACGCCGCAGACAGGCCGGATGCGCCCGGGGCCAGCACCGTCCCGGTGCCGGACTCCAGCGGCGGCGCGCACGAGGCACCGGCACGCTAGGCGGCGCCGTCCCGCACTGACACACCGGCCGTCCCGGGTCCACTCGGGGCGGCCGGTACTGTTCGCGTACGTGGCAACTCCGCTCTCGGTCCTTACCCGCAACCGCGACTTTCGTCGGTTGTTCTTTGCCGAACTGGTCGTCTTCGGCGCCGACTGGTTCGTCATGGTGCCGCTGCTCGTGCTGCTGCCCGAGCTGACCGGCAGCGGGATGTGGGGCGCGCTCGTGCTCGCCGCCGACACCGGCATCACCGCGGTGCTGCTGCCGTACGCGGGCACCGTCGCCGACCGCAGCGACCGCCGCACGATCCTGATTGTCGCCAACCTGGCGGCCCTGGTCGCCACTTTGGGGCTGTTCGTGGTGCAGTCGGCGGCGACGGCACCGCTCGCCCTCGTCGCGATCGGGGCGGTCGCGGTAGCCAAGGCGTTCTATTCGCCGGCGGCGTCGGCGGCACTGCCGAATGTGGTGGACCCGGCGGATCTCGCGGCGGCGAACACGATCGCCGGGTCGGCGTGGGGCACGATGACGATCGTCGGTGCCTCGCTGGGCGGCATCATGAGCAGCGCGTTCGGGCCGTACGTGAGCTTCGGGGTGGCCGCCGCCGGCCTGCTGGCCGCGGCCGTGCTGACGGTCTTGATCCGCCGCCCGTTGCAGGCGCCGCGCGACGCTTCGGTGCCGGCGGCGCGCACCTGGCACGCGCTGATCGAGGCGCTGCGCTACATCGGCGCGCGGCCGCGGATCCGGGCGCTGGTGACAGTGAAGTCCGCGGTCGGGCTGGGCAACGGAGTGCTCACGGTCTTTCCGCTGCTCGCCGGCCACTACGGCGTCGGCTCGTTCGGTGCGGGACTGCTCTTCGCGCTGCGGGGGGCCGGGGCGCTGGTGGGACCGCTGGTGATGCGTCCGGTGCTGAATCACCGCACGTGGCTGCTGCCCGGCTTGGCCCTGTCCATGAGTCTGTACGGCCTGAGCTACCTCGGCGTGGCGCTGGCGCCCTGGTTCCCGCTGGTCTGCGCGCTGGTCTTCGTGGCGCACTTCGCGGGTGGATCGAACTGGGTGCTGTCGAACTACGCCTTGCAGGGCGAGGTGCCGGACCGGCTGCGTGGTCGGGTCTTCGCGACGGACATGATGCTGGCGACCCTGGCGATCTCCCTGAGCCAGCTCGGCGCGGCTTTCTTCGTGGACCACGTCGACCTGCGGATCATCCTGGCCACCTGTGCTTCGATCACGCTGCTCTATGCGATCGGCTGGCGGATCGCGACCCGCAGCCTGTCCCTGGCCGAACCAGTCGAGTCCAGCGTCGCGTCCTAAGAGCCAGGCGGCGGGGGTAGGGGCGCCGAGGCTCCGGGCTGCGGCTGGTAGGGCGCCTGGTGCTGCGGTGGGAAGCCCTGGTGCTGCGGTGGGAAGCCCTGGTGCGGGGGAGCGAAGGGCCGGCCCGGATCGGTGGCCGGCCCGCGGGTGACCACAGCGGCGATGAGCAGGGCGATGCCCACCGTCAACAGCAGCGAGACGACGAGGCCCGACCCGGTCAGCAGGAACTGGTAGTCGGAGCGGCTCCGGACGGCCCGGAAGAGCTGGGGCAGCACCAGAATCCACAGCGTGTTGACCACCTGACCGGCGATGAGCGCGCTCAACCCCAGCCGGGCCAGCAGTGCGCTGCGTGCGCTGAGCCGGTCGCGGCGCATCGCGATCATGATGAAGCCGGTGATCAGGACGGCAAGGATGGGGAGCTGGGGCAGGATGCTCGCGAGCGTGTATCCGAAGCTCATGCGGTGACCGTAGTGCAGGGGTCCGACACGCGATGCCCCACACGGTTGATCAACGCCTAGCATGGTGCGATGGGCCTGACCTTCGTCGCCGAGCCGGTCCGGGTGCGGACCCCCGCCACCAGCGCCAACCTCGGCCCCGGTTTCGACGCTGTGGGCCTTGCGCTCGGCCTGCACGACGACCTGACCGCCCGGGTCACCGACTCGGGCTGCACCGTCTCGATTTCCGGCGAGGGCGCCGGTGACCTGCCCGCCGACGAGTCTCACCTGGTCGTTCGGGCGATGCTGCGGACCTTCGACGAGCTGGGCAGCCGGCCGGCCGGTGTCGCCGTGGAATGCGTCAACCGGATCCCGCAGGCCCGGGGGCTGGGGTCCTCGTCAGCGGCGATCGTGGGGGGAGTGCTGCTCGCCCGGGCGCTGGCCGGCGGCGAGCTGCCCGCGGCCGACGCGTTGCGGATCGCCGCCGAGCTGGAGGGCCACCCGGACAACGTCGCGCCCTGCCTGTACGGCGGGTTCACCATCGCCTGGACCGAGAGTTCCGGGGCGCGGGCCGTGCGGTTGGGGGCGGCTGCGGGCGTACATCCGACGATTTTTGTTCCGCAGGAACGGGGCCTGACCTCGACGGCGCGGGCCGCGCTGCCGGCGGCCGTGCCCCATGGCGACGCCGCGTTCAATGCCGGTCGTGCGGCGTTGCTCGTGCATGCGCTGACCGCCGAGCCGGAGCTCTTGTTCGCGGCGACCGAGGATCGGCTTCATCAGGGTTATCGGGCCGAGGGCATGCCCGGGACGGCCGCGCTGGTGGCGGCTCTCCGGGAGCGTGGTGTGGCTGCTGTGGTCAGTGGGGCAGGGCCGACAGTGTTGGCATTGAGCCCGGTTCCGGGGGATTTCCGACCCGGCGCGGCGTGGCGCGCCGAGACGTTGAGCGTGGATGTCGCCGGAGCCCTTGCTTGAGGGAGTATGGTGGAACACGCCAAGCGGGACCCTGTTGCCGCAGGTCGTCAGAGTTGACTACGCTCAGGACCTAGCACAGCCGCGAAGCAAGCGATCTCTGCGGTTCGGCGCGCACCCCCGAGACTTATGCCGATCTGGCTCGTCTCAATTTTCTTCGAGGCACACGCCGGGCAGCAGACCTTCAGATCGCTGCACTCGCCGAGACCTATCCGTCACTGACAGACGGGTCGGGAAACCGTCGAGCTGCCGTGCTGCAAACTCCCGCGCCGCAGTTGCGAAGCGGGTTCCGAGGGCACCCGGCCCCAGGCTGCTGCACCACCCGGGTGATCTTGGCTTTTCGACGGAAGGAATCCATTGAGCGACACCACCGACGTGACGTCGGGTGCTTCTGACGTCGCTGACGGCGCCACCACCGCGGCTGTCACCAAGCGCCGCCGCGGCGGCACCGGGCTGTCCGCGATGCTGCTGCCCGAGTTGCAGAGCCTCGCCGCCTCCCTCGGCATTTCCGGCACCGCCCGGATGCGTAAGGGCGAGCTGATCACCGCGATCTCGGAGCGGCAGGGTGGCGGGGCTTCGGCCGCCGCGCCGGCCGCCGAGAGCACCCCGCGCCCACGCCGCAGTAACGGTGCCGCCGCGGCATCGGCCGATGTCGCTCCGGCGCGGGCCGAGTCCGCTCCGACCGCCTCCGCACCGGCCGCTGCGGTCGAATCCACCCCGGCTCCGGCGGTCCAGCAGTCCGCCCTGGCAGCCCAGGCCGCGGCCGCCGCTCCGGCGACCGAGCAGCCGGCCGCGACCGAGCAGGCCGAGCCCGAGCAGGGCCGGCGCAGCCGCCGCGACCGCACCGAGCGCGCCGACCGGCAGGACCGCACCGAGCGCCAGGAGCGCACAGACCGGCAGGACCGGACAGACCGGGCAGACCGCGCCGAGTCCGAGACCGCTGAGGGTGGCGAGCGCGCCGAGCGCACCGACCGGCCCGAGCGCACCCGGGACCGGCAGCGCGGCAACCAGCAGCGGACTGAGGGCGGTGACCGGGGCGACCGCAATGACCGCGGTGACCGTAACGACCGCGGTGACCGTAATGACCGTGGTGACCGCAACGACCGCGGCCCGCGGGGCGACAATGGTCCGCGCAACGACAGCCAGGACGACGACGACAACGAAAACGGCGAGGGCGGTCGGCGCAGCCGGCGCAGCCGCTTCCGGGACCGTCGTCGGGGTCGCGACCGGGACGGCGAGGGCGGCGGCCGCGAGAGCGGTGGCCGGGACGGCGGCGGCCGCGAGCCGCACGTCAACGAGGACGACGTCCTCGTGCCGGTGGCCGGCATCCTCGATGTGCTCGACAACTACGCGTTTGTCCGGACCACCGGCTACCTCTCCGGCCCGAACGACGTCTATGTGTCGATGTCGCAGGTCAAGAAGCACGGGCTGCGCCGCGGTGACGCGGTCACCGGCGCCGTGCGGGCCGCTGCCCGCGAGGGCGGTGGCGACCAGCGCCGCGACAAGTACAACCCGCTGGTGCGGCTGGACACCATCAACGGGATGGAGCCCGAGGAGGCCCGGCGCCGCCCCGAGTTCTACAAGCTCACCCCGCTCTATCCGCAGGAGCGCCTGCGCTTGGAGACCGAGGCGCACATCCTGACCACGCGCGTCATCGACCTGGTGATGCCGCTCGGCAAGGGCCAGCGCGCCCTGATCGTCTCGCCGCCGAAGGCCGGTAAGACGATGGTGTTGCAGGCGATCGCCAACGCGATCACCCACAACAACCCCGAGTGCCACCTGATGGTCGTGCTGGTCGACGAGCGGCCCGAAGAGGTCACCGACATGCAGCGCTCGGTGAAGGGCGAGGTCATCGCGGCCACGTTCGACCGGCCGCCGCAGGACCACACCACGGTCGCCGAGCTGGCCATCGAGCGGGCCAAGCGCCTGGTCGAGCTGGGCCACGACGTGGTCGTGCTGCTCGACTCGGTGACCCGGCTCGGCCGGTCGTACAACCTGGCGGCACCGGCCTCCGGCCGCATCATGTCCGGTGGTATCGACTCGACCGCGCTCTACCCGCCGAAGCGGTTCCTCGGTGCGGCGCGCAACATCGAGAACGGTGGCTCGCTCACCATTCTCGCGACCGCGCTGGTGGAGACGGGCTCGATGATGGACACCGTCATCTTCGAGGAGTTCAAGGGCACCGGTAACGCCGAGCTCAAGCTGGACCGGAAGATCGCCGACAAGCGGACCTTCCCGGCCGTGGACGTCTCGGCCTCCGGCACCCGTAAGGAAGAGATCCTGCTCGGCAAGGAAGAGCTGGCGATCGTCCACAAGCTCCGCAAGGTGCTCAGCTCACTGGAATCCGGTGCGGCTCTGGACCTGTTGCTCGACCGGCTCAAGCAGTCCCGCACCAACATCGAGTTCCTGATGCAGATCGCGAAGTCGGCGCCCGGAGAATGAGTAATTTTCCCGACTCATTTTAAGTAACGGTTAATAGCATCGCAAAAGGGGCGGTCACCGCGAGGTGACCGCCCCTTTGTCGCACAACGAGTGCGTTTCGCCTCGTCAGGGGTCGTGCGAACCTCCGGTATCACCTACTCGATCTGGGGGTGGGCGCGCGATGATCGTGCCTGGTTACCGGGACAATCCGCCGGCACGGTGGGACCCGATCGCGCCGGTCGACCCCGGCGAAGCGGAGGACTTCCTCCGTCAGTGCTACCTGGAAAACCCGCGGCTCGGCCCGGTCGAACCGCGGCTCGCCATCGTCCGCGCGCAGATCGCCGCCACCGGCAGCTACGTGCACACCACCGACGAGCTTTCGTACGGCGCCAAAATGGCCTGGCGCAACTCGAGCCGGTGCATCGGCCGCCTCTACTGGCGCAGCCTCGTCGTCCTCGACCGTCGCCGCGCCCGTACCGCCGACGAGATCTTCGCGTTGCTGGTGCACCACCTGCTCGCCGCCGGCGGAGGGCAGCAGGGCGGCAAGATCCGCCCGGTGATCAGCATCTTCGCGGCGGCGCAGCCGGGCCAGCCGTACGCGCGGATCTGGAACGAACAGCTCGTGCGCTACGCCGGCTACCGCACCGCCGCTGGCGTGGTGGGCGACCCGCGGCAGGCCGACTTCACCGCCGCCATGCAGGGTTACGGCTGGCGCGGCAAAGGCGACGCGTTCGACATCCTCCCGCTGGCTGTGGAGATTCCCGGCGAGCCGGTCCGCCTCTACGAGCTGCCGGAGCGCGCCGTCCTCGAGGTGCCGATCACGCATCCCGAGTTCGGCTGGTTCGCCGAGCTGGGTCTGCGCTGGCATGCGGTCCCGGCCATCTCCAACATGCGCCTCACCATCGGCGGCGTGAACTACCCGCTGGCACCCTTCAACGGCTGGTACATGGGCAGCGAGATCGGCGCCCGCAACTTCGCCGACAAGGACCGATACCACCTGCTGCCGGCGGTCGCCGCGCGGATGGGCCTGGACACCAGTAGCGAGTCGACGTTGTGGCGGGACCGGGCGCTGGTCGAGCTCAACCGGGCGGTGCTGTGGTCGTACGAGAAGGCGGGCGTGCGGATCAGCGACCATCACACCGAGTCGCAGCGCTTCATGACGCACCTGAGCAACGAGGAGAAAGCGGGTCGAAAGGTGCCGGCCGACTGGACGTGGATCGTGCCGCCGATCTCCGGGGGCATCACGCCGGTGTTCCACCGCTACTACGAGGAGTTGGACCTGCGGCCGAACTTCTATCCGCTGGAACAGGGCTGCCCGTATTCGAGCAACTAGGCGAACTCGTTGATGGCGAAGTCGTCGCGGTGGCGCCAGTCGGCTTGGGTGCGGACGTGGTCTTCGCGTACCCATTTGAGGAGCTTGACCGCAAATTCATCGGCTGGGATGCGGCCGGCGCTGCGCACCACGAAGCCCTCGGACGTTTCCGTCGTGTGTTTCTGCGACCACGCGGCCCGGGCTTCGCTGAGGCTGCCGCCGCGGTAGAGGACCGGGACGACCGGCAGTTCCAGGCGTTGCGCCCAGTCCACCGTGTCGTCCCAGCCGAGCAGTGTGCGGGTCTCGTCCCAGATGCCGAAGACGATGAAGACGCCGGGCAGGTCCCGGTAGGCGATGCTGCGGCGGGCCCACATCGACTCGCCGCAGACCCGCCAGTTGTCCGGGATCCGGTACGACGTCATCGCCCACAGCGCTTTCGCGGGTCGATCCCAGGGCTGGGTGCCGGAGTCGACGCTGCGGGCGTACATGGCGTCGCGGGTGAAGGTGAGGTTGCCGCCGTCGAGTTTCTCGGTGACGACGAGCTCACCATCCAACCAGGACAGATCCGGTTGCACTTTGTCGTCGGCGGAGGCGCCCGGTGAGTCGGGCAGGTGGAAAGTCCGCGGATACTTTTCCGCCTGCCCGCTCATCAGAAGTCCCCCTCCGCCACCTGGAACACGGTCAGCCCCAGCTCGCGCCACATGCGCACGACCTGCTGCCGGTCGTCGAAGACGCCGACGACGCGCCAGCGGTCCCGGATCTCGGTGTCGAAGATCTCCCGCTTGACGATCGCGTCCTTCCGCGAGTCGCCTTCGGGCCGCATGAAGAGTCCTTCGTACGGCACGTTGACGTAAAGGTCCAGCCAGGCCTCGGTCTCCGGTCGGCACACCGCGTCTCGGCCGGAGCAGAACACGATGGCGTGCCCGGCCGCGTGCATGGCCCGTACCGCCGTGATGACGGCCGGGTTGGGCAGGTCGGAGCCGACCCGGCCCCAGTCGAACGGGCTGCGGCCGGCCATCAGCGCGACCGTGCCGTCGATGTCGACCAGCACGACCGGCGGCAGGTCCGGGTCCGGCTCGTAGACCAGGCCGGGCCCGCCGGGGTCCACCCACGGCACGGGCAGCGGCAGGTTCTTGCCTGCCAGATACCGCTCGTGCATGCGCCGGATCGGCGCTTCGCCAACCCGGTCGTCCGTCGCCCGCTCGGCGTCACGACGGACGCATTCCTCCACGGGTACGTCGGTGAAGTCGTGCACCTCGAAGGTCGCTTGGAAGCGTGCGGCGAGCTCGGCCCACTCGCGGACTGTCTTGTTGCGCAGGTTGGTGTCGTCGACGATGACGTCGCTGCGGGACCGCAGCAGCGCCTCGACGGCGGCCCGCTGTGCCTGGGTCACCTGGGCTTCGGCGCGCTGGGTGAACAGTCGTTCGCCGTGCAGCATCCGGCGCAGGTCGTCGCGGTTGACCCGGACGACCTGCGGTTGCAGCTTGCGCGCGAACGTCGTCTTGCCGGAGGCGGGCAGCCCACGGGTGATCAGCAGTCTGGTCATTGGTCACTCTCCTGGCTTCCGCCGGGGGTCACGTCACCGGCCGGCTTGGCGAGCTGCCACAGGCCGGGCCGGTAATCCTTGTTGTCGAGCCGCAGGAACAGGGCTCCGCGGTGCTCGCTGCGCACGGCGTGGGCGGCGAACTCGCGCCGTCCCCAGCCATCGGGCAGGGCGCTGACGATTGCCGCGAACTCCCGTTCCACCTGGGCGGCCAGCGCGTCGACGGCCGCCACGAGCTCGGCGGCGACCTCGCGGACCCACGCGTGGAATTCGTCGGGCAGGGGAGCCGTCAGCGCGTCCAGGTCGCCGCCCGCCGCCAAAACCTCCCATACCGTACGGGCGGTGAGGCCGGTGACGAGTTTGTGCAGCCGGACGTACTCGGCGTACTTGATCTTGACCCGCTCGTCGGTGTCGAGCAGGTGCACGACCAGACCCTCGCGCCCGTCCCGGGGCTCGGCGGCGAGCGCTTCGGCGAAGGTCGCGTACCCGAAGGAGTCGACCCGCGGGCCCGGCCATCCCGGCACGTCCGCCGGGCCGAAGGTGCGCCCGGTGGCGATGTCGACGGCACCCAGCAGCACCAGATCGTCCAGCCCGGCGTAGTCGAGCACGATCCTGTTGTCCGGGTAGATGATCTCCACCAGCACCGTCAGGCCTTCGGGCGGCGTGAAGTCCGGATAGCGGGCCCGCAGCACCTCGGTCGCGTGCAGCGCCTGCGTCGACGCGAACGAACCCCGGGTCGCCACCGCGAGCAGGTCGCCATCGCGATAGATGATGCCGAGCGAGCCGTCCGCCTTGTCGGTCACCGCCACCGGGGCGTCCGGGCGCAGTGCCGGCGCGTGACCCTCGGTGTGGTTGAAGAACTTCGGCAGCGGTCGAGCGAGGATCTTGCCGGTCGTCGGGTCCACCACGAGGCCGCGGCAAGCCAGCGTCACCGGAGTCCACGCGGCCGCGTACTGGCAGGACTCGGTGTAGTTGTAGATCACGTACGGACGCGAGGGGTGGCGCTGCGTCCGGACGTGCCCGTTTTCGACCGCAGCGGTCAGTTCGACCGGGTCGAGGACGTCGGCGAGCAGCGTCATAGCGGTTCCTTTCCTCGGCGGGAATGCCTTGAGGGCCGCTCACGTTATCGACCACGGACCAGGAAACGCCTCCTGATTTTCGGTTGGGGTCTGTGACATGGCAGACTGGTCCATCGGCCAGCAAAGGTTCCGGTTCACGTCCGTGCGGGCGACCCGGCGACCGTCATCGAGAGAGACCGAGAAGACATGAAGAGCGGAATCCACCCGGAGTACACCTCGACCGAGGTCGTGTGCTCCTGCGGCAGCACCTTCACGACTCGCAGCACCGCCAAGGGCGGCGAGATCCGCGTCGAGACCTGCAGCGCCTGCCACCCCTTCTACACGGGCAAGCAGCGCGTGCTGGACACCGCGGGCCGGGTCGCCAAGTTCCAGGCGAAGTACGCCAAGATCAACGCCGGCAAGAAGAAATAATTGCCTCCACGGCGCCCGGTTCCGCGACTCGCGGGGCCGGGCGCCGTTGGTATGTGAGGGGACACCGTGAGCAACGACCGGCTGACCACGCTGCTGAACGAGTACGCGCAGCTCGAAAAGCAGATGGAGGACCCCTCCATCCATTCCGACCAGGCCCTGGTGCGCCGGGTCGGGCGCCGCTTCGCCGAGCTGGCGCCGCTCTTCGCCGCCCACACCGAGCTCGAGGCCGCCCGCGCCGACCTGGCCGCCGCCAAAGAGCTCGCCGCCGAGGACCCGTCCTTCGCCGGTGAGGTCGAGGCGGTCGCCGCCACCCTCCCGCCGCTCGAGGAGAAGCTCGGCGAAATGCTGATCCCCCGGGATCCGCACGACGCCAAGGACGTCATCGTCGAGATCAAAGCCGGCGAAGGCGGCCAGGAATCCGCCCTGTTCGCGGGCGACCTGCTGCGCATGTACACCCGGTACGCCGAGCGCCGCGGCTGGACCGTCGAAGTCATCGACGCGCAGGACTCCGACCTCGGTGGCGTCAAAGACGTGTCGGTGGCCGTCAAGACCAAGGGCGTACCCGAGGGTGGACACGGCGTCTGGTCCCGGCTCAAGTGGGAGGGCGGCGTCCACCGCGTCCAGCGGGTGCCCGTCACCGAGTCGCAGGGCCGCATCCACACCTCCGCCGCCGGCGTGCTCGTCCTGCCCGAGGCGGAAGACGTCGACGTGCAGATCGAGGCGAACGACCTGCGGATCGACGTGTTCCGGTCGTCCGGGCCCGGCGGCCAGTCGGTCAACACCACCGACTCCGCCGTGCGGATCACCCACCTGCCCACCGGCACGGTGGTGAGTTGCCAGAACGAGAAGAGCCAACTGCAGAACCGGGAGTCGGCGATGCGCATTCTGCGCTCCCGGCTGCTCGCCCAGGCCCAGGAGGAGGCAGACGCCGCCGCCTCCGACTCCCGCAAAGCCCAGGTCCGTACGGTCGACCGGTCCGAGCGGATCCGCACCTACAACTTCCCGCAGAACCGGATCACCGACCACCGGATCGGCTACACCGCGTACAACCTGGATCTGGCGCTGGGCGGCGAGCTCGACGGCGTGCTCGACGCGCTCGCCGAAGCCGACCGGGCCGCCCGGCTCGCCGGTGAGTCGGAGATCAGCCGACGTCCGTGACCATGAGGCGAGCGTCGGCGCTGAGACAGACCAGCAGGTCACCGGAGCTGGAACAGCTGTAGTCCTGGACCAGCGGGACCGTGCCGCGCAGGAACACCTGGCCGGTCTCGTCGACCTCGCTGACCGACGTCCGGCCCGGCGGCTCCCAGGCACGGTTCAGCAGGAGGCGCGCGCGTCCCGGTGGACGGAAGTCCCACACCATGACGCCGGTGCCCAAATCCGCAAAGCGGCGCCCGGTCCGGCCGTCCACCAGCGCCTGCCGGGACCCTTCGCTGGTGTCGTTGGCAACCAGGATCGTGGTCCCGCCCATCGGCATGCCGCTGATCTGCCCGGGCGAGGTCCAGCGCAGCTCACCCGTCTCCCGGTCGTAGCCGGCGACCCCGTCCGTCCCGTTGATGCAGAGCACGGGCCCGCAACCGAAGTAGCCGCCGTACGAGCGCCCCTCGATCTGCCACTTCCGGCGCATCGTCTCCGTGTCGTACGCCGCCAGCGTGCCCTCTTCCCGCACCACCGTCTCCAGATAGAGCGTGTGGCCGTCGACGGAGAGGTTGGAGTACGAATCCTCGCGCTGTCCCTGCCCCATCCAGGGCACCTTGCCGCGTGCGACGATCCGGCCATCTGCCAGGTCGTGGGTCTGGGCTTTTCCCTGCTTGTCGACGGTGACCAGGCGGTCGGTGCCGGTCGACGGGCTGATGCCGCCGCTCATCCAGCTCTCCAAACCCTCGCCTTGCTGAGACCACAGCCGCTTGCCGTCGCTCAGCTGCACCACGGTCAGGGTCGTGACCGTGTTGCCCTCGGCATTCCAGTCGATGAGCAGCACTCGCCCGTCGCCCAGCGGAAAGAACTCGCCCGGAAGCCGCCAGCGCACGACTCCGGTGGCGGCGTCCACGCCGACAGTCTCCGTGGTGAACTGCCGGAAGCCCTGGTCATTCATCGGTGCCTGAGTGTCGGCGCCCGGCATCAGCAGCACCCCGGACTCGACCGGCCCCACCCAGGACGCGCGGCCCAGTTCCTTGCTGGACCAGCGCACCTCGCCGTCCCGGGCGCCGAACGCGGTCAGCACGCTCTGCGCGGAGTCCAGCACGTAAATCAGGTCCGGCCCCATCGCCAAGGTGTGGCTGCCCTCCTGGAACGGCACGCTCCACAGCTGGCGAAGACCGTGTGACTCGGGCCGCGCCGACCCGGTCAGGCCCAGCACGCAGAGCGCCACGACCACCGCCACCAGCACCCGTCGGACATCGGCAAGCCGTACCGGCCGCCGGGGCTGCTCGGTCGGTTCCTCCGGATGATCAGTGACGAGCCCCAGCTCGATGACGCTCATGTCGATGAGCGTAAAACAGGCCCGACGATCAGGCGGGCCTGCGGCGGCCCGCCGCGTCGGCGAGTGCGGCGCTGAGCCCGTGCAGGTGGGCGCCGACCTCGGACCAGCCGGCGGCCAGGCCGATCGGAGTGCCCGGCACCAACACCTGCCAGTTCTCCCCGGCCGCGGCGGCGCTGATCCGCCGGGACACCTCGGCCGCCTGGGCCGCCCCGGCGCCGGGCAGCACCACGACGAACTCGTCGCCGGCAAAGCGGGCCACGAAGTCGCCGCGACGCATGACCCGGTTCAGCACGCCCGCGATGCGCTGCAGGACCAGGTCGCCGCAGTGCCGGCCGTGTCGGGCGTTGACCGCGCTGAAACCGATCAGGTCACAGACACCGATCGCCGCGCGCTCGCCCCGGGCCAGCATCGCCGCCACGTAGCGCTCGAGCTGACGGCGGTTGGGCAGGCCGGTGAGCGGATCGGTCAGGGTCTCATCGCCGTACCGGGCGGCGTCGCGGTGCGTCTCCTGGGTGTCGAGGCGGGCCGACACCCCGTCCAGGTAGCCGTCGCGGAGTCGGTCGATGCGCTGGGCGGCGAGGCGGAAGGCGTACCGGTCGGCGCGGTGTGCGGCCTCATGATCGCCCGCCGCGGCGTGGCAGATGCTGCGCAGGCGGGCCGGTTCGGCGGGTCCCAGGATCTCCTGCGACACCGGCACGGCATCGAGTTGGCGCAGCGCGTCCGCGGGCTGGCCGGCCGCGATGGCTAAGCACACCCCGCCGAGGTGGCGCAGGTCCCGGGAGCGGACGCTATCGCCCCCGCCGGTGAACAGGCTGGCGACGTCGGTGTTCGTGCTCTCGCCCAGCGCGGCGCGGCGGGCCAGGGCGTAGCCGTACACCGGGCGGCTGCTCGGGCGCAGCCGGGCGTCGGCGCCGGTGGCGACATACCGGGTGAGCTCGGTGTCGATGTCACGCAGCACCCGCAGACAGCCGTCCGTGTCGCCCTGGTGGTCGAGGGCCACCGCGTTGCGCAACCGGATGCCGGGGGCCGCGAACAGCTCCTCCGCCATCCCGGCCGCCGCGCCGACCTGGCGGGCCTGCTCGATCGCGGTCAGCGCGTGGCCGTGAAAACCCAGATAGGAATACGCCATCGCCAGGTCATGCCAGCCCCACGCGGTCTCCGAATCGCCGTCCGGCACGGCAGCGAGCGCACGCGAAGCCTGGACGAGGTGGGTGACGCCGCGGTCGAGCGCCCGCTGCAGGTGGGCACCGAGCGCCGCGAAGGCGTGCATCTGACCCCGCAGATAGGGATCGGAGGACTCGTGCACCGCGTTGGACGCCACCGTCATCGCGGTGGCGAACTCGGCGACCCGCCCCAGATTGATCAGCGCACCGAACCGTTGCACCAGCGCGTACGCCCGGGTCAGCGGGTCGCCGGTCAGCTCGAGAACCTTGTCGAGCAGCGGCAGCGCCTCGGCGGACCGGCCGCCCTGCTGGAGCTCGCCGGCGCGGCGCAGGTCGTCGACACAGTCCGGGAGCTGGTCCAACCAGGTCATGGCATGGCTACGGGCATCGAGGATCTCCTGCCGGCGTCGTTTATCGATCGATGACCCGGCCGGTCACCGCCGTGGACGACGTTCCATGATTATGCCGTGACAGTCGCGCACGAACACCCCTCCGAAGGCACGGAACGGACGAGGTTGGCACCCGTTCTCGCCGAGGCCACCGCCCAGCTAGCCGCGGCGGGGGTCGCATCACCGCGCGTCGATGCCGAACTGCTTGCCGCGCACGTCCTCGGCGTCGGGCGCGGGCGGCTGTTGCTCGTGGACACCGTGCGGCTTGCGGAGCGGGACCGGCTCGCCGAATTGGTGGCTCGGCGGGCGGACCGGATCCCGCTGCAACACCTGCTCGGCACGGCCGCCTTCCGCCATCTGGAGCTGGCAGTCGGCGACGGTGTCTTTGTGCCGCGCCCCGAAACGGAACTGTTGGCCGGCTGGGGCATCGAGCACACCACGCCGGGCGCCACGGTGGTCGATCTGTGCAGCGGCAGCGGTGCCCTCGCGTTGGCGGTGGATGACGAGGCCCGGCCGGGTCGGGTCCTGGCCGTCGAACGGTCACCCGCCGCGCTGGTCTGGCTGCGCCGCAACACTGCCGACCGGCCCCGCGTCGAGGTGGTCGAGGGCGACGTCACCGACCCCGACCTGCTTGCCGACCTGCGGGGCACGGTCGATGTCGTGCTGTGCAACCCGCCGTACGTGCCGGACGCCACCGAGGTGCCGCCCGAGGTCGCCGACCACGACCCGGCCATGGCCGTCTTCGGCGGCGCCGACGGGCTCGACGTGATCCGGCCGGTGATCGCCCTCGCCGCCGGTCTGCTGCGACCCGGCGGGTTCCTGGGGATCGAACACGACGACGTGCACGGCGACGCGGTGCCGGACCTGCTGCACGCCGACGGTCGGTTCACGGAGGCCACCGGCCATCCGGACCTCACCGGGCGGCCCCGGTTTGCGACTGCCCGGCGGGCCTGACAGGCACCGTGGGCACCATGGCAGACTGCATCTCGTGATGCTCTACGACTGCCGTGCCGTGTCCGAGCGCGACCGCGGCATCGCCGCCGCCGTGGAGGCGGCCAAGAGCGGTGAACTGATCGTCATGCCGACCGACACGGTCTATGGCATCGGCGCGGACGCCTTCACCCCGCACGCGGTCAACGCGCTGCAGAACGCCCGCGGCGTCGACCGCCGGGTGGCGCCGCCGGTGCTGGTCGGTTCCCGGCACACCCTGGACGGCCTGGTCTATTCGCTGCCCAAGGCGGCCCGGGAGCTGGCTGACGCGTTCTGGCCCGGTGCGCTCACCATCCTGGTGGAGCACTCGCCGAGCCTGCAGTGGGACCTCGGCGACACCGGCGGCCGGGTAGCCGTCCGGATGCCGCTGCACCCGGTCGCCCTCGAAGTCCTGCGCGAGGTCGGCCCGATGGCGGTCACCACCGCCAACAAGGTCGGGCAGCCCGCCCCACTCACCGCCGAAGACGCCCGCGACCAGCTTGAGTACGCCGTCCGCGTCTACCTGGAGGCCGGGGGAGCGCACGACCCGGCGCCCAGCACGATCGTCGACGTCACCGGCGCCGTCCCCCGGGTGTTGCGCGACGGTGCGATCGCGTTCGAGAAACTGCGCGACGTCGTGCCGGACATCCTGGCCGCGGGTTCCTGACCGTGCCACCGTTCACCGTCCTGCACGTCTGCCTGGGCAACATCTGCCGGTCCCCGATGGCCGAGCGCCTGCTGGCGCTGGCCGTGACACAGCGGCTCGGCAAGCTCGACCCGGACGCCGACCCGGACGACCTGCTGCGTAGCGTCAGCGCGGGCATGGGCGGCTGGCACGCCGGCGAGGAGATGAACCCGCCGGCGGCACGGCAGCTCCGGCTGCGCGGCGGCAACACCGACGGGTTCGCGGCCCGCAAACTGAGCGCCCCGCACCTCGCGGAGGCGGGCTTGATCCTCACCGCCACCGGGGAGCAGGTCGGACTGGTCGGCGACCTGCTGCCCGACGCCGCCGGCCGTACGTTCGTCCTGGGTCATTTCGGCCGGCTGGTGCGGCAGATGGACCTCGCCGCGTTGCCCCCGGCCGGGACCGAGCCGGACGTGTTCGCTGCCCGGGCTGCCGCCGTGGTCGCTGCGGCAAACCAGCTGCGCGTGAAGGTGGAGCCGCTGCCCACCGACGATGTGGACGACCCGTGGGGCCGTGGCGATCAGACCTTCCAGCGCGTCGCGGACGAGATCGACGACACGATGGCACTGCTGGTGGCGGCCCTCCTGCCTGGCCCGGAGGCGGCGTGATCGTCCGCGCGGACGCTGCGGGGGTCCGCCGCGCCGCCGAGTTGCTGCGTGCCGGCTCAGTGGTCGCCTTCCCCACCGAAACCGTGTACGGCCTCGGCGCCGACGCCTTCTCGCCCACCGCGGTCGGCGAGATCTACCGGCTGAAGAACCGGCCGTCCTGGAACCCGCTGATCGTGCACGTGGCCGACGTGGCTGCTGCCCGCAAGCTGGCCGACCCGTGGCCGGCGGTGGCCGACGAGCTGGCGGCAGCGTTCTGGCCTGGACCGCTGACGCTGGTGGTTCGCCGAGCCCCGCACCTCACGCAGGTGGGCGCCGACACCGGCACGATCGCGATCCGGGTGCCCGCCCACGACGTCGCCCTTCGCCTCCTCGCCGCCACCGACCTACCCCTCGCCGCCCCGAGCGCCAACCGTTCGGAGAGCATCTCTCCGACGACCGCGGAGCACGTGCTGCGCAGCCTGCCGGAGGTCCCGCTGGTGCTGGACGGCGGCCCGGCGTCCTGGGGCATCGAGTCCACCGTCCTGGACGTGACCGGCGAGGTGCCGCGCCTGCTGCGCCCCGGCGCCCTCGGCCTGCGCGAAATCCGGGAGGTGACCGGCGCGCTCGCCCTGCCCAATGAGGTGGCTGACGGCTCAGCCCGACCATCCCCGGGCATGAGTCGCCGCCACTACGCTCCCCGCGCCAAACTGATCCTGGTCGACGAGGTGGACCCCGCATCGGTCGACGACTCGGTAGGCGTCCTGACCTACGAGACCGCAGCGATCCCCGGGGCCGAGATCCTCAGTGCAGATCCGCGCGAGTACGCCGCCGACCTCTATGCCGCCCTGCACCGCTTGGACGACGCGGGGATGAGCACGATCCTGGTGCGTACGCCGCCGCCGACCGAGGAGTGGCTGGCGATCCGCGACCGTCTATCACGCGCAGCCGCCTGAAACGTTGGACGGTGCTAGCTGTTCGGGCGGGACTCGTGGGGGACAGTGACGGCGCTCTTGTCGGGTGGGACGGAGCTGCGCGCCTGCTGCGCGCCGCGGGCGATGTTGCGGGCCATGCCACTGAAGATGACGCCGTGGAAGGGCAGCACGCTCGCCCAGTAGGCGTGCCCAGCTAGCCCGCGCGGCACGAACAGTGCCCGCTGCCGGTAGACGCTCGTGCCGTCCGGGCCGGCCGACGCCGACATTTCCAGCCAGGCACGGCCCGGCACGCGCATCTCGGCGCGGAGGCGCAGCAGCTCACCGGGCCGGATCTCCTCGACCCGCCACCAGTCCAGAGCCTCGCCGACGTACAGCCGGTGGCGGTCGCGGCGGCCCCGGCGGAGGCCCACCCCGCCGACCAGGCGGTCGAGCCAGCCGCGGATCGACCAGGCGAGCGGGAACGAGTACCAGCCGTTGTCGCCGCCGACGCCCTCGATGATGCGCCACAGGGCGTCCACCGGGGCGTCGACCTCGCGGCAGCGGACGTCGGTGTAGATCGTGCCGCCGGACCAGGTCGGGTCGCTGGGCAGCGGTTCGGCCGCCGCGTCGCCGCCGGAGGCGTTGGACCAGCGCGTCTCGACCTCGGCGTCCCGGATCTTGCCCAGGGCGAGCCGAACCGCCTCGTCGAAACCGATGGGCTGCTCGGGTACGTACTCGGCGATGTCGTTCTCGTGCGCGAACGCCTCGTGGATCAGGCTGCCGACCAGCGGGCGGGCAATGGCGTTGGGGACCGGGGTGATGGCACCGACCCAGTGCGCGGACAGCCACGGACTCAACGGGCGCAGCGGCACGATGACCCGCCGGCGCAGGCCCGCGACCTTTGCGTAGCGCTGCATCATCTCGGCGTAGGTGAGAACATCCGGCCCGCCCACGTCGAAACCGCGGTTGACCTCGGGCGGCAGTTCGGCGGCCGCGATCAGGTAGCGCAGCACATCGCGCACGGCGATCGGCTGGATGCGGTTGCGCACCCAGCGCGGCGTCACCATGACCGGCAGGCGCTCGGTCAGGTAGCGCAGCATCTCGAACGACGCCGAGCCGGAGCCGATGATCACGGGCGCCCGCAGGACGGCGGTCGGGACGCCACTGTCGAGCAGGATGCGGGCGACCTCCGCGCGGGAGCGTAGGTGCGCTGACGGCTTCTCATCCTCCGGCGGCTCGGGACCGCCGAGATAGACGATCCTGCTGACCCCTTTTTGGTAAGCGGCCCGCGCGAAGTTGGTGGCCGCCTCCCGGTCCCGGCGCTCGAAGTCGCGCTGGCCGAGCGAGTGCACGAGGAAGTAGGCCACGTCGATGCCCTCGAGGGCTGGGCCGAGCGACGAAGGGTCAGACAGATCGCCCTCGACGATCTCGGCCTGGGATGCCCAGGGCACGTCGCGGAGTCGGGCCGCACTGCGGGAGAGAGCGCGGACATCGTGCCCCGCGGCGATGAGCCGGGGGGCCAGACGGCCGCCGATGTAGCCGGTGGCACCGGTGACCAGACAGCGCATAACCCACACAGTGCCCCAGGCGCGGCCGGATAAGCCATATGCTCGTATTCCGGCGGTGCCGCCGACCTGAGGGAGCGCGCCATGGACACGTTCTGGGGTCCCGACTTCTCCGCGCTGCGGCGCGAAGACCCCGAGATCGCCGAGGTGATCCTGGGTGAGCTCGAGCGCCAGCGCGAAGGACTCCAGCTCATCGCGAGCGAGAACTTCACGTCCCCGGCCGTGCTGGCCGCGCTCGGCTCCACCCTGACCAACAAGTACGCGGAGGGCTATCCCGGACGGCGCTACTACGGCGGCTGCGCTGAGGTCGACCGAGCCGAGGAGCTGGCCGTCGAACGGGCGAAGGAGCTCTTCGGCGCGGAGCACGCCAACGTCCAGCCGCACTCCGGCGCCTCCGCGAACATGGCCGCGTACGCCGCCCTCGTGCAGCCCGGCGACCCGGTGCTGGCGATGGACCTGCCGCACGGCGGCCACCTCACCCACGGCAGCAAGGTCAACTTCTCGGGGAAGTGGTTCCACCCCATCGCCTACCACGTCCGCGAGGACACCGAGCTGATCGACTACGACGAGGTGCGTGACCTCGCCCTCGCCCATCGGCCCAAGCTGATCGTCTGCGGCGCCACCGCGTACCCGCGGCTCATCGACTTCAAGGCGTTCCGGGACATCGCCGACGAGGTGGGCGCCTACCTGATGGTCGACGCCGCGCACTTCATCGGGCTGGTGGCCGGGCGGGCGGTGCCGTCGCCCGTACCGTATGCCGACGTGGTGTCCTGCACCACCCACAAGGTGCTCCGCGGGCCGCGAGGCGGCATGATTCTCTGCCGTGACAGTCTCGCCGCGCGGATCGACAAGGCCGTTTTCCCGTTCACCCAGGGCGGGCCGCTGATGCACGCCGTCGCCGCGAAGGCCGTCGCGCTGCGCGAGGCCGCACTGCCCGACTACCAGACGTACGCCCAGCAGGTCGTGCGGAACGCCCAGGCGCTGGCCGCCGGGCTCGCCGCCGAGGGCATGCGTCCCGTCTCCGGTGGCACCGACACCCACCTCGCCCTGCTCGACCTCCGCGATCTGGGAGTCACCGGCAGCGACGCCGAGGCCCGCTGCGACCGGGCGCGGATCACGCTCAACAAGAACGCCATCCCGTTCGACCCGGAGAAGCCGATGACCGCCTCCGGGATCCGGGTCGGCACGCCCAGCGTCACCACACAGGGCATGCGCGAGGGGGAGATGCGACAGATCGCCGGGCTCATCGCCTTGGCCGTCCGCGCCGACCCGACAACGGCCGGGGGAACGGGCGCGCTGCGCGAGGTCGCTGACGAGGTGGGTGCGTTGGTCCAGCGCTTTCCCGCGTACGCGAAAGAGAGCGTGCCGGCATGACGGAGCCGAAGCGTGCCGCCGAGCGTGAGGACGTCGTTCCCGAGCAGCGTGGTGACTGGGACCACCTGGTCGTGGAGGAAGACGAAGAGGACCGGGAACCGCTGCCGGATCTCCCGCCGCTGCCCGCTGATCCACGGTGGAAGACCGCGCATCTGCCGTTTCTCACGGCGTTCTCGTTCGCGCTGATGATGTGCGCGGCCTCGGTGGGCTTCTTCGCCGAGGGAGCGCCTGCGGCGGTCGGCGCGGCGGCCGGAGTCATGATCGTGACGATCAGCTACACGATGTCGACGCTCGTGCTGGCCTGGGCGGACACCGTCCGACCCGCGCTGATCATGCCGCTGGGAATCATCACATACGTGGTGAAGTATTCATTGTTCGGCGTGATCCTGGCATTTGTGGTCTCCTCGGAGTGGACGGGTCGCTCCGCGCTCGGTTGGGGCGTCGTCGCCGGAGTGATGGGCTGGACGGCCGTACAGATTTGGTGGGTCGCCGGACTGGCCCGCCGAAAGTGATCTAGAGCACCGGAGTCGTGCCTCGTCAGCATGCCTTTCGTGGGTTTTGATCCACGAATCGGTGACGGGAGGGCGGCAAGGGTGTCCGGTTCTCGCGGAGGGGGAGTACCGTTCCTGGCTAGTTGCGAGACCTCCGACGCCTGGACAACTGCGGTTGTGCGGGGGGTCCCGCTTAGCTTCGCGTTCCTGACTGATATCTTCATGCCGTCATGGCCGGTCAGAAACCCCCCAACGAATCCCCCGGTGACAGCCCGGAAACCCCGCCCGACACGGGCATGGGCATGACGGCAGTCACCTATCTCTTCGCGGGCATGTTGGTCTGGGGTGGGATCGGCTGGCTGGTCGACCACTGGGTCGGTACCAAAGGCATCTTCGCCGGAATCGGCGCGGTCGTCGGTATCGGTGGTGGTGTCTACCTCATCGTGCGCCGCCTCGGCGCCTGACAGGAAGGGCTACGGTGATCGGTCAGTCGACGGTCCTCGCAGCGGAGTTCCCGCCCAGTGTCGAGGACTTCTACCTGCCCAGCCTCTACCCGTGGGGCGGCACGTCCCCCTGGTTCACCAAGATCACTCTCCTGGTCTGGGTTGCCGTCGCGCTCATCATCGTGTTCTTCCTGGTGTCCAACCGGAAGCCGAAGCTCGTTCCCACCAAGAAGCAGTGGATGGCGGAAAGCGCCTACGGCTTCGTGCGGAACAACATCGCGATCGAGATGATCGGGCCGAAGGGTGTGGCCTTCGCGCCGTACCTGACGACGCTGTTCTGCTTCATCCTGATGATGAACCTGTTCGGCATCGTGCCGCTGATTCAGATCTCGCCGAGCTCGCACATCGCGTTCCCGGCGATCCTCGCGGTCATCAGCTACGTCATGTTCATCTACGTCGGCATGCGTCACCACGGCGGCTTGAAGTACTTCAAGCACGCGCTGATCCC
Source organism: Actinoplanes sp. NPDC051859 (assembly GCF_044452725.1). NCBI lineage: Bacteria > Bacillati > Actinomycetota > Actinomycetes > Micromonosporales > Micromonosporaceae > Actinoplanes > Actinoplanes sp. NPDC051859. Next base: position 21,356 of record NZ_JBITBX010000007.1, on the reverse strand, counting down.
GCCGGCGCCGTGGTTCATCCTGCCGTTGCTGATTCCGATCGAGTTCTTCTCGAACTTCCTGGTCCGCCCGTTCTCGCTGGCGGTCCGACTTTTCGCCAACATGTTCGCCGGCCACATGCTGCTGCTGGTGTTCACGCTCGGCGGCTTCGCAATGATCAACGCGAATGCCTGGCTGGCTCCGGTCTCGGTGCTGTCCTGGCTGCTCACCGTGGCGCTGACCATGCTCGAGTTCTTGGTCATCTGCCTCCAGGCCTACGTTTTCACCGTGCTGACCGCGAGCTACGTCCAGGGCGCGCTCGCCGACGAGCACTGAAAGCTGTTGGAGTTCCAACCCGTTTGTCGTCCCGCGTGAATGCCACGCGAGATACCAGGAGGAATTAGTAATGGGTGTTGACATTCTTGCCGCCGTTGAGGGCAGCACCGCCGCCATCGGCTACGGCCTTGCGGCCATCGGCCCCGGCATCGGTGTCGGCCTGGTCTTCTCGGCCTACATCCAGTCGACCGCGCGTCAGCCGGAGTCTTCCCGTCTGACCCTGCCGTACGTCTGGATCGGCTTCGCCGTTATCGAGGCGCTGGCGCTGCTCGGCATCGCGTTCGGCTTCATCTGGCAGGGCCAGCTCGCCTAATTTCCGGCCTTGTTGGGAGGTGTCATGATCACCACTATCTTGGCCGCGGCCGAAGAGGGTGCGAAGCCGCACAACCCGATCATTCCTGTGTGGCAGGAGATCGTGGTCGGGTCCGTGGCTTTCGCGGTGCTCTGCTTCGTGCTGATGAAGTTCGTCTTCCCGCAGATGGAGAAGACGTTCGCGGCTCGGGTTGACGCGATCGAGGGCGGCATCAAGCGCGCCGAGGCCGCTCAGGCTGAGGCGAACGGGCTGCTCGAGCAGTACAAGACGCAACTCGCCGAGGCTCGTACCGAGGCGGCGCGGATTCGTGACGAGGCTCGTGCCGACGCCGAGGGCATCCGTCAGGACGTCCTGGCCAAGGCTCGGGAAGAATCCGACCGCATCATCGCCGCCGGTCGTGAGCAGCTCGCCGCCCAGCGCGAGAGCATCGTGCGGGACCTGCGCTCCGAGGTCGGCACGCTCGCGGTGGACCTGGCCAGCAAGATCGTCGGTGAGTCGCTCGCCGACGAGGCGCGCACCCGGGGCACCGTCGACCGGTTCATCACCGAGCTCGGTGCCGGGACGGGCGGACGCTGATGGCGACCGTCAACCGGGAGTCGTACGCCGCCGCCGCGGAGAAGCTGACCGCGGGTTCGCAGTCGGCGTCCGCCGCGCAGCTCGCCACGATCGCCGACGAGATCCTGTCGGTGGCGCGGTTGCTGCGCGGGGAACCGCGGCTGCGGCGGGCTTTGACCGACCCGTCCCGCAAGGGTGCCGAGCGGGGGGAGCTGTTCCGCTCCCTGCTGGTCGGCAAGCTCAGCGAGACGACGGTCGACGCGCTGGCGACGCTGGCGTCCGGCCGTTGGTCGGCGCCGAACGAGTTGCTCGACGCCACTGAGCGTCTCGGCGTCGACACCGTGCTCGCGTCGGCCGAGAAGGCCGGCACGCTGTCCGAGGTCGAGGACGAGCTGTTCCGCTTCGGGCACGTCGTCTCGGGAAGCCCGCAGCTCGCGGTCACCCTGAGCGACGCGTCTGCCCCGGCTGACCGGCGGGCTAAGCTGGCCGAGGACCTGCTGAAGGGCAAGTCCCAGGCAGCCACCGCCCAGCTCGTGCGGATCGCGCTGGACGGTCTCGGTGGCCGCGGCTTCGAGACCTCGCTGACCAAGCTGGTCGAGCTGACCGCCGCCAAGCGGGACCGTGAGGTCGCGTACGTGACGGCGGCCAAGGTGCTGGACGACGCCGACGAGCAGCGGCTCGCCACCAAGTTGTCCGACATCTACGGCCGGCAGGTGTCGCTGCGGGTCGTGGTCGACCCGAGCATCATCGGCGGCATCAGCGTGCGGGTCGGGTCCGACCTCTACGACGGCACGATCCTGCGGCGACTCAACGAAGCCCGGCAGGCGTTCGCTAAATAGTTACTTCCCCTCGGCGGCGGCGACGCTACCGAAAGCCCTCGGGCGCGGCGACGCCCCGAGCCGACTAGAGAAGGCAGAGGATGGCCGAGCTGACCATCTCCTCGGACGAGATCCGGGGGGCGCTAGAGCGCTACGTCTCGTCCTACACGCCCGAGGTCTCCCGTGAGGAGGTCGGCATCGTCTCCGATGCGGGCGACGGTATCGCGCACGTCGAGGGTCTGCCCTCGACGATGGCGAACGAACTGCTCGAGTTCCAGGACGGCACCCTCGGTGTCGCCCTGAACCTCGACGTCCGCGAGATCGGCGCCGTGGTCCTGGGTGACTTCGCCGGCATCGAAGAGGGGCAGCAGGTCAAGCGGACCGGCCGCGTGCTCTCCGTGCCGGTCGGTGACGCCTTCCTCGGCCGCGTGGTCGACGCGCTGGGCAACCCGATCGACGACCGGGGCGAGATCGCCAACGAGGGCTTCCGCGAGCTGGAGCTGCAGGCGCCGAACGTCATGGCGCGGCAGCCGGTGAAGCAGCCGCTGCAGACCGGCATCAAGGCGATCGACGCCATGACGCCGATCGGCCGCGGCCAGCGCCAGCTGATCATCGGCGACCGCAAGACCGGTAAGACCACGGTCGCGCTCGACACGATCATCAACCAGCGCGCTAACTGGGAGTCGGGCGACCCGGACAAGCAGGTTCGCTGCATCTACGTCGCCATCGGCCAGAAGGCGTCGACGATCGCCAGCATCCGGGGCACCCTGGAGGCGCAGGGCGCGCTGGAGTACACGACCATCGTGGCCTCCCCGGCGTCCGACCCGGCCGGCTTCAAGTACATCGCGCCGTACACCGGCTCGTCCATCGGACAGCACTGGATGTATGCCGGCAAGCACGTCCTGATCGTCTTCGACGACCTGACGAAGCAGGCCGAGGCCTACCGCGCGGTGTCGCTGCTGCTGCGTCGCCCGCCGGGCCGTGAGGCGTACCCGGGTGACGTCTTCTACTTGCACTCCCGCCTGCTGGAGCGCTGCGCGAAGCTCTCCAACGAGCTGGGTGGCGGCTCGATGACCGGCCTGCCGATCATCGAGACGAAGGCCAACGACATCTCGGCCTACATCCCCACCAACGTCATCTCGATCACCGACGGCCAGATCTTCCTCGAGTCGGACCTGTTCGCCTCGGGTGTGCGCCCGGCCATCAACGTCGGCACCTCGGTGTCGCGGGTCGGCGGCTCGGCCCAGGTGAAGGGCATGCGCCGGGTCTCCGGCCGCCTGCGCCTCGACCTGGCCCAGTTCCGTGAGCTGGAGGCCTTCTCGGCCTTCGCCTCCGACCTGGACAAGGCGTCGCGGGCCCAGCTCGAGAAGGGCGTCCGCCTGGTCGAGCTGCTCAAGCAGCCGCAGTACTCGCCGCTGTCCGTGGCCGAGCAGATCGTCGTCATCTGGGCCGGCACCACCGGCCAGCTCGACGACATTCCGGTCGGCGACGTGCGCCGTTTCGAGTCCGAGTTCCTGGACTGGGTCAAGCGGCACCGCAGCGAGACCGTCACCGCCATCGAGAGCAGCGGCCAGCTGTCCGACGAGCAGGTCGAGGTCTTCGAGAAGGCGGTCAAGGAATTCAAGCCGCTCTTCAAGGAGAACGCGGCCACCGGCGGCCCGAACGACGCGCCGGCGACGCCGCTCGCGGCGGGCAGCGAGAGCCGGGAGACCGTCACTCGCGAGGTCCGGTCCTCCTCGGACGAGAAGTAAGCCATGGCCGGTCAGGTACAGGCCCTCCGGCGGCGCATCCGCACCGTCCGGTCGACCAAGAAGATCGCCAAGGCGCAGGAGCTGGTCGCCACCAGTCGCATCGCCAAGGCTCAGGAGCGGGTTGCCGCTTCCAAGCCGTACGCGGAAGCGATCACGCGGGTCCTCACGGCGCTGGCCTCCAACGCGTCGGTGGACAACCCGCTGCTGCAGCCGCGTGAGCGGGTGCGGCGCGCGGGCGTCCTGCTGATCACCAGCGACCGGGGCCTGGCCGGCGCCTACAACGCCAACGCCATCCGCACCGCCGAGCAGCTGATGTCCCGGCTGCGCGAGGACGGCAAGGACGTGGCGCTGTACATCGTCGGCCGTAAGGGCCTCGGGTACTACAAGTTCCGCAACCGGCCGGTCGAGACGAGCTGGACCGGCTTCTCCGAGCGGCCGTCCTTCGAGGACGCTCGGCGGATCGGTGAGTCCCTGCTGGAGGCGTTCGTCGCCGGCGCGGACGACACGGACGAGAGCTTCGGCCCGGACGGCATCCAGGGTGTGGACGAGCTGCACATCGTCAGCACGCAGTTCCACTCGCTCATGACCCAGACGGCAGAGGCGCGCTTCCTGGCGCCGATGCAGGTCGAGGAGAAGGAGCGGGAGCCCGGGCTGCGGCCGGCGTACGAGTTCGAGCCGGAGGCCGAGGAGCTGCTGGACGCGCTGCTGCCGAAGTACCTCAACACGCGGATCTACGCGGCGTTGCTGGACTCGGCGGCGAGCGAGTCGGCGTCGCGGCGCCGGGCGATGAAGAGCGCGTCGGACAACGCGGACGATCTGCTCAAGCGGTACACGCGGGAGATGAACTCCGCGCGTCAGGCCGCGATCACCCAGGAAATCAGTGAAATCGTCGGCGGCGTCGAGGCGCTGTCCGCAGCGGGAAGTGATGTGTGATGACTGCTGTAGCTGAGCCCACCAAGACGGAGACCGGTGTCGGCCGCGTCGTCCGGGTCATCGGCCCGGTCGTCGACGCGGAGTTCCCGCGGGACGCGATGCCCGCGATCTTCAACGCGCTGCACGTCGATGTGACCCTGTCCGAGGGCACCAAGACGCTGACCCTGGAGATCGCCCAGCACCTGGGCGACAACATGATCCGCGCGATCTCGATGCAGCCGACCGACGGTCTGGTCCGCGGCGCCGAGGTGCGCGACACCGGCGCGCCGATCTCGGTGCCAGTCGGTGACATCACCAAGGGCCACGTGTTCAACGCCCTCGGCGAGGTGCTCAACGTGGACCCGTCCACGCTGAACATCACCGAGCGCTGGCCGATCCACCGCAAGCCCCCGGCGTTCGCGGACCTCGAGCCGAAGACCGAGATGCTGGAGACCGGCATCAAGGTGCTCGACCTGCTCGCGCCGTACGTGCGCGGTGGCAAGATCGGCCTGTTCGGCGGCGCGGGCGTGGGCAAGACGGTGCTCATCCAGGAGATGATCATCCGCGTTGCCCGGAACTTCGGTGGTACGTCGGTGTTCGCCGGTGTCGGCGAGCGCACCCGTGAGGGCAACGACCTCATCCTGGAAATGGACGAGGGTGGCGTGCTCGACAAGACCGCGCTGGTCTTCGGCCAGATGGACGAACCGCCGGGCACCCGCCTGCGGGTCGCCCTGACCGCCCTGACCATGGCGGAGTACTTCCGGGACGTCCAGAACCAGGAGGTGCTGCTCTTCATCGACAACATCTTCCGGTTCACCCAGGCCGGTTCCGAGGTGTCCACGCTGCTCGGCCGGATGCCGTCCGCCGTGGGTTACCAGCCGACCCTCGCGGACGAGATGGGTGAGCTCCAGGAGCGCATCACCTCGGTCCGGGGCAAGGCGATCACCTCGCTCCAGGCGATCTACGTGCCCGCCGACGACTACACCGACCCGGCGCCGGCCACCACGTTCGCCCACCTGGACGCGACGACCAACCTCGAGCGGTCGATCTCCGACAAGGGCATCTACCCCGCCGTGGACCCGCTGGCCTCCAGCTCGCGGATCCTGGCGCCCGAGTTCGTCGGTGCCGAGCACTACGCGGTCGCCCGCGAGGTGCAGCGGATCCTGCAGAAGTACAAGGACCTGCAGGACATCATCGCCATCCTCGGTATGGACGAGCTCTCCGAGGAGGACAAGGTCACGGTGCAGCGGGCTCGCCGCATCGAGCGCTTCCTCTCGCAGAACACGTACGCCGCCGAGCAGTTCACCGGCGTTCCCGGCTCGACGGTCCCGCTGAAGGAGACCATCGAGGCGTTCAAGAAGATCTGTGAGGGTGAGTACGACAACTACCCCGAGCAGGCCTTCTTCATGTGCGGTGGTCTCGAGGACCTCGAGAAGAACGCGCACGAGCTGATGAAGGGCTAATTACGCCCGGTTTGTCGACATGGGGCCGCTCCGACTGAGGTCGGGGCGGCCCGATGCGTTTCCTGACGACCGTTATGTCCGTTTATTTCCGCAGTGGCCTGGACCGCAGGACCCGAAGTTTTCTTGGTTTGTTCGGATATCCTTTTGCGGGCCGGCGGGGCGGCACTGCGAGCATGACCTGCGTGATCGCGGAGAGAACCATCGACGGCGGTTGGGGAGCAAGTGGCGCTGAAGAGTAAAGCCGTGGGCGGCGCGCCCAAGGTCAAACGGCGGTCACCGTTGTGGGCGCGACTGTGCGCGATCTTCGGCTGCACGCTCATGGTCCTCAGCGGCGGTGCGCTCATCACCAGTCAGGCCGTCGTGGCCCGCTACGCCGGCGCGGTGGAGACGAAGGACCTCTTCGGCAACTCCCCCGAGAATGGGAAGAAAGAGCCGGTCAGTGACATCAAGGGCCCGCTGAACATCCTGCTCGTCGGCATCGACCCGCGCGACGAGAGCACGCCGCCGCTGTCCGACTCGATCATCGTCGCGCACATCACCAAGGACCTGGACCGGGCGTACCTCTTCTCCATCCCCCGCGACCTGCGGGTGGAGATTCCGGCGTTCCCCAAGGCCGAGTTCCTGGGCAGCACCGAGAAAATCAACTCCGCGATGTCGCACGGCAGCAAGCTCGGCAACGGCAAGCACGACGCGGCGCAGGGCTTCGATCTGCTCGCCAAGACGGTCGGCAAGCTCACCGGCATCAAGGAATTCGACGCCGGGGCGATCATCAACTTCCACGGCTTCAAGGACATCGTCGAGGCCATGGGCGGCGTCACGATGAAGATCGACCAGAACGTGAAGTCGGAGCACCTGCAGCCCAACGGCAAGCCCCGGGACCGGATGGCCGGGTGCGAGTCGCACCAGTGCGAGCACCCGTACATCGGTCCGCAGGCGGAGTACAAGAAGGGCACCTACCACCTGGAGGCATGGCAGGCGCTCGACTACGTCCGCCAGCGCTACGGCCTGCCCAACGGCGACTACGACCGCCAGCGGCACCAGCAGCAGTTCATCCGGGCCATGGCGGACCAGGCGCTCAGCAAGGACGTCGTCACCAACCCCATCAAGCTCGACCAGGTGCTGCGCGCCGCGGGCGACGCGCTGATCTTCGACGGCAACGGGCACAACGTGATCGACTGGGGCCTGGCGCTGCGTAACCTCCGCACCCAGGACATGACGCTGATCAAGCTTCCGGGTGGCGGGCTGATCGAGAACGGCGCGTACCTCGGCGAGCAGCTGGAGCCGTCGGCGAAGGACTTCTTCGCCGCGCTGCAGACCGACTCGGTCTCGTCCTTCCTCGTGGACAACCCGAAATACCTGCAGAAGCAGTAGTGCCCGCTGGAGTGGCGGTTGCCACCCCGGGCATCGGTGTGTCACCCGGTTGTTTAGACTTCACCACCAGAGGAATCGCAAGATTCCGCAGGCTTACAAGGAGACAGCGTGGCCAAGCAGCTGCACGTCCAGGTCGTCGCCGTCGAGGAGAAGGTCTGGTCCGGCGACGCCGAGATGGTCGTCGCGCGGACCACCGAGGGTGAGCTCGGCGTTCTGCCCGGCCACTCGCCGCTCCTCGGCCTGCTCAAGGAGCCGTCCCAGGTGCGGGTCAAGCTCGCGGGCGGTGAGCAGCTCACCTACGACGTTGCCGGTGGCTTCCTCTCCGTCGACGCGGACGGCGTGACAGTCCTCGCCGAGAGCGCGACCGCCGCCACCCCCGACGCGCACTGATCACTTGCGATGCGGGTTCTGTTGACCGTCGGAATCTGCGTCGCCGCGCTGCTCGTCCTCCTCTCCGCAGTCTTCATCCGCCGCCGCCTCATCATGGGCGGCGGCGGCACCATTCGCCTCCAGGTCCGGGTCAGCACGATGGTCCCGGGTCGAGGCTGGTCGTCGGGGGTCGGCCAGTTCGTCGGTGACGAGCTCCGGTTTCACCGCTTCTTCAGCCTGGCCTTTCGCCCTAAGCGCGTCCTCAACCGCCGGGCCATGACGGTGCACAGCCGCCGGTCGCCCGAAGGGCCCGAGCGGATGACCATGGGGGACCGCTGGGTCGTCCTGGTGTGCCGCCAGGCCGGCATCGACCTCGAGATCGCCATGGCCGGATCGACCGTCACCGGTTTCCTGTCCTGGCTCGAAGCAGGCCCGCCCGGTCAGCCGGGCAGCGTGGCACCTCGCCCAGCCAGCACCCCTCGCCCCGCGGAGTAGGCCCACTCCGTCGTTTGATGGCGAACCAGCGCACGCCCAGCCGCCCGGCGTAACACCACGCTCGAGCGGCAGGCGTGGCAAAGCTCAGGAGGCGGTGCCGCCGGGGACCCACTTGACGTCGCCGCCGGGGCCGTTGGCCGTACGGGCCAGGATGAACAGCAGGTCCGACAGGCGGTTCAGGTACTTCGCCGGCAGTGGTCCGGTGCGCTCCGGATCGGCTTCGACCAGGGTCCACGCCGCACGTTCCGCGCGCCGCGCCACCGTACGGGCCACGTGCAGCAGCGCCGCGCCGGCTGTGCCACCGGGCAGGACGAAGGAGTCGAGCGCCGGCAGCTGCTCGTTGTATTCGTCGCACCAGCCTTCGAGGCGGGTCACGTACGACTCTTTGACCCGCAGCGGCGGGTACGGCGGGTCGTCGCTCAGCGGGTTGCACAGGTCGGCGCCCACGTCGAAGAGGTCGTTCTGCACGGCGGTCAGCACGCTGCGGACGTCCGGCGGCAGGGCGCCGAGGGCGAGCGCCACGCCCAGGGCGGCGTTGCACTCGTCGACGTCGGCGTACGCGACGATCCGCGGGTCGGTCTTGGCAGCCACCTCGTTGTTGCCGAGGCGGGTGGATCCGGCGTCGCCGGTGCGGGTGTAAATGCGGGTGAGATGCACGGCCATGCGCCCCACCCTACGGAGTTGGCCGGGCTGCGCCCCATACGATGGCCCGCGTGGATGTCATCAGGGTCAAGGGCGGCGCGCGTCTGTCGGGCGACGTCACGGTGGTCGGCGCGAAGAATTCTGCGCTGAAGCTGATGGCGGTTGCGTTGCTCGCCGAGGGCCGGACCGTCGTGGCGAACGTTCCGCGGATCACCGACGTTGCGATCATGGGCGAGGTGTTGCGCCGGCTGGGCTGCGGGGTGGCTTTCGACGGCGGTGAGGCGCTGATCGACGTGCCGGGGGAGCCGGGTGCGGAGGCGGACTACGACCTGGTCCGGCGGCTGCGGGCCTCGATTTGTGTCCTCGGGCCGCTGCTCGCGCGGCGCGGTTACGTCCGGGTGGCGTTGCCGGGCGGCGACATGATCGGTTCGCGTGGCCTGGACATGCACGTGTCCGGCCTGTCGCGGCTGGGCGCGGAGATTTCCGGCGAGCACGGGTACGTCATCGCGTCGGCGCCGGCCGGACTGCGGGGCGCGAAGATCTGGCTGGACTTCCCGAGCGTCGGTGCCACCGAGAACATCCTGATGGCCGCGGTGCTCGCCAAGGGTGTCACCGAGATCGACAATGCGGCCCGGGAGCCGGAGATCGTCGACATCTGCGAGATGTTGGTGTCGATGGGCGCCCGGATCGAGGGCGCCGGAACGTCGACGCTGACGATCGAGGGCGTGGACTCGCTGCGGCCGGTGCGGCACGCCACCATCGGCGACCGGATCGTGGGCGGCACCTGGGCGTTCGCGACCGCGATGACCCGCGGTGACGTGACCGTGCACGGCGTTCGACCGGAATACCTGCACGTCGCGCTGGACAAACTGGTGTCGGCGGGCGCGGTGGTCGAGCCGGGCGACAACCTTTTCCGGGTACGCATGGACGACCGCCCCCGCGCCGTCGACATCGTCACGTTGCCCTACCCGGGATTTGCCACCGACCTGCTGCCGATGGCGCTGGGGCTGGCGGCGGTGAGTGCCGGCTCGTCGATGATCACGGAGAACATCTTCGACGGGCGGTTCATGTTCGTGAACGAGATGGTGCGGCTCGGGGCGGACATCCGTACCGATGGTCATCATGCGGTGACGAACGGCCGGGAGCGGCTTTCCGGGGCGCCGGTGCGGGCGACCGATATCCGGGCCGGTGCGGGTCTGGTGATCGCGGGTCTGTGCGCTGACGGGGTCACCGAGGTCGGTGAGGTGCACCACATCGATCGGGGCTACCCGGATTTCGTGGCGGACCTGGCGAAGCTCGGTGTCGAGGTGGAGCGGGCTGTGGTCACCGAGCCCACCTTCGACTTCTGAGGTGTCAGACGGCGGGGGAGCCACCGACCAGGCGCCGGGCTTCCTCGACCGCCTCGGGAAAGACCAGCACGATGAGCCGGCCGTCGGGGCGGGTGGCTGAGGTCGACCGGATGCCGGCCGCTCTCAGCAGGGCGCGAATCTCTTCGGCTATCACGGGGTCGCGGGTCGCCGCCGCGGGGCAGAGCAGGCCGTAGTCGTCGCCGTGGTCGAAGATGGCGAGCCCGTCGTAGAGCTCGCGGAGCGGGTCATCCACGGCGCGGGTCCATTGCAACCCCATCCGCCAGAAGATCGCGCCGAGGAATCCGACGAGGGCGACGGCGATGAAGGGCCCGAGGAGGTACCAGCCGTCGCTTGGTGGCATGCGCACAGTCTGGCAAAGCTGGAACCGGTTTTCTGGTGATTTGACCCGATAGAGAGCCCTGAGCCTTCGTTAAGGGATGCCGCTAGTCTGGGGGCACGCTCGACGATGAGTGAGACACACAGAAGGAGAGGCACACATGGCGGGTCGGCTCGCGGTCATCGGCTCCGGTCTGATGGGTTCCGGTATCGCCCAGGTGGCGGCGCAGGCGGGATGGCAGGTCACCATGCGTGACCTGGACGAGGCCTCCCTGCAGCGCGGCGTCTCGGCGATCAAGGACTCGCTCGGTCGATTCGCCGCCAAGGGCAAGATCACGCAGGAGGACGCGGACGCGACCATCGGTCGGATCAGCACCACGACCGAGCTGGAAGCGGCCGCCGACGCCGACGTCGTGGTCGAGGCGATCTACGAAAAGCTCGAGGCCAAGCACGACGTCTTCCGGGTGCTGGACAAGATCTGCAAGCCCGGCGCGGTGCTCGGCACCAACACCTCCGCCATCCCGATCACCCAGATCGCCGCGGTCACCTCGCGGCCGGAGTCGGTCGTCGGCATCCACTTCTTCTCGCCGGTGCCGATGATGAAGCTCGTCGAGCTGGTCCGCGGCTACCAGACCTCGGACGAGACGCTGGCCGCGGCCCGCAACTTCGCCGAGGAGCTGGGCAAGACCTGCGTCGAGGTCAACCGGGACGTCGCCGGCTTCGTTTCCAACCGGCTCTTCTCCGCGCTGCTCGTCGAGGCGATCAGCCTGGTCGAGTCCGGCGTGGTCTCCGCCGCCGACCTGGACACCGTGATGAAGCTGGGCTTCGGTCACACCATGGGCCCGCTCGCCACCCTGGACATGACCGGCCTCGACGTCATGCTCAACGCCGCGGGCAACATCTACCGCGACACCGGCGACCCGAAGTTCTTCCCGCCGGAGCTGCTGCAGCGCATGGTCACCGCGGGCGACCTCGGCCGCAAGACCGGCAAGGGCTTCTACACGTACTGACGCACGACGCTCAGGCCCGGCGGTCGACGACCGCCGGGCCTGATGCACGTCAGCGGGTCGACGCGAACGTCACCGACAGCAGCGTGGCCGCGATCATGCCGCCGAGCAGGGTCAGCCCGATGCCGCCGATGTCGAGCCGGGCTCGCAGCCGCCGGTGCGCGATCAACGCCCCGATGGGCACCCCCGCGGATGGCGCCACCAGGAACGCCAGCCAGCCGAGTCCCCGAATCACCGCCCCGCCCGGCATCGTCGAGCTGCCCACCGTCACCAGCCCGGCCGCCACCAGCCCGGTCAGCGCCGCGGCCAGCGCACCCAGCAGCGGCAACAGTGGCAGCATCCACCGCGGCAGGGACCGGCGCGCGGGCGGGCGTACGGTGAGGTCGATGCGCCCCGCAGCCCGTTCCAACAGCGTCCGGGCCGACTGCCGCGGCACGGGCGCCATGGCCGTGGAGCCGGGCGACTGTTCCAACGCGACGCGGGGCAGCGCCTCGACCGCGGCGGGGTCCGGCACCTCGCCCAACGCACGCACCCGCATGCCGGGCGCCCGGCGCAGCTGGTCCCACAACCGCCCGGCCTCACGGTCCACATCGAGCACCTGAGCGGCGGCAGCGCCGGCCCAGCGATCGGCGGCGGCCGCGTCGCCCTCGGCCCGGGCCAGCTCGCCGGCGGCCTGCGCCGCGCTCGACTGATAGGCCTGCTCGGCGTTCTCCAGCTCCGAGTCCCGCCGCCGGGCAACGTCGGCGAGCGCGCTCATCATCAGCTGGTAGTCGCGGTCACGTGTGGTCACTGTTCACCTCGTACGGGATGATCACTTCCGGATGACGGTGCACCGAGCGGTCGAAGAACAGGGCCCGGCGCTTGCGCGGGTACCAGAGTGGACCGCCGGGCTGCGGTGACAGCGGGCTGAGCTCCGCGCCCTGCACATCCAGGGCCACCCAGGCGCCGATGGTGTCCAGTCGGGCGCCGATGCCGCCCAGGTCGTCACGCAGTCGGGGCACCGAACGCCACCAGCCGAGCACGTGCACCCGCTCCTCCGGGCCGTCGGTGAGCAGGCCACGCAGCCGCTCCCGGTACGCCGGCCCGGCCGCGTCGAACGCGTACCCGAGCACGTAATGCGGGATGCCGTCCGGGGCGGTGCCGGCGAACAGCTCGTCGAGGTCGCCGGGGCCGTACCAGTCGGCCTGCGGTAGTTCCGCGATGAGCCGGGCCGCGGCCCGCTCGGCGCCCGGGTCCAGGCAGGCGACGCTGAATCGCGCCGGCCCCTGCGCCGCGAGTGACAGCGCGGCCGCCGCGAGCACGTCACAAGCCTCGTCCGTACGGGTGCCCAGCACCGCCAGGTTGCGCCCTGGCATCCGCCCCAGCCGCAGCCGGGCGGGTCGGGCGGCCACGTCGATCCGCTCGCCGAGCACCGCACCGGGCGACGAGCCGACGTCGGCGCTGCTGTCCGGCACCCGCCCCGCGGGCCGGTACGCCTCCGGCAGCCGCGGCACGGCGTCACCGTCGAACAGGCGCGGCGGCGTACACGTCTCGGGCCGTTCTTGCCAGAGCTTGCGTTGCAGGGGCCGCCACACGGCCCGGTCGCTGGCGTCCGGCAGGCGGACGACGTGGTTGGCGCCGGCCACGCCGGAGTCGGCGTTGACGACCGCGTGGAAGCGGGGGATGACCGCGGCGGCCAGGTTGGCGTCAGCCAGGATGCGCCGCGCCTTGGGCAGCGCGATCCGCAGCGTGAACTGTCCGATCAGGCCGGAACGACCCCACAGCGCCTCGATCCCGGACACGTCCTGACTGGCGAGCACCAGGTGGATGCCCTGGGAGCGGCCGCGCCGAGCCAGGTCCTCCAGCAGCGTCACGGCTTCCTCGGCGAGCGCGTCGCGGCCGGCGAGCAGCACCTGGAACTCGTCGATGACCGCGACGATGCGCGGCCACTGCCCGCCCGGGTCCTCGGCGCGCAGTTCGGCGAGTTTCGTGGCCTCGTACCGTTTCGCGGCCTGGGCCCGCAGCCGCAACTCCTCGCTGAGATGGCGCAGCATCGCCAGGCCGAACTCGCGGTCGCCGTTGACGTTGATGCCCGCGAGCCGGACCTGCGGCAGCCAGCTGGGGTCGCGCGGGGAGGGCGTGAACCGGGCGAACGACACGCCTTCCTTGAAGTCGAGCAGGTAGAGGGCCAGTTCGTCGGGGCCGTAGCGGGCGGCGAGCGACCCGATCCACGCGTAGATCAGGTTGGTCTTGCCGGAGCCGGACGGCCCGCCGATCAGGGCGTGCGGCGGGTCGTCGCCGAGCGGCACGGAGATCAGCGACCCGTCGGTGCTGTCGCCGATCGGGGCGACCAGCCCGGGCGCGGACGATTCGGTCCAGATCTTGTCGGGCGTCAGGTCGGCGAAGCTCGCCGGCGGCGGTCCCTCGCGCAGTCGCTCCGCGGTGGTCCGGCAGAAGCCAGCGATCCGTTCGGCCACGGGCGGTGCGTCGAGCGTGACTTCCAGACCGCCGGTGGTGTCGCTGGCCGCCGTTTCGCCGCGCACGGTGATGCGCTCCACCGTGGGATGCGGCGCCAGCTCCAGACCCCGGACCACCAGGTGTACGCCGCAAGCGACGCCCGTGCGCACCACGCGGTCGAGCTGGGCGCGTTGGGCGTCGCTCAGGTCGCCGGGCCGTTCCGGGTCGAACAGCAGCACCACGACCCGCCACGGCTCGGGGCGGGGGCCGGTGGTGGCGGCGGTGAGGTCGGCCAGGGAGACGTACTCGCCGGCCAGCACGGTCTCGTTGACCCGGCAGATGTGCTCGACCAGCTCGTCGAGCATCGCGCCGACCCCGCCGGGGCTGACGAAGGACAGCAGTCCGGCGTTGCCCAGCGGCGCGAACGCGGCCAGTGTGCCGCCGAGCTGTTCGGGGTCGTACACGCTGAGCCGGATGTCGCCGGGGCGGGTGGTGCCCAGGGCGCGCAGCAGCAGCCCGGCGATGACGCCGTCCACGCCGGACGCGTCGCCAAGCACATTGACGTGGGCGTGGTCCAGGAACGGCACCAGGGCGGGCAGTTTGGTGCGCTCCTCGCCCGCCTCGTACGCGACCGTCCCGATCCGCAGCATCCCGGGCCGACCGACCCGATCGGGTTCGGTGGGCGTCCAGTACCGCCACGACGTCCCGGCCGCGCCCGACGCCGTGAGGGCGGCCAGCGACTCGACGTTGCGGGTCAGCGTGGTCGCCTCGGTCTGCGTCCGGCGCAGGATGTCCTGGCGGGCGTGGTCGCGCGCCTCGGCGAGCTGCGCGAGGCACGTCGAGTACGCGTCCCGGATCAGCTTTTTCCGGCGCTGGGCATCATTGCGAGCCGACTCGGCGGCGGCGAGCACCGCACGTGCGGTGCCGCGTGCCTCGGCCAGCTCCTGCCGGACGACGGCGACCAGCGCGTTGCGGTGGCTACCCACTCAACCCCCCGGAATCCACGTGGGGGGATTTTAGCCATTATGCAGGGTTTGCCGACCTTATGGGCGGCGTGTCGTATTCGAACGGTCCACGAGGGCTACCGCACGCACCCCGGAAACCGCCCGGGTGAGCCAGCGCGGATCGGTAGCCACCAGGTCCCGCCACAGCCGATCGGCGACCAACTCCGCGCCCTCTCTCACCCACTGCTCCAGCGACTCCGGCGGCACCTGCCCGCGGAACCACTCGACGGCCCGTACGGCGTCGCGGTCCAACCCGTCCGTCCGAGGATCACGGTCGTACGGCCGCAACCCCAGCACCCGGCAGAAATGCAACGCGTTGTAATGCCGCCACTGCGCGGTGGTGTCGAACCCCACCGCAGGCTTCAGCTCCCGCACCTGCTCCACCAGCACCGCCCGCAGCTCGACCGCCCGCACCAACGACTGCTCCGCCGCCCCCGCGCCGCGCGTGTGCAGCCGGCGTTCCACCGTGGGCAGTTCCACCAACGGGCTGCGCAGGAGTCGGGCCACGTCGCCGATATCGTCCAGCGCGCGCCGCGTCAGCCGCCGGAACTCGTCCTCGTCCAAAGCGATCAGCCGGTGCCGTTCCCGCCGCCGCGGTAGCGCCTCAGCCGCCATCAACAACTCGGCCCGATCCCGACGCAGCCGATCCTGGTGCAGAAAGGCGACCCGATCCAGCACGGTCCGCATCGGGCCCGGCAGCCCCGCCGCACCCAACACCACCGCGATCAGCACAAACTGCGGCACGATCACCGCAGCCGTCCGCGGCGCGGCGAGCATCGTCAACGTCGCCGGCCCGGCACAGAGCAGCACCGCCGCCGCGGCCGCGACGAACGACCGGCGCAGGTCGGGGGCCAGCCGTTCCCCAGCCTCCACCGCATCCGCAACGGCCACGAGAAACCCGAAGAGCACCAGATCGAGACCGATGGCGACGAGGACCGGCTCCGCCGGCCCCAGATCACCGGAAGCCAGCAGTACGCCGAGACTCGCGGCGTACAGCACCGCGGTAGCGGCCAGGGCGGCCGGAAGCGGATGCGGACGGACCTGGCCCCGGTGCAGCAGGAGCAGAACCATCGCCCCGATCAGCGGCGCCACGACGACCAGCTTGCCCAGGCCCGGCAGTGCCACGGCCAGACCCAGGAACACGGGGACAGCAGCCGCCCAGCCAAGCTCGGCCCGCCGCCGCTCCGGCACGCCCGGCGGCAACAACGCGGTCGCCACCCCGGCCCAACACAACGCCGGCACGCAGAGCAACACCTCAGCCGCGACGGAACCGGGGGCCACACTCCACACCGCGACGGCCACCGCGTACGCCCCCAGCGCCCCGGCGGCACGCCACAACAGCGCACGGGACGGGTCCCGCGCCACGAGGTAACACCCCAGCCACCACGTCAGAGCGAAGGCGGGTACGGCGACAGCGGGCACCGGGGCAGTCAACCAAACCGGCGCTACTGCCGGACAGCCTCGACCGGCACGCGTGCCCTCTTACGCCGCCGCCGTCGCCTGATCACCCATATGGCGCAAAGAACGAACGCCACCAGCGCGATCAAGACCAGCGCTGGCAGCAGGATCGCCAGCACCGACAGGACGACACTGGAGATGTCCTCGGCCGTACTGACCACCGGAGCGCCGACCCCGGCGGTGGTGGCGTTGACCACCGGGCGGGAAGCGGCCTTGAGACCGTGCACCGCAAGCGCGATCAGCACCCCCGCGGCCACCGGCACCCACTGATGTGAGCCGAAGAACGCGGCCGGATCGGACACGGTGACGGTCTCGGACGCCGACCCCGCGCCGAACGCCAGCCCACCCGCGGTAGGCCGGATCACCGTCTGCACCACATCGTTGATGTGGTCCACCACCGGCACCTTGTCGGCGACCACCTCCACCGCCAACAGCAGCGCAAGGATGAGCAGCACCCAACCGTCCGACAGCCACTGCCACCCCGCCGGCAACTCGACAGCGCTCGTCCACCGCGCCAGAGCACCCAACGTCAACAACGGAATGTACGCATTCAGCCCGGCGGATGCGGACAGCCCGCCACCGGTGAGCACCTCGACCACGACCTCAGCATGACACCGCCACGCTCGCCCCACCGCGTGCGGTTCATCGCTCGACGCGGCCGGACGCTACCCTTCTGCGGTGCGTCTGGTCATCGCGAAATGCTCCGTCGACTATGTCGGCCGCCTATCCGCCCACCTGCCACCCGCCGTGCGCCTGCTCATGGTGAAGGCCGACGGGTCGGTGTCCATCCACGCCGACGACCGCGCCTACAAGCCGCTGAACTGGATGAGCCCACCCTGCAAACTGCAGGAGGCGCCCGGCGTGTGGAAAGTGGTCAACAAAGCGGGCGAGGAGCTGCGGATCACCCTCGAGGAGATCTTCCAGGACACCTCGTACGACCTCGGCATCGACCCCGGCCTGGTCAAGGACGGCGTGGAGGCGCACCTGCAGGAGCTCCTCGCCGCCCACCCGGAAACTTTCGGCGAAGGCTGGACCCTGGTCCGCCGCGAATACATGACAGCGATCGGCCCGGTCGACCTGCTCTGCCGCGACGCCGCCGGCAAAGCGGTAGCTGTCGAAATCAAGCGCCGCGGTGAGATCGACGGTGTCGAACAGCTCACCCGCTACCTGGAGCTGATGAACCGCGACCCCCTGCTCGCGCCTGTGCAGGGCGTCTTCGCGGCCCAGGAGATCAAGCCGCAGGCCCGCGTGCTGGCTACCGACCGCGGCATCCGCTGCGTCGTCGTCGACTACGACAAGCTGCGCGGCATGGACCGCAACGAACTCACCCTCTTCTGACCGGAACTCTGAGTGTTCCCATCAGCCGAGAAATTAGCGTCGGTTTCTCTGCGGTCCGACAAAGAGGGCACCCATCCAAAGATCGGGCGCCCTTAAGTCGATGATTCGTCAGCCTCGGGTGAATTCCCCATCCTTGGCTCCCTCGATGAATGCCGCCCACTGGCTGGGTGCGAACATCAGCACTGGCCCCATAGGGTTTTTGCTGTCGCGTACGGCGACGGTTGCGGTGAGCTGGGCGACTTCCACGCAGTTGCCGTTTGCGCCACTCCGGGCGCTTTTGCGCCAATTAGCGTTTCTCAAACCTGAAGCTTTCACTGTCCCACCTCCTTGCCGTCAGTCTAAGTCGATCAAGCTCGTCAGGAGCCTTCGGGAATCGGCCACGTTCAGCGCGGCTGCCCGGAGTTGGTCGAACATCTCGGCGTACCGTCGGACGTCTCCCTCTTTCTCCAGGTAGAGGGCGCCAGCCATGTTCTCGATGTACACCAGCTCTGGGTCTGCAGCGTCGGGGAAGTCCATGACGGCGAAGGCGCCGTGCATCCCTGGGTGCGCACCGACTGTGTACGGCAGCACCTGGAAGGTGATGTGTGGTTGGTTGGTCGTCTCGGCTAGGTGCCGAAGCTGGCCGTCCATCAATTCAGCCCCGCCAACGGTCCGGTGCAAGACCGCCTCATCAACGATCACCCACAACTTGAGCGGATCGTCCTTCGTGATCGACGCTTGGCGCTGCACGCGGGTCTCAACTCTTTGCTGAATTTCGTTGTCACTGGCGTAAGGCAAGCTGGCGGTGACGACCGCGCGGGTGTACCCATCGGTCTGCAGCAAGCCGGGCACGAACAGTGATTCGTAGTTGCGGACACTTCGGGCCTCGGACTCGAAGCTGATGTAGGTGGTGTACTCCTCCGGCAGCTCGGACTCGTAGGCCTGCAGCCATCCCAATTGAGTGGCTTGCTTGGATAGCTCGACCAGCGCGGCGCGGCGTGCGGGGTCGGTTACCTCGTATTTATCGAGCAGTGTCAACAGGGTGCGTCGCTGGGGTCGAGCTTTGGCGGTCTCGATGCGGTACAAGGTGGCGCTGTTGATGTTTGTCTGCTCGGCTGCATCTTCCCGCGTAAGGCCTGCTGCCTGACGGAGGTTGCGAAGCTCGCTGGCCAACCGGCGAAGCCGGACAGTCGGGGGCTGACGACGCGATGGCAACTCCAACTCCTTTGCTCCGCTGTCTCTGAAGTCTGCCGGACTTGCGCACGCTTCTCGGAAGCGGGGGTGATGCGCGTAGATCAGGCGAACGCAAGTCTTGCGTTCTCAGTAGAACGGGAGCAGTGTGAACGAAAGCACGGCTTGCGCTTCGAGCGATCGGTGCACCACTGATCGATGAGTGAGCTGTATCGGGCTCGTCGGCCGCAGGAAAACTGGAAGGGGCCGAGGTATGGGCTTTGCTGTCGCGGCGGCACTGCTAATGGGTTTCCTGATAGGGCTGTTCGCCTTCAAGGTCAAGGCCCGGTGGTGTCCCCACTGTGGAGCCGGCACCGTGCCGTTCGACCAGCGGGACTGGGGCGAACGTCGATGAGTGCGCCGTTGAGTGAGGACGAGGTAGACCGTCTGCAGGACAAGTTGGTCGAGCACGGCTCGGTGTGGGGCGCGAGCAACTGCCGGCTTTGTGGCGTGGCCCGCTGTGAGATTTGGGTCGAGACCTGGGACCGGCTTGCCGTTGGCGGCGCACTCATGGTCGACCCTTCCCGACTCCCGCCGAAGCCTCCAGAGCGGCGACCATGAAACGCGACTACGCACCAGCGGTGTACGTCCACGGGGCCACCTGCGCGGACGCGCCGAAGTCCGTGCGCGGCTACGAGCCGCTCAGTTCGACCCGGTCCTTCGTGGTGGTGCCGCTGACGTAGGCGCGGGCGCCGAAGACGCCGACAGCGGCCTGGACCAGGACGCCCGTCCAGGTCAGGGGCTCGCCCTGGGCGATCTGCACGATGGTGGGTAGGCCGAGGAGCAGCACGTCCAGGCCGGCGACTGCTGCGAGGACCGGCCCGGTCGCCACTGAGCCCATCGGGGTGTCCAGCGGCGTGAGGGAGTTGTCGACGAAGCCGGTGCGTCCCTTGCGGACCGCTGCCACCGCGCCGATCGGGCCGACGGCGAGGCCCAGCGCCCACCATGGGCCGGCGGCCAGGTGGCCCAGGGCGTGCAGCAGGGTGAGGGCGGCGGCGTACCAGAGGGCGGCCAGCACGCCCGGCACCCAGAGGCGGTGGAGGACCACGGTGCGCGAGCTGAGGCCGAGCATGCGCAGCATCCACGGGTTGCCCGCGTCGGTGCGCAGGCTGGCGGCGGTGGCGCCGGCGGCGAGGAGGCCCGCGGCGAGCGTGGCGACTCCGAGAACCCAGGCGGGGGCGCCGCCGAGCAGGGCCGGCAGTGGGGTGGCCGCAGCCAGCCACAGCACGCGTCGGGGGCGCCGGCGCAGCACCAGCAGATCTTGGGCGACCAGCACCGGAAGCCGGGTCGACAGGCGGGCGGACGTCAGCTTTCGGCGCGCCCAGTAGCGGCGCTCGACCATTTCGGTGACGAAGGACGGTTCCATTCCGTACGCGGAATCCCAGAGGGTGCCGGCCGTGCGGGAGGCGTCCAGGACTCGGTGGTTCGGGACGCGGGCTAATCCGCGTACGGAAACCAGCAGGAATGTCGTCACGACCAGCGCGAGGGCGACGGTGGCACCGGCCACGACGGGCAGGGCGGGCCAGCGGTGCACCGTGCCGGGCGTGGCCCCGGCCGAGTGGGCGACCAGACCGCCGAGGCCGGCGGCGAGCAGCAGGTAGGCGAGGTCGTCGGATCGGTTCGACCACCAGCGGTCCGTTTGCGCGGCGAGCGCCACGAGCAGCAGCGCGACGCCGGTGAGGGCGCCGAGCAGTGGCAGCAGCGTCGCGGTCTGCGGGACAGGGCGGGCCGTGGCGTGCCCGAGGATGGCGAGGCCGCCCAGCGCGCCGGCTACCGCCGCGCCGGCCGCGGCGGCCAGGAGCGGGGGCAGGAGCAGACGGCGTCGGCCGACCGGGGCGGTGAGCAGCCAGGATGCTGCCGGTCGGCTGAGCCCGAGGGGGCCGATCTTGCGCAGCAGGAGATAGACGGTGCCCGTCAGTGCTGCCGTGAGGGAGGCACCGACCAGCGCCGAACCCTGCACGGAGCTCGGCCAGACGACGGCGGTGACCTGTTTGTGCAGAATGCCGCCGACGACCGCGATGAACAGCACCGCGAAGTAGACGTTGCCCAGCGTTTCGCCGCGCTCGCGATGTGCCGACTGGGTGCGGCGCACCCACCGGCGGACTCCCGCGACGGCGACCGTGGTGGTCACTGGTGGACCCTCCTCTCTACGGGACTTGAGAAGGTGCCCGTGGTTAGATGCCGGTGAGAGCCGGGGTGACGGCCCGTGGTGGTCGC